>JAJFKP010000026.1 GCA_021773135.1 Woeseiaceae bacterium | reverse complement strand
AAAGGATTGCCGAACTGACCGGTGCCGACGCCGCCATGGTTTCGGCAGGCGCTACCAGTGCAATGATCCTCGGTACCGCTGCCTGCATGACGATGGGCGATGCGGAGAAGATGGAACGGTTGCCGGCAGCCGGCGATATGCCAAACGAGGTCATCATTCTTAAAAGTCAGCGCTATTTGTATGACCGCTCACTCAGGGCACCCGGTGCGCAGCTGGTCGAAGTTGAAACGGGGGCTGATATTCGCGCCGCCGTCAACGACAAAACGGCCATGATGTTTTACCTTAAAAATCGACCGGACCATCCCGGGATCCAGGTTGCCGAATACGTAGCGCTTGCAAAAGAACTGCGCATTCCAATCATGTGCGACGCTGCGACGACCGTGCCGCCGGTCGGCAATATCGCGGCAACGGTATCGCAGGGCTTCGACCTGGTCTGCTATTCCGGCGGGAAGGGCCTGCGCGGCCCCTATAGTGCAGGCCTGTTACTGGGACGCGAAGACCTGGTGCACTACGCACGCATGAACGGTTCGCCAAACCATCGCGCGTACGGCCGCAGCATGAAAGTCGCGCCCGAAGAGTATCTTGGCATGCTGGTTGCGGTTGAAAAGAGCCTTGAATTTGACGAAGGCGCGGAGTACCGGCGTCAGCTTAATGTCGTCAGTGCGATGGAACGGGATCTTGCCGCGGTCGAAGGCGTGCAGACCGAGATCGGGATACCGGGTGCCGAGGCTCGCGAACCTTACCTGGAAGTTCGTTGGGATGCCGATGAATACAGGATTAGCGTTGCTGATCTGAAGCAGGCACTGCGTTCCGGTGAGCCATCAATCGAAGTCCGGGCGCTGTTTCTCTCTAACAACCAGCTGCACCTGACCGCCGTTGCGCTAAAGCCCGGGGAGGCAGAAATTGTCACGCAGCGTGTGGCCGAGATTCTACGCCTGCACCGCAGGTTTGCAGCGTGATGTTCAGACGATCATTCCTGAAGAGCTTGGCGAGCGCCGTGCCTTTCGGTCTGGCCGGCAAAGCGTCTGCCCGGGAATCCAGTGCCACGAGCGGCAGAGACTACTTTGGGGAGCTCGGGTTGACACCGATGATCAACGCGGCCGGCGCCTATTCGGCGTACGGCGGTGCCAGGATGCGACCGGAGGTCGTCGCGGCGATGCGCTATGCGGCCACGCACAAGGTGAAAATGCGCGAGCTGCATGATGCGGTCGGTGCTCGTATTGCATCACTGGTTGGCAGTGAAGCGGCGATGGTGACCTCGGGTGCTACCGCCGCGATGGTTCTCGGCACGGCCGCCTGCATGACGTTGGGCGATGAAGAAAAGATGCGCCAATTGCCTGATCCCGGCGGATTAAGAAATGAGATTATCATTCAAAAGAAGCATCGCTATACCTATGACCGTGCCCTGACCGTTGCCGGCGGGACGCTGGTGGAGGTTGAAACCGAGGATGACGTCCGGCGGCGGGTAAGCGACCGTACCGCGATGATGTTTTTCCTGCTGCCAACGCAACAGGGTGACGATATACCCGCTGACCGATACCTGGCGCTCGCCAACGAGCTGGGTGTCCCGTCATTTTGCGATGCTGCAACCACGACGCCGCCGGCCATGAACGTTGTCGATGGTGTTAGTAAGGGCTTTGACCTGATCTGTTATTCAGGGGGGAAAGGATTGCGGGGCCCATACAGCGCCGGGCTCCTGCTGGGACGGGAAGATCTGATTCGCTTTGCGCGCCGACACGGAGCGCCCAACGACCTGTCAATCGGACGCGGCATGAAAGTATCTGCGGAGGAGTATCTCGGCATGCTGGTCGCGCTCGAGACCGGGCTCAAAATTTCGGAAGCAGATGACTTCGCGTACAAACGGGCGCGCTTCGATGTAATCGTCGCTGCAATCAGCGATATTCCGAGTGTAACGACCCGGATTTTCGTCGCCACAGGGCATGCCAAAGAGCTCTACCTGGATATTGACTGGGACGAGAATGTCATCGGCTTAAGCCGCCCGGAATTTATCCAGGCGTTACGCGATCACAACCCGGCGGTAGAGATCCGCCTGACGTTGTTCTCCGCCGGCAGGATCCAGCTGTCGGCGACTGTCATGGATGACGGCGAAGAGGTTATCGTCGGACAAATTATTCGCAACACATTTCTTGCTTATACCTAGAATTGCGCGGTCAACATCAATGAAAAACGTAAAAGCCGCCGAGATCGTTGTGCCATGTCAGTCTCTCGACGAAACGCTGGCCTTTTTTGTCGACAAACTCAACTTTCGCGTCGAGATGATTTACCCGGCCGACGCGCCGCGGATTGCCGTCATTGCAGGCTTTGGTGTCAGACTGCGGCTCGATTCGACGACAAAGGGCGAGCCCGGATCGATCAGATTTCTTACCGATGAACACCTTTCCGACTCACAAACGCTAACCGCGCCAAATGGAACGAAAATAGAATTCGTGGTTGACGATCCGGTCGTCTCTCTGCCCACGCTGGTGCCTGCCCTGGTCGTGCAAAGTGGCAGCGAGCGCAAGGGTTTCGGTAAAGGTCGAGCCGGCATGCAGTACCGTGACCTCATACCCGGGCGCTACGGGGGTCGATTTATTGCCTCCCATATCCAGATTCCGGTCGGCGGACCGGTGCCGGACTACGTGCATCACCACCACGTACAGTTTCAGCTCATCTTCTGTGTCCACGGCTGGGTTCGGGTCGTGTACGAAGACCAGGGAGAACCCATGTTGATGAAGGCAGGTGATTGTTTTCTGCAGCCGCCGCATATCCGTCATCGCGTTCTGGAGTGCTCGGACCAGATGGAAGTGGTCGAGATTAGTTGTCCTGCAGAACATGAAACCTGCGTTGACCACGAGATGTCACTACCGACACCGAATCTGAAACCGGACCGCCTTTTCGGTGGCCAGCGATTCGTGTTTCACAGGGAAGCGACAGCCGACTGGCAGACCGGGTCGACGGAAGGAATCGAATACCAGGACACGGGTATTGGCGAGGCCACGAATGGCATCGCGTCGCTGCTGGTCTTGCGCACCACGCAACGGGTGGAAGACCTGTCGCTTGGCCATGATGGCGACCTGCGATTCCTGTTCGTGCTTGAGGGAACGGCCAATCTTGACGATGGTGGGGCGGGGCGCTGGCAACTTCAACACGGCGACTCCTGCGCAATCCCATTGTCGTCAAATTGTCGCCTGACCGACCTATCCGCCGATTTTAAAACCCTGGAATTAAGCGTTCCCAGCCAATAGCCAGATCGATCAGGACGATGATCAGTGCTGCCGGCGTCAGGTAGCGATTGGCGAATCGCCAGTAGGATTTCCAGCCGCTTGATTCTCCGGAAAATTCCTCGTCGACGACCTGTCGCCGCAAGACCCAGCCGGCGAAGAGCGCAATTAACAGTGCGTTGAACGGTGCCAGGACATTGGCGATCGTATAGTCAAACAGTCCAAATATGCTTTTGTCGACGCCGAGAAAGCCAAGCGGCCGAAAGTCGGCCAGGATGCTGAACGAGAATACGGAGCCAAGCCCAATCACCCAGATGGCGAAGCCGGAAATTATCGACATCTGTTTGCGTTTACCGGGTGCGCGCTCTTCCAGCCAGGATACAACCGGCTCAAGCATGCCCAGCGCCGACGTGTAAGCAGCGAAAAACAGCAGCAAAAAGAACAGCGCCGCTACCACCTGGCCACCTGGCATGCCACCGAACGCGATGGGCAGGCTGACAAAAATCAGGCCCGGGCCTTCGGCCGGGTCGAGGCCGCTCGCGAAGACAATAGGAAAAATTGCGAGACCAGCCAGAATCGCCGCAAGGGTATCGCCAATGCAGATAATGGTGACAGAGGTGCGCAGCGAAAACTCTTTTGGCATATAGGAGCCGTAGGTAATCATCAGGCCGACGCCGATGCCCAGGGAGAACAGCGCCTGGCCGAGCGCGATGAGAAAGGATTGCCCGGTAATCTTGCTGAAGTCGGGACGGAACAGGAAATCGACGGCAGCGGAGAAGTCCGCATTGAGCATGCCATACACGACCAGCATTACGATCACCAGGAACAATGCAGGCATGAAGACCTTGGCTGCACGCTCAATTCCCTTGTTGATGCCGTTCGCAATGATCCAGACTGTCATGGCGATGAAAACACCGTGCAGCATGACCTGGTAGCCCGGGCGGCTGATTCTGTCGTTGAAAGTATTCTGCGAGGAAGTCCCGTCCAAACCGCTAAAGCCTTCGGTGATGGACAGCATCAGGTAGTCGATCGCCCATGCGGCAACGACCGCGTAGTAGCTCAAAGCGAAGAACGGTATTGCCATGCTCAGCACGCCAATCGTTTTCCAGAAAGCGCTTGCGTCTTCCGCGCGCACAAGTGCCGAAATCGAACTCAATGCGCTGCGGTGTCCGCGGCGACCGAGCAGCATCTCTGCGGCAACCAACGGGACTCCGAGCAGAAAGACGAACGCCAGGTAGATCAGGACGAATCCGCCACCGCCATTGTCTCCGGCGATATACGGGAATCGCCACAGGTTACCGAGGCCTATCGCCCCGCCAACGGATGCGAGCAGGAACCCGGTCCGACCGGACCAGTCGCTTCTCTCCTGGGCTACCGCGCCCACGGCCTATTCCGGCGCCTCAAGCCACTCAAAAAATTCAACCGTGTAGCCGCCCGGGTCCGCGAGGAGAAAGCTTCGGATGGGCCCGCCGTCGCTAATTTCCTTGAGAAACGTCAGGTCTTGCTTGTCCTTGAGTCGTTCGTACCAGGCATCCACTTCTTCTGTGACCAGGCTCAACATGACCGAATTTTCCGCCTGGACTTTGTGCCAGCCGCCATCGCCTTCCATGACCAGGCCGACGGTGCTTGCAGGTCCGGTCTTGTAAAACTTCACCCAGGTTAAATCGAGCGTTTTCTCCAACCCCAGCAAATCACCATAAAAATAGGCAGCGGGTTCCAGATCTTTGTAATAGAACATCGTTACCTGGGAGGAAAGCGAAGGGATCGTGGTCATCGGAATGCACATCTCCAGATCTGCCGGCCCGGTGCGTAAGACCAATTTCGTTGTGACTGCACGGGTCGTGAATGCCGGCACTGAATCAAAACGGGTGGTGTCATCAAGTAGTGCATGTTCGACGCTCAGCGTATAGGTTTGATCGGGTCGGAGGAGGTCGCCGTCAATCACGAAATTCTTGCTCGCGTAGGTAAGATAAGGACGATTCTCGAACGGCCGGCCGCTGTGTGCCACCCGGTTCCCGTCCGCGTCAGTCAGGATGACGAATATCAGGTCATCCAGTATTGCATTTGGGTCGGCACGTCCTTCCGCAAACGCGCTCCAGCGAACTACGGCGTTACTGCCCGGAGCCATTACCGCACACTGCTTTTCACCACCCTGTTGAACGGAGATTTTCGGCGCTTTTGGCAATGGGCGATTCTCGAAGCTGAGCAGCCCGTTGTTTACCGAACCGCTCGGCGTAGAAAACGAGAAGCGATAGTTGCCGTCTGGATATCGGTCTAGCAGGTCGGCGTAGGTTTTCGGTCGAACGCCCCCTGAAATCAGCAGAATGTTATCGCGGTCGCCGCCTGTCGCCTCGCGCATATCGCGATAGTTGACATTCTCGCTCGTTGGAAAGCGCAGCGTCGCGTCTGATGCGTCGCCATTCGAAGTAAGGAAAATCTCCGAGAAAAATGAAAAATCCTCTGCTTCGTGTTGGCCTGAGGGGTTTTGTACATAGTTGCCGTGCTTGCCGATAACAAAAAAGGTGACATCCGATTGCTGCGCATTCGCCTGGTTGAAGAAAAGAAAGAGCGTCAGTAAGACCAGACTGTTTTTGAAACGGACATTCAGCAGAACGGACAGGAAAAAGGCGAAAACGGGATTGTGACGCATACTCAGGAATCTCGATAGAGAACAAGGCCAGTGTAATCCGGCTTTGTCACGGAGTTAAGTGCAATCACGAAGCCGCTCAGTCGTCCGCCGCCACGCTTCGCGGTGCACCCGCCGTAGCGGCTGCTCGTATGACCTTGTGTTCAAGTAAATTGTAGAGGCTGCGAATGTGAGGACGGCGATCACTTCCTGGCAAACTGCTGGAAGTGGTTACGACGACCAGGTCAAGATCCGGTACGAGAAGAATAAACTGCCCACCATAGCCCCAGGCAAAAGTGGTGGGGTAGTCGGCCATCTCGCGCATCCACCACCCGTAGCCATAATATCGGCCTTCCTCTCGTGCGGATTCAGCAAGCGGCGTAAAAGATGTCTCGACCCAGGCGGCAGGAATGACCTCAATCCCATTCCGTTGTCCTCCGTTTATATACAGCTGCCCAAAGGCGAGCATCTGGCGCGGCGTCAGCTCCATGTTGTTGCCACCAAAATAGATGCCGCTCGGGTCTTGTGGCCATGGCGCCAACTCAAATCCCAGCGGTCCGGCCAAAACTTCGCGTGCAAATGCGAGGGTCGATTTGCCGGTGGCCTGCGTCAGAATGGCGGAGAGCAGATGCGTATTTCCCGTGCTGTACTGCAGTTTTGTGCCGGGCTCTGCCTGCAGCGGCTGATCGAGCGCAAACCTTATCCAGTTGTCACTTAGAACCCACTTGCCGTAGTTGTAAAAGCTCGTCGTTTCCAGCCCGGCCTGCATCGACAATAGATTGCCGACTGTAATATTTTCTTTGGGCGTACCGGTGTAGTCAGGAATCAAGGGGCCGAAATGTGTGGAGATTGGCTCGTCGAGGTTTGCAATGTAGCCTTTTTCGATCGCTATACCGACGAGCGCTGACATGATTGATTTCGACACCGATTTCACATTGGCTTTGCGGCGCGCATTCTGACCATTGAAGTATTTTTCAACGATCAGCTGATCATGCTGACTGATCAGCAGGCTGCGCAATCTTGGCATCCGCTCGGCTGTGGCAATCGCATCGGTGAACACCGATTCGTCGAGCAGAGTCTCTGCGTTGGCGGTAATTGAATTCGCGCCAACGACAAATGACAGCACGGCAAACCAGTAGAGCGATAGGCTTGCAGAGTAATCTGCTGGCAGTTTCTTTTTCATTATTATCGTCCCATCCGCCATTCCGGTAAGAATACCGCAATATCCAGTGTCGGATCGATAATCGTGCGACAAAAAGCCCTGAATCGCTCCAGGCGCATCGGTGATCTTTAGCAGAGAATGAAAAGGGGCCCGGAAAAAGGGTCTTCGCAAAGCCGCCTGAGTCAGGCTACTGAATAATCTCCACCTTTTTCTTCATTACCATAACGCGTTGTGCATCGTCACTACCGTCGATGAAGGTCACTTCGTCGTTGTTTCCCGCCGACATCAATACGGACTTGATGCTTTCCCGCACAGATGCGTCGAGTGGCTTGGAAGAGATTATGGTCACACCTTCCGCCCGATGTGAACCCATTGCGTGGCTGCCTACAACTTCTATGTCGATGTCGTGATCCATGTCACCAGTGCCGCGATACGCCACGTGCGCGGCATGCTCGTCAATATTTGGTAGCGCAACCGATTGGCCGTCAATGTCGAGCGTAAATCCGTCTTCGCCACGAGTTACAGTAACAGGCTGTCCGGATTCGTTGTCGATAACACGCGTTTCGCCAATGGCCAGTTCCTGTAAATCGAAATCCATCGCATCGGTGGACCAGTGAACAGCCGAGCTGTCTTCAGCGCCGTCTCCGTCGACCACAACTTTGAGCGCCATGCTGCGTTCTACTTTCTCGTCCGCCGTTGCGGTACCAAATGCGATCAGAATTGCCAGCGTGACCAGTTTCACTAAGTTCATGTCGTTACCCCAAAATATGTTCGCAATAGTCTCCAGATGCGTGGGCGCAGAATTTCGTCGCACTACTGTGCGCAATTCAGATTTTGACGATTTATGACCTGCCCCGACATGACCTCTTTGAGCTCGCGCCCGCTAACTGCGAGTTCGCCGTTTACCAGCAGATGCGTTACGCCGGTAGCAAGGCGACTCGGATTCTCGAAGTCGGCCTGCGGCGCATAGGTTGCCAGATCAATAATGGCGATATCGGCCCTACGTCCTTCCTGCAGGTAGCCGCGATCGCAGAGTGAAAACGTGTCGGCTACCAGTCCGGAGCTTCGGTGAACCCACTGTTCGATGGTCAGGATGGACTGGTTAACCACAAAATCCCGGTAGGCTTTCGGATAGGATGCGTACTTTCTCGGATGTCCCTCGCCGCCATCCGAGCCCGTCATGACCCAGGGTTGTATCGCCAGTGCGCTGATGTCATCCACGGTCATATTGAAAGATGCAATGGACGGGTCGCCACCTCGAACAGCTTCAATTGCCGCATCGATGGGATCAATGCCCATCTGTTGGGCAATCTCAGCAAGCGTCATGCCCCGCCATTCGCTGACTCCGGTTACAAGCATCGAGTCTGCGCCGCCGCGCCGCGTGATATTGCTATCGATTTCCTCACGAATGCGGTCCTGAAGATCAGGGTTGGCGAGTCTCGCTAACATGGCCTCATTTGAATCGGCCATGGCCCAGCGAGGAATCAACGCGGAGCCGAAACGCGTCCCCGAGGCCTGCCACGGATACTGATCTGCGGTTACTCTGAGACCTGCTTCGCGCGCACTGTCGATCAGTGCAATAAGATCACCGCTCTGACCCCATACATCCCGACCGAGTGCTTTTATATGCGCAATGTGGGCTGAAATCCCGGCTTCTCTGCCAATTCTTATGACTTCCCTGACCGAACCGACGAGGCCAACATTGTAGGAACTCTCGTCTCGAATATGTGAGTCATAAATGCCGCCGAAACGTGCGGCAGTCTTCGCCAGCTCGATGACCTCTTCGGTGGTTGCATAACTGCCCGGTTTGTAAAAAAGCCCGGTGGACAGGCCCAGCGCGCCGGCCTGCATTTCTTCCTCTACAAGACCTTTCATCCGGGTAAGCTCGGCGGGCGTCGGTGGGCGATCTTCCAGTCCCATGATCGACTCGCGGATTTGATTGTGGCCCGCGAAAAATCCGACGTTGGTACCCACACCCTGGGTTTGCATCGTTGTGACCATTTCCGCGCGACTCGGCAGGCCGCCACCGTCATTACCAACGAACACAGTCGTTACCGCCTGTGCCAGGTGACTCGCAACATTGTGCTTTTCGGGACTCAGGATATCGTCCAGCACGTGCGTGTGAGGATCAATAAATCCCGGCACGACGATCTGGTCGCTCGCATCGATGATAAGGTCGGCAGGTGCGTCGATCGGCGCATCAATCATTACGATTCGCTCATCAATAATTGCCAGGTTGGTCAGTCGACCGGGCTCGAGCGAGCCGTCGTAGACCCGGCCATTGATGATCAGTACATCGAATCGCTGTTCTTCTACCGTTGCTTCCGGAGTGCAGGCGACAAGGCAAATCAACGCCATTATCACGAGGTAGCTTTTTCCTGTACTGACATCGCTCATTGTGTGTTTTCCCAGCCGATTTCGATTCGCGTAACTGATTATGGCCCTCCGAATGGCAGATGCAAAAGCGTTTTTGAAGGCACGCATTGCAGCAGCAGCTGCGGGTGGCGGTGATTTTCAAGAAACCCTGAATGGTTCATACTGCGGGCAATCCAACCGTGACGCCGTACACCTAAAAAAATGCATTTCGCTCAGGAACATACCCAATCCTATTACGCCGCCAGCGCCAATGCTGCGACGGATTTTGCGCGGCTTAAAGGCGACATACGCGCAGATATCTGCGTGATAGGAGGCGGTTTCACAGGCGTCTCAACCGCACTGACACTGGCAGAGCGCGGGCACACGGTGTGCGTTTTAGAAGCCAACCGGATCGGCTGGGGCGCATCCGGCCGCAACGGTGGCCAGATTATCGGCGGGATTAGTGGCGAAGCGAAACTGGCCGACGCCAGTCCGGAACTGGGCAAGCTAGTCTGGGACATGCGTTGGCGTGGCAGCGAGATCATTCGCGAGCGGGTGGACACCTACAAAATCGACTGTGACCTGAAACACGGGTATGTCGACGTCGCCATCAAAGCGCGCCACGTCAGTGACCTGGAACGGGAAGAAGCACGATTGGGGGAGCACGACTATCCGTTCGAACACAGGTTGCTGTCACGATCAGAAACCCGCGATGCGCTCGGGACAGACAGCTACGTCGGGTCATTGATGAACATGGGCAACGGGCATGTACACCCGCTCAATCTCTGTGTTGGCGAGGCGCAGGCGTTGGCATCCCTTGGCGGAGCAATCCACGAACAAACAGCCGCGCTAAAAATTGATCGGGGTGACGCCGTTCGCGTGTCCACCGCCGAGGGTTCGGTGACCGCAGATTTTGTTGTCCTGGCGGGCAACGCCTATCAATGGCTGGATCGATCGCTTCGCGGTCGCATATTCCCGGTTCGCAGCTACATCATCGCAACGGCACCGCTGTCGGACGAGCAGCTCGATACGATCAACCCGCACGACCTGGCCGTCTGCGATCCCAATTTCGTGCTTGAGTACTTCAGGCTCAGTGCTGACAAGCGGCTCCTGTTTGGGGGTCGGTGTAACTACTTTGGTGAAGATCCGCAGGTCATACAGAGAGAGCTGCGACCCCGTATGCTGAAGGTCTACCCGCAATTGAAAAACGTTAAAGTCGATTACGCCTGGGGAGGGACAATCGCAGTACCAGTCAATAGGGTGCCGCAGCTTGGATTCATTGCGCCTAACATCGCCTATTCGCAGGGATATTCCGGGCATGGTGTCAACGTGACCCACCTGGCCGGAGAGATTATTGCCGACGCGATCAGCGGAAAAAAGGAGCGCTTCAATGTATTCGCCGGACATCGTTCACCACGCATACCCGGCGTGAATCGATTCGGGAATGCGATGGTCTCTCTGGGCATGCTCTATTACGGCCTCAAGGACCGGCTCTGAATGAGTGTGCAGCTGCCTAAACTCATTGCGACGTCGGTTGTCCGGGGCAGTCGGCAGGGTGAAAGTCACGGCGGTGTCTATATGGTCGACTTCGCCAGGCAGGAGGGAGCCCAATGGCTCGACTGGAACACCGGTGAAATCGACTGGGAAGGCAGAGGTGCCGATCGCGGTCTGCGCGGCATCGCTTTCGACGGCGATGAGGTTTACATCGCCGCCAGCGATGAGCTGTTTGTCTATGATAAGGAATTCAACAAACTGCGCTCATTCAAGAATCGCTATTTAAAACACTGCCACGAAATATGTCGCATGGAGCGCATGCTCTTTGTCACCTCGACAGGCTTCGACAGCATCATGGCATTCAATATCGAATCGCAGCAGTTCGAGTGGGGTTTTCACCTGCAGCGACAAAATGACAAGTGGGGCGGACATACGTTCGATCCGCGCTCCGAGAGCGGCCCGCGACCGGTGAATGACTTTCATATCAATATGGTGCACGTCAGCCGCGCCGGCATCACGATGAGTGGGCTTAAGCCCGATGCTTTACTGCACCTGAATAACGAAATGCAGGTTTCCGAAATCTGTAGTTTGCCGGCGGGAACCCACAACGCGCAGCTCTGGCGCGACGGCGTCGTTTTCAACGATACCGCCAGTGACTGCGTTCGCTATGTAGCTCGCGACGGTACGGAAAAGGCCTTCAAGATCGTCTCGTATGATGAGTCGTTGATTGAATTCTCAGGTATCGATGATTCCAAAGTAGCGCGGCAGGCCTTCGGGCGCGGCCTTTGTCCCATAGACGACCGGTTTATCGCCGTCGGGTCGTCGCCATCGACGATTACGCTTTACGATGTCGCGACGAATGAAAAGGTTGGATCGGTCAACTTATCCATGGATATCAGAAACGCCATACATGGGCTGGAAGTGTGGCCGTTTGAATAGAAGTGATTAGCCGACCTTTAAGCACCCACCTGAGGGAACTGCTCTGGCCGCAAATCAAAAAAAACCGGCTCTGTGCCCAATCCGCCCGCGGTTGCAAAATTTGCCTGCCTGACCGGTGCGGATTGATCTTTAGTGCACAGGCGGCAGGTGCGACTTTCACCGCAAAAAAAAACCGGCATACGCCGGTTTTTTTCTTCTGCTTCTCAACTACGCGCTAGTCGCCCCAGCGCTTCATGTAGCGAATGCCGATTTCGCGTGGCCGGTTGGTAAACAGCGTTTGATGATGTGCCCGTCCGTCTGCAATAGACGCCGCGCCCCACTCGAACAAGCCGTCCTGCGTCGTATACAGCGCACGCTCGTCGGTCAGGTTGTTGATGAAAATATCAGCCTGCCAGTCTTCGCCGACCAGTCCCGCGCGCAGGTCACCGATCGTATAGGACGGATTGTTGAACTGCGGATTCGGCGAATCAGCCCGCGATCGCGGAAACAGTACGCTCTTGCTGTCACCCGTGTAAGACCACTGGGTGCGAACGAAAAACTCGTCCGCCCCGAACATCGTGGTTGGCATATTGTATTCAATCCAGGCGGAACCCTTGGAGCTTGGGACCAGCGGCAACCTAAGCCCGGCAACCAGATCTTCGTCTCCATCTCCATCGGTGTCGGCCGCGGTATCCGTTTCCGCTTCCAGGACCTCGTAGTTAAAACCAACGAGCCAGTTTTCGCTTACCGCGTAGTCCACTTCGGCGCTGATGCCGTCGATGTGCGCCTCACCGGCATTCGCGATAATGTTCTGCCACGGTTGTCCGCAAACACCTGGCTGGTTGAGGGTCGGATCTTCGTTGCCGTTGGCATCCAGACACGACTGGCTGGCCGGGTCGACCAGTTCCAGCTGGTAGTCGCTCCAGTCCATGTTGTAGACAGTCAGGTTGAAGCGGCCGCGACCGTCTGCGAACGTCGATTTATAGCCGAGTTCGTAGTTGTCCATGATGTCCGAGTCGTAAGTGTTCGGGAAGAACGGCACACCCCGGCTGCGGTTGACTCCACCCTGGCGCAGGCCGCGCGTATACAGGCCGTAGAACATGGCGTCGTCATTCATCGTGTAGCTAAGGCTGACCTTTGGTATGAACTGGTCTTCCTCGCCTGAACGTCCAAACGGCAGCCCGCCATTCGACAGTCGCTCTGCACGCGTTTCCGGTACTGCCAGGTCCGGTTCACCGGCGGGAACGCCGCTGGCGTCTGGTATGCCACCGGGATGATTAACCAGGTAATAGTTGGTGTTCGAACGCTCGAAATAACGGCCGCCGACGGTCAGGTCGAATTCGTCATTGATGTGCCAGGTGACCTCGCCAAACACAGCGGTCTGTTCCCAGTCGGTCTGGCTTTGCGAATACCAGCTCGATGTCGAATTCGGGAAAGTGGTTGGTGTGCCGTAGTAGTTTGAGAAATAGAACTCCCAGTAACGTGCGGCCACTGATTGCTGGAACGTATTGACGTTACCGTCACCGCCGAGCGTCGGCGTCGCGAACGGTGCCTTCCACGCGTCCTTACTTTCCTCGTAGTAGCCGCCGATGATCCAGTCCAGTGTATCGCCCTGGCTCTGCAGGCGAAGCTCGAACGTAAGTTTGTCGTCCTCGGTGGGAGCGTTTCTAGTATCGTAAGAGCTGAAAAAGTCGCCGTCGACGGTTGGGCCCTGGCAATAACGTGGCCAGGCGACAGTGTAACCGGTGTCCGGGTTGGTCCAGTAATAAGGGGCAGTGGCTGACGTGTAATAGGAGTCGTGACAATACTGGGCTGCCCAGTAATGGGCGTAGGTGGTTATGTCGGTAAGCGAGGTGACGCTGCGTTCAAAATAGGATGCTGCGGCAACCAGCTGCGCGAAACCCAGATCGCCGTCCACCTTGACCGAGCCCATGCTGAACTCTTCTTCACTCCACTCGTTGTGAAATCTGACAACCTGCAAATCACCCACGAACGGGTCGAAGTAGTTATCAGCGCCGGAGTCTGTGTTTTGTTGATGATAGGAAAATGTCGTTGACCAGCTGTCGTTCATTTCCCACAGAAGATGGATCCGACCACCGTATACATCGGCGTCGTTCCAGCGTTTTTCGACGGACAGTGAATTGTCCAGGGTGCCCCATCCTGCAGGAGCGATGTTGCCGGCAAGCCCGTGTGAATCCGCGGTACGACCGAAGACGTTGTCGATGTAGCCACCGTCGTGGTCGTTATAGGCTGCAACCCGCAGCGCCAGCTTGTCGTCCACCAGCGGCACGTTGAATACCAGCGAGCCGCGATAACTGGCATCGCTGTCGCCACCGCCGCGAACTTCACCATCGAACACGGCTTCGAACGTGTTCATTATCGGCTGGTTGGTGATGATGCGCATCGTGCCCGCCTGCGCGTCAGAGCCATACAGCGTGCCCTGCGGGCCCGACAGTGCCTCGACCCGATTGATGTCGATCGCCCGGATGTTTGGCTGTGACCCGGTTTGCGTTACTGATATTTCGTCCAAGTAAACTGACGAGGTGGCCTGACCGATATAGCCGGGACCGGTGATCGCGCCGCGGAAAACGACCGTGCTGGAACCCGGGCCATAGTTGACGACATTCATCGAGGGTACGAAGCGGGCGTAATCCTCGATGCCCTTCGCACCCATCGCCGCCAGTGAATCCTGCGTAATCGCCTGGATCGAGGCCGGAATTTCCTGTGCGGTCTCAGATCGCTTGCGCGCGGTTACCGTAATTTCTTCCAGCGCGTACCCGCGTGGAACGTCGGAATCTTGTTGCGCCATGACCGCGGCGCCGGGGTACAGAGCGGCGGTGACGGCGGCAGTAACGGGTGTGATCACATACTTGGATGGTGCTTGCATAGTCGATTCCCCCGACGGAATTCAAGCCAATTAGATGGAAAATTATTGTTTTTACACCTGTCTGAATCTATTTCAGTTTGTTAAAAACTACAAGCCTCTCGCCTGCCTCAGAACGAATTGTTACAAGTAGTACCCTGAAAACAACAGTATTTTCGGGCCTGCAGTAGCCCAGCTGCGCCTGATTTCGGGAAAATCGGCCGGGATAAGGTCCTGCATTCACCTGCCTGTCACGATAATCGTATTATGTATCGTGCTTCCGCGTCAGTTCTGCAGGCTGATCTCCGACTGGCAGAACCTCGAGCAGGGGTTTCAGTATATGAACCAGCTCGCCAAGATCGGCCTCATAGTTGCGCCACAGATTGACTGAACTGGAATAGATCGGACGTCGAACCTGCTCCGAGCTGGCGGTTTTGACCGCTCGTTCAGTTTCATGGAAGCGCAGACAGGCCTCTTCGAACGGCAACTCGCAGAAATCCAGAATTCGTCGGACCTGGCCGTCGAGATCGCTGACCACCTGCTCATAATGCACGTCGAGAACGAAGCCGGGCAACGTCTCGTGCCAGTGATCCATCAGGCGCTGGTACTGCAGGTAATATTCACCCAGTTCCGTCATGTCGTAGGTAAACGGCTGACCGCTGGCAAACAGCTGTTTGAACGAACCTAAGCAACTGTCAAGCGGGTGGCGCATGGCGTTGATAATCTTCGCGTTCGGCAATGCCAGGCGAAGAATTCCGACGTAAATAAAGTTATTCGGGTTCTTGTCAACGAAGCAGGGGGCACCGCTGCGAAATATTTCCGTGCGGCGCAAGTACTCCACACCGATTTTTTGCCAATCGTCCCGCCCCAGGTCGGCGAGTGCCTCGGGAAATCGGGAACGCCTGGATTGATCGCGTCGCACTGATTGCACCGCGCGCGACAAATCGCCGAGTTCGTGGGTGCCGTCCACCTGGCTATGACTCGCAAGAATTTGTTCAATGAGCGTCGAGCCCGATCGAGGCAGGCCGACAACCAGTATCGGAGTCGTTGACGATTCGGCGACGCCTGAATTCCTGGCGAAAAAGTCGTCGTCGAACAGCTCAATTATTCGGCCGTAGGTGCTTTCGGTATCCACCGGATCATAAGACTCGACCTGCCGACACAGCGCATTGCAGTTTTCAAAATGCTCGAATGCGCTTCTGAACTCCTTTCTCGACTCGAATTCAAGTCCGAGCGCATTGTGCAATTGAGCGCGCGCGTCGTCGGCAAGCGCCGGGTTGACCAATAACGCCTGCATTGCCTCGACTTCCTCATCCTCGAAGCGAAACGTTTTCAGGTTCGCAAGACTCCAGTAGGCTTCCGCATGCTTCGGTTTGACGGCTATTGCGCGGCGATAGCTGGCGATGGCCTCGTCCTGCAGCCCTATGGTCTTTTGATGATGGGCCATGCCGCAGATCGCACCGGCTCTGTCGGGAGCAATGGCAAGCGCATCCTGGTAGGCCTTTATCGCTTCCTCGTGCTCACCTGCCATGCCAATTGCGCTGGCGTAAACCATATGGGATTCAGCGTTGTCCGGGGCCAGTTTAAGAACCTGCCGGGCACTGATGACCGCGTCGTCGAATTTATCAGCTTCCCGCTGCAGGTTGGCCAGGTCGACCCAGGCAGGTGTGTAATCCGGCGCGACCTCGATGGCTTTCTTCAGAAAAACCTCGGCATCCCGGTAGCGCTTGTGCTTTACGGCGATGGCTGCGAGCAGGCGGGCAGCCTCAACATGGTTGGCATCCCGGGTAAGGATCTCGCGATAAATCATTTCGGCGGCCTGGACGTCCCCCTTGCTCTCAAGTTCGTGGGCCTTCTGCATTTCTGCCTGAATGTGCGATTGCGTCGAAGCAGTGGGCCGGGCAGCCGCAGTGGCGCCCGTTTTCTCTAATTCCCTGGCGCGATCGATCTTGTCATGAATGGCCGCGTGCGCCGGATCCAGGCGCATGGCGGTTTCATAGGACGTGCGCGCTTTCAGTACTTTTCCCTGGGCCAGCATCAGGTCGCCATAGGTTTCATAAGCAAGCGCGAAATCGGGAAACAGTTTAATGGCATCTTCTACGCACTTTTCGGCAACACCAAAGTTTCGTAGCACGAGATTTGCTTTGCCTGACAGGCACAGGAAATTTGCATCGCCGGGATGCTGTTGCAGGCTTTGATCGCAAAGCCTGGCAGCTGCTACCGCGTTGCCAGAACGAAGTTCCGCCACCGCCGCCTTAAATTGTTCCTCCTGTTTCACGAGTTCAAGTTCACCACAGGTGTATCGGGAGTGCCAGACCCGCCTTGTGCGCACATGGTCAAGGCATTACCTTTGCAGTCGGGGTTTGCAGGCAGGTTGCTCATTGAAGACTTTCAAGAATGCAGTTCAGGAAAAAGATTTCGCCATCTCGGCGGAAATATATCTTCGACCGGAAACTGACGTGGAGTCGATTCGAACCCAGGCGGACGTTCTGCGCGATGTCGTTGACGGTATTTTGCTGACGGACAACCAGTACGGGCAGCTGCACATGTCAACTTTAGCGGCGGCCAGCATCCTGCTCGAGCACGGTGTTGACCCGATTGTCCAGTTGACCTGCCGCAATCGCAATCGCATCGCTTTGCTAAGCGAATTGCTCGGGGCCGGGGCCCTGGGCGTGACCAGCCTGCTGCTGGTTGCAGGCGAACGCGCACCATCGGGATTCAAACCCCGACCCAAGCCGGTCCTCGACCTGGTTGCCACCGACCTGATTCGCACGGCGACCACCATGAAAATTGACGAAAATCTTACGCGCAACCCCGACTTCTTCGTTGGCGGCGTAGTCACGCCGGTTATCCCGAAGCCGACCTGGGAAGCCAGGAAAGTACGCGAGAAGATCGATGCCGGTGCGCAGTTCGTGCAAACGCATATCTGCCTCGACGTCGCGTTGTTGCGGCAATATCTGCAACACCTGGTTGAACATAAACTCATTCAGCGAACGAGCGTCATTGGTGCTGTTGCGGTGCTCGGTTCCGCGGAGGACGTCGCCTGGCTACGCGAAAACCGGCCCAATGTCATGGTGCCGGATGACGTAACGGCCCGACTGGAAAGCGCCAACGACCCGCGGCAGGAGGGCATCGATATTTGCGCCGAGACAGTCAGCGCGATGACCGAGATCCCGGGATTGAATGGCGTCAGCATCATGGCTGCTCGTGACCTGTCTGCGATACCCGAGGTCATTCGGGCAGCAGGTTTGCATGACCGGTGATGTGCGGCGGACGCTGGACGAAATCGTTCAGCTGGTTGGCAGAAATCGCGTTGGTGACGCTGAGAAGATCTGCCGCGAGCATCTGGAAATCCATCCTGATGAGGTGAACCTGCTTGCCATGCTGGGTGCGATCCTGATCAGGAAGGGCGCATGGGAAAAAGCGGAAACTTACTTGCGGCGTGCAATCGAAATTGAGCCGGCCTTTGCGAAGCCCTATGAACACCTCGGGGTCCTGCACCTCGCACGAAACCAGTGCAGAAGGGCGATTCCTTTTTTCGAGAAAGTGCTTGCGCTGGAACCCGGACAACCGGCCTCGATACGAGGCCTGATCGGTGCGCTTAAGGGTTTGGGGCGCGAAGAAGACGCCGAGGCGTTGCGCACCCAGTTCATGCAGACCACGTCGATTGCAAACCTGCTCGCGGAGGCTGAAGGGCTCCGCCAGAGCGGCAACGCTGCAGACGCAGAGCAGGTCTGTGACCTCATTCTGAGCAGGGAACCCGAGAATACGGATGCGCTGCGCATCCTGGCGATCATCGCCACCGATGACGAACGTTTCGTGATTGCAGAGGGCTTTCTGCGACGCATTGTGAAACTGGCGCCGGACAGGGCGAGCGCACTACGCGACCTTGGAAAGTTTTTGGGCGATCGTGGGCGTTATCCGGAGGCAATTGAGCAGCTTAAGGCAGCCGCGCTCCTTGCTCCTGAGGATCCGGGTATTCAGCTGCACCTCGGCAACATGCTGGGCATTGCAGGTCGGTCAAAGGAGGCGCTTGCAGCGTATGACCAGTGCCTGCTGCACCACAAGGATGATCCCGCCGCATTGATCGGTCGTGGTCATATGCTGCGCATAGCCGGGCGTCAGGAAGAGGCCAATGCGTGCTACACGCGTTGTGCGGAAGTCAGTCCGGATATCGGTTCAACCTGGTGGTACCTGGCCAGCCTGCACGGCTATGCGGCAAGTGATGCTGATGTCGACAGAATGCGGGCACAGCTTGAGAAAGGTGCGCTTACCCCTGATTCGGAAGTGGCGTTTCGCTTTGCGCTGGCGCGGGCGCTTGAAAAACGCGAACGCTTCGACGAAGCCTGGCAGCAATACTCGCTTGGCAACGCAGGGAAGCGAGCGCTGGTTCACTATGACCCGGTCAAGGCGGAACTTGACCAGCGCAAAATAAAAGAAGTCTTTACGCAGGAATTTCTTGCGACCCCGTCGGCTAATCCGCCGACTGACTTAACGCCAATCTTCATACTTGGTATGCCGCGTTCGGGATCCACGCTGATAGAGCAAATCCTGGCCAGCCACCCGCTGGTGGAAGGCGCCGGTGAGTTGCCCTATATCATGATGATGACGACCAGCATGATTGCAAACCGGCCTGGCAGCCTGCATTACACCGAAGTCATGGGCGACCTGGATACAGGCGAACTAACCGGGCTCGGCAGGAGCTATCTGCACTACGCGGCAACGCATTGCACCGCAGATCGGCCCTGCTTTACTGACAAGATGCCCGCCAACTATCCACATGTAGGTTTTATTCGCCAGGCCCTGCCGCATGCCAAAGTCATCGACGCGCGGCGCGACCCGCTGGCAACCTGTGTTGCAAATTATCGCCAGCTGTTTGCGCAGGGAAAAAACCAGACCTACGACCTGACAGAACTGGGCGAGTACTATCTTCAGTATTGCGCAATGATGACGCACTGGGACAAAGTCCTGCCCGGGTATGTTCTGCATATCCAGTATGAAGACGTTGTGGTCGATTTAGAAGCACAGGTGCGACGCATACTCGAGTTTTGCGGGCTGCCGTTCGATCCGGCCTGCCTGGAATTTCACAGAAATGAGCGGCCGGTGAACACCGCGAGCGCGGAGCAGGTGCGGGAGCCAATCTACACATCTGCCGTCGAGTTCTGGAAAAACTATGATCCGTACCTGGACGAGCTGCGGGAAGTGCTGGCACCCGTCCTGTGACTGATTCGAGATTTATTTCTAAGCGGCGCTCAATGCTGCAACCTGGTCGGCCGGCACATAATCAAAAATAAACGTGATGCGATCCTCGGCGCCCTTGTTCATGACCGAGTGCGTTTTCTGGTTGTTGATTTCGTAGGCTTCGCCGACTTTGAATTGATACGGCCTGCCATCGATCATGAAGCGTACCCTGGGGTTGGTTGTAATCGGCACGTGAATGCGGTGTCCGACGTGAAAGGAAGGGTGCTTGTCGACATGCGGATTGATAATGCCGCCGGCGAGCAGTTTCGCCGCCATGGCTCGAATTACCGTGCCACCCGGCGGATAGTGTTTCTGAATAATCTCATTCATTAGTGGCAGCGCCACATTTGCCAGCCGCGGCCAGCCCGGCTCCTGGCTCACGATGACCTGTGGCCAGCGATCGAGATTGACAAACAGAACTACGATCGACTCCGTGGCGTGATGAACTTCGAATTCTTCCTGGCGGTATTTATCTTCATTCCAGGCGATATCCTCCTGCGCAAGAATTGCATCACGTAGCGCGCTTGCATCTATCGGGCCCAGATTGCGGAGAGGTGTGTCGATATCCATGGGCGACGATTATAAGTTACTGCTGCGCGCGAATCTCTTCGGCAAGCGAAAGAACATAATTCCTGATTGCTTCCGATGCATCGATTTCCAGACCCATTGCCGGCATACCGTTCGCGGATTTTGATCCACCGACCACAATCGCATGCCAGGTGTCGTGTGTAGCAGCGCTTGCGTAGCGTAGATCTGGAACGGACCCGCCAGAGCGAGTAACTGCCTCGGACCCATGGCAAAACTCGCAGTAGTAGCCGTAGAGTTCCGCGCCGAGCGCAATCGTGTCCGGCGTGGCCGTCAGCGCCGGCTGGTCAGGCAGTGGAGCAGGTGCAGCACTGGTTACCGGCATGTCCGTTGCACCCTTCAGGCTAAACGCCAACAGGCGCGTCGGCCCTTGCGATGCTTCGGTTGAATGCATCTGTGGATAAAGGTACTGCAGCCCGCCGCCGGCACCGATAGGGATTAACACAATCTGTTGATCGTCCAGTGCGTAGCTCGCCGGTGCCGCATTAATTGCAGAGCCTGTTTGCACGGACCAAAGCAGTTTGCCGCTGTCGGCCGCCAGTGCCTCGAAACGTCCGGCGGCGGTACCCTGAAAAACCAGTCCGCCTGCCGTCGTCATCAGGCCACCGTTATACGGAAGCGCTCGATCGACCGACCATCGAATTGCCTGGGAAACCGGATCGAAGGCGACCAGTTTGCCCGGGCTGTGCGCTACACCATCGAGTTCGGTGAGCATAACCACATCTTCACCGTCGCCTTCGTTATCAACCACGCTGGGCAGATCGATCACCGGTATGTAGGAAAGCCCTGTCTGCGGGCTAAATGCCATCGGGTTCCAGCTGTGTGCGCCCCAGAAGTTGGGCCAGAAGAATGCCGTTTCGCCGTCATCAGCATTCCAGTATTGAGCGTCAGGCGCATAATCCGGTCGCCCGGTTTCCATGTTGACGTGCGTAGCCCAGTTGACCTTGGCAAATTTGCCTGCCGTCAACAGTTCACCGGTGTGTCGATCGAGCGCATAGTGGAAGCCGTTCTTCGGCGCGATCAGAACGCTCTCGCGAATTTCTTCCTCGAAGTCGAGATCGGCGAGAACGATGTTCATGGTTGCGTTGAAATCCCAGCTGTCTTTGTCGACTGTCTGGTAGTGCCAGTTGTACGCTCCGGTATCTGCATTCACTGCAACAATCGAAGACAGAAACAGGTTGTCGCCGCCGTCGGGGCTGCGAGAATCGTACGTATAAAGATGTGAACCGGATGTGCCGAAGAACAACTGGTTGGAGTCCGGGTCGTAGGTCATCTCGTTCCAGCTGTTGCCACCGCCACCGAATTCTTCCAGCGTATTCCCCGACCAGGTTTTCGCCGCCATCTTCAGCGCCGGGGTGTCGTTCTCCGCAGGGTCATCGCTTGGAACTATGTAGAACCGCCATACAAGATCGCCATCCTGTGCGTCGTACGCGGAGACATAGCCACGATTCTTTATTTCGGATTCCGATCCTGCGTTGCCGACAAAAACCTTGCCGCCACCGACGTACGGCGAATCGGAAATTGAATATCCGAGTGCGTTGTCACAGGTCTGTCTGGTCCATAGCCAGTCGCCCGTGTCTGCATCGAGTGAGATAAGCCGGCAATCGGCGGTTGTCACAAAGACATGACCCTCGTAGACGGCAACGCCGCGATGGGCACGGGAAATCCAGGACAGCTCCGGATTGTCCGCAAATGCACTGCGGACGTCGGGATCATGAGACCAGATTATCGTGCCGTCCGACGCATCGACAGCGAGTACGACGGAATAGGCGCCCGACAGGTAGATGACACCATCGACGACGATTGGCGTTGTTGCAATGCCGTCCGGAATCGGCATATCAGCCGCCCAGGCCAGTCCCAGCTCAGCAACGTTGTCGGCCGTGATTTGCGCCAATGGTGAGTAGTGTTCACCGCGAAAACTGCCGCCTTTCAGGAACCAGTTCTGACCGGCTGCTGATTCTGCAAGGACCCGTTCGTCGGTGACATCGCCGGCCGCCAATGCTGCCGAAACAATGCCCAGTCCGATAACCTGGGTAACAAGGGCAGGCAGGTAGAACCGGCAGCCGGATGTGGCGTGTGTGTGCAAACGAATTACCTGATATTACTTGCAGGATTACAGGGGATCGCGATAGGTATCGACCGGCGGCAGATTCGCGCCCGTCAGTCCCGCTGGTTTTTCTTCTCCGACAACCGGCAAACGCAACGTTCCGATTCCCTCGATGGTCGCGCTGACCTCCTCACCGGGCTGCAGGAAACGCTGTGCGCCGCGAACCGCGGTGCCCATGCCCGTGCCGCCGGAAGTGCCGTTATTGATCACGTCACCGGGAAATAGCGTCATGACCGATGAGCCGTATTCAACCAGCTCCCACAATGAATGAATCATGTCGCCGGCCGTGGCCTCCTGCATCTGCTCGTCATCTACGCTCAAGGATTGCCGCAGAATCTCCATCGGGTTGCCGTAAAACTCTTTAGGCACTATCCATGGACCCTGCGGTGCAAAGGTGTCGTGTCCCTTGCCGACAAACCAGTCGCTGGTGAAACTTGCCCCGCCAGGCGGGCGTCCGCCACGGTCGGAGATATCCATCGTCACCATGTAGCCAAAAATATGGGCCTCAGCATCGTTGGCGGATACGTACTTGGCCGTTCTGCCAATGACAGCGCCAAGCTCAACTTCCCAATCAGTTCTGTTGCGTCCGTAAGGAATCACGATTTCGGCACCATTGCCAACGACCGCGCCGCGGCTCGGCTTAAGGAAGAGATACGGCACGCCGCGACTTTCCCGACGCTGCCGGGCCGCTTCACGCCGCTCCGCAGGCGTCCCTGATTCGTCAACGTGGCTATAGAAATTGACGGCGGCGTTCAGAATCTTGCCCGGGTACATGATTGGCGGAAGTGTTTTAACGTCAGCAACATCGTGCACATAGTCCGGCCGATTGTCATCCAGCATGCCAACATGTTCATTGACGATTTCGTAAAGCCTTCGTTTGAGGCCATAGTCGTATCGCTCGATGAGTTCGAGCATGTCGCCGGGGGACGGTATTGCCGGATACGATGCCTGCCTTTCCAGGGCGTCGTTCGCGGCATCCAGCTCAATGATCAGGCTGTCCCGCAGCACGATGCCAACTGCGGGTGAACCGTCAATCTCAAATGTGCCTACTTTGAATGGTTCAACAATATCCTGGCTCCAGCCGGTGGTGGCAAACAGCAGGAGTGATGTAAAAAGAGCAGTTACAATTGCGCGCATGGCATTCCCCGATTTGGATTCTTCTTAGTATGACGGCAGTTCGGTTGTACTGCGCGTGCTGTTACCTGTCAAGAAACCACTATTGGTCAATCACGCATTGATCGAAATCCACCGTGGTTCTACTATCGATGGTCCCGTTGCTGTCGGTATCAAGAATGAAGTCAAAGCTGCTTGTCCTGGTCCTGATCTGGCAATTTGGCGCCGCGGTTGTGGCGCAGGAGCTGCCGGACTGGAGTGGCGTGTGGCAACGGGTTGAAGGTAATGGCGGCATTTTTGATCCGGCTACGGTGGATCCGCCCGATGGCCGGGCAGGCAGCCCCGGCGTGCGCCAGCACCCGCCGTTGACCGAAGCATGGGAAGCCAAATATGTCGCGACACTCGCATTGGTTGCGAAAGACAGGGTCCCGGACCCAATTTCAAACTGTGGTACACCTGCCGGGTATCCCCGACTGCTCGCGTTACCCGACGTCTACGAATTTATCGTACGTCCGGAAACGACCTGGATCATTACGGAGAATGGCCCAAACATCATGCGTATCTACACCGATGGCCGAGATCATCCGCCGGCTGGTGAGCTTTGGCCTACCTTCACCGGTGACTCCGTCGGCAGTTGGCATGCAGGCGTACTGTCTTTCACGACCGTCAGCATGATCGGTGAGGAGCATACAATCCTTGACAGGAGCGGACTGACGCTTAGTAACCAGGCGACCGTTGCTACCCGCATGTATCTTACGGAAGATGGTTTGCTGCGCGCCGAACTGGTCATCGAAGACCCGCTGGCGCTGACGAAGCCCTGGCACGTCAAGCGTCACTTCCGTCGCCTGCCTGCAGGCACGCGTGCATACGACTACGCCTGCGCCGAGAACAATCGCAATCCTATTACCAACGCGGGCCAGACGCTGACACTCGACACTGATGGTAAAGTCATCGACAAGGTTATCGAATGAAAACAGTTTTCAATGTCGCATTGACTGTCTTGATTTTGGGCATGCTGCGGCCGATCGATGTGCTTGCCCATCATTCCAGCGCCATGTTCGACAAGGAAGAAGTGCGCGAAGTCACAGCCACCGTGCGTGAATTCCAATGGACCAATCCGCATGTCTGGATTCAGGTTTTGATCACCGATGAGCACGGTGAGGCGACAGAGTGGAGCATTGAAGGACTGGGGCCAAACAGCCTTTTCCGAAATGGCTGGCGGCCAAATTCGTTCAAGCCGGGTGATGTGATCACGATAAGGTTCAATCCTATGCGCGACGGTTCAAACGCGGGCGGATTTGTCGGTGCGCGATTCGCAGACGGCCATACGCTCGGCAACTGGAAGTAGTGTGAGAAAACTCGCGCTGCTTGCCGCGCTCATACTGCTGCCGGTGGCGTTTGCAGGCGGCCAGGAATCGACCATTCTGCTCAATCCCGACCGCGTGTTTGACGGTGAGCGCATGCACGAGAACTGGGTGCTTGTTATTCGCGGCGACAGGATTTCGTTTGCCGGTCCGGAGGAGTCCGTTGATCGGATCGGCCTAAGCCAGGTTTTGGATTTGCCCGGATCGACTGTTTTGCCGGGACTGATCGAGGGTCACTCCCATATTCTGCTGCACCCCTACAATGAAACGTCCTGGAATGACCAGGTTCTGAAGGAATCAGAAGCCGAGCGAGTCGCGCGCGCGGTCAATCATGTTCGTGATTCTCTGCTGGCCGGCATCACGACGATGCGCGATCTCGGTTCCGAAGGTGCAGGCTACGCCGATGTCGGCGTTCGCGATGCGATAAACAAGGGAATTATTCGCGGGCCGCGCCTCCTGGTGGCGGGCAAAGCAATCGTTGCCACCGGCAGCTACGGTCCGAAGGGTTTTCACGAAAACGTGACCGTCCCGCTGGGTGCGGAGGTTGCTGACGGTTACGACGACCTGGTGCGCGTCGTACGCAGCCAGATCGGTCGCAATATTGATTTCGTAAAAGTCTATG
The DNA here is from genome assembly GCA_021773135.1 of Woeseiaceae bacterium. GTDB lineage: Bacteria > Pseudomonadota > Gammaproteobacteria > Steroidobacterales > Woeseiaceae > SZUA-117. The sequence continues at coordinate 6,299 of JAJFKP010000026.1, read as the reverse complement.
CTGACTATCGGTGGGGACCGAACGGCACTGCACAGCCATCCTTTACGCAGGAAGAAATTGAAACGATCGTGGCGGTGACATCGAGCAGCGGTCGCCCGGTCGTCGCGCACGCGTCGACCGCCGAAGCGATGAAGCGAGCAATACTTGCGGGTGTCGAGACAATTGAGCATGGCGATGGCGCGACGCGTGACACCTACGAATTGATGCGCGAAAAAAATGTGGCGCTTTGCCCGACCCTGGCAGCCGGCGACGCTATTTCACAGTACGGCGGCTGGAAAAAAGGTGAGGACCCCGAACCTGCGCGCATCGCTGCGAAACGTAACAGCTTCAAGGCGGCGCTCGCCGCAGGCGTCACCATCTGCTTCGGCGGCGATGTTGGTGTCTACCCGCACGGTGACAATGTGCGCGAGCTGGAGATGATGGTTGACTATGGTATGGCGGCCGAAGACGCGCTGCGTTCAGCAACTTCGGTGAATGCGGACCTGTTTCATATCGATGATCGGGTGGGTCGACTCAAGGCGGGACTTCTTGCTGACATCATCGCCGTACGTGGCGATCCAGCCGAAAATATCAGTGCGTTGCGCGAGATAAGCCTCGTTGTCAAAGGCGGCGAGATTGTAAGGCAAGAAGAGGATTCGGAAAGATGAGCAAACCGTGGGGGCCTCACGACCTGGGCGGCCAGGATGGCGGGCCGATAGACCTTGCCGAACACGACACGGCCTACTGGGAATGGCAGATCGATGCGATGGTTCGCCTGGCTTTGAAGAAAGGCCTGATCAGTGATTTCGCCGAATTGCGCGATGGAATCGAGCAACTTACGGCCGAGGACTATGCAAACTGTACTTACTACGAGCGCTGGGCGAAATCTCTAGCGCACACATTGGTGTCACGAGGCATTGTGTCCGCCGAACAGCTGGCGGCGCAGGTTGACGCTGTGCGGTTGCGCCAGGAAGCAGAGGCCCGGTAATGACTACAGCCCTGTTCGAAGTAGGCCAGCGCGTGCGCATCGCAGATCGAACGCCGCCGGCGCACCACCGCGTGCCAGGCTACGCCAAAGGACAGGTCGGTTTCATCGAACGTGTCTGCGGACTGCATGGGGACCCGGAGAAGTTTATTCGCGGAGACGGCAAGCCTCCCCGGAGGATTTATCGTGTGCGCATCCCGCAGGCTGAACTGTGGCAAGCGTACAGTGGCGCCACGGGCGACCAACTCGAAATCGAAATATTCGAACACTGGCTGGAGCTGGCAGAATGACAGGACATGATCACGATCACTCGCGAACTTTCCAGCCGGATCATGCAGAGCCTCACAGTGACGGTGCTCGTGTCGGGCTTGCCTTGAGAGAGCTGTTGATCGAGGCGGGTCACTACACCCCGGAAGAAGAACAGGCTGTCATCGCGGCCATGCAGCACGCATCGCCGCAAGATGGCGGGCGTATAGCGGCCCGGGCGTGGTCAGATCCCGACTACAAGGCGCGACTGCTCGCCAATGGTGCGGCGGCGATCAGGGAGCTTGGCTACGAAATTGAACCGTATGAGTTTACGGTGATGGAAAACGACGCGAGTACGCACAACGTAATCGTGTGCACACTCTGCTCGTGCTATCCGCGTTCCTTGCTTGGCATGTCGCCCGCCTGGTACAAGTCAGCGAGTTATCGTGCACGCGTCGTCCGGGAACCCCGCGCGGTTCTGGCGGAGTTCGGTGTCGAACTTGGCGACGACGTTAATGTCCGCGTTCACGATTCGACGGCAGAGTTACGCTACATGGTATTGCCACAACGGCCCGACAACACGGAAGGCTGGAGCGAAGAAAAGCTGGCGGACCTTGTCACGAGAGATGCACTTATTGGCACACAGCGAATCCTGCCAACGGACTGATCAGGCAATTGTCAGGTTACGCCCGGCTCGAGCAGGGTGATTGTCCCCGCGGCGGCGTCCATGTCAACATTGATGCCCAGCGGAATCGTGAACTGTTCGGCGATGTGACCGATCATTGCGCCACTAAACGCCGGTATTCCGAGTGGATCGATATGCTCGGCAAGCATTTCTTCCATGGTAAGTGAACCGAAACCGCCACCCGGGTCGCAGTCGGTGCACCTGCCAAAAATGAATCCCGAAATTTTCCCCAGCACACCGGAAAGTGCCAGCTCGGTCATCATTCGATCAACACGATAAACGGATTCATCGACATCCTCGATAAAGAGAATGCTGCCCTCCCAGTCGGGCAGGTAGGCTGAACCGGTGATGGCCGTGAGCAGTGAAAGGTTGCCACCCAGAATTCTGCCGGTCGCTTTACCCGCACGCATCGTTCGAATCCGGTTTTCTGTTTGTACCAGGGTGTTTTCCGTGATGAACGTGGGGTTACTCAGCGTATACGACTCACCGTTCATCACGACCCGACGAAAATGTTCCGCGGCGAACGTATTCAGCGGACTCGGTCCGTGAAAAGTCACGAGGCCCGTTTGCGCATGAATGGCGCTCAACAGCGCGGTCGCATCGCTATAGCCAAGGAATACTTTCGGATTGGCCCGGATCATGTCGTAATCGAGCAATGGCAGAATCCTTGGCGCCCCCCAGCCGCCGCGCGCAAAAATCATTTTGATAGCCGGCTCCGCAAAGAACCGATTCAAATCGCTGGCGCGATCCGCGTCGGTGCCGCCAAAGTAGCCGTGCCTGTTGTAGTAGTTGTCGCCCAGAACAACCTCAAAACCCAACGACTCAAGGGCATCGACCCAAATTTTCGTTGGCTCGGTCTCAAATGCTGCTGTCGCAGGGCTTGTCAGGCCGACCGCGTCGCCGGGACGCAGTCGCGGCGGCTTGATCAGCGCAGGACTGTTTGCGCGTGCAAGGGGTGAAACGAGGCTCGCGGCCCCTACGGCGGAAATAAACTCGCGGCGATTAATCATAATCCTGTCGTTTTAGTTTTTGTTCGGACACCCAAGTATGGCAGTGTGTCGATGACATGAACAAATTTGAAGCCGCACTGCAGGGCGACGCCGCAATCTTGCTTGACGGTGGTCTGGCGACGCAGCTCGAGTCCATGGGCTACGACCTGGATAATGCGCTCTGGTCCGCGCGACTACTGGAATCGAGTCCGCGCGCGGTCATAACTGCGCATCGTGCGTACCTGGACGCAGGTGCAGACTGCATCGTCAGCGCCAGCTACCAGGCAAGCCGTCCCGGCTTTATGTCAACCGGAAAGACCGCCGCACAGGCAGATGCCCTGATTGTGAGCGCCATAGAACTCGCCAAAACCGCAAGGATGGAATTCCTGGAAGACAATCCGGAGGTAACTCGCAGTCCGTTGGTTGCCGCAAGTGTGGGTCCATATGGAGCGGCTATGCACGACGGATCGGAATACACCGGAATATACAGCGCGTCCGCTAATGAGCTGCGGCACTTTCATGCTGATCGACTGCGGCTGCTCGATCAAAGTGGTGCAGATGTCATGGCTGTGGAAACCATTCCGAATATTACCGAGGCTACGGTTTTGTCCGAGCTGCTGGCTGAGGTTGACACGCCAGCCTGGGTGTCTTTTTGCTGCCGCGACAGCAGCTCGCTCAGTGACGGCACGCCGATTGCCGCAGCAGCGGCATTGTTTGCAGGGCATACACGCGTGCTCGCAGTCGGTATAAACTGTTCTCCTCCGGAATACATTGTGGACCTGATCGAATCCGTCAAGTTGGCAGCCTCGGACAAGGCTATTGTGGTTTATCCCAATTCGGGCGAGACATACCACGTTGCTGACAACGGTTGGTCTGGCCACACCTGTGACTTCGATTCCGATTTCAACGTGGTTGCGTGGCGGGCGGCAGGCGCAAAACTGATCGGCGGCTGTTGCCGCACTGGACCGGGCGACATTGCGGCAATGAGAAAACTTCTGTGAGCGTTATCAAAATTTCTGTGTTGGTCATGCTGGTGGTCGCTGCCGCAATTGCGTATCGGGTCTTCAGCACGTCGCCACCGCCACCCGAGATGACGACAGAGTCACTGGCGCAGCCGGAACTACCGTCGGCAACCACATCAGTCGATACTGCGATAGAAGAAAGAGCCGTACCGAGTGCCGCTGCCGCGATGGAAGCCGAGCCGGACTGTCTCCCGGTTGACGAGCTGAATCGACATCCATTGGTTCTCAAGCTGCAAAGTCAGGCGGATACTGCTGCAACAGACGGCATCGATATCGAAAAATTTCGTGGTATCGACGATGCCACTGTGCGCGGTTACGCGGATCAGGGTGACTCCGCCGCAATGGTGGTTGTTGGTGCAATGTCGGTCATGCGCGCCTTCAGAGTGGATACCTCCAGGGCGGTAGACTGGCTGGCCAATGGCGGCGCACTCGATGGCGTCGTGATGGAACAGCAGGAGATGTCACCGGATGCGGGTTTGGCCCTCAATGATGCCGCATACTGGTTTTACCAGGCCGCGTTGCACGGCAAAGTATTCGCACTTCGCCATTACGGCCAGGTTCGCGATCAGTTGTTCGGCGGTCCGGTCGGCCTCGGATGGATCGAGCAACAGGACTATGATGCTTTGGAGCGCGACCAGCAGCTTGTGTTGTCGCCAGCGAGAATTTACGGGAGTGCTGCAGCGGCGATGAGACCCGTTCCAGACGAAAACGTCAGCCGAACTCCGGTATCGAAGTCACCGGTGAGCGAAATCGCCGAACGGGTGCTCTTCGATATCAGGAGTAATTTTGACGACAGTATTGCTGATGCTGCTTTGCCGCAACCGACAACGTCCAGCAGCGACGTTGCGGAATACGAACGCCTCATGTCGCAGGTCTGCATATCCGAACCGGCGCCGCGCTAGCATAATGCGCTACTCAAGCGACGCAATCACTTTTCGCCGCCACATTTCGGTGTTTTCAACCTGGTTGAAACAAAACAGGTGATAGCCGGCAACATTCATGTCCGGATCGACTTGATATTTCGCGAGTTCAAAGACGAGATCGCTTGGTATGTAGGTGCCAGATTTCATCAGTCGTTTAGCAATAGTCGATTTTTTCCTCAAAAAGCGCAGCGAATCTCCGACGCCGATTCTAAGTGACGATTTTATGAGGGCCCCGCGATCGATTACGCCCGGAATGCCAATCCATAAAGGCAAAGTAATACCACCTGAACGCATACGCTTAACCCATGCACCAAGCGCGGCGGGATCGAAACACATCTGGGTCACCATGTAATTGGCGTAGTTCTGTTTTTTTCTAAGTTCGTCGTACAACGTAGCCGATGAAATGTCGGGATGACCCTCGGGGTGCGCTGCAATGCCTATGTGTGCGACGCTATGGCTAAGCCCAGACATGGCTTGTAGTAGTTCTAAAGCATTTGCAAACTTGCCAACTGGTTCAGGACGATCGCCGCCGGGAATAAACATGCTTTCGATCCTGAGGTCCGACAGTCGCTGCATGATTCGGCCAAGATGTGATTCGTCCAATACGTTTTTTGCCGCTATATGCGGAATTACACGAAATCCCCTGTCAACGAGCCTTTCGGTCAGTTCCAGCGTTTCTTCGACGCCCTTGGTCGGAGAACAGGTGACGGCCACATAAGAATTCGGTTCCAGGGGTGCGAGTCGCTTATCGACATCCGGCGCAGGAAAGACTTCCATGTAAGCGCTGCGGAGATCGTCGATTAACCTCAGGCGTTCTATGTCTGACGCGGGTCTTTGCATCGCTTCTTGAACCTGGAACAAAAAAAGTCAGAGCCCGGCCACGGGCCCCGACTCTTTCTGTAGCGAACTCAGCGTCGGCGTGAGTACTTGACGATTTGCTGCGGACCCACTTCGGCACCGTAGATGTTGCCGTCCATATCAACCGCCACACCTTCGGCTGCAGTCGTTCCTGCATTGTCCGGATCCGGATTCGGATCAGGAATGTGCATGGTCACCCAACCGTCAAAAGCGCTGCCGATATAGATGCCTCGCGCGTAGCCGCGGTTCTGGCCCCAGGTCGTATTGGATTCTGAATCTGCCGCATACAGTATGTCGTCATTGTCGATGAACAATCCGCTGGGTCTGCCGAACTGCGTCCAGGTTTCTATGTGGTTGCCTTCCTGGTCGAATATCTGCAAACGACTGTTGCCACGGTCGCCGACGAACAGCCTGCCGGTCGAGTCCATTGCCAGCGCATGCGGGTCGCGAAACTCGCCGTCTTCCTTGCCGGTTGTACCCCAGGTCATGATGAAATCGCCGTCCGATGAAAACTTCATGACTCGGTTGTTACCTTCCGAACCATGGCCGTCAACGACGAAGATGCTGCCGTCCGGCGCGACGAGCACGTCTGACGGCTGGTTGAATTCGTCC
>JAJFKP010000025.1 GCA_021773135.1 Woeseiaceae bacterium | reverse complement strand
AGGAAATGCGCATTATCAATCGTCGTGCTCTTGACGACCATCCTTTTGGGCGGCTGCTTCGAACTTGGCGGCTCGAAAGAAACAGATTCAGGCTTTACACCGATAGCCGGGCAGGCCGACCCGAACCCTGCAGCCACTAATTCAGCGCCGACTATTTCCGGCACTCCCAGCAACGTCGCCGTCGTCGGCGTTAACTGGTCATTCACACCAAATAGCAACGATGTCGATGGTGATGTTTTGTCGTTCTCTGTCACCAATCTTCCTGACTGGGCAATATTTGAGGAATCTAACGGCCGCATAAGCGGTGCTCCGCGACTGGGTGATTCCGCGGTTTACGAAGACATCGTGATTTCCGTCAGCGACGGTGAACTGACGGCGTCAATGCCTGCATTCGACATCAATGTATCTCAGGTCGCAAACGGCTCGGCCACATTGACCTGGACAGCCCCTACGATGAATTCCGATGGCAGTCCGCTTACAGACCTGGCGTCTTACCGAATTTATTACGGGTTTTCAGAAGGCGATTACCCGAACACGGTCAATGTCAATAACCCCGGCATCACTAGCTACGTTGTCGAAAACCTTCCGCCGAACACCTATTTTTTTGTAACAACCTCCGTCAATTCGGGCGGAATTGAAAGCGCATTCTCAAACGTTGCATCTACCACTGTTAACTAGTGAATTCAAACCGGGCTTACGATTCAGGAATTACGAGCAGACAACGAATAGAACATTTGCGAGGGAAAAAGAGCATGACATTCGTTTTACGACGCCAGGCACACACCCGGCATCGCAAAACACAGATCACGAAACATTAACTGAAAAAGGCAAACCTGCTGAAAAGCAGGGACGCAAAGCTACCGGTCTAAGGGTTGAACCTACGACAGCGGAGCTGCCAGAGAATCACGATAGTCTGACGAGAAAGTCCGGCTAACTCTCAGCAGTTTCCGTCACACAATCCTTTAATTAATTGACCGACCAAGAAAACGGTCAGCCTAGCTTGCGCTTCACCGATTAATTAGAGGATAAGTAATGACTAATGCAGTATCGAGAAAGGCATTCACCATAATTGGCTGTTTGATGGCGGGACTCCTGAGTGGGTGTTTCGAAGTCGACGATTCAGATGGTACAAGTTCGAGTGCATTTGCGGAGGTTCGAACGTCATCTCCGGGAGTGCTTGAAGCCCGAAATTCTAACACTGCGCCGAAGATTTCTGGCAGACCCAATCGTATTGCTGTCGCCGGGACGACATGGTCATTCACGCCAAGCGCAACGGATTCAGACGGCGATTCCCTGACATTCAAGATTGCAAACCGACCGAACTGGGCGCGCTTTAACAGCGAAAACGGACATTTGACGGGAGAACCAAGCGATTCAGATGAGGGCATCCACCCGAACATACAAATTTCAGTGTCCGATGGTGATGCGTTTGCCGACCTGCCGGCATTCGGGGTAATTGTAAAAAACAGCACCTCCAACAGTTCACCGACTATTACGGGAACACCTCAAATCTCCGCTGTTATCGGTCAGCCATACTCCTTCACGCCAAATGCCGACGACGTCGATGGCGATACGCTGACCTTTGCTGTCGCAAACAAACCGCGCTGGGCAACGTTTGACGTGGCAACCGGTATGCTCAGCGGCACGCCGGTCCCAGGCGACTCATCGGTCTACAGCAACGTCGTCATCTCGGTCAGCGATGGTGAGCTGATGGCAGCTCTGCCGCCCTTTGCGATTAACGTCACTCAGGTGGTGACGAACTCGATCATGCTGACCTGGACGCCGCCGACCGAATATGATGATGGATCGCCACTCACTGATCTCGCTGCCTACAAAATCTACTACGGACAGTTTGAAGGCAACTATCCGAGCCAAATCAGTATTGAAAATCCGGGGCTGACATCCCATCTCGTGGAGAACCTGCCCGCCGATACCTATTACTTCGTGGCAACGTCGATCAACTCCAGTGGCTACGAAAGCGAGTTCTCGAACGTGGTCGTAAAAACACTGAACTAGACACAGATGGGGCACTGGTTGCCCATGCAATGATACCGATGGGGATGCCCATGACCCCGGTCATGGGGAAAGTCCCGATATTGAGTGTTAACTGATCGTTAGCGCCGGTTTCGCAGGTCGTTTAAACTGGCCTCCTCGAAACCACCCGCCACGTCAGTCATGCCCAAACAGAAAATATCCATCCTGGTGCCAATGTACAACGAGGCAGCCGTTATTGCGGCCTTCTTCCCGGCAATTCGAGCCGTGATGGAAAAGGCAGACGTCGACTACAACATCATATGTGTCGACGATGGATCGACTGATGACACGTTGCGCCTTCTCACCGAAGCGGCTGAGGACGACCCGCGCATCAGGGTCGTTGCATTTTCCCGAAACTTTGGCAAGGAAGCCGCGATGACAGCCGCGTTGGACTATGCCGATGGCGACGCCGCGATCCCAATCGATGCGGACCTGCAGGACCCACCGGAACTTATCATCGACATGATCGCTCGCTGGCGTGAGGGCTACGATGTAGTCAACGCGAAACGCGTTTCGCGCCAATCAGACACGGTAGTTAAAAGGGGCTCAGCGAACAATTTCTACAGGGTATTTAATCGGTTGAGCGATTTGCAGATTCCGGAGAACGTCGGCGACTTTCGATTAATGGATCGCAAGGTCATCGACGTATTGAAGCGCCTTCATGAAAAAGACCGATTCATGAAGGGTCTTTTTTGCTGGCCCGGTTTCGAAAGCGCCACACTGGAGTTTGAACGCCAGGAACGAACTGCCGGTGACACTAAATTTAATTACTGGAAGCTGTGGAATTTCGCGCTTTCGGGCATCACGGCTTTTAGCACGCTACCTATTCGTATTGGCATTTACTTGGGGGTTGGCGTTTCAGCCTTCGCTTTTTGTTTCGGTGTCTGGATTATCGCGAAGACCATCGTGACCGGCGTCGACGTTCCCGGCTACGCGTCATTGATGGTAGTCGTTTTGTTCCTGGGTGGAATCCAGCTCTTTTTCATGGGATTGATGGGAGAATACGTCGGGCGTATTTATATGGAAGTAAAAGACCGACCAATCTACGTTGTGGCGCAGGAAATCGGCTTCGACGAGAAGCATTGATTCCTGAAAAGACGACACTCGATAATGCAAGCAAGACTGCGGGAACTAGCTCGATTTGTTGTGGTTGGGGTGATCAACACTGGCATCGACCTGACAGTGTTTTCGATTGCTTTTTACGGCATTGGCCTGCACCTTATTACGGCGAACACGCTGGCCTATTCGATCGCAACCATCAATAGCTACCTGATGAATAAATTCTGGACATTTGCCGGCCGCAGTGGTGCCGACGTAACGACCACTGAGTTCAGCCGATTTGTCTTGTTCAATCTTGGCGGACTGGCACTGTCGAATTTGACGGTATTCGTCTTTGCTGGATTCGTTCGCCCGATCATCGCAAAACTGGGCGCTATCGGCGTCACTTTTATCTGGAATTACCTGACAATCCGTCGCTTTGTTTTTCGTAACTGACCAGGTTGATCTATCGAATGCTACTACTGACTTCTACTCACATGACGTTAAAAATGCGCAGCCACCTATGTGCGGAATAGCAGGCATCGTCAACCTGGATGGCAGGCCAGTATCCAGTCCGGCGTTGCGCTCTATGCTGCGTGTCATTCGGCATCGTGGGCCCGACGACGGCGGCTTTGCACTAATAGATCGAAGACAAAAACGTATTCACTCTTTCTCAGACACGGATTGTTCTGAGGAGGAAAAACACAAGAGTCCTGTTTTGCCAGACGACGCAGGAAACGATGCGAGCGTGGGCTTCGGCCACCGTCGATTTTCCATCATCGACCTGAGCGCCGCTGGCCATCAGCCTTTTGTCGACAATGCTGCCGGGCTATGCCTGTCATTCAACGGCGAAATCTATAACTACGTTGAACTGCGGGACGAGTTGATTGCCGCTGGCGCTACCTTCCGTTCACAGTCTGACACTGAGGTCGTGCTGCGCGCCTACCAAGTCTGGGGCACAGATTGCTTCGCGCGATTCCACGGCTTCTGGGCGCTATCTTTGTACGACGCCCGGCGTGACCAGGTTATTGTCAGCAAGGATCGACTGGGCAAGAAGCCACTTTATTGGGCGAAGCTCGGTTCGACCGTTTATTTCGCGTCCGAAATTAAATCACTGCTGGAAATCCCGGCAATAGCAGCGCAATCCTCACCAAATCCACGGGCTGTATGGCTGTGGTGCTCGGAACGATTACGGGATACCACGGATGAGACCTTTTTTAGTAACGTTCACAGCCTGCCTCCCGGCACGTTTGCGGTAGTCGACGATGCGTTCCCCAACAACCTGAAACGGTACTGGCACTTCCCGCAGGAGCGACTGACTGAGAAAGATATCTCTATTCCAGAGGCTTGCACTGCCCTGCGGGAAGCGTTGTTTGACGCCGTTCGAATACGACTGCGGGCTGATGTGCCGCTGGCCGTTTCACTGAGTGGCGGTATGGATTCGTCCGCCATTGTCGCGATCGCTACAAAATTCTCTGAGCAACGGCTCACTACCTTCACGATAAAATATTCGGATCCTCGCTATAACGAAGAGCCTTTTGCACGTGCGGTCGCAGAAAGCTGTGGCGTCGACTATCGCGTGATGGAGCCGCCAACACAGGATTTTTGGCGTGGTGCCCTGCCCTACACGTACCTGCAGGAGGAGCCCTATCATTCGCCGCATCAGCAAACCGGCTTAGGCATCAGCGCTGCGATGCGCGATGAGGGAATAAAAGTATGTCTGCACGGTGCGGCAGGCGACGAGCTGTTTGCCGGCTACCCACCGTATTTTGAATATGCCCAGCGAGATAGTTGGTCTGCTGGCCGCCTTGGCCATTTCCTGGTCAACGCATATAACTGGACAGAGAGCAAAACCAGCCCACCTCGGCGAATCCTTGCTGCAATTGCAGCGCAAATCGGCGGCGGTCGGTTTACTTCTTCCAGGCGACGGCAATCCGCTCGCAGAAAAATGCCGCCATTCAAGCAGCAGTTTATTAATGAAATGCAGGAAATGGCGGCGCCGGAACATGCCAGCCTGACAGACAAACTCTACTTCGATATTACCAGCGGCTTGATTCCCTACTGGCTTAGGTCGGGGGACAAGAAAGACATGGCGGCACCACTGGAGTATCGATGCCCATTGCTCGATCATCGCGTCGTTGAGCTGGCAATGACCATGCCCACGACCTACCTGATTCGCCATGGCTGGCACAAATGGATACTTCGTAAGGCCGTTGAAGACCTGTTGCCGGCCTCAGTCGTCTGGCGTCGAAAGAAGATGGGCCTGCCGTTTCCGATAGGGACATTCCTGAAGGAATCGTCACCGGCAATCGATCACATCGCCAATGGCGCCAGCAATCCGTATCTTGACCCAGAGCAGAAGTCGCGCATCAAGTCAGACTGGAATTTGATGAGTTTCGAAATCTGGTATGAACTTTTCTTCGGCAACAATATAGAGCTTCTCGAAGAAGCTGCGCTTTTAATGAATGATCAGACGATGTCGGCAGGCTTTGAGCCTGAATATCTACGCACCTGGAAATACGTCAGAGATCGCGATTCTGATTAGGAGGCAGAGCTATTGTTTGAGGACCGCGCTTTGTTCAACTAGTTTTCGTCGAGATCCAGGCGGAATCCTAAGGACCAGTTTGCGAATTCGCCCGATTCAAAATCACCGACGATGGATAAGCCACGAATTACCTGCCAGCCAAATCCAACGCCAATCAAGGTGTCGGAGTCGAACGCCAGCGTTGTCAGGTCCACTTCGCCAACGTTGCTGTAACGCCCCCATCCGCGGAGCTCAAGATTGTCATTCATCATACGGCGCATGCCGATGGTCGCGCCAATATCCTTTTCACCCGTATCGAAATTTTCCAGGGCAAAACTGCCGAAATCCAGGTCCGAACTGTCATAGCTGATTTCGGCGTAGACATCTGAAAAGTTGCTGATCGAATATTTAAGCCCAATGCCGCCGCGGATGGTCGTGAAGTCGAATTCGTCTGTCGCTGTTTCACCTTGCGGAATCAGGGGGCTGACGACAAAAGCAGACAGATCAATATCCGTCGACGCATAGTCAATGAACAGGTACAGGTTGTTCCAGGTTCCGACCGAGCCGCGAAACCGGATGCCACTGCCATCGCCTGCATCGTAGTCGACAGTTTGGCCTGCGACGGGAGTCTCTGTGCCCATCTCATCGACTTCAGTTGAAATGAAGGACATGTCGAGATACGAATACCTGACCTCCTGCGCAGATGCTGGCGTGACCAATATACTGAATGACAACAAGCCGGCGAAAAGCAGGTTTCGAACGAATGGCTGCATGCTAGACATACGGATTTTCCTTTTTCTGCGAACTGCTGGTTCGAATGCGCAGGTGTTGCTGTTCGTGTCGGACCAGCGCAAATGCCAACGAACAAAGCGCCAGGAGTAGAATCGAAAGCAGTGACAACGCGCCACCACCTCCACCCCTTCCGGTAGCGGGAGAGACGCTGACCGTGCGGCTGATCGGATCGGCCGGATTGCCGGCGAAGTCGGACACGGCATAAGTTAGGGTGTAGTTGCCAACGACCGACGTATTGACCGAGCCGGTGACCATGATGCTCGAGGTAATTTCACCGTCGATGTTATCTTCCGCGGTCGCGCCCGCATCTACGTAGGCATTGCCGGCGGGTACGCTGACGGTGTCTTCGCCAACCAAGGTCAGCACCGGGGGTACTGCGTCACCGCGCCCAAGGTTGCCAAAACCATCGTTCAGGAACACTCCAACGCCGGACTGGATGGCGCCCCCCATGGCAAGATCCACACCGCCGGGTTCGTCGACATCGGTCATACCGAGTTCCGTCAATACGCCCGCCACGGAATCACGATCGGCAATTTGCTCGGCATGCAAATCGAAACCACCGTTATTGGCTACCCAGACCTGGTGCACGCCGCTCGAATTGATGAATACCAGGTCGTCCAATCCAGCACCGTCGACGTTGTTGACATCGCCCGCGTGTATGTCGTTCGTCGGTGCCGCGCCAAGCAAACTGACCGGCGCGTCAAATGTCCCATTGCCCGTGTTGATCAATACCGGATTCGCCGGCACATCACCGATAGCCGCCGGTATGCGCGCGAAAGCCAGGTCATCGCGATCGTCGCCGCCAAACTGTCCAGTGGCAACGGCAACCGCGTCACCGATAGCCAGCAATGCCCGTGACGCAAACCACTGGCCACTGTCGTTAAACACCCACACTCGGCTGGCGCTGTCTACATTTGCGAACGCCACGTCGTCGACAAGATCAGTATCAAAAGCACCGACCGCCACCGACATGCTGTTGGCTGTGCCGAGTGTTCCCTGCAGTACGAAGCCGCCGGCGCCATCACCACGATAAACGGGATTCGCGCCATTCGCGGCAATCACAATATCCATCGCCCCGTCTGCATTGAAGTCGCCCGCGGCAACGTCCATGCTGAAATTGGGTACGCCATCCAGAATTGCCATAGCGACGAAATTAGCAACGCCGTCGTTACCGTAGACCATGTCTGCCTGTCCACCACCATTGGCGACAACGATGTCGAGAGTTCCGTTACCATCGAAATCGGCCAGCGCTATGCCTTCATTTGCGCCCGTATCAGCAAGCAGGATCGGCGCGCTTACGAAATCCCGAAAGCCGCCGCTTAAGAAAATCTGCACCGGCTGCCCGGCGGCGGTGCCCGCAACAAGATCTGCAAAGCCGTCACCGTCCAGATCACCTGCGGCGAGCGACAGCACATTCGTGTCGCCCAGCGTCTGAACGGCACCATTGCTGAACATTTCGGCGACGCCGACAGCTAGTTGCGACGAGTTATCGTCAAGGTTGGGGTCTATCGGAACCGCCATCGTTCCGGCAGCGGTGGCAAACGCGGTGATATCGCCCGTCTGTGCGGTTGCCGTCGTTAATATTATGTCTGTGCTGCCTCCCGGCGGCACGCCACCAACCACGCAGTTAAAGTTAGTCACCTGCCCGGCAGGTGCCTGGATGGCGCAGCCACTCTCAGACGTCACCGTGAGATCGGAGCCAATAAAGCTGCCATCCAGTTCAACAGCAGCCGCCGACTGGAGGCCGGGCGCGTTGTTCACCGTGAACGTCCAGCGCAATTCATCGTTGAGCATGCCGGGATCCGGCGTCGCGGCAATGTCCAGTGCGACATTCGCGCGATCCAGGGCAGAAACTACCAGATTGAATTGGTCCGTTGCCGGCATGGTTCCCGGCTGACTGTCGGTCGCAGTCACGTTGATGATGTACGGATCATTGTCCCGCGCGTCGTCAATTGTCGGCGTGCCTGAGAATATACCGGTAGCGGTATCAAAGACGATGTTGCCGCTTGCCGGCAGTTCACCGGCACCGATCGCGAAGGTTAGCGTATCAAGATCAACATCCGTGAAATTTGCGGATATATCGAGACTGAATGGTGAGGACTCGACGGCTGTCTGGTCATCAATCAATGCAACGACGGCTGGTGCGTCGTTGACAGAAACAATCTCGACTATCAGGTTGGCCACCTGACTGGTCGCATTGCTTGCGCCGCTATCGTCCGTGACCGTGGCTGGTACAATCAGGTTGCCATTGAAGTTTTCGACCGGCGTGATCGTGTTGCCGGCTAACATATAGTCGGCACCGTCCTGGAGTGTCAGTGTCAGATTGCTGCTGTCCGGATCCGATACCGTTACGTTGCCAATGAGAACGGTGATCGAAGAGTCCTCCTGCGTACTAAGCACGTCCTGACCGACGATCCGCGGTCGATCGTTAACCGCGGATACAGAAACTGTTGCATTGAACGGCAGGCTGTCATCAGTGCCATCGTTTACGACAACGGGAACCGTCAGATCACCGTTGAAATTTAGCGCCGGTGTGATCGTGTTGCCGGAACGGCTGTAGTTAGCGCCGTTGCGCACCTCGAGCGTGAAGTCGGCTGGGTAATTGTTATCGGGGTCAGTTGCGGAGAAGTCTGCAAGCGTCAGCGTCAGCGCCGTCTCCTCAGCCGTTGTCAGCTGCCCTTGTCCCGTGATGACCGGCACGTCGTTCACGGCTGTCACCGTCACGGTGAGGCTAAACGGATTGCTAGCCGCATTGCCCTCGCCACTGTTGTCGATGACTGCCACAGGAACGTTGAGATCGCCGTTAAAATCAGCGATTGGCGTTATCGTGTTGCCGACACGGGTATAGTTCGCGCCATTGGCTACGGTCAAGGTGAAATCGGCGGGATAACTGTTATCGGGGTCAGTAACGATCAAATCCGTCAGCAGGATTTCTCGTGCCGTAACCTCCGGCGTCGTGACCGCGCCCTGCCCGGTAATGACCGGCTGATCATTCACCGCCGTGACCGCCACCGTCAGGTTGAAAATATTGCTGTTCGACTCGCCGTCGTTAACGAATACAGGCACCGACAGGTTGCCATTGAAATCCTGTGTCGGCGTTATGGTTGTTCCGGCCCGGGTATAGTTTGCACCGGCCTGCACGGTCAGCGTGAAATCTGCAGGAAAGTTATTGTCAGGATCGGTCACCAGCAGGTCGCCAAGCGTTATCGTCAGATTCGTTTCTTCGGCCGTGGAAAGCGGGTTTTGGCCGGTAATCACCGGCGCGTTATTGACGGCGGTCACGGCGACGGTCAGATTAAACAGCGCACTTTGCGCATTGGCCGCGCCGCTGTTGTCAGTCACGCGAACCGGCACCGACAAATTGCCGTTGAAATTCGCCACCGGCGTAATCGTGTTGCCGACACGGGTGTAGTTCGCGCCGTTGAAGACAGTCAGCGTAAAGTCTGCGGGATAGTTGTTGTCAGGGTCGGTGACCACGAGGTCTGTCAGTACTATCTGCCGCGCAGTCGCCTCAGGCGTCGTTACGGCATTCTGTCCGGTAATCACGGGTTGATCATTAACGGCGCTGACTGACACGTTGACGTTAAAAGTATTGCTGTTCTGCGTGCCATCGTTGACAAATACGGGTACCGACAGACTGCCATTGAAGTCCTGTACCGGTGTTATGGTGCTGCCGACGCGCGTGTAGTTTGCGCCATCCTGTACCGTCAAAGTAAAGCCAAACGGGTACGGGCTGTCCATATCGATGACGACGAGGTTATTAAAATTGATTGTGACTGCCGTTTCTTCAGCGGTAGGTAATGGATTTGGAGTTTGACCAACAATGAGTGGCGGCGATTGTGCAAATGCGGAAGCCGACGCCAGGCATAGCAACAACACGCCACTTATAGTAACTGCCGAGCGAGTGAATGCCGCGCTAAAATTCGCTGCAAGGGCCCGCCAGTTGAAACGCTTAGTCAACTCGTCAAACTCTATCGAGAACGGATCACGGGTCTTGGCTGATAGGTGAACCAGATCGTGACTTCATTTGAGTTCGAGCTTTCGCCCAGAGATTGGCGATCGAGGACGGTGTAGCGATAATTCGCCTCGATTGAGAAAACCTCCGTTACACGCCAGACAAACTGCGAACGGAGCTGCACGTAATCCCGATCGTCAAATTCGAAGACCGTTCGGTTTACCGCACTCGTCGAGTAGATGCGTGCACCAAGACCTGCCGAGAACCTGTCATTCAGATCGCGCGTGAAGTTAAGATTAATCGAATCGCGCGCGCCAAGCTGACCGCTGCCACTGGCACTGACGCTGCGGCGATACTGAGCAAGCAGGTTGATTGTTTCGAGCTGTCTGGATAGCGAAATGTCCGCGATCCACGCCAGTTCGTTGTCGGCGTTCACGAACTCGGTGTCTTCCAGTCCGGCTCTTGCGCGCAGTCGCGTCGTCTGTGAGATCCGGCGATCGAAGCCGATATTAAATCCAACCCCATCGACTGAGCTCACGTTGTCGTCCGTGTCGTAGGTGCGATACGTGGCGCCGACGATGCCCGTATTACGGGACGAAAATGCGCGAGAGTAAGTCAGATTCAGACGAGTATCGACGTAGTCTGTCAGGATGCCGACAAAGGCCTCATCGTAGTCGACATTCTGATAGTCGATCCTGGCTGAAATGGCGGACACGTTAGACAGTCGATAAAGAACTGATGGTGAAAGCACAAGCCTTTCGCGTCGGTCGCGAATACCAACTCGTCCGGAATCATCCTCTGGAATTTCTTCCGGATCTTCAATATCAAAATTGGTGTCGGCCCGTTCTGCCGTCCGCGTGGATTCACGGCTGTAGTTACCACGCATTCGAAAATCCGTCGCCAAAGTCTGCGTCGCAAAATTCATGGTCAGAAACTGGTCATCCGAATCGAGATCCAGATTTTCGTCGTATTGTCGACTGCGCAGTCTTGGTGTGATGGTGAAATTCGTCCGATCTGCAGAATAGGTGACTTTCGCAGCGCCCTCAACGATGTAACCACTCGCATTCTCGTCAGCGTCTGTGCGAATCGAAAGAAACGGATTATCATCAAAATCGGCGGCAACACGTAGCACCGGATCGAGGCGCCATTCAGCGCCTTCTGCAATTGATAATGCGCTAACGGCGATAACAACAGCAATGACGCTTAAATGCGTGAATCTCGACAGCCCGCTGAGTACTGCCGTACAGACTAGTGTTCGCTTATACATGCTTGCTCGCCCGGAGGTTTTGGTGCAGTGAATGTTTCCACTTTAGTTATTTGTGACTTCTTGTCAGGTCGCTGCTGGCCGCTACATGCGGCATATGTTGCTTCCCCAGGGCATGAAAACAGACCTGAGTCAGTCGCTACAGACTACAAGAGACCTGGGAACTGATCGCTGCCACCAGTCGACATGCGAAGTGTGACCTGGATCACACTTTACGAAGTCAGCGTACCTGAGCGGCAAATAAGGCTCAACACTGTGTAACAGTAGACCTTGGACGGTGAATTATAGCTGTGCGGACAGATTTTATGTCAAATGAATGTGGCCAGTCGCCAAACTGGCACGCGATAGCCGGGCAGCAGGAACGACGGGCGACCGTGACATGTGGCGAGCATTCGGTACTCTGCGCACCGATGATCGACTGAGAAGAGACTGGATGAACGATCGGAAGCGTTACAAATCACTAGTGCCCTGGATCGCTGCAGGCACTTTTCTGCTGGCATTCGGCATCCTGTTCACGCAGATGCGGCAAAATTCCATTGCAATTCTCGAGGCAACTGAACACCTCTCGACTCAAAGCGCGGCTACCCGGGCAGTAGCACAGGAAAATGATGAATTACGAGCTTTGTCGAGCCCGAAAGTGATCCTGATCATTGGTGATGGCATGGATGATCAGCAGATCACGATGGCCCGCAACTACCTGGTCGGAAGTCACGGCAAGCTTACTCTCGATCTGATGCCCTTTCGTGGCGCCGCGCTCGTCCAGGGCGTCTCGGAGCAGGATCCGCAGAAAGCAGTCTATATTTCTGACTCGGCGAATACGGCAACTGCAATGGCCGGCGGCGAAATAACAAGTCCAAAGAGAATTGCCACCACGGCCGGCGCGGATAAGGACATCACGACCATCATGGAGATGGCGCAAGGTGCGGGAGTGGGAACCGGCATCGTTACGACCGCTACGGTTACGGATGCGACGCCAGCTGCATTCGTCGCACACATAAGCGATCGCCTTTGCCTGGTGCCGGTTGATATGTTCAAGGATGATGCGGACCTGCCCTATAACAACCGGGATTGTCGAGACGATTCTATAGCGAACGGCGGCCCCGGTTCGATCGCCGAGCAAATAGCGCTTGGCGATGTCAACGTTGTATTCGGTGGCGGAAGTGGTTTGTTCGAACACGCCAGCGAAACCGATCCTGAAAAGTCCATTGCTGAAATCGCCGAGTCAAACGGCTACGAACTAATAGACGATCCCAGTAACTTGAGGGATCGCGCGGTCGGAAGTAAAACTCTGGGGCTGTTCGCCCCCTATACGATGCCAGTACGCATGCGGGGTGCCGACGACGCCGAAGCGCAGCTCGTGGAAAGGATAAATGGAAAGCCGCTGTTGCCCGATTCCTTTGCCTGTGAAGCCAATCCAAAAGCCCGACGTTTGCCGACCCTTGCTGAGATGACAGGCGCCGCAATCGAACACCTGGATAAGCACGAGCGCTTCATGCTGATGATCGAATCAGCGTCAATTGACAAGGAAGCGCATCGCCGTCGGCCCTGCGGCCATATCGGCGAAGTCGGTCAACTGGACGAAGCAGTGCGCGTCGCCCTCGACTACGCGGCAACACGACCTGAAGTGCTGATTATCGTCACCGCCGACCATGGCCAGGCAGCACATATCATCCCCGTAGTTAGTCGCTATGCACCGCAGGATCGCGCCACCATCGGCTATTTTGCCCGCCTGCGGACTGCAGAGGGTGCTGTGATGGGAATTAACTATGCGACCAACGATGCGCGGCAGGAGGAACATACCGGTGTGCAGGTGCCTGTGTATGCCAGTGGCTTTGGCGCCAATCGCTTGCCGACTTTAATGTCGCAGACGGAGATCTTCCATGTTATGGCGAGACATCTCGGCCTGGCCGACTGAGCCTCCAGCAGAATCCTGACAACACGCGCCCATCTAAATCAGGCAACCAGGGCTCGCGTAGCGGCTACTTGGCCGAATTTTGCAGGCTGCGCTTTGAATATGCTTCCGCGGACAGTCCATACTTGTTGAGAAGGTCATAAAGCGTCGGTCGAGTGACGCCCAACTGTTCGGCCGAACGGGATATGTTGCCGAAATTCTTCATCAGAACAACCCGAATTGCCTTCGATTCGGCGCGCTGCCGGACCTCACGCAGGTTGAGCGAGATCTCTTCCTCTTCGTCGATGCCTTCGATGCCAAGGTCGGCGGCGGTGACCTGTTTGCCATCGGCCATGATGACCGCGCCTTTGATCTTGTTCTCCAGTTCGCGAACATTTCCTGGCCACGAGTAGGATTCAATCGCTGCGTTGGCGTCATCCGAGAAACCCGTGATCGCACGGGACTGTTGCTTGGCGTATTTTGTCAGCAAGTGCCGGGCAAGAATGAGCCTGCCCTCTTCGCGATCACGAAATGGCGGAATGTCGATCGTTATCTCACTGACCCGGTAGTAAAGGTCCTCGCGGAACAGGTCCTGGCCAATCAGATCGAGTGGGTTCTGGTTCGTCGCGCAAACCACGCGCACATCAACCGAGATTTCCTCGCGACCACCCACACGCTCGATGACGCGTTCCTGCAGAAAGCGCAGCATCTTGGCCTGCAGGGACATTGGCATGTCGCCGATTTCATCGAGGAACAAGGTGCCGCCGTCGGCGAGTTCCACTTTGCCGGGGGTCTGCTTCACGGCCCCGGTAAAGGCGCCTTTTTCATGGCCGAACAATTCGGACTCGAGCAGATTTTCAGGAATTGCGGCGCAGTTGATCGCGACAAAACGCTTGTCGACTCGCGGGCTTAAACGATGCAGCGAACGGGCCAGCAGTTCCTTGCCGGTGCCACTTTCGCCCAGCAGCAGGGTCGTTACATCAGTAGGCGCAACTTTTTCGATCATGCGACATACACTCAGCATGCCTTCACTGGCGGCGACGATGCCGTCCAGGGGGGATTCACTCGCCAGGTAAAGCAGGCGACGATTCTCGAGTTCCAGCTCGGAGATGTTAAACGCTCGATCGACCAGCAGCTGCAGCGTGTCGGTGTCGACCGGCTTCTGATAGAAATCGTAGGCGCCCAGTGCAACCGATTTGAGCGCGTTCTCCTGGTCGCCGTGCCCGGTGACCACGATGACTTTTGTATGCGGTGCGAGTTTGAGAATCTCCTGCAAGGTCGCCAGGCCCTCGTCAACGCCTTCCGGGTTCGGCGGTAATCCCAAGTCCTGGAGAACAACAGTGGGTTCGTGTCGACGCAGCTCATTGATCGCTGAGACGCGATCTTCGGCAGTGACGACGTCATAGCCCTCGAAACACCATTTGAGCTGCGACAATAGCCCTGGGTCATCCTCAACGATCAGTAGTTTCCGGCCTTCGGTGGTCAATCGCTTACCTTTATTGCCCTTGCGTTTCCGGCGGGAATGCCAGCACGCAATGGTGCCACGTCCGGCGCTTCGTTTGCAGGGCCTTTATCACATGAGCTAGCGGACCTTGGCCGCACTGAGTGTGACCCAGGTCATATGCGTGACTATCGCAGTTGCGAATCATTCTCATTTGCGTTAGCGTTTGCGATAACAAGTTCAGCCCCGCCGGAGCATCCTTAATGGACACCACCAACTCACTCAAAGGTCTAGCAAGTGCCCTACTCCTCGTCGCCCTAACCGCGACCACATCAGCAAAGGAGACAGTTGAAAGACGCCTGTCAGACGACCTGATCCTCGATGAAGTCACCATAATCTCGAAGCGCAGGAGCCCGGCGGATATCCCCGGCTCCGCGCATCTGATCGGGCAGGAGGAGCTCAAGACCTTCCTGCAGAGCGACGTAATGCGGGTCTTAAGAACCGTTCCCGGCGTGTACCTGCAGGAAGAAGATGGCTTCGGGCTCCGACCGAATATCGGCATTCGTGGCTCGGGCCTCGACAGAAGCGCGAGAGTGGCCCTTCTGGAAGATGGCGTGCTGATCGCGCCAGCACCCTATGCTGCACCGTCGGCCTACTATTTCCCGACACAGCGACGCATGTACGCCCTCGAGGTCCTCAAGGGGCCCTCCTCCATTGCCGTTGGGCCAAAAACGACAGGTGGGGCCATCAACCTGATATCGACGCCGATTCCGGCCGAGTTTTCCGGGTATGTGGATCTGCGAGTAGGTCAGAACAGTACGCAGGACGCGCACCTTAATGTTGGCGATCGCGGCAATCGCTTCTCCTGGCTCGTCGAAACGGTGCAGGCGCAAAGCGACGGGTTCAAGACGATCGATGCGCCGCTCGGCGCCAACGTGGGCGACACAGGTTATGACGTACAGGACTACATGGTGAAGCTGCAGTTCGACTCGGACCCTGCGTCGACCCTGTATCAAAGCCTGCGTGTTAAAGCGGGATACACGGACCAGGTGTCTGACGAAACCTACCTCGGTATTACTGACGATGATTTTCGATTGAACCCGACCCGCCGTTACGCCGCCTCGGCTGGCGACGTATTCTCAGGCGAACATGATCAGTTTCAGGTTAGCTATGTCATCGAACCTGAATCGAACTGGCGCGGCGAGATAACCGCCTACCGAAATAACTTCGCGCGTAACTGGTTTAAATTGCAGTCGGTCAACGGCACTGGCATTAGCTCAGTGCTGAACGACACGACCACCTACGCAAATGAGTTCTTGTTGCTGACCGGCGCGAGCGACAGCATCGACGATGCGATATTCAAGCGTCACAACAACCGAGAGTACTTCTCGCAGGGCGTGCAGGCTGAGTTGTCGTGGGATCTGAGTATAGGCAACTCCGATATCGCACTGACGACCGGACTTCGCGTGCACGAGGATGAAGAGGACCGACTGCAGAAGGAAGATGGTTTTCGCATGGAAAACACTATGCTCGTGCTGACCAGCGAAGGCTTACCCGGCTCAACCACAAACCGCGTTAGCATCGCGGAGGCGATCTCCTACTTCGTAGATACAGAGATTCGCAGTGGCAATTGGATATTCACGCCGGGTGTGCGTTTCGAGGACATCGACATGGAGCGCCTGGACTTCTCAACGGCTGATCCATCAAGAATGCTCGGACCGACTCGGGTGCGCAGCAACTCTGTATCAGTGCTTATTCCCGGCGTAGGTGTGCTCTATGAGGTAAACGACAGCTGGCGAGTCCTGGGTGGAATTCACAAGGGTTTCAATCCGCCAGGACCGGGCAGCAGCGCGAGTGAGGAAGACAGCACGAACATCGAATTCGGATCACGCTTCGACGATGGTCGAGTGAATCTCGAGGCGATCTATTTCCGCAATGACTATGACAATCTTGTCGGCACAGTCACTGCGTCGACAGGTGGTAGCGGACAAATCGGGGATCAGTTCGACGGTGGCGAGGTGAATGTGCAGGGACTGGAACTGAGCGGCGCTTACGCCGGCGATCTGGGCAATTTCGGATTTCCCTTGAGCTTCCAGTACACCTGGACCGCGGATGCCGAGTTCCGAAACGCATTCGAATCTGGATTCGCGCCCTGGGGAGATGTAGAGGTCGGCGATGAGCTGCCCTACATTCCGGAACATCAACTACGTGCAACTGCCGGCATAACTAGCACCTCATGGGGCCTGAACCTCGCGGCCAATTACGTTGGTCGGCTGCGAGCCGTCGCCGGCCAGGGAGATTTTGAGCCGGAACACTCGATCGATTCACGTATCGTCTGGGACCTGATGGCACGCTGGAACTGGTCGGACTCGATATCGACATACGTCAAGGTCGACAACCTGTTTGACGGAGTATACGTCGCGTCACGAAGACCAGCAGGTGTACGGCCAGGACTGGAGCGGACCGCTTACGTCGGCATCACTTTTGAGCTATAAAATCGATTCGCTATTAACGGATTTTCGCGGCTGAAGCCGATTCCCCAGAGTCCGAAAAAACCAAGGAGCGGGTTCAGCCAGGATCATTCTTTCGGCGATTAATTTCTACTCAATTCTCTTCGCCGCAGGATTCGAGCGCCTACTTTCAACACCGGATGAATTGAACGACGTGGAAACAAACTCGTAGTTGCCTGGCGCAAGACCCTCAACCACGTAGGTAGTGATGCCGGGATTGTTTATCGTTTCCGAATTGGGGTAATCGCCCGACGAAGGCCCCCAATAAATCCTGTATCCGGCCAAGTCGGTCAATAGCGAACCGTCTTCGTTTCTGGTCGGCGGTGTCCAACTCAGCGTTGCTGACCCAAGATTGTCGGTGCGGACCGTGATGCTGAAGGGTCCGATCGAGTCACTGTCCGTGCCGTCTGACACAGTTATGGAGATATCACGATCAATCCCTGAATCAGACTGAGCAGGCGTGCCCCAAATTCTTCCGGACGATGCATCGAAATTTAGCCACCCCGGCAGTTCTTCGACGCTGAATGCCAGCGGTTGATTATCGGCGTCATTTGCTGTGGGAGTAAATGAGTACGGCCTACCAGCGACGGCTTCTGACGGCGGAGTACCGGAAATGTTCGGTGGATTGTTTGCCGGGGGCGAGTCATCAGACGTATCACCTCCACCGGTGCTTTCAGCGGGTCCGTCGCCACTGGGCCGGAATGACGATGGAGTAAATAGCAGGCGATCAACGATGGTGCCATCTTCACGCATCCACACATTGATCGTGTGTTCGCCTGCCGGAATAATTAATTGTCGATTGGCCGTCTGCCACCCCCAGCCACCGCGTGGCGGATTAATGCGGATGGCGTTACTACTGTCGCCATCGATGCCCACCCACACCGAGTCGGATAGAAAGCTGGTCCCCAATCCCCGCACCCAAACGTTGACCGATTGTGTTGATGGATAGTCCACACGATAATCCAGCCGCGGACTGTTGTTGGAGATATCTGATTCTATTCTCAATCCGCTGTCCGGAACGGCGCGCATGGCGGATGTTCCGACGTGGCCCGGACGAAACTCCGGCACCCAATCACGTCCACCCAGGCTAACATTTGCCGCGTAGTTTTCGGCCTCGATGACCACCTGGCCGTTTCCGTCCGGCCGATAAACACTGCCGCCAGTATCATTCGAATCGTCATCGTTAGATACATCGGCAATGAGCCTGACGGTTACAGTTGCGGAATCTGTACCTCCATTTCCGTCGCTGATTGTATAATCGAAACTGTCAGTACCAGTCTGACCAGCGACCGGTGTGTAAGCCAGTTCACTGGATGATGTAGAAACAGAGACCGAGCCGCCAGCGGACCCGGATTCTTCCACAGCAATCACGCTAACCGTATCCCCATCGGCGTCGAAATCCACGCCACTGCCATTGTCAGCCAAAACCGAAAGTAGGTGCCTTGTTCCGTCATTCACGAGATCAAATACGTCGTCCCGTGCGATCGGCCACGTATTGTCAGGACTTTCTTCGCCACTTCCATTGCGTGAGCTTTCGCCCGGTCCATCACCGCTGGGTCGCGCTGATGAGGGAGTCAACAGCAGCCGATCGACGACAGTGCCATCTTCACGCATCCAAATATTAACTGTGTGCTCACCAGCCGGAATCGTAAATTGCTGACTTGATGATCTCCAGCCCCAGGCACGATTGGGCGCATTGATCCGAATTGCATTTTCGCTGTCCCCGTCAATACCAACCCAGACAGAATCTGAAGAACCATTGAGCCCAAAACTACGTACCCAGACGTTGACCGTACGGCGGGCAGAATAATCCACTCGGTAGTCGAGGCGCGGACTGTTGACCGCAATGTTCGACTCAATTCTCACGTTTCTGTTTGGAACAGGGTGCATCGCGCTGCGACCAACGTAGCCACTCCGGTACTCCGGTTCCCATTCGAGTCCTCCGCGACTGACATTTGCATCGAAATTTTCCACTTCGATTACGACCTGGCCGCTTCCGTCAGGCTGATAGGCGCCACTGTCTCCCGTGTTGCCAGAATCGGTCTCATCATCGTCGTTCGAACCATCATCGCTTGAGTCATCGGCGGATACCCGGACAGTAACGGTCGCGGTTCCGGTGCCCCCGTTGCCGTCGCTGATCGTGTAATCGAAACGGTCGGTCCCTGTCTGGCCATCGGAAGGCGTGTAAATGAGCCCATCTGACGATGCATTGACAGCAACTGAGGCATCAGCGGTTTCTGCATCTTCCACTGAGACTACATTGACGGCGTCACCGTCCGGATCGAAGTCGACGCCATTGCCATTGTCAGCCAGAACCGAAAGTTCATGGCTGGTCCCATCATTCACAATATCGAAAGTGTCATCCTGAGCGACCGGCCAGGTATTGTCAGGGCTGTCCTGTCCTGCGTCGGCACGGGCGCTTTCAGCAGCCCCATCGCCGATCGGCGTGACTGATGAAGGCGTCAGAAACAGTCGGTCGATGATAGGTCCATCTTCCCGCATCCAAACACTGATCGTGTGCACACCGGCGGGCAGGAATAGCTGCCTTCGGAAACGCTCCCACGCAAATTCACCCTTTGGAACCGTTTCCATCAGAATTGCCGTTGATATATCTCCGTCTACGCCAATCCTAATTGAGTCGCCGCTCCAGTCCGGGCCCAGACCGCGTACCCATGCATTTAGAAAAACCGGTTCCGAATATTCGACCTGGAAGTCCAATCTCGGGCTATTACTTTCGGAGAGAACACCAATGTAGATCCCGCTGTCCGGCGATGCCTGCATCGCACCGTCGCCAACGTAACCCTGTGTTTGGACCTGCACCCAAGCGGTCGAGCCAGACGCCGTATTAGCATCATAGTGTTCTGCCTCGATTACAATCTCACCCGAAGTCGAAGGCAGATAAGGATCTGCTTTCGCGATAGTGAATATGGCCATTGAAAGTAAAAGTGCTGTTTGGCGGCCTGCGGCCAAAAGAATTCGGACGTGCTTTTTGATCTGCACAGTAATATCGCTCTCTATTCGATCTGAAATGAAATTGCCATTGGGCGCCTTCGCGCATATCAACCAATGATCGACAAACCACAACTTAGATTCCGCGGACAAAATTTCAGAAACGTATACTTACCCAAGCAAGCCGATCCAACCGCGATCGCGGACAATGCATGAAAGACAAGCGTCCAACAACTGTCGTTGTTTAACGACAATATCTGTGAATACAACACGTTACGCGTTTTTCTCGACTTCAGAGTCGTTCGCTGGAATTGCACATAAGGTGTTGTAAAAGATGACGATCGAAGCCGTCCTTATCGTTAAAATACTGGAGCGAAAAAAAACAAGAAATACTGCCAAATCTCGGTTTATGGAGCCGTGTCGTCTCTCTTAGACGACAACCTGCCGCCAAGCGTTTTGGAATCAGTTTTTTGCGTCCCTATGGGCAGCCCTTCCTTGCTCAGACTGAGGATAGTGGTATAAACGAGATCTGAAGATAAAGGCAAAGCTGTCGAAAGGCAGTGACGCAAAGCTTCCGGTCTACGGGATTTCCTAAGGCAGCGGGGCCGCCGACAAATCCACGTTCAACCTCTCCGGTTTTGTCAGATATACGGCGCTACTGCCTGAGCGAACTTTCGTTGGATCGGCTGCAGGAAACACCAGACTTTTCGCAGGTGATCATGATGAAGACTATCTATATTTCTCTTTGCAAATTTTTATTCGTATTATCCAGCGTAGTTGGCTGCGCACTGGTGCATGCAGCAGACATCGAGATCTTTCCCGACGATAGCTTCGAAACCGCGGTTGAGAACCTCAACCCGGGCGACACATTGACGGTGCATGCCGGCACGTATGTTGATTCTGGTCGCATTAGTATTGCCGTAAAAGGCACCCAGAACTCGCCTGTAACTATCCAGGCCGCCGCGGGCGAACAACGACCGCTCATTACGCGTGACGCCGGCGATGCGGCGCAAAATACTATCAATATTGAAGGCGCTGAATTCCTTACAATCAGCGGATTGGAGATCAGCAGTAATGGCGGAGATGGCATCAACATGTCTGGCAACCCTTCCTACATAACGATTGAGGATCTAATTATTCATGACATTTCGGTCGGAATTAATTTTCGCAGCAGCATGCACCATATTACCGTTCGACGAAATCAAATCTTTTCAACCAACGATACGGGAGAAGGCATGTACGTCGGGTGTAACAATGCAACCTGCGCAGTAAGCGAATCGCTGATAGAAAACAACTGGATCTACAACACGCTCGCGGCAACTCAGGGCGACGGAATCGAGATCAAGAAAGGATCTCACTCGAATATCATTCGTGACAATGTCATCTACGACACTAACTATCCTTGCATTCTTCTGTACGGCACTGAAGGCAATCCCAGGAATATCGTCGAAGGCAATGTGATGTGGAACTGCGGCGACTCTGGAATTCAGGTGGCTGCCGACTCAGTAATACGCAATAACATCATCCTCGATGGGCCGGGCAACGGCATTAATTCACAACCCCACCAGGGCGCAACGCCCACTAATCTCGAGCTTACGCACAATACGATTATTGGCGGCAATCCCTGCATCCGCCTTAGTGATTGGGACAATAAACAGGGGCTGATATTTGCAAATAATGCCGTCTACTGTCCGTCAGGATCGTTTGCTGTCGGTGGCCTAACTGGCGTCGCGGTCAGTGGCAATATATTCGAACCGGCCACTGGCTCTTTTCCCTCAGCCGGATATGCGACCGGACGATCGGAATCGCAGGATTTCATCAATGCTGCCGGACGCAACGTTTATCCGACTTCGGATTCGCCGCTCATTGGCGCTGGCGACCCAACGTACGCGACAAGCAGCGATTTCAACGGGACAACCAGGCTGTCGAGCGTCGATGCAGGTGCTTATGCGTGGACAACGACTACGAATCCGGGATGGCAGGTAGCGCCGGGATTCAAAGATGCGGATCCGGCACCTACCCTGATGCTGGATGCATCGCCGACGACGATTGAATTCCAAGGCCAGTCTTCGCTGAGCTGGTCAACAACTAACGCAGTTACATGCGAGGCCTCAGGCGACTGGTCCGGCTCGAAACCCACCAGTGGACAGGAAACGGTGGGTCCGCTCGGTGAAACGAGCGACTTTGGCCTTAGCTGCACAAATGCCGATTCGATCTCAGTAACTCGGAACGTTACGATCACCGTTGCTCAAACGCCCACCAATCCGCCTCCGACCCTGGAACTTTCAGCAAGCGCTACCAGTGTACCGTTGAATAACGCCGCAATGCTCGCGTGGAATAGCACAGAGACAAGCAGTTGCCTGGCATCAAATGCTTGGTCTGGCACCAAGTCGGTTACTGGCAACGAATCCACTGGTGCATTAAGTGGCGACGCAACGTTCACGCTGGAATGCACGGGATTGGGCGGTAGCATCTCCAGATCCGTGACGGTACAGGTCCAGCCGGAGACTTCGTCCGCTAACAACCCGACAACCGGCACAGGTGCAATCACATGGTTGAATATGATGCTGATTGTCGCGATTGGACTTCGACTGCCTCGAAAGACACCGAAAATCTCGACAGCTCGTGGCAACATCGACTGAAGACTCCTCTGCCATGCCCACCGCGGCCTCCAGACGCGTTTGCAGACGCGATTCGTTGGCCAACTCAATGAAATTCGGCATAGGTGACAATCTCTATTCCGCTCGAATCTCGACCTGTATACTCAGTTTTACTTAATGCTATTGACAATCATTCTCATTTGCGTTTGAATAGCTTTATCGAGAGTAAGTGCTGAATTTATGTATATCTGCATCTGCAAGTCAGTTACTGATAAGCAAATCCGTCGCGCCGCTGCGAAAGGGGTAGACAATCTGTATGAGCTTCGCGAGCAACTTGGCGTGGCTGCAGGATGTGGAACCTGCGCTAACTCGGCGCAGGAAATCCTTAATGAAGCCTCTGCCGGACGGACACAGCCAAGGACATACGTGCCCTCCTCCGCGTAAGCGTCTTTCGTGAACGATACAATGATAAAAACCGGTGATGCCGGTTTTTTTATGTGCGCACGACCTCTACAATGCACATCTAGCTTTATTGGAAAGCCCACTGAAGTATTTCCCCGGAGATTTGCAATGCAAGGCGACGCTACCGTCATTGAACACCTGAACCGCGTCCTCAAAAACGAGTTGACGGCGATCAATCAGTACTTTCTCCACGCTAAAATGATGAAAGATTGGGGATTCGATACCTTGGCGGCCAAGGAACACGCAGAATCGATTGACGAGATGAAACATGCCGACGCATTGATAGAGCGGATATTATTTCTCGAAGGGCTTCCTAATCTTCAGGACCTTGGCAAACTCAGGATTGGAGAGGATATTCCTGAAATGCTGCAAAGCGACCTCGAAATGGAATTGGATGCTATCCCTGACCTCCGGGCCGGAATGGCTTACAGCGAAGCCCACAAAGACTATGTTAGTCGCGATCTCTTTGGCGCAATCTTGACCTCGGAAGAGGAGCACGTCGATTGGCTGGAGACTCAGCTCGATTTGATCGAACA
>JAJFKP010000024.1 GCA_021773135.1 Woeseiaceae bacterium | reverse complement strand
AAAAATGCTCATTTGCTGGCGTGTACACTCCGCTTTTTCGCCGGGTCTCGCCTTGTCTCGCACACACCGAGGCAGCTTCAACTCAGCATCGACTGATGGGAACCTCGGGTCTGTCTGCGACGATATCAGCATGTCGCAGGCTTCAAGACCGGCGAAAAATGCTCATGTACTGGCGTGTACACTCCGCTTTTTCGCCGGGTTTTGCCTTGTCTCGCAGGCTCTGAGGCAGCTTCAACCCAGCATCGAGTGATGAGTATCCCTAGACTTTCTCTGACAATTTCAGCATGTCACGGAATTCAGGGCGGACAATAAACACTCAGTTACGATCGGTTTTCGGACCGCCGCGTTTGCCCGGATGCTCTGACGTATCAGACTATCGACCCAGCATGTCGCGATAGAGTGAGATTGTTTTTTCGGCCGTGTCTTCAACTTTGAAATCATTGCGGATTCTCTTTCTGGCGCCCTCGCTAAGGCGTGCATGCAGGGCCCTGTCCTCATATAACGCCAGAATTCGGTCGGTTATCGGTTGCGACTCACCCGGCGGCACGATGAATCCGGATTGTCCTTCCTCGATCAGTTCAGGGCTCCCCCCTGAGTCGGTAACGATCGGCACGGCGCCACCGATCATGGCCTCGATGATGCCGCGCGGCAGACCCTCGCGACGCAGCGACGGCAACACCGCCACGTGGCAGTTGGGCAGGATCCACGGCATTCTCTCCAGGAATCCATGCAGGTGGATGTTGTCCGCATAAGTATTAGCGCCAGCCAGCTTTTGATGGCGCGGGTTATCCATGTCGGTACCGGCAAGTAAAAAATGGATATCCAGCCCCGGCGGCAGCCTGTCGATAGCATCCAGCAGCACTGGCACGCCCTTTCTAGGCACGCCCCTGGCCGTGCAGGCCACTACAAACGCATCCTCCGGTATACCGAACTGCCCGAGGTCCTCGAACGGGGGCTGATACCAGTCCGGATTGTGTCCCTTATGGATCGTCACCGGCACGTCACGCCCCATGCGAATGCCCGGCACACCGAGATTCAGCAGGTAGCGGCGTATGGCTTCACATACGCAGATGATTCGGTCGATGCGTGGGTTCAGCAAATACAGCCAGGACAAGGGATCGAGGTAACTCAGGTTGCCGACAATGCCCCGGTAAGCGACCAGATTTACATCCATTCCCCAGGACGCCCAGATGCCGTTCATGGTCGCGCGCTTGTCGAGCATATGCAGTACATCGTAGCGCTTCCGCTGCAGCTCGTCTCTGATGAAGCGGATGCAGGGGCGACTGATCTTAGCCTTAAGTACGTACGGAATCGTCGGTACACCGGCAGCCAGCAGCGCATCGTAATTGAAGGTGTCTGGCCAGGTAATGACGGTAATGTCGACGCCGCGCTTGTGCATCTCGATGAACGAGCCCGTTTCCGCGGGGTCGCTTTCGCCATTCACGCACAGCACTGTCAGTGGTCTGCTCATCAGTCAGCGACTTAATCGTTCTAACGCAATTCCGACTTCGGCAGGAATCGTTGCTCCTTGTCGAAAACGACGATCGAATCGTGGAAAGTAATGCCGCTCAGATTGGCCGAAAGATACGTGACTTCCAGTTCACTGAGTGCCTCACTGTGCTGGTGGCGAAACTGCGTTTCCTTCCGGTCAAAGTAGGGTTCGTGCAGCATGTCCACCATTTGCTTTGCCAGTTCGATAAATGTCTCCGGGCTATCGACGTGCTTGATCCAGTAGTTGGTGTGCACGTCTTCGACCATGTAACAACCGCCGTCTTTGAGGGCTGTCTTGAACAACGCACCAAAACTGATGATTTGATGGTGCGTCTTGTGGCTGCCATCGTCCAGGATGATGTCGAATGGTCCGAATTCCCCGGTGACTTCGGACAGGAAGTTGGGATCGGCCTGGCTGCCGATTCTCACAAAGACATTCCGATCCGCAATTTCATGAGCCGCACAGGACTGGTCGACATCAATGCCGACGATGGTCGAGTCAGGATGAAAATACTCTTTCCACATACGCAGGGAACCGCCGCGAAAAACGCCGATTTCGAGCATACGAATGGGACGGTCGCGAAATCGTTCAAAATGCCGCGAATAGAGATCGAAATAGTGATGCCACTTGTGAACGTTGGTGTCGGCCGAAAAGATCTTGAATAACTCGTTGTCAGGGGTGCTGGTCGACGCCGTCATTTTGACTTTCTCAGTCAGCTCCGCCGGGAGCGAATCTGATGTTGTCAATTCTTTATCAGCAAGCACAGCAGGTGCTTTGGTAATCAGCAATCCGAATTTGATTAACAGCTTGTTTATTAGTTTTCTCATAGTGCGTATAGCGCCTCGAAGAATTTGTGCTGGACCGCGCACTGCTGCCGGTACACCTGTTTCCAGTCCGTGGGTATCGGATAGTCTGACTCCCGGATTGTCTCATTTTCAAACGGGACGGTCGTTTCCTTCCACTGCTTGAAGTAGAAGTAGTGCCGCGTCAGTCGGTTGATCTCACCAAAAAAATAGCGAATCTGGTCCATGCGCATTTCGTGCAGCGAGGAAATGTTGATGAACAGATCGACCGATTTGTCAGGCATCAGCTCGAGCTGGTTTGGCGTCAGAAAAATGATGTCAGCCGCATCAAACTCTTGCTGGACGTCCGCGAAATCGTCGAACGAGCGAAACGAAAACACCTTGCGGTCGGGGAATACTGCAGTGAGGTAGCGTTGCGCAACATATAACGCCGGTGGAATGTCGACCAGAATATAGCGACATGCAGGTTGCAGATTGAGAAACACATACGCGGTTCTGCCGTAGCCGGGACCGAGCTCAAGAATTGTGCGTACTTCGCGCCGGTCCAGCTGTGGATGCAGGATGGCGTCGTATTCTATTAGTGAATTGGCCAGATCCTGCGAAATTAGCCGACCATCACGCATCACGCGTGGCGGGTTGCCCTCCAACGGCTCTTCAATTCGTTTGAGCAGTCCATTGCTGTCGTTTTTCTCAACGTAGGCCCACAGCAGGTTGGTGAGCATGTTGTAAAAAATCGTGTGCTTTCGTTTGAGGTGCTCGTGTCGCGGGGCACCCAGGGCACTCGTAATAATTTTAAAAGACTGCCATAAGCCGGCTTCGCGCATCAGGAACCGGTTTTGCTGGTTGAGCGGTCTCACTATCCAGGTGAAATAGTTGCGTGCCAGCGTGCGCTTGAAGTTTTCATAGCCGCTTTCGGCCAGTTGCCGAAGATTTTTGCGGTTTAATTCTTCCCAGTATTTGGATGGCAGAATTTCGGGCCGGTAGTTCGAAAATTCGTCGTACATTTGCCGCAATTCCGGATACTGTCGCAGGGCCGCCTCGGCTGGGTCTGATTTTGTGTTGGGTGCATCCATTTCGGGGTCGCATGATGCCGGAAAATTGCAAAAAAATCAGGCGTTTTCGTATTGTCCGCTTAGACAGCCAGATGCGGGAACTGTACCATGCGGACTTTCCCACGTAAGGACATTTGACAGAGTGCTGATTCTGCTGACGGGGGGTTCGGGACTGCTCGGGACCGAGCTGGCAAAACTGGGCGCTGACCTGATAATGCCGAGCCGGGACGAACTGGATATCACGGACGCAGGCCTGGTCGCCGGATATATCCAGACGCATGCGCCAGACATTATCTGTCACGCGGCGGCAGTGACCAACAACCGCGAAATCGAGGCGAATCCGTCGGAGGCGTTGGCAACCAATATTTCGGGAAGCGTAAACCTGGCCAGGGCATGTGTCGGCACCCGTATCCGCCTCGTTTATTTGTCAACCGACTATGTTTATCGCGGCGATCGTGGAGACTATTCCGAAACAGATGCAGTGCTGCCGGCAAACCTCTATGCGTGGACCAAGCTGGCTGGCGAAGCTGCCGTTCGCGCGGTGCCGAATCATCTGATCATTCGGACCAGTTTTGGACACAGCAATTTTGATTACCCGGCTGCGTTTGCAGATAAATGGTCAACCAAGGAGTATGTGGATATTGTTGCCCCGGAAATCTTGCGGGCAACGTTGAGCCCCCTGACAGGGATTGTAAACATAGGTGGTCCAAAACGAACGCTGTTTGAATACGCGCAAGCACGGAACCCGGAAGTGAAGTCGATTAGCAGAGATCAATCGCAGCACAGTTCACCAAAAGATACTTCTTTGGATCAGACGCGCTGGAGCGAATACAAAGCGGGGCGGAATGTCGTTCGCGGCGTCGAGCGCTGTCGAATATGCGGCAATAAAGACATGGTCAAATACCTGGACCTGGGCATGATGCCACTGGCAAACAACCTGGCTGCTTCAGCCAATGCCGCGAAGGCGATGCAGCGATTTCCGATGCAGGTAATGTACTGTCGGGATTGCTCCCTGTCTCAGCTGTCAGTTGTCGTCGATCCGCGAGAATTATTCTCGCACTATACCTATCGCTCGTCTGTCAATAAGGGATACGTCAGGCACTGTCGGGCTATGGCGGAGTCAACGCAAAAACTGCTCGGATTAACACCGGAAGACCTGGTGGTCGACATAGCCGGAAACGACGGTGCCTTGTTAAAGGAATTCAAAACAGCGCTTGGTGTAAAGGTGCTGAACGTCGATCCGGCCGAGAATATCTCAGCTATCGCTGAAGCGGCCGGAATTCCAACCATGAACGAGTTCTGGTCGATGGACGTAGCGCAGAAGATTCTTGATGAACATCAGCGTCCAAAACTGATTACAGCCACGAACGTATTCGCGCATGTCGATGACGTGCGCACGTTTTTCGAGGCGGCAAAGGCCTGCCTGCATCAGGATGGCGCTCTGATGCTGGAATTTCCGTATGGCGTCGATTTCATCGAGCATCGCGAATTCGACACAATCTATTTCGAGCACCTCAGCTATATGCTTATCGAACCTGTAATGCGGCTTGCCGCACAGACCGATCTCGAGGTATTTGATGTCCAGAAACAGGACATACACGGCGGCACAGTACGAGTATTCATCGGCAGCGCCGGATCTCATGAGGTGCGGCCGTCAGTTGCGACGTTTGTCGACAATGAGCGGGTGGGCGGCTTCCACGATGAAAAGAAATACCTGGCGTGGAGCCGAGAGATCGATGCTTTGATCCGGGATCTGCGCCAGCAGTTGCAGGCACTGAAAGACAGCGGTGCGACGATCGCAGCGTTTGCCGCTTCGGCCAAGGGCAATACACTCCTGAACGCCTGCGGCCTGGACGCGGCTACCATCGAGTATATTGTCGACGACACGCCGGAGAAGATCGGCAAGTTTTCACCTGGAACCGGCATCGCCATCGTCGATCGCTCGGTGCTGGCGGCCGATCCTCCGGATTATCTCGTTATCCTGGCGTGGAACTTTGCAAAGGAGCTGATGGCCAGTACTTCCGCTTACCAGGAGCAGGGAGGTCGGTACATTATCCCGATTCCATCGTTCAAAATCGTTGCAAACCAGGCGAGGTAGAACGGCGTGAGCAAATCGACAGGCAAAGGCATTATTCTCGCTGGTGGCACCGGCTCGCGACTGCACCCCCTGACGCTGTCGGTCAGCAAGCAGCTTATGCCGATCTATGACAAGCCGATGATTTACTATCCGCTGTCGACACTGATGTCGGCCGGCATAAGGGACGTCCTGATCATTACGACGCCTGGCGATCAGTCAGCGTTCAGGAATTTACTCGGTGATGGCAGCGACTGGGGCATATCCCTTCGTTACGCCGTGCAGCCGGATCCGGGCGGGTTGGCACAGGCATTTGTTATTGGTGAAGCATTCGTCGGCGGCGAATCTGTGTCGCTCGTGCTCGGAGACAACATATTCTATGGGCACGGCCTGGCGCAGCAGTTACAGGCCGCTGCAGCACGCGAGAGCGGCGCGACGGTTTTCGCCTACCACGTCAACGACCCCGAACGATACGGGGTCGTGAATTTTGATGACAGTGGCAGGGCACTGGGTATCGAGGAAAAACCTGACGAACCAAAATCAAACTATGCCGTAACCGGGCTGTATTTCTACGATGCACGTGTCATCGAAATGGCGAAGAACCTGCAACCTTCCCAACGCGGCGAACTTGAGATCACCGATCTCAACAAGATCTACCTTGAGGACGGGTCACTGCAGGTCGAGGTGCTGGGAAGGGGTGCGGCCTGGCTCGATACCGGCACACATGAGTCGCTTTTGGAAGCGTCTCAATTTGTACAGATCATCGAGCACAGGCAGGGCCTCAAGATCTGCTGCCCGGAGGAAATCGCGTACAAGAACGGATTCATAGACGCACAGCAGGTGGAAAAGCTCGCCGCCAGATTGGGCAAGAGTGGCTACGGCGACTATCTTCGCGTGATGCTCCGGGATCCTGTCTTCTGATGCTGTTCACACCCACCGCAATTCCTGAGGTGATCGTGATCGATCCGGTCGTGCATGAAGACCGTCGCGGGTTTCTGATGGAGACGTGGCAGGCGCGCTTGTATAAAGACGCAGGTATCGATGCTACGTTCGTGCAGGATGTGCACAGTCGGTCATCCCATGGCGCGTTGCGTGGTATTCACTACCAGCTGCAGCAGGTGCAGGGAAAACTGGTCCGCGTGATTCAGGGCGAGATATTTGATGTCGCCGTCGATCTGCGGCGATCGTCGCCGACGTTCGGGCAATGGATCGGTGAGATTCTGTCGGAAGGTAACCGCAGGCTCTTGTGGGTACCGCCTGGTTTCGGTCATGGTTTCATGGTCATGAGTGAGTTTGCCGACATGGAATACCGCATGACCGACTATCACGCACCTGGGTTTGGGCGAACCATCCGCTGGAACGATACGGATATTGGGATCGAATGGCCAGTATCAGGCGTCGAGCCTGTCATGTCAGATGCGGACAGTGCCGGGCTTCCGTTTCGTGACGCAGAAGTCTATGCGTAGTTTGCTGGTGACCGGCGGCGCCGGGTTCATCGGTGCCAACTTCGTGCACTACTGGGCGGCCAATTATCCGCAAGACCGGATTGTAGTTCTGGATGCACTGACCTATGCCGGCAACATCGCCAACCTGTCAGGGCTTGAACAGAATTCTGACTACTATTTCACGCACGGTGACATTGCCGATACTGAGCTGCTCTCGTCGCTGTTCGCGGAACACAAACTCGATACCGTGGTGCATTTTGCGGCAGAGTCGCATGTTGATCGCTCTATTCATGAGCCGGATGCTTTTATTCAGACCAACGTCATCGGTACGCACAGCCTTTTGCGGGCAGCGCGTGAGGCGTGGCTTGGCCGTGACGACGCACCTGCAATCCACCGTTTCCATCATGTATCCACGGACGAGGTTTACGGCACGCTGGGTGCCGACGATCCGGCGTTCACCGAACGCACGCCCTATTCGCCAAACTCGCCGTACGCGGCCAGCAAGGCTGCCTCGGACCACCTGGTACGTGCCTACCACCACACTTACGGTCTGCAGGTCACCACCAGCAACTGCTCCAACAATTACGGGCCCTTTCAGTTTCCTGAAAAACTGATTCCACTAATGATTGTGAACGCGCTGACCGGCAAGCCGTTGCCGGTCTATGGCGACGGCTCGAATATTCGTGACTGGTTGTATGTTGCAGACCATTGCCACGGCATTGAGCTGGTGCTCACGGAAGGACTTGTCGGCGAGGTCTACAATATTGGTGGCAACAACGAGCGGTGTAATCTCGATATCGTGAACGATATTTGCCGGAGAATCGACGCGGTTTTTAACGCGCGGCCGAATCTGGCGGCGCTATTTCCGGACGCACCGGCCGCGTCGGGACAGCAAACCGAGTCGCTAATTACGTTTGTAAAAGACCGGCTCGGTCACGATTGGCGATACGCTATTGATGCCACTCGCGCGGAAACTGAGCTCAACTATGCCCCGCAGGATAATTTTGATTCAGGTCTCGACCGCACCATCGATTGGATGCTGGCTAACGAGTCCTGGTGGCGCGCCGTTATGGACGGCAGCTATAGGGACTGGCTGAAAAAAAACTACACCTGATTGGCTTTGGCTCTCGGGCTCAACCATGAACGCGTACGGATAACTCCAGCATAGTATTTCGCCAGGTTCACCAGCATCCGCGTGCGCACATTCAGTGCTGCAAGCCGCCGGAATGTCATTAGATCCAGCAGCGCGGCAAGCAGCAAGCCCGGGAGCCGCAGGACAATGATGAGGCAATGCGTCAGCCATCGGTTTACGCCTGAGGCATGTTTCGACGCATAGACGTGTTTCGAGATGATGACCTCGAGTTTGGTCATGGATTTGACCGCCACGTTAATTCTGCTCGAACCGCCATGGGCGTGGATGACCTCAACAGCTGGCGTGTACGCGACCCGTAAGCCCGCATCCTGCGCTCGCTTGCAGAGATCGGCATCTTCGACATACATCCAGTAGTCGGAAGACCAGCCGCCCACCGCATCGAAGTCGCTTCTGCCAATAAGCAGGAACGATCCCGTGATCCAGTCGCACCACACCAGCTGATCGTGATTGGCGCGCGGGTCGGGTGAGCGTGTTGGACACAGTTTTCGCCGCAGCGCTTTTAATGTCTTGCTTTGATTCAGCACATCCGGGAATTCGTCGAAAACCTTCTGCGGGCGGCCGTCGTTTCCAAGCTGTCGTGGTGACAGCAAGCCAATGCCAGGATTGTCCTGTTTGACTCGAAGTAGCGCCCGGATCTGCTCGGTGGTTGCGATGACGTCAGGATTCATGAAAAGCAGTTGAGTGCCTGTTGCCTGTGCGACTCCGACCATGCAGCCCATGCCGAAGCCGCTGTTGACGGGGTTGGCGATCATTTTTACCCACGGATTGCGCTTCCGGAACGCATCAAATGCGTCTGGTTCCGATTCGTTATCGACAATGATCATTTCCCAGTCTTCAGGAAATCCTGGCGCCAGCGCGTCAAGAGCGTTCTGCAAATGGCCCCAGGAGCGATAGTTAACGGTGATAATTGAGAGCTTCACGCGCTTGGCTGTTGGCGACTTTTTGCGTGTGTAATAAGGTAGACGAGCAGTCCGGAGCCAATGACACCGAGGCCGAACAACCCTTCAACCGGTCTCGTCATCAACACAAAGCCAAGTGTCCAGGCGGTTAACGTCAAATATATTAACGGCGGTAAGGGGTACAGAAAAGTGCGATAAGGACGGGGCAGGTCGGGCTGGTTATGGCGCAGCACGAACACGCCCAACACTGTTGCAAGACTGTTGAGTGCCAACGTAAAGCCGGCAAAGACCAATATGGATTCAAAGCTCGAGGTCAGTATAAATACTACTGCCAGCGTTGACTGTACGTAAATCGCGTTTCCAGGAATGTTGTCCTCGTTGCGCTTTGCAAGAAATCGCAGCGCCTTAAAGTCTTCACCAATGACCTGTAACACTCTGGGTCCGGCGATTGTCATTGCGCTTACGGTAGATATCAGCAACGACGCCAATACGATACCCGTTAGCCTGCCACCGGTTTCGCCGAATGCAGACTGTGCGGCAATAAAACCGACTTCAACCTGCCCCTGCATTGCGTCAACCGGTGCGGCATACAGGAAAACAAAGTTGAGGGCGACATATAAGCCTGTCACGACCAACGTGCCGGTCAATAAAATGCGCGGCAAAGTTTGCTGTGGGTCTTCTAGCTCGCTACTCAGGTAAGTTGCTGCGTTCCACCCCGTGTAGGCATAGCTTACGTAGATAAGTGACACTGCAAATGCGCCACTCGTGATCAGCCCGCCATCTCCGCTCGTTGGCAGGAAC
Organism: Woeseiaceae bacterium; assembly: GCA_021773135.1. GTDB lineage: Bacteria > Pseudomonadota > Gammaproteobacteria > Steroidobacterales > Woeseiaceae > SZUA-117. The sequence goes on along the minus strand of JAJFKP010000024.1, from coordinate 71,533 downwards.
CGCACAGGCTGCGGCTCATCGATGACCAATATCGCTGCCAGGCAGAAGACGACGATAATGCCGACCTTGAGGACGGTGAACGCCATTTGCAGGCGGCCGGAACTTCTCCGCGTACTCGAATGAACAAACATCAGGATTACAACGAGGCCCGTCGCCAGGACTTTCTCGACCCAACCGGAAAGTTCACCCGGCAGAACGGAAGTGGCGTAGGCGGCAAAAGTTATGGCTGCGAGGGCGGTAGGTCCGGCAAAGCCGATCGTGGCTGACGTCCAGCCTGAAACAAACCCCGCTGCCGGATGATAGATGCGGGCCAGGAAGTTGTACTCGCCACCGGACCGGGGCATCGCCGCGCCCAGTTCCGCATACGTCATGGCGCCACAAACGGCGATCAGGCCGCCTGTCGCCCATAGCAGCAGAATAACGAAGCCAGACTGGATATCGAGCAGCTGGAAGCCAAGGCTGGTGAATACGCCTGTCCCGATCATATTGGCGATTACAACGGCAGTAACCGTCGTAAATTTGAACTTCGTCGTGGCCATGGATGCGGGTACTTTGTTAGAGTTTTATGGCGCCATTATTGCGGTCATTGTGCTGACCGTCCAACATTCTGGCTCTAAAGAGGAGCCCTGCTGCGAGAGCAGTCGTACGGATGCTTCTTGTTACGGATAATGCGTATTAAATTCAATTGCTTGCAACTGCGACAATAGCAGATTGCAGTGTTGACACGGGCGCATTTGCTCGCGGTTCAAGCGGAAGGACAAGGAACGATGGCAGTAAAGAAAAATAATGGCGCCGATACTGACGATAATCCGTCACATATTTTCGGCGAAATGCGGCAGAGCCCGGAACAGATTCGGGAGCTGTTTCGCAACGGCACCTATCCGTACAAGACCAAGATCAAAGCCGCCGCCTATGAAAGACACAAGAAAGAGCTGCAGGTTGAATTGCTAAAGGTTCAGAATTGGGTGAAGCAATCAGGGCAGCGAATCGTTGCGCTGTTTGAGGGCCGGGACGCAGCAGGCAAGGGCGGTACAATCAAGCGCTTTACAGAACACCTCAATCCGAGGGCGGCACGTGTCGTAGCGTTGGAGAAGCCGACCGACCATGAATTGGGCCAATGGTATTTTCAGCGCTACGTCAAACATTTGCCAACGTCGGGAGAGATCGTCTTTTTTGATCGCTCCTGGTACAACCGTGCGGGCGTTGAGAGAGTAATGGGGTTTTGTAGTTCGCTTGAATATCTCGAATTCATGCGCCAGGTTCCGGATTTCGAGCGCATGCTTTCAAGATCCGGCATTCACCTGTTCAAGTACTGGTTCTCGGTCACCCGAGAAGAACAAAACAAGCGTTTCGACGCCCGCATTGACGACCCACTGAAACAGTGGAAGCTGAGTTCGATTGACGAGGAGTCGCGCGGCAAATGGGTGGAATACACGCAGGCTAAGGAGGCGATGTTTTTCTATACTGACACGGCCGAGGCGCCCTGGACAGTCGTCAAATCAGACGACAAAAAACGTGCTCGCTTGAACTGCATGCAGCATTTTCTTGCAAGCCTTGATTATCCGGACAAGGATGAACATGTGCTCCATGGACCGGATCCGTTGATCGTCGGCACCCCGTCGCAGGTGATCGAGAAAGATCGACACCTGTGGGGTTGAATGGCTGGGTAAATTCTTATTCAGGCTTCGACGGTAAACTGATCTGCATCTTTCGCGAACGCGAACCTCTCGCGAAAGGTTTGCAATGATTCCAAATCCAGCGTTGCAGTGGCAGATCCTTCCTTATCACCAAGGTCCGCGAAATCATTACCGAGGTAATCGATAATGGCGCTGCCCCCGTTATAGGGCAGGTCGTTGCCATCCCTGCCTACTCGGTTGACGCCCGCAAGGTAGGATAGGTTCTCAATGGCCCGCGCTCGCAGCAGGGTTGCCCACGCATTGTGACGCGCACTTGGCCAGTTGGCGACATACAGCAACAAATCATAGCGGTCCGTGTTTCGACTCCAGACAGGAAACCTCAGGTCATAACAAACCATGGGGCAAATTCTGAAGCCGCCAATTTCGAAAATCGTGAGTTCGCTGCCGGCCGAGTAATGGCTGTCCTCGTCGGCCAGACGAAACAGGTGTCGCTTGTCGTAGGTGGCCAGTGTGCCATCGGACATGATGCAAATAAATCGGTTATAGAAATGGCTGCCTTCCTTGATAATCAAACTGCCGCAAATCGCAGTGGAATGTTCGGCCGCCTTTTCCCGCATCCAGTTAACCGTCTCTCCCGACATCGGTTCAGCAAGTTGCGGAGCATCCATCGAGAAACCGGTGGTAAACATCTCGGGGAGCACGATCAGGTCTGTAGGATCAGTAATTCCATTGATTGCACGCTCGAACTTCTGCCGGTTTGCGCGAGGATCGTGCCAGTGCAGATCCGCCTGGATAATGCTGATGTTCATAGTTGGCATAATTTTGCCGCTGCCTGTTCGAGCATCTTGTCATCCTTGGCAAAACAAAACCTCAACTGCCGACTGGTTAGGGGCTGCTCGCAGAAAACTGATATCGGAATCGACGCGACACCGATCTCGCGGGTCAATTGTTTCGCATAGCTCACATCGTCGATATCCGTGATTTTCGAGTAGTCCAGTATCTGAAAAAACGTTCCCCTGGCCGGACGTAGTGTGAAACGCGAATCTTTGAGCAGCTCGCAAAAGCGATCACGTTTTGCTGCATAGAAACGCGGCAATTCAGCATAGTGCCCCGGCGATTGGGACATGTAGTCACCCAGCGCATGCTGAATCGGCGTGACAACGGCGTAGCAGACCCACTGATGGATTTTACGAAATTCTTCGGTCAGCCTGGCGGGCGCAACACAATAGCCAACTTTCCAACCGGTTGCGTGGTAAGTCTTTCCAAAAGAGGAAACGACAAAAGTTCGCTCCCATAACTCGTCGTGGCGAATAAAACTGTGGAATTGTGCTCCGTCAAATACTATGTGCTCATAGACTTCGTCAGACAGGAGATAGGCATCAGTCTCGCGAATGATTTCTGCCAGCGTGTCGAGGTCGCTTGCATTGAGAATGACGCCGGTCGGGTTGTGCGGAAAGTTAAATATCAGGAGCCGGGTTCGTTCGTTGATGGCGGCCTTTAGCCTGTCCCAGTCAATGTGGTAGTCGGGATTTTCATCTGTTTCTACCAGCGGCACGTGCACGGCCGTCCCGCCTGCAAGTCTTATTGCCGGCTCATAGGAGTCATATGCCGGGTCAAATACGATAACTTCGTCGCCTGGGTGAACCGTCGCCTGGATAGCGCTAAAAAGGCCCTCCGTGGCTCCGTCGCATACAGTAATCTCGTGATCAGGATCGATTTCGCGTCCGTATAACAGGGCTACTTTTTCGGCAATTGCCCGTCGTAGCTTCGGCACACCGACCATCGGCGCATACTGATTGCCATCGGAATTCAGGTAGTGCGTAACCAGATCAAGCAGTGCCTGATCGGGATTGAAGCTCGGATAACCCTGCGAAAGATTGATCGCATTGCACTCCTCAGCAAGGCTGCTCATTACTGCGAAAATAGTCGTGCCAGTGTCTGGCAGCTTGCTTTGCATGCGGTCGTCCGTTAGTCAGGCGGGATCTATATTCAAGTTAGCGGCGGAACCTGCCAACCTTCGGGCATTGGCCCCTGGTCTGCAATGACTTCCCGATGATGGCTCCAGGTTACCTGTATCGCCTCAAGGGTGCCGATTCCGGCGCCGCGCGGATCTCCGCCTGGCCCGAACCAGTGATTCTGCGGCGCACCGGTCGTACGGGCGCGAATGCCACAGTAGGTCGTCCCGTTGACTGTGGCGCCCAGAACTGCGTTTTGGAACGCAATATCTTTACTAACAATCGCCGCTGTCAGGTGATGGGACATGCGCTCCAGTATGTCGAGCACTTTCGGAAGATCATCGTCGGTCCAGGTAATGATCACCTGGAATGGCCCAAACAGCTCCGTTGTGACCAGCTCGAAATGCGCGCCTGCGGCCTCGTCAATCGGAACGCTCACCGCGGTGGCTTCCATCGCGCCATAGCACTCGGGAATTGAATGACCTTCGAGCGGCTTGCCACCGAACAACAGCTCGGCGCCCGGTATGGCCATGATCTTGCTGATGTGCTCGTCGATCTGTTTATTGGTCCACGTCAGAACCGGGCCGAGTGAAAGATCGGCCAGGCTCCTGCGTGCAGCCAAATCGCTTATCCTTGGAAGCAGGGCGGTGCTCCAGTTTTGGTGCATGAAAATAATGCTCTGCGCCGAGCATTTCTGGCCTGCGGCGTTATATGCATCTTCGTCGCATTGCCACGCGACGTAATCAAGCCATTCGGGATCATAGTCCGGACCGATGACCTTCCAGTCAAAGCCTGCGTCTTCAATTCTTACTGCGCCATTCATTACCGCCGACAGGTGCTCGGCGACACCGCTCGAGCCGGTAAACTGGACCAGGCGAATATGGTCTCTCGCGGTGTCGATTAGTTCGCCCATCACGGCACCACGACATTGGATCATGTCGAGATCATCAGGCTTCAGTCCCGCCGCGATCAGGAGACGCACAAACTGCTCCAGCACGACGCTCACCTTGGACTCAGGTTTGATCAAGGGACGATTTCCCATCGCCAGCGCGCCCATCAGCTGCAGTGCCGGGATTTCCAGCGGAAAATTAAAAGGGGCAATGATCACTACGGGGCCATACGGCCAGCGATAGCCGCGTGATTCCTGACCATTGTGATTGCCGGGATTAGAAAACCCGCGTGCGAGAAAGCGCACGCCGTCGCCGGCCAGGTTTTCCAGAAAAATGCGGGTGACGACGACTTCCCCGCGGCATTGCTCCCAGCTTTTGGGCATGACCCGTTGCGTGAGTTTGGTGAAATATTCTTCGATGTGCGGTTCGGCCAGCAGCGCTGCTGCGCGTGCGCACACGCCGCCCAGGTATACATAGCGGTCCGGATTCTTGAGCGGATTGTGGACGCCCGATTTCGGGCAGCTGCGCAGACCGTCTATGAACGGCCCGTGTTCCCGGGTCTCCGGAATCTTGAGGAATACCTCCCCATTCATCGGATCGACGATTTCTTCGTAGGCCCCGTCCGCGTCGGTCCATTTCCCGGAGACCAGGTTCTGCAGAATGCCTGGATTCTTGCCATTCATACCGTCAAAGGGGTCAACGGTCGCGAATTCGGGTGTTCGAGGCATACTTCTATCTCCTGATTTCGGGCAGATGGCGGGAGCTGGGACACTTAAGACCGAGAGAATAGCAACCTTGATACTGATCTGGCAGCAGATTTTTGATCACGGTTCGCGAATTCGTATCGGCTGATGACATTGTGTCCGGCCGGCGATGAGGCGATAATCGCCGCCGGTCCGCGTCGGCTTCCCCGCGACGGCTACCCGTGAACCCCGTCAGGCCCGGAAGGGAGCAGCGGCAGCGGTGACGCCGGGTGCCGGGGAGTGGTTGGCGCGGGCCACTTTATTTCTACCGAAGATAAGCATGAGGCTTAATCGCAACTGCCTCTTTCGTTACACTGTCTGACCGCGCTGTTACAGCTTGACTACCGGGTTATCTGATCTCTAATGAGTTATCTCGTACTCGCCCGAAAATGGCGACCTAAGAACTTCCAGGAAACGGTTGGGCAGAAACATGTTCTGACGGCGCTTTCGAACGCCCTGGACAGCGAACGTTTGCATCACGCCTACCTGTTTGCCGGGACTCGTGGCGTCGGCAAAACCACGATTGCCAGAATCCTGGCGAAAGCACTGAATTGCGAGACGGGCATCACCTCTGTGCCGTGCGGGGTGTGTAGCGCGTGCGCCGAGATTGACGAGGGACGATTTGTTGATCTGATCGAAGTGGATGCCGCGTCCAGAACCAAAGTGGACGACACGCGCGAGCTTCTCGATAACGTGCAATATGCACCCGCACGAGGTCGATTCAAGGTGTACCTGATTGACGAGGTGCACATGTTGTCCAAGAGTTCCTTCAACGCGCTCCTGAAGACGCTTGAAGAACCACCACCTCACGTTAAATTTCTGCTTGCGACGACGGATCCGCAAAAGCTGCCGGTGACGGTTCTGTCCCGCTGCCTGCAGTTCAACTTGAAGCGGCTGACGCCAGCGCTTATTGGTGAACGGCTCGAATTGATTTGCAACGCGGAGTCGATCGAGTTTGAAGCAGGGGCGCTCGCGATGATGGCACGCGCGGCAGATGGATCTCTGCGGGATGCACTCAGCCTCCTGGATCAGGCCATTGCGTTTTGTGGCGGCAATGTTGCAGAAGAGGGCGTCGGTGCGATGCTTGGCACAATTGACCGCCAGCATATCAGTCGCTTGATTGACCTGCTGGCCAACGGTGACGCAGCCGGGCTTATTGCGGCGATCGCAGAGGTGGATGAGCAATTTCCCGACTATGCACGTTTGCTTGATGACCTGGCGCGCGTGTTGCAGCGCATTGCCGTCTATCAGACGGTGGGTGTCATCGATCAGGAAGACGACGTTGACGCGGCGCAGCTGGAGGCACTTGCATCGAAAATGGCGGCTGAAGATGTACAGCTCTTCTATCAGATCGCACTCCTTGGTCGTCGCGATCTGCAGCTGGCACCTGATCCCAGGAGCGGAGTTGAAATGACCCTGCTGCGCATGCTGACATTCCAACCGGCCGATGCGGCGAAGGACCAGGGGAGTGGTGGCAAAGTTCGCAAGCTCGCGCATGGCATGCAAGGATCGGCAACGCCGGCAGTGGCAAGTGCTAAGAAGCCGCTGCCGGTGTCGAAACCGGCCTCGGCGACCGCAAGTGCTACCTGGAGCGAACCCGATTGGTCGCAGTTGATTGGTCAGTTGCCGTTGTCGGGTTTTAACAAGCAGCTGGCCAGCAATTGTGCCTATTTGCGTCGCGAAGGGCACACGATCTTGCTGTCGCTGGATGGCCGGTCTGAGTCGTACCTGACGCGTGCCAGGCAGGCGGCAATGGCGGAGGCCCTGAGCGCGTATTTTGGCGAAGAATTGAAAGTCGATATTTCGATAGGAGTCGTTACCGAGGAGACGCCCGTACAGAAAGTCGCGCGGAAAGAAATAGAAAATCTCGACGCCGCCAGGGCAGGGTTAGAAGCCGATCCCAATATCAAGACACTGAAAGACATGTTCGGCGCAGAAATCGTCGCGGATTCTGTCGAACCTATCAACAACAACACTGCGAACCAGGAGTAGTGGCATGAAAGGCGGTATTGGTCAGCTAATGAAACAGGCCCAGCAAATGCAGGCCGATATGCAAAAAGCCCAGGAAGAGATGGCCAACTTGACGGTCAGCGGTGAATCTGGGGCGGGCATGGTGAAAATCACAATGACCTGTAAACATGAGGTGCGAGCCCTCGACATTGACGATTCCCTTGTGGGAGACGATAAGGAAATGCTGGAAGATCTGATCGTTGCGGCATTCAACGACGCCGTGCGTCGGGTCGAAAAAACCGTGCAGGAAAAGTTTTCCGGAATGACATCGGGCCTGAACCTGCCGCCCGGCATGAAGCTTCCATTCTGAACGGATAGTTCACTCCGATGACATTTTCGCCGTTACTGATGCATCTTATCGACTCGCTGCGCTGCATGCCGGGCATTGGTCGAAAGTCAGCGCAGCGTATAGCGTTTCACTTGCTGGAACGTGATCGAGAAGGCGCCCGGGAACTATCGGCTGCGCTGGCTGAATCCGTGCAGGGAATTGGCCATTGCGGGCGATGCCGTATGCTGACCGAACACGAAACGTGCAACATTTGTGCAGCGACCGGCCGTGACATTTCGCTGCTCTGCGCGGTTGAATCACCCGCGGACGTAATGGCAGTTGAGGATGCCACCGGATATCGCGGCCTGTATTTTGTGCTTATGGGGCACTTGTCACCGCTCGATGGTATCGGTCCTGACGAACTCGGCATGTCGGCACTGGAATCCAGGCTCGGTGACGGGACCGTCAACGAATTAATTATTGCGACGAATCCGACCGTTGAGGGTGATGCAACTGCTCACTACCTCGCGGATCTGGCAGGACAACACAACGTGCAGGCCAGCCGAATTGCCCATGGCGTACCCCTGGGTGGCGAACTCGAGTACGTTGATGGCGGCACATTGTCGCATGCTTTTTTCGGCCGGCGAGTCGTCGATTGAATGTTGTTTGGACAGTGAGGCCCAGCCGATGACAGACCCGAATTGCCTTTTTTGCAAAATCGCAGGTGACGAGATTGAAGCAGATGTCGTCTATCAAAATGACGATATCGTGGCTTTTCGTGATATCAATCCTCAGGCTTCAACGCATGTATTGGTGATCCCGAGGCGACACATTGCCACCCTGAATGACCTGCAGGATGAAGACGCTAAAACCGTTGGATCGCTGTTCCTTGCCGCCCGGGATATCGCCGCGCGGGAGGGCATCGCTGCAGACGGCTTTCGTACTGTCATGAACTGCAATGCGGCTGCCGGGCAAACTGTTTTTCATATACACCTGCATGTTCTCGGTGGGCGAAATCTAGACTGGCCTCCCGGTTAACCAAACTTGTCGCTGAGGCGTTGCGAAGCGTTCATCAGCCGTCTGTAACTTTCGTAGCGCCGGGCGCTGATATCGCCATTATCAACACCTGCCTTGACGGCACAACCGGGCTCCCGCATATGAATGCAGTTCGCAAATCGACAATCCTGGCTACGTTCGTAAATCTCGCGAAAACCACAGTTAACGTCTTGCGGGCTATCGATGACCGGAGCATAGTCGCGAACACCGGGCGAATCGACCACGGCGCCGCCGTCGGGCAGGTCCAGCATCACGGAATTTACGGTTGTGTGTCGGCCTTCGCCGGTGCTGTCCGATAATTCGCCCGTTCGCTGTGCACTGTCGCGAATAATTCTGTTAATTACGCTGGATTTGCCGACGCCGGACTGACCCACAATAATCGAAATCCTGTTCTTCATGGCGGCGAGCAACTGGTCGATATTAGCGCCCGTGTTCGCGCTGCAGGGAATGACTTCAATGCCACACGACAAGTAGTCGTCGAGAACTGAATTAACGGCTTCGGGTAGCGGACTTAAATCTGTCTTGTTCAGTACGACGATGCTGTTTGCGCCCATAATTTCTGCCGCGGCGAGGTATCGGTCCACGATGTACCAGTCCGGCTCGGGTTCGAGAGCGGCCATTGCAACCACACAGTCGATGTTGGCGGCCAGAACATCCTTGCGGCCGCGACTATCCGGACGGGTTAGCTCATTAGTCCTCGGGCAGATTTCCGTGATCAGCCATTCGGGTTCGTTCAGTATCGGTTCCGCCACCACCCGATCGCCGCAAACGGGCTTCAGTTTTTTGCCTTTTATGCGCGCCTCGATTTCACCATGATTATCCAGTTGCAACGTCATGCGGCGGCTATAGGCACCCACTACAAGGCACTGCTGTTGAATTTCCACCGTCATTGCCAGCTTTGATCCGTCTTAATACTGTGGTGAGAGCGTGCAGTATGCCGCGCACCGGTGATCCTTGCACCTGCCGACACTGATACACTATCTGCCGCAATTGACCTCTGGATTGGATAATCGGAAACAGCATGACGGAAACAGCGCAGACAGATACGGCAAGCGGGGCGACGAACCTCATCTGGATCGATCTTGAGATGACGGGGCTCGATACGACTGCCGATTACATCATCGAGATCGCGACAATTGTGACTGATGAACAGCTCAATGAAATTGCCATCGGTCCGGAACTGGTCATCGCACAGCCCGCGGAAGTAATGGATGCGATGGATGCCTGGAATACCAAACACCATGGCGAGTCCGGCCTCACGCAACGTGTCCTGACCTCTTCTTTATCAGCCGCTGCTGCGGAGTCAAAGACACTGGATTTCCTGCGCGAACATGTGGATGCGGGCAAATCGCCCATGTGCGGTAACAGTATTTGCCAGGATCGGCGATTTATGGCACGTCTGATGCCCGAACTCGAGGCGTTTTTCCATTATCGAAACCTGGACGTCAGTACGTTAAAAATTCTTGCTGGTACCTGGATGCCGGAGGTTGCATCAGGGTACAGCAAGGATTCCGCGCACCGGGCGCTGGACGATATTCGCGATTCCATTGCGGAGCTCGCGTATTACCGCGAAAAGATGTTCGTTTGCTGAGCATTTTGGCGATGCCCAATGAATGAAAAGCCATCGGCACCCGCAACCGAGCGCAATCGCGACGCGATTCTCGAGGTATTGCGTGAGGAACTGAGCGAGATTAGCTCTGTACTGGAAATAGGCTCTGGTACCGGTCAGCACGCCGTTTTTTTCGGCGCCAGTATGCCGTGGCTCGATTGGCAAACCAGCGACCGATCGGTTAATCATGCTGGCATCAGTGCATGGATTACGGAGTCTGCTGTTAGCAATGTGCGCCCGCCGCTGGATCTCGACGTGCAGCAGGCGCCGAAGTTGCCGAATACCTACGCTGCCGTCTTTTCGGCGAACACGGCCCACATCATGAGTTTCGCTGCGGTTACCTGCATGTTTGCGATTGTCGGTCGAGTTCTGCGATCTGGCGGCATTTTTTGCCTTTACGGACCTTTCAAGCTGGATGGCAATTTCACGAGTTCAAGCAATGAGGCGTTCGACAGCTCGCTGCGACAACAGGATCCGCAAATGGGTATTCGCGATTTAGAATCTCTGCAGGAGCTTGGCCAGGACAATGGTCTGGAAATGTTGCGCCGGTATGCGATGCCTGCTAATAACATGCTGGTGGTCTGGAAAAAGCTGGGTTAATGGAAGGGGTTGGGAATATTGAGGCATGAAGGTGGCTGCCACTGCGGTCGGGTGCGATTCGAGTTCGATGCTCCGGCGCAGGCGGGTTTAAGTAACTGCAATTGCAGCGTGTGCCGAATGTCCGGTTATCTGCACCTGATTATCGACAGCTCGAATTTCAGACTGATCAGCGACGAAGAGGCTCTGTCCTGTTACACCTTCAATACAGGCGTTGCCAAACACTATTTCTGTAAGCATTGCGGTATCAAGTCATTTTATGTCCCGCGCTCGCATCCCGACGGCATCAGCATCAACGCAAGGTGCATCGATGCCGGCACTTTTGAGCCAACCACCGTCGAGGATTTCGATGGCGCCAACTGGGAAAAAAATATTCACCGCCTGCATCAGAAATCCTGACAGTCGCCAATCTGCGACAGCGAGTTACGCGAATGAACAATGCGCTGGTGCACCAAATGTCGATGCCTTATAGTTGGCGCAAATTGGCCCGCAATCATTGTTTACTATGAACCAGAAAATACTGCGACAGGCGCTCGTGCTCATCTACGGTCTCGGGCTTTCAGTAATTGCCTCGGCAGAGTCCGCCTGGGTAAGCGACCAGTTCGAAGTAATGCTGCGCACCGGTCCGAGCACCAATAATGCTATCCAACTGCAGGTCGACAGCGGCACCGAGCTTGAGATACTCGACGAAGATGTCGAAGCAGGATATACGCAGGTTCGGACCCGGGGCGGCACCGAGGGATGGGTGCTTACCCGTTACCTTATGGATGAGCCGTCGGCCCGCGAGCAGCTGATTACGCTGACCCAGCAGCTAACGGACGCAACCTCTGACAGCAGTGGCCTGGGTAGCCAGCTAAGCGCGCTGCGCGGAGAATTTGAGAACGCGACCCGGCAGATTCGCGAGCTTGAGCAGGACAAATCGAATTTGCAGCAACAGCTTGATGAAATTACCCAGAAAGCAGCCGACACACTGGCCATAGACCGACAGAATCAGAATCTGCAGCAGCAGTTGACGGATGCGGAAATCAAGGTCAGCCTGCTTGAGCAGGAAAACGAGGATCTGTCGGGCCAGACCACCAGGAACTGGTTCATCACTGGTGCACTAGTGCTTTTTGGTGGCGTTCTGCTTGGACTGGTGCTGCCGCGCATGAAGTTCCAGCGTCGTTCCAGGTATGACAGTTTCTAACAGCTAGACTTTCTGGCCCGCCAGGAACATCCAGGTTTCAACGACTGTATCGGGATTGAGAGACATGCTTTCGATTCCTTCGTCGAGAAGCCAGCGAGCAAGATCCGGATGATCTGATGGTCCCTGACCGCAAATGCCAACGTATTTGCCTTTGGCAATACAGGCCCTGATCGTCATTGCCAACAAGGCCTGCACGGCCTCGTCACGCTCATCGAAAAGATCGGCGATCAGCGCGGAATCCCTGTCGAGGCCAAGCGTCAGCTGGGTCATGTCATTTGAGCCAATAGACATGCCATCAAAGTGCTCGAGATATTGATCCGCGAGCAGTGCATTGGTCGGGAGCTCCGACATCATGATGACTTTCAGGCCGTCTTTGCCCCGTTCGAGGCCGTTTTCAGCAAGAATATCGATGACCTGTTTCGCCTGCGCGACTGTACGCACGAACGGAATCATGATCTGGACGTTCGTAAGACCCATCTCATTTCGTACTTTTTTCAGTGCTTCACATTCAAGGTCGAAACACGGCCGAAAACTTTCTGCAACGTAGCGTGAGGCGCCTCTGAATCCAAGCATCGGGTTTTCTTCTGAGGGTTCGTATTTGTCACCACCGATTAGATTCGCGTACTCGTTCGATTTGAAATCAGAGAGGCGCACAATAACGGGCTCAGGGGCGAATGCGGCAGCAATCGTAGCGACACCCTCTGCCAGTTTCTCGATAAAAAATCCGACGGGGTCGTCGTAACCCGCCATTTGCTCGTTGACCGCGAACTTCGTGTCTTCGTCAAGCTGGTCATATTCCAGCAGCGCGTTCGGATGGACACCGATCATTCGATTGATAATGAACTCGAGTCGTGCCAGTCCGACGCCGTGATTCGGAATATTGGCGAAGTCGAACGCCCGATCGGGATTGCCGACGTTCATCATGATTTTGACCGGTATATCGGGCAGGGAATCGAGCTCAATATGAGATTCCTCGAACGGCAGCATACCCTTGTAGATGAAACCCTCATCGCCTTCGGCACAGCTGACGGTCACGTCATCGCCATCTGGAATAGTGGTGGTTGCATCGCCGCAGCCAACAACGGCCGGTATGCCAAGCTCGCGCGCAATGATTGCCGCGTGGCAGGTGCGGCCGCCGCGGTTGGTGACGATCGCGGCTGCGCGTTTCATTACCGGCTCCCAGTCAGGATCAGTCATGTCCGAGATCAGGACGTCGCCCGGCTGAATCCGATTCATCTCACTGACGTCTCGAATGACCTTGGCTTTTCCCTGTCCAATTTTGTGCCCGATACTCCGGCCTCTGGTCAGCACATCGGAGTGTTCTTTAAGCGTAAATCGATCGATCGTCCGGCCGCTGCGACTCTGCACCGTTTCGGGCCGGGCCTGCAGGATATACAGGCGTCCGTCAGATCCATCTTTGCCCCATTCGATATCCATTGGCCGGTCATAGTGTTTTTCAATGGTGACCGCTGTCCGGGCCAGCGCAACGATATCTTCATCACTGAGAGAGAAGCGCATGCTTTCGGCTTCGTCCACGTCGACGGTGTCGACGGTCTTGCCAGGCACCGGGTTATCACTGAACACCATCTTGATCGCTTTGCTGCCCAGGTTTTTGCGCAGTATTGGGTGTTTGTCGTTCTCCAAAGCCGGCTTAAAGACGTAAAACTCGTCCGGATTTACGGCACCCTGAACGACCGTCTCACCGAGGCCGTACGATGACGTAATGAACACCGCGTCGCGAAATCCTGTTTCGGTGTCCAGCGTAAAAATGACGCCGGCAGACCCTAAGTCACTGCGCACCATGTACTGGACGCCCACGGAGAGCGCCACGACTGAGTGTTCGAAGCCCTGGTGCACCCTGTAGGCAATGGCACGATCGTTGAACAGTGATGCGAATACCTGGTGCAGCGCGTCAACCAGATGATCCAGACCGCGCACGTTTAGAAACGTTTCCTGCTGGCCCGCGAACGAGGCGTCTGGCAAATCTTCCGCGGTCGCTGACGAGCGAACCGCAACGGCAATATCCCGACCGTCGGACATCTCATCCCAGGCGTCGCGGATTTCAGCCATCAATCGTTGCGGCAATTCGGTGCCGACTATCCATTCACGGATATTCTTGCCTGTCGTCGTCAAGGTTGCGATATCGTCGACATCAAGGTCGCTGAGGGCATCTTGGATGCGTTTGTCCAGTCCGTCGGTTGCCAGGAAGTCGCGATATGCCGCCGCTGTTGTCGCGAACCCGCCCGGGACGTCCACGCCAAGGCCGGAAAGGTTTGCGATCATTTCTCCAAGCGAAGCATTCTTCCCGCCGACGATCTCAACATCGTGCATGCCCAGCTGGTCTAGCTTGATGACGTATGGCTCCAAATCAGACTCCCTTGTGTTAATTCCTAGGAAATGGACAATCCATTATCAATAACGAGTATCAATAGCAAAATGGTGGTCAGCCACGGAGAACCTGTGGCGATCGGAGAAATTATCCATTATGAGTGAGCGTACCGTCTTTTTTCTGTCTGACCAGACCGGAGTTACCGCTGAAACTCTTGGGCACAGTCTCCTGACCCAATTCAGTGGCCAGAATTTTAGGCAGGTGACTTTGCCATTTATAGATAGCGAAGACAAGGCACGGGAAGCTGTCAAGAAAATCAATTTGGCAGCAGATTCAGGGGCTGAGCGTCCCATCGTTTTCTCCACTCTCGTTCAGGATGAATTCCGAGCAATTCTACGCAAAGCGAAAGGGTTACACCTTGACATATTCGACGCTTTTTTAGAGCCGATGGAAAATGAGTTGCAGCAGAAATCGACCCATGAAGCCGGCCGGGCCCATGGAATGAGTGATATTGATAGCTATATGAAGCGGATCGAGGCGACAAACTTCGCGCTGGCCAACGATGATGGTGGTATTACCCGAAACTACGAGGTGGCCGATGTAATACTGCTTGGTGTATCACGATCCGGAAAGACACCTACGTGCCTGTATCTGGCCCTTCAGTACGGGGTTTATGCCGCCAATTTTCCCCTGACCGATGAAGAATTTGATAGTGGCAGCCTGCCGGATTTCCTGGTGAGTCAAAAGGAAAAACTGTTTGGTTTGACGATTGCGCCCACTCGTTTGCAGCAGATCAGAAAAGAGCGTCGTGCATTGGGCCAGTATGCGTCCGCGCAGCAGGTGCGCTATGAGTTACGGGAAGCTGAGAAAATTTTTAAAAAGTATGACGTACCGCACATTAATACGACTGAGTTTTCTATTGAAGAAATAGCCAGCAGAATTCTCAATAGTACTGGCGTGGAGCGCCGCGTGCGACCGTAATTTTTTCCTGAAAATACAAGTTCCGGAATCAAACTTGCATAACTCTTGATTCGAAAATGCTGTGCTATATTCAGGGCATGTTACGTGACTATCAACTTGTTCCGGAGACGGTCGTCAGGCCAGGAAGTTTCGTTGGCCTCATGACATTGTACGAAAGTAACTATTTGCGTTTGTTGCAACTGGTGCCGGAAATTCATCGACTGGACGGCTGCTACCGTTCAACGGTTGCCGGAGATTGCGACCTGTACCTCGAGATACTGGAGCGAAGCCGCTATACGGTAACGATGTCTTTGTCGTACATGTTCACGGAAGATGACGTTCGGGTTGCCGATCCGGATATGCAGGTCCGCCTGTACCTTGACGGTCACTTGGCCGAGGCAATGCGCTGTTCCGGCGAACATCGGCATGCCGCACTACGTCGGCTTAGCAGGGCGCATCGTAAGGAACTCGACCTGCGCTGGCGGCGCAACATGCTGCTGAACAAATGGCTGGAGTACCTGATGGACCAGGGCCACATGATCCTCGAGCGCTGATCTCGCGCACCAATTTAAGCCGGACAAGCGCCAAAACTGTCGATTCAATCAAAGATTGACGGCCGCTGTCTTGTCATCATCTCTTTAGTGTATTCCACATATTCCAGCGTCCGCTGGCCGGTGGTTATGTAAAGGGAGTTTGTTTTGTCCAGTTTGACGGCAATTTTTGGCAGTTCCGAGGAGAAGGCGCAGGACAGCGACAAGCTGATGGACCTGTACTGGAATCGTGCCGAGCTGAAGAAAGAATTTGCCGGTCTGCGAAAAGAGCAGTACCGCCTGCAAGACAAGGTCAAGCAACAGGAAGGTGCAACTGCGCGCCTGCAGCAGCGGCTCGAGCATCTCGAGGACCTGCTGGTTGATTCACAGCTGGCACACAGCGTGGTGGTTTTTTATCAGCTGCGTGGTCTTGGATTACAGTGCGAACGGATGCTTGCAAAATTCGCCGAGCAATTGAAGCAGCAGCGTGAACAAAAAAGCCACGACAGTCTCCTGGAAGACTGGCAGCAGGATCTGCGCAACGAATCGAAAAGCGTTGAGTTGGAGCTCCTGGAAAAACGCGACTCGGTTTTTCAGCTGGAGGACCAGCTGCAATCAGAGCAGCGACGTTTGACATCAATGAGCGGCCTGGTGCGGATGTTTCGCGGCAGATCGGCGATGAAGAAGATTGACCGCATTGCCGAGCAAATTGAATTGGCTGCCCAGGAAGATCAGGCGATTGTTATCCGCCTGGACGAGATTAAAAACCGACAGCCGCCAGACCATCAGGGACTGGATGTGCCAACCAAGCGTTCGATAAACCTGATGATTCTTGCGTTTGCCCAACAGCTCTATATACATTTCGCAGATGCCGACATTGCCAACCTGATCAAAGAGTCCACCGAGAAAAGCGTTGGTGCGATCAATTACGGTACTCGCCACGAGTGCAATCGCCTGCTTGACCAGATTAGCAAGAGCGCCGACAGCATGGAGCAAAATGCGAATTTCGCTGACGTTCTGCAAAAGCGAGCAAAATTGCTGAGCGAAACGGCGAAATTCGCGGACGACCGGGATCCTGTGCCGCTTGCCGGATCTGTCGCTACGATCTATCGGTTTGACGCAGATGGCAAGGTGCACAGGAGTGAAGGCAACCTGGCAAGCGAAAACTACTGGGGAATTTCAAAAATATTCAGCCGCTAGATTCGGCCAAATAAGAAGTAGCAATAGCGATTAAATATCAGTCCGGAACATCTGCCGTTGCAGCAATGGAAGATCATGCTCTTCGTCGATAGCCGGTGCCGGCAATGTCTCGTATCGGTACTCCGCGCCGTTCGCTTGATCTTCAACTTCCGCCAGCGGAGAAGAGGCTGCATCCTCTCGCACCTCGGACTCTGGCGACTGCTGGTCACGTGCCACCTCAAATATATCGCGAAGGACTGATGCTACTCGCGGGGTGAGGAACAGGAACGGGGCTGCGCGTTCACTGCCTTCCTGATTATTCTCCAGTTCATCGATAGCGGCACTCTCGCTGTCGATGGTGACATGATCTACGGCATTCAGTGAAAGTGCGGCTATGGGGCTCTGAAGTGTTTCTGCCGGACTCGCATACGCGTCGCAGTCCGCTTTGTTGGTGGCCGCTGCCAGCGCGGTAGCGCCCCAACCGGCGCTCGCAAACACAACTGTGGCAAGCAAGCTTCGAGCTGCTACTGGGAGACTCCTCGGCGGATGCTTCATGTCCACAGCGACCTCTACAGGATTAGAATCAGGTAGGTTGGTGTTGTACTTCAGTATAACACCCGCAACTGGTCTTGCAAGTGAAAACTATAATGCTGTTTATTGCTCAATTTGGGCTGTCTGCGTCGGCGCAGCCTGGACCTCTCGCAATGCGGCGAGATCGGTCACGATGGCGGCTGCCTGGTCAAGATGAATGTCCGGTGTTTCGAGTGCCTCGAGTTCTTCAATGCTCGCCAGCGGCTCAAGCTCAAACGCTGCGCGGCGTTGATTCTCGCGAGCCAGTCTATTGGCCATATCCTCTTCACGTTCGATGCGTCTCTGCTCAATATTCAGGGACATGGTCTTGCGCGAGCGGACTTCCTCGATGTCCCGGATGCCTTCCAGCAAATATTGAAAGTCAGGGTCGTCCTTGGCTCGCGAGATATGGTTTGCCGTCAGGGAGTTGATCGTCGTCTCCAGGGGCGTTCCGGCGCGAAATTCGGTGGTACGGATCGTGTCCCAGGGCAGGGCGCTGTCACGCACGCTTTCGCCAACGACCGTGGCATCGATCGGCGACGGCAGCGAAATATCCGGGTCAACGCCGCGATGCTGAGTGCTTTCTCCCGTTACCCGGTAATACTTGCCAATCGTCAGTGTGAGTTGCCCGAGGCCTTCATCGTCAGGACGCCGAACATATTGATCGAGTGAATACAGGTTCTGCACAGTGCCTTTGCCGAAAGTCTGTTGCCCGATGATGACACCGCGGGCGTAGTCCTGGATGGCAGCGGCAAAAATTTCCGATGCGGACGCACTGTAACGATTTACCAAAACGGCCATGGGACCCGTATAGGCGACTCGCGGCACGGGATCCGGATCGTCGAGCCTGCTAATGCGACCGTTTGAGTTCCGCAGTTGTACAACCGGGCCATTGTCGATAAAAAGGCCAGACAATGCGGTTGCTTCCGTAAGGTGGCCGCCGCCGTTATTGCGCAAGTCGACTATCAGTCCATCGATGCCTTGCTCTTCCAGTTCTCCAATAAGACGTTTTACGTCTTTGGTGGTGCTGGTGTAATCCTTGTCGCCATTACTCAGCGCTCGGTAATCGCGATAAAAACTCGGCACGTCAATAACACCGATCGACCAGTCCCTGCCGTCGCGTGGAATGGTCACAATCTCGCTCTTGGCTGCCTGCTCTTCCAGTTTTACCTGGTTGCGCGTCAGCATAATGACTTTCTCTTCTGCACCAGGCAGGGTGCCGGCAGGCATTACCTGCAGGCGCACAACGGTTTCGGCCGGGCCGCGAATAAGTTGCACAACGTCGTCGAGGCGCCAGCCAATCACGTCCACCAGCTCGCCGTCTTCGCCCTGCGCGACCGCCGTAATCTTGTCCTTCGGTTGCAACGAACCATCGATTGCCGCAGGACCGCCCGGAATAATATTGCTGACCATTACGAAATCGTCTTCAGTCTGCAACGATGCGCCAATACCGAAATAAGACAGACTCATCTGAATTCGGTACTCCTCTGAGTTCCTGGGCGACAGGTAGCTAGAGTGAGGATCGAGCGTATGGGCGAACGCGTTCATGAAGGTTTCGAAAACGTCGTCGCTCTTGATCTGATCCATCCGCTTGGCAAACGTCGCGTAACGTTTTTCCAGGACTTCCTGAATGTCAGGCCACTCCTTATCCGCCAGAGCAAGGCTGAGCGCGTCATTTTTCACGCGCTTGCGCCATAACTCATCGAGTTCGGCTTCAGAGGCCGCCCAGTCAATATCCTCTCTGTCGAACAGATAGGACTCATCGACAGAAAAATCCGGTTCAGATTCAAGCTGGGTTCGCGCAAAGGCCAGTCGTTGGCGGACCCGGGTTCGATAGACGTCGAACATCTCAAAAACCGGATTGAGCGGCTCTGACCGCACCATGTCATCGAGGAGGTAACGATACTGCTCAAAAGCCTCGATATCCGAGGCCAACAGGTACATGCGGTTGTTGTCGAGAGCTTCGATATACCGATCAAGAACCTGTGACGACAGGTCGTCATCTACGGAAGCGTGGCGATAGTGTGATTTCTGAATAAACTCGGTGACCAGCTGACCTATTTTTTCATGCCGCGGAACCGGGGACAGTTGATCTTCTGCCGTGTCAGCAACAATCGGCGTCGCCGCTGTTAGCGCGGCAACAGCCAGCACGGCTGTAATGATCTTTCCCTTTGGGCCAGTCAGGTAGGTTGTCAAAGTGCTCTCCATGGTCGCGTGCTGCCGCACAGCCTCTAGTAGGATAGGCTAGTTGGCATAAGCCCTTCAATCAAGGGCGAATTTGGCAATTTTCTTTCATTGTGGCTAAGTCCGCCGTATCCAAGGGTAAAATACCGCCATGCTTCCGCTCACGGTCATTACCGGCATCATCCTTGGCTCTTGCCTGTCCATCGCATTCAGTCTTGCCGCTGTCTTGATCATTTTCCTGTTACTCGGGGATGATTACCCGCGGCTGGCGCACGAATTTGGTGCCCTGGTCGCAAGTTTTTCCTTATTCACAGCTATGACAGCTATTACGGCCGCGAGTTTCTATGCGTTGGTCAAGAACCATCCCGCGCGATGGGCGGCTCAGGGGCTGATGTGGAGCGGTTTGGTGGCAATCGGCGCCTACTACTGGCCCTGAGGAAGGCAGGTCTGTCTGGCGGCGAGGCTTGCATTCTGTTGCTGAAACTACAGGATTTTCGGTGTGTTTGCGTCAGCCGAGCTCTTACTGCGGCGCCGCCTCATACGCGCCTGGAGCGCCTCTCGGCGTCCGTCGAGCCAGGAATCCCGAGTTATGTCAGATGTTTTGGACTTGATTCCCTTGCGACGATCGTGATTGAGACGAAAATCGCAAAAATCCTCGTAGGCGTCGATTTCATGCCTGAGTTCCCTGACGACGAGTTCGATCATGATTGCATCGTCGAGGAATCCGAGGCCGGGAACGTGGTCAGGAATGAGGTCCTCCGGCTCCGAAAAATAGGCAAGCGCATTAAGCACCCTGACCGTATCCTTTTGCGGCAATCGCCACTCATGATCGGTAAGCATTCGGATCATGATTTCCAGCTTGGTCAGGCGATCCAGGACGAATCTTGGGACTCTCTTTCTGTCGACATTGGCGAGGATCAATTCGGCGGCAGCAACGATTTCCTCGGGTTGAAGTCGTGCTGAGGCCTGCCGGGCTTCGCGCATGATAAGACGAAAATGCCTGAGGTCCTCGTCTTGAAGATTGATCGAAATTCTCAACCCCACTTAGAGCCTGCTCCGGGAAATCGTGGCGTGCAGACTAACCGGGCTGTAAATTGCGGTCAATTCAGGCTGGAATGCGCCCGTTATTTGCGCGACCGAGACGAGTCCCAGGATTTCGAGCGATCGAATCGACCGGTGTTATATGGATCGATTCCGTCTTCCTCTATCGAATCCAGGATTGAATCATCGAGGATTTTGAGGGTTTCGTGAGTGCCGGTATCTTCGCGAACCTGCTTGCTTCGCATGAGTATGTTTTTACCCGGCCCACCGTCCACGATTTCGCCCTGAATCCTGCTCGAAAAATCGGCCTGCGGGCGAGCCACTGGCTTGGGTGGCAGGGGCCTGGGCACTTTACGTGCGGTTGCCTTCTGCAGGGCAGACGGTTCGGCAGGCTGGTCCTTGCCGAATCTATCGATTAGCCATTTAAAGAAGCTTTTCATTGCCACCCGCCATGCAGTTGGTCATAGAGATCTCTGTCAGCGCCAATTTAATCGCGCCTTAGTCCGAGGATGTAACATCCTTAACATAAAACCTATGAAATATACGATAATTTGCTGTAATGCAAGGAAAAAGTGTGACTCCTGTCACACTATCGCGTGATTGCGATCGGGGCAATCCGGCTATTGGCGGGCGTTTCCAATCCGTCGGAAGCCGCGGATTGTGACTCGCATCAGCTGCCATACGACGTAGGGCGCGAGCGCAAGAAACCAGACACCGAGGTCACCGGCACGAAATCGGCTATGGAGTTCGCCATAAAATGTTGAGAATCCGCTGCCGCCGTAATCGCCAAACAATGCATCCCCGACCAGGTAAATGATGCTCGGCAGCACGAAAATACCTGCTAAAAACAAAACCAGGAATAAGGCGCATTCGCGCTCCAACCTGTTCTTCGCAGTCCTTGTGTCTGTAGACATTTAACGACTCGGCAAGATTGCAATGAGCTAACCATTGGCATGGTTGGCAGCACCAGGATGGTTAATCGTTTATCAAGCCGCTATGCAGGTCAAGCAGGATTTGCCAGGTCGTCTTAATCGGACTGCGATTGCTCAGGCTCTGGTGGTCGGCGTCGGCGCCGATAGACGGTAATGAAAAGGTGCAAACACCCGGCGGAAAACAGCATGTAATGCGGTACCACCCAGTACCAGGCACCGATATACAGAGTTGCCGCAAGCGCCACAACGCCGGCCAGCAAATAGAATATCGGCAGGCTGTCATACAGGAGTTTCGGTAACCAGATCTTACGATTTATGAGATGGTATGAGTCGCGCGGCAGCTGTGCTGTCGCCGAGAAATCCATTTCTCCGGTGCGCGCATTCGTTTGCATAAGTTCTTGATTGCGGGTAAGCCAAGACTGCGCAAACCATAACGGATTGCCGTCCGGGATGCCGTGATTACTCTCACAGAAAAAACAAATCGACGAGAGGCTAACGCTTGGTTCGTTCTTCGAATCTGAAGTCGGTAGTGCCAATGGTGACGATGTCACCGCGCTGGAGTATTCGCTCGGTAACCTTGGTGTCATTGACGAAGACACCGTTCTTGCTGCCCCAGTCGATGACCCTGGTTTGATTGTGATCGATCGAGATCACAGCATGTCGTCGGCTGATGTACTGCATATTTAGCTGAATATCGTTATCCGACGTGCGCCCGATTGTGAGGCGATCTTTGAACAGCGGAAACCGAAGCTCCTGCCCGTCAGCGTTGCCGATCAGCTGTCTTGTGACTCTGTCTCTGTCACCGAGCGTTTGATCTTCGTCGGTTTCAGCTTTGAAACCATCAATCCCCTGGAGCCCGTTGTTGCTCTCATCTTTCAGCTCAATCGAATCACTTCTGCCCGCCAGCTCCTGCATCAACTCCGTAATGACCGTGTCTTTGTTGCGCAGGTTTCGTTCAAGATCCTCTGCACTGCGACGGGCCTTCGCGAGTTCCTTATTGAGTCCGGCAAGGGAATCGCTGGATTCCTGCTCAACCTCACCGAGTTGCGTTTCCAGTGCCTGTCGGAAGCTCCGGTGATCGACCAGGTCAGACACTAATTGCTCATTCAGCGTCTCCTGTCCGGCGATGGTTTCTTCGGCAGCGCCCAATTCGAACCTGACCTGTCGAATTTCATTGTCGAACCTCGATTGCATGGAAGCATTTAATTCGGCGAGCTGGTTGGCGCGTTCTGCCTCTGCGTGATGCTTGTCGGTCAGCTCGTTGATCGCCGCATTTGCCGCATCCAGTCCGGCTTCCAGTTTTTCACGCATGGCGACTGAAACTTTGGAGATTGCAATCTGGTCTTGCAGCTGCATGCGCAGCGAGTCTGCATAGCTTGTCGATTTCTCGAGGTCGGTACGCAGTTCTTCAATTTGGTGGGATTGTGCTTCCAGTTGCCCGGATTGTTCCGATACGATCCTGGCTGTCTCGTCCAGTTTCTGCTTAGCGTCGTGATGTAGCGATTTATCCAGTTCACTGTTTTCTTTACGCAGTTTACGTACCCGCGCTTTCTGATTGGCAAGGTCTTCAGATGCCTTGATGTACTGCTCTCGGGATCGAACTAACTGGGTATTGCGAGAATCCAATTCGGTGGCAAGCGTATCAAGTTCGAGTTTTTTCTCTTCCAGCTGCTGTGTAGCATCCTGCAGGCCTGTCTGCAGGCCTGCCCATTCGGCCTTGCGGGCATCGATGTAAACCTTTAACTCTGCCACTTCACTTCTGGAAGCGGATAATTCATGCGCCAACGCTTTCTTTGCTTTTTCCAATTCGACTTTGTTCACGCTGCGACTGCGTTTCGATAGTTTCTTCAATTGCTTCTCAAGCGACGCGATCCGCTTGTCTTTTTTCGCGGCATCGCTTTCCCGAGCTCGGAGCTTTCCTTTTAATTCTTTTGAGCTGGAGACCAGTTCGTCTGATTTTGCCTTCAGGCGCTCCGCAGAACTGGATGCATCGTCAAGTCTCCCCTGTAATTCTTTTCTGTCGCAAATTTCGGCATCCAGCTTGATCTCCAGGTCGCTTCGAGCGCTGATTTCAGCCGCCAGGTTTTGCGCAATGCCGTCTCGCTCAAGCGCTTCGGTTTCAAGTCTATGAAGCGTTTCTTCCAAACGAGTCTCAGCGCTGTGCGACTGCGTTTTGAGGTGTTCGGCATGTGCAACTGACTCATCGAGTCTTTGCTGCAGGCTTTGCTGGTCTTTGAGTGCAGCATCCAGCTGCTCGGCAAGACTTTCCCGCTCCTTGGCTTCGGCCTCCAGTTGCTGTAGCAGTTGCTCGCGTTCTTCAGCCTCAGCGTTGATTTTCTGATCGGCCTCTGCAAGGCGAGTCTCGGCACTGATCGACTGAGACTTTAAGTGCTCGGCATTCTTGACTGCTTCGTCGAGACGCAGTTGCAGGCTGTGCCGGTCCTTTCCTTCGGCGTCATGATCTTGCGACAATTTATCCAGTTGCAGTTGCAGACTTTTCCGTTCGCCGACTTCCGTTTCCAGTTTCTGTGTCGTATCTTCGAGTTTCTGCCGCGCTTCTTTAAGCTGTGTCTCAAATTTTCTTGTCGTTTCGATCGACGTGTCGAGTTCGGTGCGCAGCGCCAGTCGGTCGCCAATCTCTGCATCAAGTTTGTCTGTCAGTTCGCCAATTTGCGCGTCGGTTCGTGCCGCCTGGGCGTTTAGATCGTCGGTAATTTCAATCCGCGCTTTCAGCTCTTCGTCCAGGCCACGACGGCGGCTCCTGGTTTGTTCGTATTGGTAGCGCAGGTTTTCCAGCTCGGTTTCCCGCTCTGTGAGCAACGTCCGAAGCTCGGCACGCGAATACTGATTCAGGCCTGCGTGATGATCTTCTATGTCGAACGTTTGCTCATCGACTTCGATTTCCGGGCTATCGGTCCGCATGGAGCGCAAAACACCCCTGACTTCTACTTCCGCGGTCGCATCTGGATCGGTGGCGTCGACTAAATTATCAGATTTATTATTCTTATTAGTCATCAGGAAATTCTAACATGGAGATACCCATATTTGCCGCACCAGCACGACAAACTGCGACATTTCGTTAAATGTCGCAGGCATTGAACTTAATCACAGGCAACCGTTCTTCCATCCGCCCAGCGCCGCAATAGATCAACCTTTTCAGCCATTACGACTGACAGTGGTCGGGTTCGCTTGAGTTCGGCCAAGAGCAGCTCTGTAGTTAGAGTAGAGTCATGTGCATGTGCAGCATATAGCGAAGATACGATCGCCTGCTCAATTTCCGCACCCGAGAAGCCTTCCGCTGCCATCGCTACTTTGTCGAGATCTATCGCGCCGGTGTCCTGACTGCGCATACGCATGTGGATTTCAAAAATCTGCTTGCGAATTGAGGTGGCAGGAAGATCGACGAAAAACAACTCGTCAAATCGACCCTTGCGTACCAGTTCCGGCGGTAGCGTGCTGATGTCGTTTGCGGTTGCGACCACAAATACATTGCTCTCCTTTTCAGCCATCCAGGTTAGAAAGCTTCCCAGCACGCGCTGCGAGGTGCCGGTCTCACCGCCTTTCCCGGCAAGGCCTTTTTCTATTTCGTCAATCCACAGCACGCACGGAGACATGACGTCGGCCGTCTTCAGGGAGTCTCTTAAATTACGCTCTGTCTCCCCGTGGTATTTGTTGTAAAGCGTCGCAAAGTCCAGTCGCAAAAGTGGCAGGTCGAATATGCCTGCTGTTGCTTTCGCAGCCAGGCTTTTGCCGCACCCCTGGACGCCAATCAGTAAGATACCTTTTGGTGTGTCCAGGTGAGTAGGGCCGGCTTCTGTGTGAAACGCTGGTTTGCGCAATTGCAACCACTGCTTCAGGTTCTTCAGTCCGCCGACGTCGCTGAATTTCGCGGTGTCGTATTCAAAGTGCAATATGCCGCCACGATTCAGTAATTCGTACTTTGCCTGCATGACGCCAGGCAGGTCGCTCTTCGTAATAGCGCCGTCGTGAAATATCGCGTTACGTGCGAGCCGTTCAGTATCCCGATCGGTTAGACCAGCCAGGTTCTGGATTAGCATCGTGTAAGCCTTCCGGTCGGTCTGCACACGTGCGCCAGGATGTTCGCTTGTATATTCGGATGCGACTCGTTTCACAATAGTCTCGCGCTGCGCGGTCGTTGGCAGCGCCATGTCAAACCTCGCGGTGAAGTTCTCCAGTTCCTGAGGTAGCTCAACCTTGTGGCTGAGGAGGATCAGCTGGCGCGGCACTTCCGCATAGCCCATGCAGATGTCTTTGAGCAGTCGTATGTTGACCGGGTCCTGCAGGTACGGATGGAAGTCGAGGAGCGCATACAGTCCCGGTTTGCTCACGGCGCGAATGTGCTTGAGCACATCCGGCGGCTCTGAGTTGTGCAGTTGTGGTTCAAGTTCTATGTCGAGCCGCTGCAAGCCGTCTGTAACAGTCCAGCGAAACAGGGGGAGATAATTGTCACCAAATTGGGCCATCGCAATGGACCGAAGCAGCTGCAGCATGCGCTTTTCGTCGCGAGTTTCAATTACAACGATCGGCATCCGCGATCGGAGAATTATTTCGAGGTCCCTTTGTCTGTCCATCATTCCGCTGCTTGCATATTCACGTACGTTAGTCTGTGCCAATCCAAAGGCTCGACCCAGTTCATTTGTCATTCAGGGACCACAGTGTATGTTAATCAGCATCGATCAGAGTAAGACCCATGTCATCTTTGCAGCTTTCCATTAACTACAAAATTGCAGCACTTTGCGTGATTTTCACGATTATTTCGGCGTGCGGGCATGAGCAGGTCAGGCGCGTGCCCGTTGGCAAGAGCGCGACTGCCAAACCGGTTGCGAGGGCGCCGGCAAAGAGCAGGACCGTTGGTGAGCGCGCCGCAGTAGTAGCACTGCGCCAGCTGGGAGTGCCGTATGTTTACGGCGGTTCAACTGACCGGGGCTTCGACTGCAGTGGGTTGGTCCAGTATGCCTATGCGGGTGCAGGTCGGCGCATTCCGAGAACCACGTCAGAGCAATGGCGGCAGTTAACGCCGGTGAAGAGCAGGGATTTGCGGGTAGGGGACCTGCTCTTTTTTAGAATAGATGGCAGCATTTCGCACGTCGGCCTGTATTTGGGCGAGCGGCGTTTTGTGCATGCGCCAGCTTCCGGACGGCAGGTGAGTGTCGAGGTGCTTGACTCGGATTTCTACCGGCGCGCGTTCGTGCGAGCTGCGCGTCCGTATTAGGCTGATTCGTCTGAGACGATAAATAGCCTTAGCTGGTCAGCCAGCGCGTTGCAGGCCTTGTTTTGGGTCCTGGCGAGTAACGGAATCGGGACGACGATTGCAGGCAGAAAGGACGTACCACTGACGTCAGTCCTGACGGTGCCGGCATCTTCCAGTCCCGAAAGATCCCACACGCTGGCTTCGTAATTGGAGTCATTTTGCCACCAGGCGAAACCGAAGCAACCGCCGCCGCCAGGCCCGGCCGCGCACGACATGCTGCCGCCGCCCGCAACTTTATCGGTGTCGCCGTCAAGCCATACGACGTAACGAACGCCTTGGTCCTTGATTTTCTGTGCGACTCCGGGCCGTGACATCAAAGTTGGCAGACCCTTGGTTTCGGCTGGCGCTGTACGTGGCTCAAACCAGGGAAACAGGGCATCGACGAATTCGTTATTCGGAATAACGCGCAGCCCGCTTGAACCACGACCGATCGACTTACCGACACAGCTAATGAATTTCGCTTCTGTTTCATTGCCAAGGTGATAACTCTTGGCCATGATGACAATGCCTTCTCCTTCTTCGAGCCCGGTGTTGCCTTCGCGGATATTCTCAATCCTGGACGTAACGCAACCGCTTAACAGCCATGCCGATAGGACCAGCAGCAGAGCACGAGATAGATTGTGGTTATAAGCCTGATTCATCCGGTATATCCTCTGCCGCCGTCGTCCGTAGGGTCATCTCGTCAGGCATCTCAGCGGGGGTAGCCGTTTGATTGGCATGCGCTTCACTGAGTTTGCTGATGCCGGTGGCTTTATCCATCTGTAAAATTATGAGCGCTGCGGCATCGCGCATCGCCAGCACCGCTGCTCTTTTCAGGGCATCGTCGCCGCCAAACGACCCGGATTGACTCTTCCCATACGCTGCAATCGGCCAATTCGCTATTTGCGTGCCGTCTTTGTCAAAAATCTTGATGCGGTATCGAATCCAGACGGCAAACTCCTCCGTTTGGCTTTGACTGGGTACCGAAAATTCAAAGGCGTCGATGCTGGGTTCGATTAGTGCGTCAAACGTCAGGTCACGCGCGTCATCCTCCGCGCCAACAACGCTGAAATCGGTAAACATTGAGCCAAACAGTTGTGTGAACAACATTCGATTCGATCGCCCCAGGTCGATTGACCATTTCTCTTTCCCGATCACCTGTTCTTCATGGACGAAGCTGTCAAAGACTTCCGGGTAACGGGCCGCGACGATTAGCGGCATTTGATCGATCAACGGTTCCGGAATGGTTGGATTGTGCAGCGTCACTTTGGAGCCGCCACAGCCGGCGGCCATCATCGCCGTCATGACGCTAAGGACGAACTTCAGTCGGTTGGACTTCAAAGCAGAATTTTCCCGGAGGGATTGGCGTGCCATGGTTCACATATCAGAGCGTCTGCAGCCTGTTTAGTTCCGCAAAGCCCCGTCAATACTAAGGTCTATGACTGTAGACTGCACTGCAAGGCAGTGCAACCGGTCGGCGATCGGTATCCGCGTGCAACATAACCTTGCCATTGGCGTCTATGTATTAGATTTTAATCAGGTTTTTGAAAAAATCATTTAATCCGTCGATTACTATTTGCAGCGATAAACTAACGGCGTTCATCCCGACCAGGCGAGCGGTTCCTCCTGCATCAGTGCTGCCTGTTCCCGCAGAGACAGTATGTGCTCGTCCCAATAGCGCGGCGAGTCAAACCATGGGAATGCGGTCTTAAAGGCAGGGTCTTCCCAGCGGCGGGCGAGCCAGGCCGCGTAGTGCATTAACCTCAGCGTTCGCAGTGCTTCGATCAGGTGAAGTTCGCGCGCATCGAAGCGGCGAAATTCGAGATAGCCTTCCAGGAGGTTTGCCAACTGCGGCGTTTGCTCCGCGCGGTCTCCCGACAGGAACATCCACAGATCCTGGATGGCAGGGCCGGTCCGCGCATCGTCGAGATCAACGATGTGCAGTTGCTCGCCATTGACAAGGACGTTTCCCGGATGGAAATCGCCGTGCAAACGAATTTCCCGACAATTCCCCGCGCGGTCATAGCAGTTGTGAATGCCATCAAAAAGATGTTCGGTTATGCCCGCATAGACATCACTCATCTCAGCGGGAATAAACTCGTTGTCGAGCAGGAAATCACAGGACTCGTAACCGTAAGTTTCGATATCGAGCCGTGGCCGATGGCGAAAGCGGCTGGCTTCGCCGGCAAGATGGATGCGCGCAATCAGTCTGCCCAGTTGCCGCATAAGGTCCTGATTATCGAGATCCGGCGACCGTCCGCCCCTGCAGGGCGAAACAGAAATCCTGAAATTGTCCAGATGATGCAGCGTATTACCGTTGACTGCTATGGGGGGCACGACAGGAATGTCCGTATTGGCAAGCTCGATTGCGAAGTCGTGTTCTTCCTGGATCGCCAGGTCTGTCCAGCGTCCCGGGCGATAGAATTTGGCAACCACAGGCTGACTGTCTTCAATGCCTACCTGGTAGACCCGATTCTCGTAACTGTTCAGGGTCAGAAACCGACCGTCACATTGAAACCCAAGGTTTTCGAGCGCCCCAAGAATGTCGTGTGGTTGCAGGCCCATGTAGGCGAGCGTTGATTCATCGGAATCAGCCACAGTGATGCCTGGCCGGGCAGGCGTGACGAATGGGATGTGAGTTCATAAAAGCGTCATGGAATTGTAGGTGTGCTTGTGAAATAAATAACGTTATAAATCATTTATTTAAGTTATTTAGTTAAATTCAATTCGAGAAAATGCTTGGCACCCTTTAATGTGGCAGTGGCGGGTACCCGGACGAATCACTGCGGCGTAGTCGGGCCTCATTTCTGCAACCACTTCCCGGACTAATCCAGCTCAAAGCTAAGGCCGGCATTCGTCGTTAGTCGTTCATAAAGTGACTGGCCCATTGCGGTGACCGGCGTCCAGCAGCCGCCGCCGACGTCAGTTGCATCGAGCGCGAGACAAACCGCGCTTTCTGCCAGCATCTTGCTCGTCGAGCCGTAGCCCGGGTCGCGGTCCCCTTTTACCCTGGCGCGAATTAGCGAGCCGTCAGCGAGTTCGCCGATCAGCAATAGATTGAAGTACCCGTTCTCCCGCTCGTGTTTTGACGGGCCCTCGCCGGGACTGGGTAGCAGTTTCTCCACGACCCAACGGCGGGTAGGACGCATTGCGCTGGCCAGCACAAACAGGCGCAACGCCAAGCCCATGGCTGCCGCGCGAAGCCGACCTGCCAGCCCTTTGCCGGTAATCGTCGCTTCGTGATATCGGAATGTTTTTCCATAGGCAAAACCGGACAGGGCATTGGTACGCCGCACAACACGCGTGTTCACCGTCGCCATCACGAACGGCGCGGTCCACAAATCGGCAGGCCTGTGGAAAGTCGCTCCCTGCTGGTCTCTGGAATCTGCTCCACGGTGCGCGCCGGCCGGGTTCAATCCGTACGGATCCACCAGCACGCGCGCGACGTTCCTGTCGCGACGGGCTTCGTCAATTGCATTCAGCATGCTTGCAGACGTGCCGCCACTGGCGCCGCCTTTCATCGCCCTGACCAGGAGGGTTATTCGTTCGCAAAGTTGGCTGTGCAGGCGCATCGCCTGCTGTTGTAAGAACCAGGTGCCAAAATCGGATGGAATCGAGTCGAACCCACAGCTCATCACAATTCTCGCGCCACTTTTTTCTGCGGCGGACTGGTGCAGATCTATCATTTTGCGCATCCACTGCACCTCACCACACAGATCACAGTAGTGCGTGCCGTTGCGAACACAGGCAGCTACGAGTTCACTGCCGTACTTGGCGTAGGGACCGACCGTTGTCAATACGACTCGCGTCGCTCTCGTCATTTGCTCGAGCGAGGCCTCGTCGTGACTGTCCGCCACCATGGTTGGAGGCCGTTCGCCACTTGCAACCAATTCGTCCAGCAAAGCGTCCAGCTTCGACTGGCTGCGTCCGGCGACCGCCCAGCGCAGTGTCTTGCCAGGCGGATAACGCTGTAACAGGTATTCGACAACCAGGCGACCGGTAAAGCCGGTGGCACCCCAGACAATGACATCGAAGCGGGTGTTTTCTGCTGGCGGCGTATTTTCCATCCGCGCAGGTTAGAGAGCAGGCCACCCCATTACAACCGCCGGGGCTGGTGTGACACTCGATATCTGGGGATAATCGCCAACAAGCGGGTCGAATAAGACGCTCCGCTCAGGTATCTGTGATGCCTGACACCGACAAAACGCAATTTGGGCGATAGCCTGCCGCAAAAATCACCAGGGAATTAAATTCATGTCAATACTCAGTATGCGCCGGTCGCTGGTCGCAGCGGTCTCATTTGTGGTCCTGCTGGTCGCGTGCGGCGATTCAGATGAGGCGGGATCGTCGGGCTCTGTTTCGGCAGACAGCATCCTGGTCTATGTGCCGGCCGACACGCCGTACGTGTTCGCGACGACAGGTGACGCACCTGACGATGTAATCGACAAGCTCTCTCCACAAATAGACGCGACGTTATCTGCTTATCACCAGATTATTCGCGCCGTGGCCGAGAATGCTTATGCTGAAGCCCGCGAAAATGACGAGGACTCAGACTGGTTCAAGCAGGCACTGCCATTTATAGACGAACTCGAAAGCCTGATGTCGATAGAAGGCTTTGCGGATGCCGGTATCGACCGCGATTCGCAGTTCGCATTTTATGGAGCCGGACTGTTGCCCGTAATGCGTATCTCGCTTTCCGATAGTCAGCTGATGGAAACGGCAATCAAACGTCTCGAAGAAAAAGCCGAACAGGACATGCAGACATCGACCATCGATGGTAATTCCTATCGATATGCCGGAAATGATGAGGGCAGGGTTGTCTTGGCCATTGTTGACGACCATCTGATTATGACCATGGTGCCGTCATCGCTACCTGAAGATCTATTGAAACAGGTTCTCGGGCTGACTATGCCTGTTGACAGCATGGCCACTTCCGGAACACTCGCGGCTATCCGAAGTGAGTATGGATACGACGACTACATGGTTGGCGCAATAGACGTTGAGCGTATTGTAGCGACGTTTATCGATCCACAAACCGGTGTGAATGCCGAGTTGCTTAAATTGATGGACTACGGCGAGACGTCTCTTGACGATGTGTGTAAGGCGGAGATTCGCACCATGAGTGGAATTCTGCCGCGTGCGGTTATGGGTTACTCGGAACTTAGCGTGGACCGGATCTCCAGCAATGCGGTCATGGAGCTCCGGGATGACATCGCAACTGCCGTTTCGGCATTGACGGCCCCGGTGGCAGGACTCGGTCAGTCTCAGGGCGGCTTGTTCTCTTTCGGCATGAGCATGGACCTGCTTGCCTTACGCGAATTCTACTCAGACCGACTTGATGCACTGCAGGAAAGTCCACTGAACTGCGAGATATTTGCAGACCTCCAGGCCGGCGTTGAATCGGGACGCGAAGTTTTGAATCAACCCATTCCCCCAATAGTTTACGGGTTTAAAGGGTTCCTGGCGGCCGTTGACAGCGTCGATGGCATGGATCTAAGTGCCCAGCAACCGCCAACTTCAATAGATATGCGGATGCTAGTCGCAATCGA
Source organism: Woeseiaceae bacterium (assembly GCA_021773135.1). Taxonomy (GTDB): domain Bacteria; phylum Pseudomonadota; class Gammaproteobacteria; order Steroidobacterales; family Woeseiaceae; genus SZUA-117. The sequence goes on along the minus strand of JAJFKP010000024.1, from coordinate 39,057 downwards.
GAACGCTGAGGGCCTGCTGGCCATGGGCGCGATGTTCAGTCCCGAGCTGGCATCGCTGAATCTCGAATCAGATGGCGAGCCGGTCAGAGTGAATCTGCCGATGGCGGATGCGCTGGCACAGGTAATCTACCTGGCAATGACCGACAAGGCGCTTGCGATTTCTGTTGGAGAGGGTATGCAGGACGGCCTGGGCGATATGCTGGAGGCAAACGTCGCTGATCAACCCCCGTTTTTCCATGCAGAAATGGATGCCGCTGCCTATTACGAATTCGTCGGCAATTCGATGGCGTCTGATATTGGCGAACTTGGCGATATGCCGGAAGTTCGTGACGCCGTTGCGGCAATGAATGCAGCGTCGCAACTGTTGATGGATCGCGTCAGCGTCGCGATCAACTTCACTGATGACGGGATTGAAGTGGTATCCGATATGACGCTGAAAGACTAGTCAGTGTCGTGTTGACAGCAGACGGCAGGCGTATTTTTTGTGGATGACTTAAAAACTGACGTTTTGATTGTCGGTGGCGGGCTGGTCGGTCTGGCGACGGCAATGCAGTTGCAGCAAATGCAGCCACGCAAGAAAGTCACGCTGATCGAGAAAGACCACAAAGTGGCGGCACAGCAGTCTGGCCACAATTCCGGCGTACTGCATGCCGGAATCTATTATGAACCGGGCTCGTTGAAAGCGCGATTTTGCGTCGAAGGTAATCGGGCGTTAGCGGAGTTTTGCGAGCGCTTTGAGATTCCGGTGATTCGTTGCGGCAAGGTTATCGTTGCGAATACCGACCAGGAGATTGCCCGACTGGAAACGTTGACCACTCGCGGCACCGAAAACGGCGTACCGGATCTACGGATTCTGTCCAATGAAGAGCTTGCCGAAATCGAGCCGCATGTGAAAGGCAACAAGGCGCTCTACGCGCCGCACTCGGCACTGGTCGACTACAAGAAAGTGGCCGAGAAATATGCTGCCGTATTCCAGAATGCCGGCGGGGTCATGCACCTGAATACAAAATTTGAATCCGTGACGTCAACAGAAGGCCGACATCGGGTTGTGACCAACGCGGGTGAAATCGATACGCAGCTGATTATTAATTGCGCTGGACTGCACTGCGACGTAATTGCGAGGAAAATGGGCGTCGATCCGAAATTGAGAATCATCCCGTTTCGAGGCGAGTATTATCAGCTGATCGAATCCCGACGCAGCCTGGTGAACGGCCTGATCTACCCGGTGCCCGATCCCTCATTGCCTTTTCTGGATGTGCATCTGACGCCCACAGTTGATGGAGCGGTTGATGCAGGACCCAATGCGGTGCTTGCGACAAAACGCGAAGGCTACCGGCGCAGTGATTTTTCCTGGGCAGATTTCGGCTCGACGATCTCCTATCCGGGTTTCTGGTTCCTGGCCGCCAGGAATCTGGGTGCTGGCATATCCGAGATCAATCGCTCGCTGCGCATCAGCGTTTTTGCTAAAAGTCTGCAACGCCTGGTGCCCGAAATCCGAAAAGAAGACTTGGTGCCTGGGCATACAGGGGTGCGGGCACAGGCGGTGGATAGCCGTGGCAATCTCGTGGACGATTTTCGCATCGAGGAATCTCCCGGTGCGATTCACGTATTAAACGCCCCCTCTCCGGCGGCGACGTCTTCGCTGATGATCGGTAAACACGTTGCAAACAAAGCCGATCTACGTATTAATGCTGATTAGGTTTTGCCGCTCATCCTGCAGCATTACCCATTCCAGTTAAATCTTTATTTGGTGCGCCTGATGAAAAAAGTGTTGTTCTCGTTCCTGACCCTGATAGCTTTTTGTTCTCTTTCTTTTGCGGACGGTGAAGGCGCCGAGTCCGTTGTGTCGATCAAGGCCAGCGATATTCGTGCGGGTACCGTATCTCTCAAAGGTTGGGAATATGTTTCATCAGGGCAACCTGACACCGGCGTGCTAGACGCGATAAAGGAGGCCGGGTTTAAGACCGTGATCGATATGCGAGGCGAAGGGGAGAATCGTGGCATTGACGAGGCCACAGAGGTGGAGATGCGCGGAATGCGTTACTACAGCTTGCCAATCGAAAACGGCGTCGCGGAGGATGTAAGCTATGACAATGCTCGCCAACTGGATCGAATTCTCGCCACTGCCGACGGGCCGGTTCTGGTGCACTGCGCCAGTGGCAACCGGGTAGGGGCGATCTTTGCACTGCGTGCGAAACTCGGCGGTACCTCTGCCGACGAAGCGCTGGCACTGGGTAAGGCTGCCGGACTAACACGACTGGAACCAGTCGTAATTAAACGGCTGCAGGAATAGCGACTTTGCAGTAGCGGTGGCGCCTGGCCGGATTTCAGTATTCGGCCCGCGACCGGCAAAATTCCTATCGGACGGCAGGACAACTATCTGCTTGTGCCGTTCCCGATGATGCAAATTTCAAAAAGGTCAAAGTAGCGTACGTCGCAATGCCGGGAACGCCCAGCGTCGTCGTAACGTCTGCAGTCGCCTGCTCGACGACAACGGTGTAATTCAAACCCGGCATCAGCGCTGCTGCAGGAATGACGTAGCGAGTATTTTCGTAAGTCAAGAATGAGCCGCCCTGATAGGGTCGGCCGCTATGCGCTATGTTGTTTCCAAAACAATCGAAGGCGAGTACGAAAATAAGGTCGGCAAGTTCACTGTCAGGCGCTTTCATATTGCCGGGCATTTTCTCCCAGGAAAGCTCCAGGTCGGTGTTTGCATCGAGCATAGAATCCGTTACCGGTAATCCATTTTGTTTTGCTGATACCTTCGCTGGCGCAGGCATTCCATCGATGTATTCGCGCTTTTTCAGATCAAGGACCTGCGAATCCATGCGGCCGCTCTCCGTCCGGTAGGAGAAAACGTACGCACCGTCCGGATGTAATCGATGCAACTCGTTCGGATCCGAGACCCGAGCGCCATGAGCCATGAACGCAATGCCCTCAGGATTGAAACTGATATTTTTGCTTGCATCTTTTGCATCCGACAGCGTGCCGCCAATTATTTTTCTACCCGCCTTCGGCATGATTTCAGCCACGAAATGGTGATTTCGCAGCGCGAGTTCGCCGGTTGTTCCCTGGTCGTAAAGTGCCATCTTACCCAGCACAACAAACAGCACATCTTCAGCAACCGGGCTCTTCGTAGCGGTGAATTGCCGGGGCGCAATATCCGCAATGGGCTGCACCTGCTGGTCCCGATCGACGGCGTCGCAGGAAGCGAGAAAAACAGGCACTATTGCGCCCAGCGTAAGCAGAATATTTAATTTCGACATAATTGCGTTTGTTCGTCTTCTGGTTTCTCAGAGAGATCGATTCTCCCGACGGAAACCATCCCGGAGCCGGCCGGAGAGGCGGTAGCGAAAAGAGTTTTGGTGTATCCCTGACGTTTAGTTATTGCTGCATGCGTCGGCGCCATACTACAGGAATTGCGCCTGTGGCCGATCACACATGTGAGGACACAAAACCGCCAACGGACTTTAAATAGCGCAGTGTCGCAAACGATACACCGGCAACGCATTGCACCTTCAATCCCACGCGGTAGTAGTTGCAGTTGGTCACGTTGGCGACTGCTTCGAGGAATTCGCTTACTATTTTAATACGCTGTCCCTCGCGGAGCTCTTGCTCAGTTGCAAAACGGAGTCCGTTCAGCGAAATGTCTTCAGTACGACCGGTGAATGCGCTCGATTGCGGCCATTGGGTGTAAAAAGTGATTTCCTGTTCTTTGTCGATCCGCAAGATGGATCGTTGACCTATTGACTCAATACGCTGGTTTTCTGCGATGGCCAGCGGGCTGCCACATCTTTCACAGGTTTCGTCGAGCTTTCTGCCTGCGCCGAAATCATGCGAAGTCGCACAGAAAATGCATTCCCGCGAGGCGTCAAGCATTCGATCCGAGACAGTACCAGGCTCGTGGTCCGCGTGTCCGCCTGGTACGCCGCCGGCGATTCTCGCCATGATATCCAGCTCTGCGTCGTATTCGGCCCGCTTGTCGGGGTTACTGAGTACCGCATAGGCTTCGTTGATCAGTGCGGCCGTCGCTGTATCTCCGCCCAGGTCAGGATGGTTCTTCATGTGCTGCATCAGCGTGCGATAGCTGCCGCGAATGATTGCCAACGGGGCATCACGGCTCACATGGAGGACATCATAATAATTGCGATTTTCAACTGGCATAACCACACATGGGGTATCGGCAGACAGGGGTGAGGCCTTTAGGCAATCTGGCTACCATAGTTCATCGTATGCGAGATGAAAACGGGTCAGTTATTGCCTTATGACAAGAACAGCGACTTTGCTACGCGGGTTGCCAGCAAACAATAAAAGCGTGCCCGGAGGCAGCTATTTCGAATGATGTTGAAGGTGGGTGTCAGGTCGGGATTGACTCAGATCGCTTAATCGTGATCCTCGCCCTTCGCGCGCACTGCGTGCGTCCAAAATGCTGGCGCATTTTGTGAACCCCAATCCGTTTGCAGTTTCTGCCAACGCGCTGCCGATCGGTGCGGATTGATCTTTAGTCCCCCCGATTGGCTTTGCCTGAGGCGTTAGGAACCAGGCGGGGATTGACTCGGATCGCTTAATCGCGATCCTCGCCCTTCGGGCGCACTGCGTGCGTCCAAAATGCTGGCGCATTTTGTGAACCCGCTACGCGGCTTCGCTCCACGCGCTGTCCACAAAAACAAAAAAGGCTGCCTTGCGGCAGCCATTCTGTTTGTTGGTGGAGGCGGCGGGGATCGAACCCGCGTCCGCAAGCCCTCCACTACGAGCTCGACAGGCTTATTCCGTCTTTAATCTCATTACGGGCTACCCGACGGGCAGGGAAAACCTGTAACCAGTTCAGTAAGGATTTAACGGTTCAGGCCCTGAACATGCCCTTGCCGCGGTCTTGTGTAAGTGACTCCTGGGATCCAGCCGCACAAGCACGAGCCGGGCAGAAGACGCTAAGACTGGTTTTTAAGCAGCTAGCGCGTAGTTGTCGTCGTTGGCAACTATAAGGTTTACAGCTGGTTTTACGAGGTGATCTGTCCCTCGGCATGCACTCGGAGCTTCGCAACCCACGTCGAATCCAATTCGCCCCCGGATAACCGTTCCGACACTCAAGTGTAAGGGCAGTCATTGAAATTACAATCCACCCCGCACTATTGTTAGCAAGGGACTGCACCGCGGCGGCTGGAATTACGCCGTGTCAGTTAGTGCTAATTAGCATGAGGTATATATTGTAACTTATTGAATTAATGACTTTTATTGATTCAAGGATTTCATTATTCGGCCCTGTTCGCGCTTCCAGTCCTGTTCTTTCTTCGTGGCTCGTTTGTCATGCATCTTTTTGCCTTTCGCGAGGCCGATATCGAGTTTCACCCGGCCTTTGCTCCAGTGCAGATTGAGCGGAACCAGCGTATATCCTTTGCGCTCGACAGCACCGATCAAGCGATCCAGCTCATGCCGGTGCAATAGCAGCTTGCGAGTACGTGTTGGGTCCGGACGGATATGGGTAGAAGCAGTGCCAAGCGGAGTTATGTGTGCACCGAAAAGCCACGCCTCACCGCCGCGCAGGTTGACATACCCCTCGGTGATCTGGGCACGACCATCCCTGAGGCTTTTCACCTCCCATCCCTGCAATGCGACGCCAGCCTCAACTGTATCTTCGATAAAGAAGTCGTGGCGGGCTTTCTTGTTGACGGCTATTTTTGCCGGTGCTGCTTTCTTGTCTTTGCTCACGGATGGGTCTGATTGAGGCTGAATCGGTCGGGCGGCGATTATAAGACAGGTTGCCCATCAACGTTTGTTGTTTGCAATTCATTTTGCTCCAATAGGGCCTCAACCATGCCAACAGGCAATCTGCGACGTGTCGCCCGACCGATTTATCCTCGACTCGAACCATCAATGCGAACTGTCAATCGAACTGCAATAGTCCCTTATTCGGCCAAACAAATGTTTGAGCTTGTCGACGATGTTAATTCGTACTCTGAATTTCTCCCCTGGTGCAATCATTCGGAAATTGTGTCGCGGGACGGAGCTACAATGGATGCGCGCGTCGAATTGCAGCAGGGATCAATTACGAAATCGTTCACGACGCGTAATACGCGCAGGGAATACGAATCGATCGACCTGGCACTGCTAGGCGGCCCGTTCAAAACCCTTGAAGGTGGATGGCAATTCACCGAACTGGGCGATCAGGGCTGCAAAATAACGTTGCAGCTGGAGTTCCAGTTCAACAGTCGTATGGTCGACATGATGTTCGGACCGTTCTTCGAGCAAACCTGCAATTCGCTGGTGGACGCCTTCACCCAGCGTGCTGCCGAAGTGTATTCATAGCGCGAGAAGCTTTGATGAGTGATACAGACGAACTCAGACTAGAGGTCGCCTACGGAACTGCCGACCGGCAGAGCCTGGTCGAAATTCGGGTCAAACAGGGGACAACCTGCGGAGAAGCGGTCTTGCTGTCCGGAATATCTGATCTTTTTCCTCATGACCGTATTGAGTCATTGCCGCTCGCGGTTTGGGGGAAACCGGTGCCACCCGACGGGCTGGTGCATCAAGGCGATCGTATCGAGATCCTGCGGCACCTGGAAAAGGATCCCCGCGACGCGCGGCGCCAACTTGCCACAGATGGGCGGTACATGGGCGGATCCGGCTTGCGTAGTCCAGATCCCTAAAGGTCTTCGCGCAATTCCTGATCTTTACGAATTTCAACGACGTTCTCGCCGTCAAACAGAATGGAGACCCAGCGTTTAAACGACGCTTTTTCCCGGCCGATCCGCAAGAAATAAATGTAATCCCAGCGATCTTCGTGAAACGGGTCATCAATCATCGGCGTACCCAGAAGAAAGCGAATCTGTCCGCGCGTCATGCCGACCTCTACCTGGTCGATGTCTTCCTGATCGAGAAGATTTCCCTGCGAAAGCGCCGCCTGGTATACACAGCCGCCAGCCAGCAGGCTAACTGATAGAAACATCATTAAGAGCAGGCTTTTACGCATGATTTAGGATTGACAATGAAGTGTGTGATTCGTGCGTTTTTTGAATATCGCACGATAAACCCCAGTGGAGCCACTGCTGTAACTGGGTCATAATAGCGGCGCATGATACCGACTTGTCACGCGCCGCGGTAGCCGCCGCATATTCTTTCCCCCATTGGCAGAGTGAGTCAGAAGATGTTACAGCGTCAGGAATTGCGTAAGGCCGGTCTGAAAGTCACGCTACCGCGGTTGAAAATTCTGGAAATTCTCGAAACCAATACGCTTCGACATATGAGTGCGGAGGATATTTACCGCGAATTACTCGATACGGGCGAAGATATTGGCCTGGCCACTGTTTACCGGGTGCTCACTCAGTTCGAGGCTGCCGGTCTCGTTATTCGCCACAATTTCGAAGGCGGCCATTCCATATTTGAGCTGGACAGCGGTGATCACCATGATCACATGGTCTGTATTGAAACCGGTGACGTCGTGGAGTTCATCAACGACGACATCGAAGAAATTCAGAAGCGAATTGCCACAGAGTACGGCTACGAGCTGGTCGACCACAACCTGGTGCTGTACGTACGGCCCTTGAAGAAGGACAAGGACGGCGCCTGAGGCAACCGGCTTTGCTCACGCGGTTTTATTGCGCGTCCGGTTCAGACGATCCAGATCAAGCATTTCGGCAGCGTGGTCACGGCTGCGTTGAGTGATTTCAACGCCGCCCAACATACGCGCAATCTCCTCGACACGTTCGTCCTTGGATAATTTTGCAATCGAGGTTTTCGTTGTCGTGCCATCCGTAAGCTTCGCGATTCGGAAATGATTGTCGCCAAGGCTCGCAACCTGGGGCAAATGTGTCACGCAGAAAACCTGGCGGGACTGCCCGATTTCCCGTAAACGCAGACCCACCATCTCAGCGACACCGCCACCGACGCCGCTGTCCACTTCGTCGAAAACCATGGTGGGAATAGCGCTGCCATCGCTCGCGATCACCTGAATGGCAAGACTCATTCGCGACAATTCGCCACCTGAGGCAACTTTGGATAGTGGCATGGGTTTCTGGCCCGGATTAGCACTAATCAGGTATTCGACGATATCAAGACCGTTCGCGCGCGCATCACCCGTATCGCGCGGCTTGATGCTGACTTCAAAAACGCCACCGGGCATGCCCAATCCTGACATGGCGGCGGTCACCGCCGTCGAGAATGCTTTGCCGGCTTTCTTGCGCCCGGCTGATAATTTTCCGGCCGAACTGCGAAACTTTTTTTCTGCCGCGCTTACGGCCTGTTGTAGTTCAGCGCCACGTTCTTCGACATGCAGCAGATCATCCAGCTGTTTACTCAACCGGCTGTGCAGGTCGTAAATTTCTTCCGGCTCGATTTTATGCTTCCGGGCGATATTGACAATCGCGTCGAGCCGTTCCTCGACCCAATTTTGCCGGGCAGGGTCCATGTCGAGCGAGTCGCCGTAGCGGCGCAGGTTTTCGGCGGCTTCGGAAACATGAATTGTGGCTTCCTGGAGAATACTCAAGGTCGATGCCAGCGTGGTATCCATCGCTGCAAGACTTTCAATCGTCTGTGTTGCCTCTGCCAGCAGGGACTGAGCGTTTCCCTCGTCGGCATCATAAAGTCGCTGCAAAGTGAGGCTAACGCCTTCCGCCAGTCTGCCGCTGTTCTGCAACTTGCTGCGTTCCAGCGACAGCGCCTCGTATTCGCCCGGCTGCAAATCCAGAGTGTCCATTTCGCCAAGCTGGAAACGCAGCAGTTCGAGGCGCGAGCTTCTGTCGTTGTCTGCAGACTCCAGTTCAATTAGCTGTTCTGCAAGCGTGCTCCATTCGTTGAACGCATTGCTGGTTGCAGCGGACAAATCGGTCAGACCGCCGCAATAGTCGAGTACGTTTCGCTGTACATCGCGGCGTGCAAGAGACTGGTGAAAATGCTGGCCGTGAATATCCAGGAGCATTTCGCCCAACGTCTTGAGACTCTGTAAGGGAACGCTGTTGCCATTAATAAAGGCTCGTGATCGACCGTCGGTGCCAATGACGCGTCGTAAATTGCACTCGTCGTCCTGGTCGAGCATTTGTTCCTCGAGCCACTCGCGCGCCGCCGGTAATTTGGCAAGATCGAATTCAGCCGTGAATTCGGCCCTTTTAGCGCCAGTGCGCACGAGCCCGCTGTTACCGCGCTCACCCAGGACGAAACCCAGTGAATCCACCAGGATAGACTTGCCGGCACCGGTCTCGCCGGTTAGAACCGTCATCCCGGCGCCGAATTCAATCTCGACCGCATCAATAATTGCGAAATTCCTGACCTGAATATTCGTCAGCACCTATTCTGTGCTCCCAAGGTTTCGAATCCGGCTGTCCCGGCCCCAGTGGAGTTTCGAACGAAGTATCTCGTAATAGTCATAACCCGGGGGGTGAATCAGCCTGGCCGGGTTAGCTGCTGCCTTGATTCGCAGCGTGTCGCCAGTATTGAATGCACCCATGGAGTGCCCGTCCACGCTGATCTCGGCCTGGGTGCCGTCACGTGGCAACAACGTTACTTCAATGTCCTGTTCAGCCGGAATGACGACCGGTCTGTCGCTGAGCGTGTGCGGGCATATTGGCACGACAACCACGGCACCAAGCTGTGGCTCGATAATCGGGCCGCCGCAACTCAGGGCATAGGCGGTCGAACCGGTCGGTGTTGCCACAATCAGCCCGTCAGCCATATGGGTATTGACATAGTTGCCGTTTATCCGGGTCTCGAAATCAAGAATTCGACCGGTATCCCTGCGCTGCAGGACGACGTCATTGAGCGCGAGTTCACTGTCGTTGTCAGCCTCTTGCCTGACGATGGTCGCAGTGAGCCGGAGCCGGGCCTCCATTGAAAAATTGCCACTGAATATCTGGTCGAGACTTTGCAGCATCTCATCCGGTGTAACGTCTGAGAGAAAACCAAGCCGGCCACGGTTGACGCCCAGCAATGGCACCTGGACATCTTTCGTCATTGACGCAGCGTGCAGCATGGTGCCGTCTCCGCCGACGGCAATAATAAGATCAGCCTCGCTCGTCAGAGTGTCGGTATCGACCACCCTGGCGGACAGGCTTTCTGCGTAGGCCGCTTCGGCCATTACGTCTATGCCAGCGTTTGAAAGGTATTCCGATATCATTCGCATCGGTTCGGCGACACGCGCGTCGGCATACAGCCCGACAAGGGCTACCTTTCTGAATTGATTGGTCATACAGAGCCGGAACTCTCCGCAAAAAAATGTAATTCGGTGGGGCTACAGTCAAACAGGGACTGCGATTGTTACAAACCCTTGACCCATCGCCAACCCGTTGCTAGCTTTTTGGTTCACCCTACCATACCGTGTTAGCTGCCCATTTCTCGTAACTGTGCAAATGTCAACGGAATCAGTTTCTAAGCTCCCCAACGAACGCGCCCAGCATTTGCTGAAAGTGCTGATCCAGCGCTTTATTCAGGACGGCCAGCCGGTCGGCAGCAGGACTCTGGCGCGCAATCCCGGAATCGAATTGAGCCCGGCAACAATCCGTAATGTTATGTCTGATCTGGAAGAAATGGGACTGATCGCAGCACCGCACACTTCTGCTGGCAGAGTGCCAACCGCACAGGGTTACCGTCTGTTTGTCGATTCGTTAATCCGTTACAAAACGCCAAAGCAGGCAGATATCGACCGCCTGAAAACGCAGCTTGTGGGCCAGGCAGACAACCCCGGTTCGCTGCTCGATTCAGTCTCGGGCATGCTGTCCGATGTAACCAGCCTGGCCGGCGTGGTGACGGTCCCCAAAGGGCAGCGAGCGGTTCTCAGGCAAATCGAGTTCCTGTCTTTATCAGAGAACCGCGTTCTGGCAATTCTCGTCATCAATGACCGCGAAGTGCAAAACCGTGTATTGCATACGGAAAAACCCTACACACGCGACGAGCTGCAGCGCGCCGCAAACTACATCAATACCAATTACGTTGGCGTCGATCTGGAACAAATTCGCAAACGGCTGATCGAGGACCTGGAAGAAACACGCGACACGATGAACCAGGCCATGCTCGACATAATTTCGGTAGCCCAGTCGGCGATGAAAGACGCCGCGGAACCAAAAGAGGAATTCGTCCTGTCAGGCGAAACGAAGCTGATGGATTTTGCGGAAATGTCCGACGTGGAGACCCTGCGCCGGCTATTTGATACGTTTTCGCGCAAACGATTCATGCTCTCCCTGCTCGACAAAAGCATTGATGCCGACGGCGTCCAGGTCTTCATAGGTAATGAATCCGGGTACAAGATTCTCGATGACTGCAGTATTGTGACTGCGCCCTACCACCTTGACGACGACCACGTCGGCGTCCTGGGCGTAATCGGCCCGACGCGTATGGCCTACGATAGGGTGGTTCCCATCGTCGACATCACCGCCCGATTGCTCGAATCAGCGCTCAAATCGCAGGGCAAGTGACACGTATCGTACGTTCCGGGACGATATATTCAGATAAACCCTTGATATTTGCTGGCGGAGTCCCACAATTCCCGCATTCTTAAATCCACTCGGCCAGGTGGCTGGGGCGGCATAAATTTTTTGGAGCAGAGGAATGAATTCAGAGCCAGAGCGTGATGATGAAGACATCATCACGGATGCTGCAGCTGACGAGGCGGGTGAACCACAGACCGATGATGACGAGTTGCGGGCGCTGCAGGCGAAAGCAGATGAGAATTGGGACAAGTATTTGCGCACCGCTGCAGAAATGGAAAATGTCCGCAAGCGCGCTGCGCGGGATATCGAAAAAGCGCATAAATTCGCGCTTGAGCGATTCGCCACCGAGCTTTTGTCCGTTTGCGACAGTCTGGAGATGGCGCTGGGCACTGATGACGATGTCAGCGTCGAGAGCATGAAAGAAGGCAGTGAGGCGACCTTGAAATTGTTGCAGTCTGTTCTGTCGCGATTTGATGTTGAGGAACTGGACCCGCATGGCGAGCCGTTTGACCCCGCCGTGCACGAGGCTATGACCATGCAGCCGTCAGCTGAAGCAGAGCCTGGCACAGTTTTGAACGTATTTCAGAAGGGCTACGCACTTAATGGCCGCCTGCTGCGACCGGCCCGAGTGGTCGTCGCTTCGGAGCCGCAATAAATTAGTCACAAAAATGCTCGCGATGTCGCTTGAATCGCTGTTTGCTGGCCCCACTAATTGGCTAGTTTGAATTTAACTGGAATTGGAGTACTTAAATCATGGGTAAAGTTATTGGTATCGATCTGGGTACCACCAACTCCTGCGTCGCTGTCATGGAGGGTGATAAGCCCCGCGTGATCGAGAACAGCGAGGGAGACCGGACAACGCCATCTATCGTCGCGTTCAGCAAGGACGGTGAGGTTCTTGTTGGTCAATCGGCCAAACGTCAGGCGGTTACAAATCCGAGTAACACCCTGCACGCCGTCAAGCGGTTGATTGGGCGCCGATTTGAAGATGAGGTCGTGCAACGGGATATCGACATGGTGCCCTACAAGATCGTGGCTGCAGAAAATGGTGATGCATGGGTGGAGGCGAATGGCAAAGCCATGGCGCCTCCCGAGATCTCCGCACGCGTCCTGATGAAAATGAAAAAGACTGCAGAGGACTACCTCGGTGAGGCCGTTACTGAGGCGGTCGTAACCGTGCCGGCATACTTCAACGATTCGCAGCGCCAGGCGACAAAAGACGCTGGCAAGATTGCCGGGCTTGATGTCAAGCGCATTATCAATGAGCCAACAGCGGCCGCGCTTGCCTACGGCATGGACAAGAAACGCGGCGATGCCAAAATCGCCGTGTTTGACCTCGGTGGCGGCACGTTCGACATCTCGGTCATCGAGATTGCCGAGGTTGACGGCGAGCATCAGTTTGAAGTGCTTGCAACGAACGGCGATACATTTCTTGGTGGTGAAGACTTCGATATGCGCGTTATCGAATACCTGACGTCAGAATTCCAGAAGGAAAGCGGCGTCGATATCACACAGGATCCGCTTGCGATGCAGCGATTAAAGGAAGCAGCAGAGAAAGCGAAGATTGAATTGTCGACACAGCAGCAAACGGAAGTGAATCTGCCATACATCACTGCGGATTCAACCGGTCCCAAGCACCTCAATATCAAATTGACGCGCGCCAAGCTCGAGTCACTGGTTGATGAACTGGTGTCGCGGACCATCGAACCCTGTCGCACAGCATTGACAGATGCAGGTCTTAAAGTTAACGAGATTGACGATGTCATTCTGGTTGGCGGCCAGACGCGTATGCCGAAGGTGCAGGAAGAAGTGCAGAACTTCTTCGGTAAAGAACCGCGGCGAGACGTCAACCCTGACGAGGCGGTTGCGGTTGGTGCAGCAATCCAGGGTGGGGTCCTGGCTGGCGATGTGAAAGATGTGTTGTTGCTGGACGTGACTCCGCTGTCGCTCGGAATCGAGACGCAGGGTGAGGTCATGACATCGCTCATCGGTAAGAACACAACCATTCCTGCCAACGAAACGCAGGTTTTTTCTACCGCTGCGGATAATCAGACGGCGGTGACGATTCATGTGTTACAAGGTGAACGCCAGCGAGCTCATGACAACAAGTCGCTTGGTCGATTCGATTTGACGGATATCCCACCGGCGCCCCGCGGTTTGCCGCAGATTGAGGTTCAATTCGATATCGATGCGAATGGCATTCTCAACGTGTCGGCCAAAGACAAGGCGACTGGAAAGAGTCAAAACATCGTAATTAAGGCTTCCAGCGGCCTGTCTGAAGATGAAATTGAAAAGATGGTTGCCGATGCCGAGAGTCATGCTGAAGAAGACAAGAAGTTTCGTGAACGAATTGACGCTCGAAATCAGGCTGATGGGTTGATTCATGCTGCTGAGAAGACGCTGAGTGACGCCGGTGAAAAAGTCAGCGGCGAGGAGCGTCTGGCGGTCGAAAACGCGGTTTCCGATCTGAAGGCAGTTTTGGACGACGGCGACAAAGAGGCTATTGAGGCCAAGACGGCGGCGTTGGCAGAGGCCTCGGCAGCCGTGGCACAAAAGCTCTATGCTGAGCAGGCGCCTGAAGATGGTGCCGAGGATGCCGGAGGCGGCGAAAGCGGCAACGATGACGTGGTCGATGCCGAATTTGAGGAAGTCGACGGCGACGAAAAGTCCAAAGCTGACTAGAATTTGAAGTCAGAAGGTAATATATCGGGCGTCGCATGCGACGCCCGATTCTAAATACAAGCGTGCTATATGGCTAAGCGTGACTACTACGAAATTCTCGGCGTTGGCAAGGACGCGTCCGCAGTTGAAATAAAGAAGTCCTACAGACGACTTGCCATGAAATTTCATCCCGACCGCAATTCCGACGATTCCGGTGCCGAGGAAAAATTCAAGGAGGCCAAGGAAGCCTACGAAATCCTGAAGGACGGCGACAGGCGCGCTGCGTATGACCGCTTCGGACATGACGGTGTCAGCGGCAACGCTGGCGCCGGTGGGGGATTTGGTGCGGAGGGCTTCGGCGACATATTTGGAGACGTCTTCGGTGACATCTTCGGCGGCGGTGGTCGTCGTGGGGCCAGCCAGGTATTCCGCGGTGCCGACCTGGGCTACGAATTAAAGCTGGATCTGGAAAAAGCGGTTCGCGGCGACTCTGTCACGATTGATGTACCGACCCAGGTAGCCTGCGATAAATGCGACGGCAGCGGCGCGAAGAAGGGTTCTGAACCGGTTAAATGTACGACCTGTGCAGGGGCCGGCCAGGTGCGCATGCAGCAAGGGTTCTTTTCGATACAGCAGACCTGTCCTGCCTGCAAGGGCGCTGGAACGGTCATATCCGACCCGTGTTCCGGTTGTCATGGACGTGGACGCATCTCGAAAACCAAAACGCTTAATGTAAAAGTTCCTGCCGGAGTCGATCAGGGTGATCGTATTCGCCTGTCCGGCGAAGGAGAGGCTGGTCGAAATGGCGGGCCTGCCGGCGATCTCTATGTCGAGATTCGGGTAGAGCCGCACAAGATATTTGATCGGGATGGCGCCGATCTGTCCTGCGAGGTGCCGATCAGTTTTGCCACGGCCACACTCGGTGGAGAGGTACAGTTGCCGACTCTGGATGGGCACGTTTCGCTCAAAGTCCCGGCCGGAACACAGTCAGGCAAGATATTCCGCTTGCGAGGTAAGGGTGTGGCGACGGTCCGGGATCACCGTACCGGGGATCTGTTTGCGCGTGTCGCGGTAGAAACACCAGTTAACCTGACAGACGATCAGGAATCGCTGCTGCGCCGCTTCGAAGAGTCTGTAAGCGCAGGCGGTGATCGCCATAACCCGCGTGCCGGCGGCTGGCTGGACACCGTTAAGCGATTCTTTGACAAGATCAGCAATTAGAGAAACCCGAAATTCAGCTAGCGGATCTCGGTCGGCTTGAGTAAACTAAGCCGGGTCGCCGGGAGTCCGGCGTACCCAGAGCGGAAGGCAATGTCCTTCCGCTTTTGTGCATCTAATGTACGCGTAAACCGGCTTCATGCCGCTGCATCAGAAGGAAAGCTGCTTGAGAACGCCCGCTGTTCTGGCTTTGCAAGACGGAACGATCTTCCGCGGCGTTTCTGTCGGCGCCGAAGGCAAGACGATCGGCGAGGTCGTCTTCAATACGGCGATGACCGGCTACCAGGAAATCCTGACGGATCCGTCTTACTGTCGTCAGATTGTTACGCTGACCTATCCCCATATCGGCAACACCGGGACCAACAGCGACGACATGGAGTCGTCGCGGGTGCAGGCTTCCGGGCTGGTGATCCGCGATGCCTCGATGATTGCCAGCAGCTGGCGAAACGAACGCAGTTTTTCGGATTTCCTGGCGCGCGGGAATACCGTTGCAATTGCAGAAATCGATACCCGCAAGCTGACCCGTATACTGCGCGAAACCGGGGCGCAGTCAGGTTGCATCATGACGGGGGAAATCGATCCGGAAGTCGCCGTTCAGCATGCCAACAAATTTCCAGGTATTGCCGGCATGGATCTCGCAAAGTTCGTCAGCACCGACGAGCCTTATCAGTGGTGTCACGGGACTCATTTCGGTGACCGAAATCGCATCATGAGCCGGCGAATTGCCCCTTACCACGTGGTTGCTTACGACTTTGGCATTAAACGAAATATATTGCGCATACTGTCAGACCTGGAGTGTCGGATGACGGTTGTACCGGCAACCATGCCCGCTGCCGAAGTGCTGGCGATGGCACCGGACGGCGTCTTCCTGGCAAACGGGCCCGGCGATCCTGAGCCCTGTGACTATGCGATAGCAGCAATACAGGAAATTCTCGAAACCGCTGTACCCCTGTTTGGCATCTGCCTGGGTTACCAGTTGCTCGCACTTGCCGCCGGCGCAAAGACAATGAAAATGAAATTCGGCCATCATGGCGCGAATCATCCGGTTCAGGATCTCAAATCGAGACGGGTCATGATTACGAGTCAGAACCATGGATTCGCGGTCGATCCGGCAACCCTGCCTGACGATATCCAGATCACGCACGAATCGCTTTTCGACGGATCGTTACAAGGGATTGCCTTCAAGGACCGGCCTGCCTACGGCTTCCAGGGCCATCCCGAGGCCAGTCCCGGCCCACACGATGTCATACATCTGTTCGAACGTTTTATTCGTGAAATGGACCAGTACAAACTAAGTTCGAGCCAAACTACTGTCGCAATATAACGTTACAAAACATGAGTTTATAGTGCTTATTTATAGTGAAATATCATATAAAATCAGGCGGGTGAGCTAACCAGTGCCGAAACGTTCGGACATCGAGAGCGTCCTGATTATTGGCGCGGGCCCTATTATTATCGGGCAGGCTTGCGAGTTTGACTATTCCGGGGCGCAGGCGTGCAAGGCACTCAAGGAGGAGGGGTACCGGGTCATTCTGGTCAACTCCAATCCGGCCACCATCATGACGGATCCGGAGACCGCGGATGCCGTCTACATCGAACCCGTACACTGGACCGCTCTCGAACGAGTCATCGCGAAAGAGCGTCCTGATGCCCTGCTGCCGACCATGGGCGGGCAAACCGGGCTGAATTGTGCCCTCGACCTGGTCCGGGAGGGGGTACTCGACAAGTTCAACGTAGAGCTGATAGCTGCCTCGCGAAAGGCAATCGATATGGCCGAGGACCGTGACCTATTCCGCCAGGCAATGGCGGACATCGGGCTTGACGTGCCAAAGGCGGAAATTGCGCATTCGCTCGATGAGGCAATCGACAAACAGCAAAATGTGGGCTATCCAACCATTATCAGACCTTCGTTCACGCTTGGCGGAACCGGCGGCGGTATTGCCTACAATCAGGATGAATTTAGACGCATTGTGGCCCACGGCCTTGAGATGTCGCCGACGACCGAAGTATTACTGGAAGAATCGGTTATCGGCTGGAAAGAGTTCGAAATGGAGGTCGTCAGGGACAGGAATGACAACTGCATCATTGTTTGTTCGATTGAAAACGTTGATGCGATGGGCGTACATACCGGAGACTCGATAACGGTCGCTCCCGCACAGACGCTCACGGACAAGGAATATCAGCGCATGCGCAACGCGTCGATTGACGTGCTGCGAAAAATCGGTGTTGAGACCGGTGGTTCGAATGTCCAGTTCGCGGTCAACCCCGACGATGGGCGGCTGCTGGTCATTGAAATGAACCCTCGCGTTTCAAGATCTTCGGCGCTGGCCTCCAAGGCAACCGGTTTTCCGATTGCCAAAATTGCTGCCAAGCTGGCCATCGGCTATACGCTCGATGAACTCAAAAACGAGATAACCGGAGGTGCGACGCCGGCATCGTTTGAGCCCACAATCGATTATGTCGTGACCAAGATTCCGCGTTTCACGTTCGAGAAATTTCCGGGTGCGGTCGATCGATTGACCACGCAGATGAAATCTGTCGGCGAAGTCATGGCAATAGGACGCAATTTTCAGGAATCTTTGCAAAAAGCGCTACGCGGGATGGAAACCGGCGTAGACGGCCTGAATGAGAAGACAGGGATTGTTGCCGCAGACGAGGACCTGGACGCGTTGCGGCAGGAGTTGCGGCTGCCCGGTGCCGACAGATTATTTTACGTTGCAGATGCGCTAAGGCTCGGGTTTGATATTGAGGAGGTGGCCGCTCTGACGGGCATTGATCCGTGGTTCCTGGTGCAGATAGCAGACCTCGTGAACGAAGAGGCGGAAATTCGTAGTGCGGGTCTGGCCGGTCTCGAGGAATCCAGGATCCGGCAACTCAAACGCAAGGGCTTTTGCGATGCTCGATTGGCGTCATTGCTCCGCGAGGACGAATCTGTTGTCCGAAAGCGGCGCATCGATGCCGGAGTCCGTCCCGTATACAAGCGGGTCGATACGTGTGGTGCGGAGTTTGCAACGACCACGGCCTACCTCTATTCAACCTATGAAGAAGAATGCGAGTCGCTGCCCAATGACACTGAGAAAATAATGATCCTGGGTGGCGGGCCAAATCGAATAGGCCAGGGTATCGAATTCGACTATTGCTGCGTGCACGCGGCACTGGCGCTCAGGGAGGCGGGCTACGAGACCATCATGGTCAACTGCAATCCCGAGACCGTTTCGACCGATTTTGATACCTCGGACCGGCTCTATTTCGAATCCCTTACGTTTGAAGACGTGATGGAGATAATCGACAAGGAAAAGCCAAAAGGCGTCATCGTTCAATACGGTGGACAAACGCCTCTTAAACTTGCGCGTGAACTTGAGACGGCAGGTGCACCGATCATTGGCACTTCTCCGGACTCAATTGACCTTGCAGAAGATCGCGAGCGGTTCCAGAAGCTCGTTGAAGAGCTGGGCCTCAAGCAGCCGCCGAATAGAACTGCCAGGAACGCCGATGAGGCCCTGGCAATGGGTTCAGAAGTCGGCTATCCGCTGGTTGTTCGCCCTTCCTATGTGCTTGGCGGGCGTGCTATGGAAATTGTTCATCGCGAAGAGGATCTCGCCGCGTATATGAATGCGGCGATTGGCGTGTCCAATGACAGCCCGGTCCTGCTCGACCGATTTCTCGATCTCGCAATTGAGGTTGATGTCGACGCTATTTGCGACGGCGAGCGCGTCCTGATTGGCGGTATCATGGAGCATATCGAGCAGGCAGGTGTGCACTCAGGCGATTCCGGATGTTCGTTACCGCCGTTCAGCCTGGACAATGAACTGCAGAAAGTATTGATTGAGCAGGTCGTGAGCCTTGCCAGGGGCCTGCAGGTCGTTGGTCTTATGAATACCCAGTTTGCGATCCAGAATAACGTCGTCTACCTCCTTGAAGTGAACCCGCGAGCGTCTCGCACGGTACCTTTCGTGTCTAAGGCCACCGGCGTGCCGCTGGCAAAAATTGCAGCACGGGTTATGGTTGGGGAATCGCTTGAAAAACAGGGCTTCGTCAATCAGCGGACGCCTGAGTATTTCTCCGTAAAGGAATCCGTGTTTCCGTTTCTCAAGTTTGCCGGGGCCGATCCGATTCTCGGGCCTGAAATGAAATCGACAGGTGAGGTGATGGGGGTCGGCAGATCATTTGGTGAGGCCTACGCCAAGGCCCAGCTGGCGTCCGGTGTGGTGTTGCCGACCAAGGGTGCCGCATTGCTCAGTGTCCGCGATCGGGACAAGGACGGTGCAGTGGAGCTGGCCAATATCCTGCTTGAGCGCGGCTTCGAGATCGTAGCTACCGACGGCACCGCCAGGTTTCTCGCTGAAGCGGGCGTCAACTGCAGACGCATTAACAAGGTACGGGAGGGTCGTCCGCACATAGTAGACATGATCAAGAACGGTGAGTTTGCTCTGATGGTCAACACGACCGAGGGTAAGCAGGCCATTCAGGAGTCACTTTCCATACGTGGTGAAGCAGTGCGCAGAAACGTTACTTACTATACGACTCTCGGTGCAGCGGTAGCGACCTGTAAGGCGCTCGAGCACCTGCATGACGGCGATGTCAATCGACTTCAGGATCTGCATAAAGAGGCTGCCGCATGAGCAAAGTGCCCATGACAGTGCGTGGCGAAGAGTTGCTTCGTGAAGAGCTTCGTCGTCTGAAGTCCGGAGACCGACCCCAGGTGATCCAGGCCATTGCGGAGGCGAGGGCGCATGGAGACCTGAAGGAAAATGCCGAGTATCACGCAGCAAAGGAGCAGCAGGGGTTCATCGAGGGCCGCATCAAGGAAATCGAAGGCAAGCTATCGCACATCCAGGTCATTGACGTAACGGCTGTTGACGCACGTGGCAAGGTTATATTCGGTGCGACGGTCGAATTGTTCGACGTGCAGGCCGAGCTCGAGATTACGTACAGAATTGTCGGTGAGGATGAGGCCGACATTAACGCAGGCCTGATCTCCTATTCATCCCCGATCGCGCGCGCCCTGATTGGTAAAAACGAAGGCGATGAAGTGACGTTTTCGGCCCCGGGCGGGGATAAGCACTATGAGATTATCGAGGTGAAATACGTCTGAAGCAGCCCGGTAGCCAGTCAAGGCAAAATTATCTGGCCGGCAACAGTAATTTCGGCTTGTCGGAGTTTGGACGGTACATCAAAGCAACGTTGCCGATTCTGGTGACAAGCTCGGCCGACTCGCGTTTGCATAGATCTTTAATAATTGCGTCGCGGGTCTCGCGATCGCCCGCGCGAATACGAACTTTGATCAATTCGTGATGATCTATTGTCGACGAAAATTCAGCTAACAGGGACGCAGTCAAGCCGGCGTCACCAACCACGATAACCGGTTTCAGCTTGTGGCCGCGACCGCGCAGATATTTGGCTTGGGTATCAGTTAGTTTCATGGCTGCGGAGTGTAGCAAGGATGAGTAAGCCGAGACGACGTGGAAATTCCTGGCGACAGAGGCAAGAGAAAGACCCTTATGTGCAGATGGCCAGGCGAGACGGCTGGCGGTCACGGGCGGTTTACAAACTTGAGCAGATTGTTACCAAGGAAAAATTGCTGCGCCGCGACATGATATGCATTGATCTCGGCGCGTCGCCGGGGGGCTGGAGTCAATATGTGACCGCGATGCTCAAGGGGCGGGCAAGGGTGATTGCGCTGGATCTGCTGCCAATGGATTCATTGCCGGGTGTAGAGTTTATCCAGGGTGACTTTACCGAGAACGAGGTGTTTGAGGATTTGCATAAACGCCTGGAAAATTCCAGGGCGGATCTTGTAATGAGCGATATGGCACCCAATATAAGCGGCAACAAAGCGGTTGATCAGCCACGATCCATGTATCTGGCAGAATTGGCCCTTGATCTTGCCAGGAATACCCTCGGACCAAAGGGCGCCTTCATTTGCAAGGTTTTTCAAGGTGAAGGCACGGATGCTTTCATTGCCGATGCCAGATCGTCATTTGGCACGGTAAAAGCCCTTAAACCAAAGGCTTCCAGGGATAGCAGTAGTGAGATTTATCTGGTAGCGAGAAACTATCATCTATAGTACTGTCTAAATTGCATTAGACGCAGTCTAAAACCGGTTGGTGGAGTGGTATTTGCTAAGTGAACGATTTAACTAAAAATGTTCTTGTATTCATCGTCATTATCGTCGTCTTGCTGTCGGTCGTGCAGGGCCTCAGTGGCGTCAGCGGCCAGGGCCCGCAGAAGCAGGATTATTCGGATTTTCTGAATGATGTGCGCTCCGGCGCGGTTGAGCGCGTGGAGTTCGAGGATGAAAAGATTACCTACGGTAATCGTATTCCCCTGCAGAATTACACCATCAGCCCGGAGACCGACAACAATACCCTGATCGGAATTCTGGAAGACAACGGTGTTAAGTTCACAGCTCAGGAACCCGAGTCCACCGGCCTGATAGGCCAGCTCTTGATCAATTCATTCCCGATCCTGTTGCTCATCGGCGTTTGGATCTATTTCATGCGGCAGATGCAGGGCGGTGGTGGCGGCCGCGGTGCGATGTCATTTGGCAAGAGTAAGGCGCGCCTGCTCGGCGAGGACCAGGTCGGCGTTACTTTTGCCGATGTGGCGGGCATCGAAGAGGCCAAACAGGAAGTCAGTGAAATCGTCGATTTCCTTAAAGATCCCAGCAAGTTTCAAAGGTTAGGCGGCAAAATTCCCAAGGGTGTTCTGATGGTGGGTTCGCCCGGCACAGGCAAGACCCTGCTGGCCAGGGCGATTGCAGGCGAAGCCAAGGTTCCGTTCTTCACCATTTCCGGCTCGGATTTTGTTGAGATGTTTGTCGGCGTTGGCGCGTCGCGCGTACGCGACATGTTTGACCAGGCGAAAAAACAGGCGCCCTGCATTATCTTTATCGACGAGCTTGATGCGGTCGGCCGCCATCGTGGGGCAGGACTTGGCGGTGGTCACGATGAGCGCGAGCAGACCCTTAACCAGATGCTGGTGGAAATGGACGGGTTTGAAGGCAGCGAAGGAATTATCGTCATAGCCGCCACCAACCGACCGGACGTTCTGGATCCGGCGCTACTGCGCCCGGGCCGTTTCGATCGGCAGGTGGTCGTGCCATTGCCTGATATCCGCGGTCGCGAACTGATTTTGAAAGTTCACATGCGCAAGGTGCCGCTGGACGACGACGTAAAGCCGAGCCTGATTGCGCGCGGTACGCCAGGTTTTTCGGGGGCCGATCTGGCTAACCTGGTTAACGAGGCGGCCCTGTTTGCTGCGCGCTCCAACAAGCGTGTGGTTAGCATGGAGGAGTTTGAGCAGGCCAAGGACAAGATCATGATGGGTGCCGAACGTCGCTCCATGGTCATGAGCGAAAAGGAAAAACTGAATACCGCCTATCACGAAGCCGGGCATGCAATCGTCGGCTATAGCGTTCCTGATCATGACCCGGTCTATAAAGTCACGATCATTCCTCGTGGCAGGGCGCTCGGTGTCACGATGTATTTGCCGGAGGAAGACAAATACAGTGTGTCCAAGTCATCGCTGGAAAGTAATATTTCGACGCTGTTCGGCGGCCGAATCGCCGAGGAGATGACCCTGGGAATAGAGCATGTGACGACGGGTGCATCCAACGACATTGAGCGTGCTACCGAAATTGCCCGAAACATGGTCACCAAGTGGGGTCTTTCCGAGAAACTCGGACCGCTGACCTACAGCGAAGACGATGGCGAAGTTTTCCTTGGTCGTTCGGTCACGCAGCACAAGCATGTATCCGATGTCACCTCTAATACGATCGATGAAGAAGTGCGAAAAATTATTGATCGTAACTATGAGCGCGCAGAGTCTCTGCTGAAGAAGCACGAGAAGAAGCTGCATGTGATGGCCGAAGCGCTTATGAAATACGAGACGATCGATCATGAGCAGGTTAAGGACATCATGGAAGGTCGAACTCCGCGACCGCCTGCAGACTGGGATGATTCAGACGAGTCACCGCCAGCGACGAAAAGCAAGACCGATAAACCGGATTCGATTTCGCCGATAGGCGGCCCCGCCAGCGAACACTAGCGTCGGCTGTTCGATCAGGATGCGGCAGCCTTTGTGCTGCCGTTTTTTTTGAGACCCGGAAGATGCGCCAGGCCGCCAAGAAAAAGCTCGCGGACACCAAGTCACCAGCCGTGATGGGAGTTCTGAACGTAACTCCGGATTCGTTTTCGGATGGCGGTCAGTTCCTCGACGAGGGTGATGCGCTGCGTCGCGCGGCTGCCATGGTCGATGCTGGTGCGCACATAATCGACGTTGGGGGAGAATCGACTCGTCCCGGCGCGCAGAAGATTTCACTGCAGGAGGAACTCGATCGAATCATTCCGGTTGTCGCCGGAATCGCCAAACGATTTGACGTTGAATTGTCAGTAGACTCCAGTAAACCCGAAATAATGCGGGCAGCTGTGGCGGCCGGTGCCACCATGATCAATGACGTTTACGCGCTCCGAAGGCCTGGTGCTATGCAGGCAGCGGCGTCCCTGAATAGCATGATTGTACTGATGCATATGCAGGGCCAGCCAGACAGTATGCAAGAAGCACCGCACTACAACACGTTGCCCGGCGACGTTATCGACTTCCTGGCGGAACGGGTCAGCGCGTGTGTCGCGTCTGGCATTGAACGCGAGAGGCTAATTGTCGATCCCGGTTTCGGGTTTGGGAAAAACGATCGCCACAATGTGGAGATTCTCGCAAAACTGGAGCAGTTCGCGGACCTTCGCCTGCCATTGCTGGTAGGCTTGTCGCGCAAGAAAACGCTCGGCAATCTGACTGGCAGGTCGGTGCAGGATCGTGGCGCAGCTGGGATTGCCGCCGCGGTTATTGCCGTACAAAAAGGGGCGAGCATTGTGCGCACGCATGATGTCGCTGCGACAATAGACGCGCTGGCAGTGATTCGGGCCGTCGCGACGTCAGGATGAAAGCCAATGAGCAGAAAATATTTTGGCACAGATGGTGTCAGAGGTACGGTTGGGAAGGATCCGATGAGTGCCGAGTTTGCGCTGCGACTTGCCAGTGCTGCAGCCCAGGTGCTGGTGCCCGCCGGCGGCACCGTGTTGATTGGGAAAGACACAAGGTTGTCGGGCTACATGTTCGAGTCGGCCCTCGAAGCCGGTTTCGTCGCTGCCGGCGCGGATGTGCTTCTTTTGGGGCCGCTGCCGACGCCCGGCATCGCAAACCTGACGCAGGTATTCGACGCCAATCTGGGCGTCGTGATCAGTGCCTCACATAACCCGTTTCACGATAATGGCATCAAGTTTTTCGATGGCAGTGGCGCCAAGCTTTCCGACGATGTGGAAAGAAAGATTGAAAAGTTGCTCCTGTCGCCGGCAATAACGCTGGAGTCCGGTAAGCTCGGCCGGGCCAAACGAATCGATACGGCAAGGGATCGCTATCAGGAGTTTTGTGCGTCAACGTTTCCCGCTGATC
The DNA here is from genome assembly GCA_021773135.1 of Woeseiaceae bacterium. Classification (GTDB taxonomy): domain Bacteria; phylum Pseudomonadota; class Gammaproteobacteria; order Steroidobacterales; family Woeseiaceae; genus SZUA-117. The sequence continues at coordinate 14,317 of JAJFKP010000024.1, read as the reverse complement.
TCAACCTGGAGGGCATGAAGGTTGTATTCGATGGTGCCAACGGCGCGGGTTACAAAGTGGGTCCCCGCACGCTTAATAATCTCGGTGCAGAGGTCATTACGATTGGTTGTTCGCCAAATGGTCGAAATATCAATGACGGTTGCGGATCAACGGAACCGGAGCTCCTGCAAAAAACTGTGCCAGCGGTTGGGGCCGCGGTGGGCATTGCGCTCGACGGCGACGGTGATCGTGTCGTGATGGTCGACGAGCAGGGCGAAACGATCGACGGCGATCAGCTGCTCTATGTTCTTGCGATGTCGAGGCAGGAGGAGGGTGCCCTGCGTGGGCCCGTCGTCGGCACTGTAATGAGTAATCTGGGCCTCGAGCACGCCTTGCAACGTCATAATATTGAATTCAAGCGGGCGGCGGTCGGAGACCGTTACGTGCTGGAAGCGCTGCGCGAATCGGGTGGCATCATTGGTGGCGAAACCTCCGGGCATATGATCTGTCTCGACAAGACAACGACTGGTGACGGCCTCGTGAGTGCGCTGCAGGTGCTTGCCGTAATGCGGCGCACTGGCAGGTCGCTTTCTGAGCTGACCGGCGGTATGTCGCGCTACCCGCAAACAATGATCAATGTCAGGACAGAACAAAAAATGGATCCGGGTCAGGTTCCCCAGATACTCGACGCAGTCGATCAGGTTGAGAAGGAACTGGCGCATTCCGGTCGTGTCGTATTAAGAGCTTCGGGTACCGAGCCAGTGATCAGAGTCATGGTTGAGGGCGAAGATGAGGCGCTGGTGGCGCTCCTGGCAGGTCGACTGGCTGCTGTAGTCGCTGCGGCGGCCTCCTGATGAATTAGCCACTTGCACTCGCCTGGAGGCTGTTTTCATTGCGCTAAGCGGTGCCGCTCGGTATCCTTGCGCGCTTTTTCACGCAGACGGATTAACTAGAAATGCGCGGATATCTGGTCGCTGGTAACTGGAAAATGAATGGTAGCTTCGATGCCAATCGGGCATTGGTGGCAGGCATAGTCGGCGGCGCCCCGGCCGATGTCGATGTGCAGCTGCTGGTTTGCCCGCCATTCCCCTATATTTCAAGTGTGGGAAAACTGATCGAAGGCTCTCCGGTTCAGTTGGGTGCCCAGAATGTATCAGAGCATTCGTCCGGCGCATTTACGGGCGAAACCGCCGGATCAATGTTGCGCGACGTTGGCTGCGACTTTGTTATCGTTGGGCATTCTGAGCGGCGTGCAATAATGGGCGAAACCAGCTCGATTGTCGCCGACAAGTTCAAGGCGGCGCTCAGTGCCGGCTTGAAGCCAATTCTGTGTGTCGGCGAGACCCTCGAGCAAAGGGAATCCGGTCAGACTAAAGCGGTCATCGATGAACAACTTACTGCCGTTCTTGATGCGGTCGGCATCGATGGTTTCGAGGACGCGGTTATTGCCTACGAGCCCGTATGGGCAATCGGAACCGGCGTAACGGCGAGCCCTGAGCAGGCACAGGAGGTTCACCGGCACATTCGTGAATTGCTCGAGTCTCGCGATGCCGGCGTCGCCGAAAAGATAAAAATCCTGTATGGCGGCAGCGTGAAAGGTGACAATGCTGCCGGACTGTTTTCGAATCCGGATATCGACGGCGGGCTGATCGGTGGCGCTTCGCTTAAATCTGATGACTTTTTAGCGATCGCAGAAGCTGCTACGTCGCTGTGTTGAGGTAAGTATGGACGACATGCAAACACCTGTTTTGGTAGTACACACGCTGATTGCGCTTGCGATCGTTGGTCTGGTTTTGATCCAGCGCGGCAAGGGTGCTGACGCAGGGGCCGCTTTTGGCTCCGGCGCTTCTGGCACCGTATTCGGCTCGCGGGGATCGACCAGCTTCTTTTCGCGGGCGACAGCAATTCTTGCCACTGCGTTTTTCGCAACAAGCCTGACGCTGGCTTACCTGAGTAGCCAGCAGGCGGGCGTGACCGATAGCCTCATGGAGGCGATGCCGGCGGTCGAGATTGACGAGCAAAGCAGCATGGATGATCTGCCTGCGGTAGATGGCGTACCCGCGCTCGAGGGTGCGGAGGCGGTGACGGAAGATGCCTCAATTCCGGATCTGGATGTCGATACGGATTTGCCCGTTATGGAGCCTGCAGCGGAGCCAGAAACCGAACAATAGCGGAACGCGCCTGATGCACAAGCCGATGTGGTGGAATTGGTAGACACGCTGTCTTGAGGGGGCAGTGGCGAAAGCTGTGCCGGTTCGAGTCCGGCCATCGGCACCAATAATGAAAAAGGGGGTACGACTTTAGGTCGTACCCCCTTTTTCATTATTGGTGCGGAGACCGACTTCCCGGCAGGATCATCGGCGCGTTGCCAGGCTTGGGCGCTAAAGATCAATCCGCACCGGTCTGGGGCAGACCATATTGGCAGTGAGGGCGGATTGGGTTCGAGTCCGGCCATCGGCACCATTAAAAAAGGTCAGCCTAAAGGCTGGCCTTTTTTAATGGTGCCGATGCGGACATCCGGCAGAAATCAACGCTATGGCTCCGGTCTTCGGCACTCAAGATCAATCCGCACCAGCCTGGGGTGGTTCATATTGGCGGTGCGGGCGGATTGGGTTCGAGTCCGGCCATCGGCACCATAATAATAGGTTAGCCTTTGGGCTGGCCTTTTTTTATGGTGCTGATAGGGACATCCGGCAGAAATGAACGCTACGGCTCCGGTCTTCGGCACTCAAGATCAATCCGCACCAGCCTAGGGTGGTTCATTTTGGCGGTGCGGAGACCGACTTCCCGGCAGGATCATCGGCGCGTTGCCAGGCTTGGGCGCTAAAGATCAATCCGCACCGGTCTGGAGCAGACCATATTGGCAGTGCGGGCGGATTGGGTTCGAGTCCGGCCATCGGCGCTCAAGATCAATCCGCACCGGCCAGGAGTGGTTCAACTTTGGCGATGCGGACATCCGGCAAGTGGACGCTGCGGCTCCGGTCTTCGGCACTTAAGATCAATCCGCACCAGCCTGGCGTTGTTCATCGCGGCGGTGCGGACGGATTGGCTTATCGGCCGATAAGGGAGCTACTCTCAGCGCGCACGTGAGCATTGGCGATCCGTCCGCCTTCTCTGAGACTGAAAAAGTTACTTTTCAATTGCTTGCAGGGGTGTTATCAAGGGGAGTCACCCTGATACAATTGCGCGCTAGTTTCGGTCTTACACACTAAAGAACCAGACCTTCCAACATGCTACAAAACTACGTGCCGATTCTGATCTTCCTCGGAGTGGCCGCCGGTATCGGTGTGCTGCTGCTAGTGTTGGGATTCCTGTTTGGCAGCGGCAGCAAGGACGATGAGAAGCTTTCTCCGTATGAATGCGGATTTGAGCCTTTCGAAGACTCGCGCATGAAATTCGACGTGCGCTACTACCTCGTCGCAATTCTGTTCATCATTTTCGACCTGGAGATTGCGTTTCTCTTTCCTTGGGCTGTATCCCTGGATGCCGTCGGCACATTCGGCCTGATTTCCATGGGTATTTTCCTCGGCCTGCTGGTCGTCGGCTTTATTTACGAATGGAAAAAGGGAGCGCTGGAGTGGGATTAGAAAATACTGCAGAGACGCCGCCCGATACCGAGCAGGCGTCCGATAGCGCCAGTCTGCAAAAGAAAGGGTTCGTGGTCGCAAGCGTCGACAACGTCATGAACTGGGCCAGGACAGGATCCATGTGGCCCATGACTTTCGGGCTTGCGTGCTGCGCCGTCGAGATGATGCAGGCGGGGGCCGCGCGCTATGACCTCGACCGCTTCGGCATCATCTTTCGCCCCAGCCCGCGCCAGTCAGATGTGATGATTGTTGCCGGTACGCTGTGCAACAAAATGGCGCCGGCTCTCAGAAAAGTTTATGACCAGATGCCCGAACCACGCTGGGTGGTATCAATGGGCTCCTGTGCCAATGGCGGCGGCTATTACCATTACTCATATTCGGTGGTCCGTGGCTGCGATCGCGTGGTTCCCGTCGATGTCTATGTCCCCGGCTGTCCACCGACTGCGGAAGCGCTGATCTACGGCCTTATCCAGTTGCAGAAAAAAATTCGCCGTACCAGCACGATTGCCAGGTAGAAACAGAATCAAATGACCATCCCGCTCGAGACATTTGCCGCTCGGATCGACACTCGCTTCGGCGAGCAGGTCACACGCATCGCGTCGATATGCGATGAGCTGACCTATGAGGTCAGCAAAGATGAAGTCTTGCAGCTTGCACTTGCGCTACGCGACGAATCCGAGTTTGCCGTAGATCAGCTTATCGACGTCTGCGGCGTTGACTACCTGACCTACGGCGAAGACGAGTGGAAAACCAACAGCGCTACTGACAGTGGCTACAGTCGCGGCGTTGAACGCAAGCCTGTGATTCTCGATGAGAGCGATACTTTTGATGCGCGGCGCTTCGCGGTGGTTTATCACCTGTTGTCGTTAGCCAATAACGTTCGACTGCGGCTGCGCGTCTATACAGGCGAGAGCAATCCACCCGTTGTTCCGTCACTGGTGCCGGTCTGGAACTCGGCCAACTGGTTCGAGCGTGAGGCATTCGACATGTTTGGCGTTTTGTTCGAAGGTCATCCTGATCTGCGTCGCATAATGACCGATTACGGTTTCATCGGTCATCCGTTCCGCAAGGATTTCCCATTGTCAGGCAATGTCGAAGTCATCTACGACGCGGACAAGGGGCGGGTTGCCTATCAGCCGGTCAGCATCGAAGAACGTACACTCGTGCCGCGCGTGATTCGTGACGACAATCGCTATTCGACAGACCTGAAGGATGTAGCCGGCGATGGCTGAGATTCAGAATTACACAATGAATTTCGGGCCGCAGCACCCGGCAGCGCACGGCGTGTTGCGACTGGTTCTCGAAATGGACGGGGAGGTCATTCAGAAGGCCGATCCGCACGTAGGGTTGCTGCATCGCGGTACGGAAAAACTGGCTGAATCAAAGCCCTACAATCAAAGCATCGGATACATGGATCGACTCGATTACGTATCCATGATGTGCAACGAACATGGCTATGTACTGGCGCTTGAAAAATTACTGGGAATCCGGCCGCCGGTTCGGGCCCAGTATATCCGCGTTATGTTTGACGAAATTACGCGCATCCTGAATCACCTGATGTGGCTCGGGGCACACGGGCTGGATATCGGTGCGATGACGATGTTTCTATACTGCTTCCGCGAACGCGAAGACCTCATGGACTGTTATGAGGCAGTGTCCGGCACGCGCATGCACGCCACTTATTATCGTCCGGGCGGCGTATTCAGAGACCTCCCGGAAACGATGCCGAAGTATCAGGCCTCCAAGTGGCGCAGTCAGAAAGAAGTCGATCGACTAAACGACATTCGCAGCGGCTCTCTGCTCGACTTTATTGACGCATTCTGCGAAAAGTTCCCGGGCTGTGTCGACGAATACGAGACGCTGCTGACTGACAATCGCATCTGGAAACAACGCACCGTAAATATCGCAGTGGTTTCTCCTGAGCGTGCATTGAATCTTGGATTTACAGGACCCATGCTGCGCGGTTCCGGAATCGAGTGGGACCTGCGCAAGAAACAGGTTTACGAAACCTACGACCAGGTTGATTTTGACATCCCCGTTGGTGTCAATGGCGATTGTTACGATCGCTACCTGGTGCGAGTCGAGGAAATGCGCCAGTCAAACCGAATCATCAAGCAATGTGTCGACTGGTTGCGGCAAAATCCCGGCCCGGTCATGGTCGATGATCATAAAATTGTCGCGCCTTCACGTATCGAAATGAAAGATGACATGGAGTCGCTTATACATCATTTCAAATTGTTCACCGAAGGTTATTGCGTACCTGAAGGCGAGGGCTACGCTGCGATCGAACATCCCAAGGGCGAGTTCGGTGTTTACGTGGTATCCGACGGTGCCAACAAGCCCTATCGCGTGAAAATTCGTGCGCCTGGATTTTCGCACCTTGCTGCAATGTCGGAGATGGTTGAAGGACACATGTTGGCGGATGTCGTCGCCGTCATAGGTACCCAGGACATCGTATTTGGTGAGATTGATCGATGAGTGACGCTGATATTCTTTCCGCACACGTACGCGAGGAAATCGAACGCTGGAAGGCACGGTTTCCGGAAGACCGGCAGCGTTCCGCCGTTATTGGTGCGCTGCACGCGGTGCAGCACGAGAACGACGGTTTCCTGACGGCGGAGTTAATGAATGGCGTTGCCGATTACCTGAACCTGCCGACGATACAGGTTTACGAAGTAGCCACATTTTATTCCATGTTCCAGACCAAGCCCGTCGGTCGGCACAATGTTGCAATATGTACCAATGTCTCCTGCATGCTGCGTGGCGCAGAAGAACTGGTTGAGCATGTTGAGCGTAAGCTCGATACGAGGCTTGGTGAGAGTACCGATGACGGTCGAATTTATCTGAAACGGGAAGAAGAATGCCTGGCGGCTTGCTGCGGTGCACCGATGATGATGGTCGATCACAAATATCACGAAAATCTCACCACGGAAAAAGTTGACGAGATTCTGGATGGCCTCGAATGAGTGACATGAGACAGAATCTCGTTTGTTTCAACACGTTCGGCGAAGAGCAGCCGTGGTCGATGGCGACGTATGAAAAGCTTGACGGCTACAAGGCCTGGCGCAAGATTCTTGCCGGTGAAATGACCCCGGATGATGTCATCGATGAGGTCAAAGCATCCGGTTTGCGCGGTCGCGGCGGGGCCGGGTTCCCGACTGGTCTCAAATGGAGCTTCATGCCGCGTTCGGCGCCCGGACAGAAATACCTCGTTTGCAATTCCGACGAGAGTGAACCTGGCACCTGTCATGACCGTGAGGTGCTGCGCTATAACCCGCATTCTTTAATTGAAGGGATGGCGATCGCTGCGTACTCGATGGGTGCAACAGTCGCTTACAATTACATCCGCGGAGAATTTATCGACGAGCCTGTGCCGCGATTCGAGGCTGCTCTGGTTGAGGCCTACGCAGCAGGGCTGTTGGGCACCAACATCAATGGTTCTGGCATCGATATTGACATCTACACTTTCGTCGGTGCAGGCGCCTATATTTGCGGCGAAGAAACTGCGCTACTCGAGTCGCTGGAAGGTAAGCAGGGAAAACCGCGTTTCAAGCCACCTTTCCCTGCCAATTTCGGCCTCTACGGCAAGCCGACAACAATCAACAATACCCAGAGCCTTGCAAGCGTACCCGCGATTATTCGCAACGGCGGAAAATGGTTTGCTGACCTCGGTCCGGAAGGCTCCGGCGGAACCGCGCAGTTCTCGGTGTCCGGACATGTCGAAAAGCCTGGCAACTTTGAGCTGCCGATGGGTATTGCGTTTAAAGACCTGCTTGAGCTGTGCGGCGGCGTGCTTGGCGGTCGCAAACTGAAGGCAGTCATACCCGGGGGGTCTTCTGTTCCAGTGATGCCCGGTGATGTCATCATGAACTGCACCATGGATTACACGTCCTTGCAGGAAGCGGGCTCTTCTTTCGGTACCGGCGCCGTCATGGTGATGGACGAAACGACCTGCATGGTTAAGGTGCTGCGGCGAATTTCCAGGTTTTATATGGCGGAGTCCTGTGGCCAGTGCACCCCGTGTCGTGAAGGGACCGGCTGGCTGTATCGCATGCTGTGCAGAATAATTGACGGTGACGGCAAAGAAGAAGATCTCGACAAGCTGGTCGATGTCGCCAACAAGATAGAAGGGCATACCATTTGTGCCCTTGGGGATGCCGCCGCCTGGCCCGTGCAAAGTTTCCTTAAGCACTATCGCCACGAATTCGAGTACATGGTCAGGAATGGCGGGCGTAGCATCGTCGATGATCCGGCCGAGGTTGCCGCATGAGCGTCGACGTCGTCAAAATTGAAGTCGACGGCAAGGAAGTCGAAGCCCGGAAGGGCCAGATGCTTATTGAAGTGACCGATAACATCGGCACTTATATTCCGCGCTTTTGCTACCACGAAAAGCTGTCGATAGCGGCCAACTGCCGCATGTGCCTGGTCGAAGTTGAGAAGGCGCCGAAGCCAATGCCGGCCTGTGCAACCCCGGTAATGGACGGCATGAAAGTCTTCACCCGCTCACCGGCTGCAATCTCTGCGCAGAAAGCGACCATGGAATTTCTGTTGATCAATCACCCGCTCGATTGCCCGATTTGTGATCAGGGTGGCGAGTGTGAACTGCAGGATCTCGCGCTGGGTTACGGGCGAGATGTGTCGCGCTACCAGGAACGCAAACGGGTTGTGAAAGATAAGGACATCGGCCCCCTTGTGTCGACCGACATGACCCGCTGCATTCATTGCACGCGGTGTGTGCGATTCGGAGAAGAAATCACCGGGCTGCAAGAGCTGGGCACCACCGAGCGCGGCGAAAATATGAAGATTGGTACTTATGTAGAAAAAAGTATCGATCACGAATTGTCAGGCAACATCATCGACCTGTGCCCTGTCGGCGCGTTGAATAACAAGCCCTATCGATACAGCGCACGGGCGTGGGAGATGGTGCAGCGAGAATCAGTATCACCGCACGATTGCGTCGGTTCGAATATGTTTGCTCACGTACTGCGCGGCACGATCAAGCGCATTGTTCCGCGGCAAAACGAATCGATCAACGAAACCTGGTTGCCTGACAGAGACAGATTCAGCTACGAGGGTATCTACAGTCGGGATCGCCTGCTCACGCCGCGGATGAAGGCCGGCGGTGTATGGGAAGATATCAGTTGGGAGGAGGCGCTCAAGAAACTGGCAGAAAAAGTGCGAGCGGCAGACGGAAATAAGATCGGTATTCTTGCGGCACCCTGGTCGACCCTCGAAGAGTTGCACCTGTTATCTCGTCTGGCCGAGCATATCGGCACAAGCAATATCGACCATAGAATTCGTCGGCGTGATTTTTCTGATCAGGACAATGATCCTGCAGTCCCATCGCTGGGTTGTTCGATCGCCGAACTGGAATCTGCCAACGCCATTCTTGTGGTCGGTTCGAACCTGCGCAAAGAAGCGCCTATTCTTGCGCACCGAGTGCGCAAAGCAGCTCTCAATGGTTGCCAGGTGAATGTCGTTAACCACTCTGAATACCAATACTATTTCGACATCAACCAGCACATTCATGGAACAGGCCTCGTCCAGGAACTTGCCGGAATCGCCGTTGCTGCATCGCGCGGAGACATATCAGGTTCTGTTGCAAGCATTTGTGATGGCGTTGTTCCAAGCGCTGCGCAAAAGGCCATCGCGGAATCGCTGGCCGCTGCTGATGATGCGATTATTTTCACTGGCTTAATCGCGGCGCGGCATCCTGCGTTTTCCGCCGTCAGGGCATTGAGCAGTGCAATCAGTGATGCGACCGGCTCGCGTTTCGGCTCCCTGACTGAGGGTGCCAATTCGGCCGGCGCGCATCTTGCTGGTGTACTGCCGCATCGTGCGCGCGGTGGCACGAGCAGGGCGAACAGGGGTCTCGACGCTGCCGCGATCGCAGGCGGATCACTCGATGTGGTGATGCTGTTCGGCGTGGAACCGGAATCAGATCTGACCTGCATTCCCAGCGCAGAGGCGTGCCTGGCGGCGCAGAATTTTGTTGTTGCGATGACTCCCTATGCTGGTGAATCGCTCGAGCGGGCTGCGGACCTGCTGCTGCCGGTAGGCACCTTTGCCGAGACGGCCGGAACGTTCGTTAACTGCGAGCTGAAATGGCAGAGTTTTAACGGCGTAGCCAATCCGGTTGGTGAAGCGCGGCCCGGTTGGAAGGTGCTGCGAGTATTGGGAAATTTGTTGGATGCGGAACAGTTCGACTACCAATCCAGCGAAGAGGTTCGTGATGAACTCGCCGCGCAAATCGGTGATTTTGATGCCGCACAGCGTTATGCGGGCACGCGAGCGCTTGCGGTCGTAAATGGTGCAGACTCAGCTGCAGAACAAATTGATATCCCGATCTACGAGGTCGATGGTGTTGTCAGACGGGCAACCGCCCTGCAACTAACGCCGGAAGCGTGTCGCTCGCAGGGCGACGGTTCATGAAAGCGTTGCTCCCCGATTTTGTCCTGAATATCTGGATGTCTGTCTGGGGGTGGTTGCCACCCTTGATGCAGTATCTTGTTGAAACGACGTTCTGGATTCTGGTCGTCATGATTACGGTCATCCTTGCCGTCGCCTTCACAACTTATTTCGAACGCAAGGTCATCGGTTACATGCAGGGTCGCATTGGGCCTAACCGTGTCGGCCCACTGGGGCTTGGTCAACCATTTGCCGATGTCATCAAGCTGCTGATCAAGGAAGTGATCGTTCCCGGCAAATCAAACCGGTTTCTTTTTATTATTGCACCGCTACTAACGTTGATTCCGGCGCTGGCCACCTGGGCGGTAATTCCGCTCACGGACACCTTCGTAATTGCAGACATCAATGCCGGCCTGTTGTATGTACTGTCGCTGACATCCGTTGGCGTCTACGGCGTAATACTCGCTGGCTGGGCCACCAACTCAAAATACGCCTTGCTTGGCGCCATGCGGTCAGCGGCGCAGATTGTTGCTTACGAAATCGCAATGGGTTTCGCGCTGGTCGGGGTCTTGATGGCGGGAGGCAGTCTAAATCTCGGTGTGATCACTGAAGCGCAGTCAGGCGGATTTTCAAGTTGGTTTGTGTGGCCTTTGCTGCCCCTGTTTTTCGTTTACCTGATTTCGGGCGTTGCTGAAACCAATCGGGCACCGTTTGATGTTGCCGAGGGCGAGTCGGAAATCGTTGCCGGGTTCCATGTCGAATATTCGGGCGTGGCCTTCGCTTTGTTTTTCCTGGGTGAGTACGCCAACATCATTCTGATATCAGCGCTGACGTCGATTTTATTTCTTGGCGGATACAATTCATTCTTTGAAGGCTGGACATTCCTGGGTGAAGGCCATTTCCTCAGGGAGCCGGCGCTTCTCTGGCTGATCATCAAGATCTGTTTCTTTATATTTGTTTTCTTTTGGTTGCGCGCAACATTTCCACGGTACCGATACGACCAGATTATGCGACTTGGCTGGAAAGTCTTCATTCCGGTAACCATCGTCTGGATTGTCGTTGAAGGCGTAATGGCGTGGATGCAGGTCGGTCCATGGCGCAATCTCGCAGGGTAGGGTAATGACAAAGTTACGCAGTTATATAAAAACGTTCACACTTTGGGAGTTGTGGCAGGGATTGTCGGTCACATTCCGTAATTTCTTTCGGACCCCCGTAACCGTCTACTATCCTGAAGAAAAAACGCCGCAGTCGCCCCGTTTCAGGGGGCTGCATGCCCTGCGTCGCTATCCGAACGGGGAAGAACGCTGCATAGCCTGCAAACTATGCGAGGCAGTATGTCCTGCCCTGGCGATCACAATTGAGTCCGATGTCGGTGAAGACGGCACGCGGCGCACGACTCGCTATGACATCGATCTATTCAAGTGCATCTACTGTGGTTTTTGCGAAGAGGCCTGTCCGGTAGACGCAATCGTCGAAACACGCATTCACGAGTACCACATGGAGTCGCCCGGCGAAAACATCATGACAAAAGACAAGTTACTCGCGATTGGCGACAAATATGACGCGATGATTTCCGCCGACAAAGCTGCAGACGCGAAGTACAGGTAAGCTGAGTGTTGTTCCACGCTATTTTGTTTTACACCTTTGCGGCGATCCTGGTCGGTGCCGCACTGGGCGTGATCTTTTCGCGCAACCCGGTGCACGGCGTGATGTTCCTCGTGCTCGCTTTTTTTCAGAGTGCCATGCTGTGGCTGCTCGCAGAGGCGGAGTTCCTGGCGATCGTCCTGGTGCTGGTCTATGTCGGCGCAGTTATGGTTTTGTTCCTGTTCGTGGTCATGATGCTTGATATCAACATCGAGCGAGCGGGCGACGGTTATACGCGTTACTGGCAGCTGGGGATTGGCATTGCCGGCCTGATGGTTTTTGAGCTCATTCAGATCGTGTTGATGCGTGGCCGCGGGGCGGATTCCGGCAATGGTTTCGCTGCGACGCCTGAAGGCTACAGTAATACTGAGGCGCTGGGCGCTGTGCTTTACACGGAACACGTGTATGCATTTGAAATCGCCGCCGTGATTTTGTTGCTGGCCATTATCGCCGCGATTACGCTCACGATGCGCAAGCGCCCGGGCCTGAAGCAGCAGGATATTTCCGCGCAGGTGGCCGTGCGCGCTGCTGACCGGATCCGCGTCGTAAAAATGGACTCCGAACGTCCGGATGCCGGGAGCGAATCGTGATCGGTCTCAGTCACTACCTGACGCTTTCCGCATTGCTTTTTGCACTGAGTATCGCGGGCATCTTCATCAACAGGCGCAACCTTATTTTGCTGCTGATGTGTATCGAGCTGATGCTACTCGCAGTGAACTTTAACTTCATCGCGTTTTCTCGCTACCTGGGCGATGAGACCGGCCAGGTGTTTGTCTTTTTCATTCTTACTGTTGCCGCTGCAGAGGCGGCAATCGGCCTGGCGATACTGGTAGTGCTGTTTCGAAATCGTCGCTCCATCAATGTCCAGGAAATGGACAGGATGAAAGGCTGATGCACGGCATTCATCTCACCATCGTACTGGCGCCTTTGGTTGCGGCAATCGTGGCCGGCTTGTTTGGCAAACAGATTGGCCGGGCGGGTGCACACTGGATAACTATTCTGGCCGTAGGACTATCATTTGTGCTGTCGGTCGTTGTCCTGAAAGGCCTCTACCTCGACGGCGTCGCGTCGGAAAACTACAGCCTGTATACGTGGGCTGTCAGCGAAGGGCTGCGCATGGAGGTCGGTTTCCTTATCGATCGCCTGACCGCCCTCATGATGGTCGTCGTCACGTTCGTATCGTGGATGGTGCACATCTACACGATCGGCTATATGCACGATGACCCGGGCTATCAGCGGTTCTTTAGTTACATCTCGCTGTTTACGTTCGCAATGCTGATGTTGGTCATGTCGAACAACTTCCTGCAATTGTTTTTCGGCTGGGAAGCGGTTGGTGTGGTGTCCTACTTGCTGATCGGCTTCTGGTTTAAGCGAGAAACAGCCATATTCGCCAATCTCAAGGCGTTCCTGGTAAACCGCGTCGGCGATTTCGGCTTTATTCTGGGCATTGCGGGCGTGGTCATGTTCACAAATTCCCTGGACTACGCGACGGTTTTTGCCAGCGCCGATTCCATTGCCACGCAAAGTGTCGCGGTCTTGCCAGGCACCCAGTGGAACGCCATGACGATGATTTGCATCCTGCTTTTCATCGGTGCCATGGGTAAGTCTGCCCAGGCGCCGCTGCATGTCTGGTTGCCCGATTCGATGGAAGGCCCAACGCCGATTTCTGCGCTTATTCATGCGGCCACTATGGTCACGGCCGGCATATTCATGGTGGCGCGTATGTCGCCACTATTCGAACTGACGGAAACGGCCCTGGCGGTCGTGCTGACCATCGGTGCCATCACCGCATTCTTCATGGGCCTGCTCGGCATTATCCAGAACGACATCAAGCGTGTGGTGGCCTATTCGACGTTGTCGCAGCTGGGCTATATGACCGTTGCGCTGGGCGTGTCAGCCTACAGTGGTGCCATCTTCCACCTGATGACGCATGCCTTCTTCAAGGCGCTCTTGTTCCTCGGCGCCGGCTCGGTGATCATCGCCATGCATCATGAGCAGGACATCCGCAAGATGGGTGGTTTGCGCAAGTACATGCCGATCACCTACTGGACGGCAGTCATCGGTACGCTCGCATTAATCGGGTTTCCCGGCAGTTCCGGTTTCTTTTCCAAGGACGCGTTGATAGAGGCTGTGAAGGAGTCGCATTGGCACGGGCAGGGCGCTGTCTACTGGATCGCCTACCTGAGTGTCCTGTTGGGCGTCTTCGTGACCGCGCTCTATTCGTTCCGCATGTTCTTCCTGGTATTCCATGGAGAAGAGCGCATGGACAAGGAAACCAGGTCGCATTTGCACGAGACGCCGCGGGTCGTGACCGCGCCGCTCATTTTGCTGGCGATTCCCTCGGCACTGATCGGCTGGTTCACAATTGAACCCGTACTTTTTGGTGATTTTTTCGGTGACGCGATAAGGGTGCTGCCAGAGCATGATGTATTGGCGCACCTTGGCGAGACGTTCCATGGCAGCGCGGCATTTATCATCCACGCTATGCAAGGGCCTGCGGTGTACCTGGCCTTTGCTGGCGCGTTAACCGCATGGTTCCTGTACCTCAAGCGCCCAGATATTCCGGAAGCAATCGGTGCTCGTTTCTCCGGTCTCTACAACCTGCTCGACCGCAAATACTATTTCGACGATCTATACATCAAAGGATTTGCTGCGGGTGGCAGGTCTCTGGGTCAGTTTCTCTGGAACAAGGGCGACGA
>JAJFKP010000023.1 GCA_021773135.1 Woeseiaceae bacterium | reverse complement strand
ACAGGTGCGCCGTGCACGTATAACAATGCAGCGGTGGTGAGTATCTGTTCCCAGTCATCGTGATCGCGGCGTAACGAAGGGCTCCATATGCCACCCTCGATACTGCCGCTGCCCAGACCGAGCAATGTGGTATGGGGACCGATCTCAACAAATATATCAACATTGCGTGCGGCAAGTTGTGTCATACCGTCAGCGAAGCGGACCGGTTCACGTACGTGGCGCCTCCAATAGGTCGGATTCAGGTCCTTGGTCCTGACCGGTGCTCCGGTCAGGTTGGAAATCATGGAACAACGCGGCTCTGAGTAAGTCACGTTTGCAGCAGTCTGCTCGAACTGTTCAAGCATTGGATCCATAAGCGGAGAGTGAAAGGCATGGGACACGCGCAAGCGCTGTGTTTCTATGCCACTCCCTTGTAGTTTTTCAACCACGTCGTCAAGGGCATTGGCCGTTCCGGAAATGACAATAGTCTCGGGCCCGTTAATAGCAGCAATCGACAGCTGACCTGACCAATCGGCGATCGCTGCTTCTACCGTGTCCAGCGAAGCAATTACGGCAGCCATCCCACCGCTGTCAGGCAACGCCTGCATTAGCTGCGCTCGACTGGCGATAAGGCGTGCGCCATCTTCCAGTCGCATAGCACCGGCGACAACGGCAGCTGCAAATTCGCCGACGCTGTGCCCGATCACGGCATCTGGGCGAATACCCCAGCTTGACCAGAGCTCCGCCAGGGCAATTTCCACCGCAAATAATGCTGGCTGCGTGTTGCCAGTTTCGTTCAGCGCAGCCTCATCATTAAAAATGATTGCAACGATAGATTCACCCAGGTGGTCTTCTAACGCCGCGTCGACCTGCTCTAGTGCCTGCCGGAAGACGGGTTGCGTCTCATAGAGTGTACGCGCCATGTTGGCGTACTGCGCACCTTGCCCGGAGAATAAAAACGCGACCCTGGGCGCGTCTGGATTTTTCAGGCTATTGGTGATCAAACGGGAGCTCGTGCCACCCTCGCAAAACACACCGAGCGCTTCGCGTAACTCCGCTATCCTGCGAGCACGAACGACCAGCCTTTCGCCTCTTTGTCCATGCCCGACGGCTGCTGTATGGCACAGGTCTGCCAGGTCAGCGTCTTCCAGGGACGCGGCCTTGTCCCGATAGCGGGCTGCGAGTTGCACTAGCGCATCCGGACTTGCGGCCGAAATCGCAAACAGGTGTTCGGGCCGTTCTTCGCTCGCAACACGAGTTTCCGGCGCCGGTGCTTCTTCCAGCATTACATGTGCGTTTGTGCCACTGAAGCCGAATGAGCTGACACCGCCAACGCGCAGCGCCGCGTCAGCGGCTTGCCAGTCCCGGCTACTGGTCACCACATCGATTGGCATCCTGTCCCAGCGGATGTAGGGATTTGGCTCGCGCAGATGAAGCTGTGGCGGCACCTCGCGATGCTTGAGCGCCAGTGCAACCTTGATAAGGCCCGCTATTCCGGCAGCTGACTCGAGATGGCCGAAGTTTGTTTTAACCGAGCCAACTTGAAGACGATTATCGGCAGATCGGCCGCGACAAAGGACGGCGTTGATTGCCTGAATTTCAATCGGATCACCCAGCGAAGTTCCTGTGCCGTGGGCTTCGATATAACCCACTTGACTTGCCTCGAGTCCGGCATCGTTTAACGCTGCCTGGATTACTGCTTCCTGTGCCGGCCCGTTTGGCACCGTCAAGCCACTGCTGGGGCCATCCTGATTTACGGCGCTGCCACGAACTACAGCGTGCACGCGATCACCATCAGCGAGTGCATCGGAAAGTCTCTTTAATACGACCATGCCGCAACCTTCACCACGCACGTAGCCGTCTGCTCTGGAATCGAAAGTCTTGCAACGCCCATCCGGTGCCATCATCCCGGACTTCGACAGCGCCACGGTAATCTCCGGAGATAGCAACACATTGACACCACCGGCGATCGCCAGCGATGTTTCGCCGCTGCGCAGTGACCGGCACGCGAGATGCACTGCGACGAGCGATGATGAGCAAGCGCTGTCCAGGGTGACACTCGGTCCCTGCGCGCCCAGAACGTAGGAGATACGGCCCGACGCGATACTTAGTGCAAGACCGGACGCGAAGTACCCGTCAATGGAGGCTTCGTCCTCATTCTTGATACGTTTCAGACCCCACTCATTAGTGCAGATGCCGACGTACACACCGGTTGCGCTGCCCTCCAGTGAAGTCGGAGAAATACCGGCATTCTCGAGCGCTTCCCAGCTAACCTCGAGCAACAGACGTTGCTGCGGATCCATCGAGCGGGCTTCCCGGGGCGCAATGCCAAAGAACTCTGGGTCAAAGTCCGCAACCGAGGGTAGAAAACCAGCCCAGCGGGTGTTCATTTTTCCGGGCGTCTCCATGTCCGGATCGAAGTATTCATCGATGTTCCAACGATCCGGAGGAACCTCCGATATCGCGTCCGTGCCATTCTGCAGGAACTTCCAGTAGTCGTCCGGCCCGCCGACGCCTCCGGGGAAGCGGCAGCCTATGCCAACGATCGCGATTGGCTCACGCTGCGCCCTCCTCGCATCTCGCAGACTCTCTTCCAGCTCTTCGATTCGCAGGAAGGCTTGTTTGAGTGGAGACAGTTTGTTGTCGTTCTCCCTGTTGCTCATGTGTCCTCATGCGTCCCAAGTTTTTTCATGAGCATTGCCGCAACCTCATCGTCTGACAGACCCTCAAGCTCATCGGCTTTGACGCGGCGTTCAGTTGCCGCTTCATTTCCGGCGGCCGGGTGGTCAATTGCAGGCGGCGATTGTTCGTTATCCTGCATCGAGATCAAGTCGCAGATATGGATTGCAATAGCCTCAATTGTTGGATGGTCGAAAACCAGCGTCGCGGACAACCCGTCATCGATGGCGAAAAGCCTCTCCAGCCGGCCACGTAATTCTACAGCCATCAACGAGTCGAATCCGAGGTCCATCAGGCGCGCCTTCAGACCTGGCGGTTTCGATGGGTCGATCCGCAGCACTGCCATGACTGAACGCCTGACGTGATCAGTTACGGCCTCAACACGGTCATGCGACGATAATTCCAGTAGTTCCCCGCAAAGCCCGGACTCCATTTCATCACTCTGCTGTTCGCTACTGTCACCTCGTTTTGCAGGCTGATTTTCGCTTCTGCGCACCCGCTCCGCACGCTGACCACTGTTAGCAGTAGCCTTGTACGCAACGAATACATCCTGATATAGAACCTCAGCAACAGCAGCGGGCGGCGAAAAAGCGGCAAAACCTTCAAGTCCTGCTGCTCCGAGCACATCACCCCATTCTGCAGTGGACAACAGCGGTGTCGATTTTTGGTCACTTCGTTCGTGGCGCTGCCAGCCTGACAGCAATCCGAAAGTTGCGTCACACCACCGTGGTTCCGCCGTCGATTCGAACAACACCAGAGTACCGGCTGGTGCGAGGAGATTGCGAACAGCTTCGAGGGCCGCTTCAAGATTGGTAGCCGTGTGCAGGACGTTGCTTGCGATTACGATATCAAATGCACCGGCATTGAATCCCTGGGCCAGGGGATCACTTTCAATATCGAGCAGCGCGTAACGCATAAAGGGTGCTTTACTAAAGCGCTCCTCTGCCACACCGAGAAACAGATCGGACACGTCAGTGAACCAGTACTCAAGATTATTCGTTTGTAACGACTGCAAGAGGCTCGCAGTCGTACCTCCGGTGCCTGCACCGATTTCCAGTATCCGGGGTGTGGTTGCGCTATGACCTGCGAGCGCGGCGTTAACGCTACCGACAACAATAGAATTAAAATATCGAGAGATTGTCCAGTCGCGGTAGATAGCGTCTGCAGTTTCAAACGAACCCGCCGGGAATAGGCTTTCCACCGGACTGATTTCACCGCGCAGGACTCGCGTCAGTATTGCTCGTGACTGATCGAGGTACATTCGCACCCCAACAGCATCAGCGAGCAGTATGTCCGCTTCTGAATGCAGCTGACTGATTTCTTCTTCAGTCGGAGCTGAGAATCGGTCTTTTGCCGAATATCGATTTGCGTCTTTTTGCAGGGCACCGTCGTCCGCAAGCCCGTCGAGCCAGCGTTCAATGAGGGTTCGATAACCCGGTTGTATACCGCATGTCTTCAGCACTTCTTCGACGCTCGCTGCCGTTCCGGGTTTGGCGAGAGCGCCCATTTGCGCCAATGCTTCTCGCGTATACGCCGAAGTCATCCTTGCCAACAAATCCCACTTGTCGCGGTAAGCCGCGACATCAAGATCGTACGGAATCTGAACCGCCTGATCCTTGCCCGCGGTCACAACTCGAGCCCAGCGAGATTCGGTTGACTCAGGTTTCATCGTGCTGGTACTTGCATCCGCAAGCCAATACCGCTCTTGCGAAAAGGGATAGTTAGGCAATGCTACCCGCCGTCGCAGCTGCCCTGAATCGAATGTCTGCCAGTCGACCGCAACACCCGCGACCCATACGTCCGCCAGGCTTTCCAGTAACTGCTCCCAGCAATCCCGGTCGCGATGCTGCGAAGGAACGCATAGCTGCGATTGGGAAGCCAGGCCGGCGCTGGTAATCGCTGTCAAGGTCGTATGCGGACCGATTTCAACAAACACTTCCACCTGCCCGGACAAAAATGTCACACCATCGTGAAAGCGGACAGCGCTTCTTGACTGTTGCCGCCAATAGTCCGCCGTGATTTCGGTAGCCTTGCCTATCGGCTTCCCGGTTAGATTCGATATCAGGCCAATGCCGGGATTACGGAAGTCGAGCTTCCGTGCAACCGCTTCAAATTCGTCGAGAACAGGCTCAAGCAATTCAGAGTGGAACGCATGTGACACGTGCAATCGACTGGTTGTAACGTTATCGGAGTCCAAAGCCTCCAGCAGTCGCTCTACGTCTTCTGCGCGACCCGATATTACGGTATTCGCCGGTCCATTGGCGGCCGCAATCGATATCGATAGTCCGCTGGCATTGATTGCTGTCTCGACGGTAGCTTCGTCAGCAAGCACCGCTGCCATTGCTCCTCCGTCCGGCAGGCTCCCCATCAGTCGACCGCGTTCGACGACCAGTCGCATGGCATCTTCAGGTGAGAAAACGCCTGCAACACAGGCCGCAACGTACTCGCCGATGCTGTGCCCGATGACCCAATCCGGCGTTACGCCCCAGGCTGACCAGAGAGAAGCCAATGCGTACTCATAAGCGAAAAGCGCTGGCTGCGTGTAAGTGGTTTCATTGATCCGCGTGCCATCTTCGAAAACCACGTCGCACAACGATTCGTCGTATACCTCCTGGAACACCGCATCACAACGATCGAAAGCCCGGCGAAATTCGGGTTGCGATGCATATAATGTCTTACCCATTCCTGCGTGCTGTGCGCCCTGCCCGGAGAACAGAAAGGCAACTCGTGGTCGTTCGTCGGTGGTTGGGCCGCTGCGCAGGCGGGGGTCGGGTTCGGCTGCAGATCGAGCTTGCAGAATGTCTGCGGCTTCGCGAGTTGTGCCGGCGACCAGTGCACAGCGTGCAGCGAGACTGGCGCGACCGGTGTTCGCTGAAAAGCAAATGTCTGGGAAGCACTCATCGTCTCGTATTGCCAGAGTATCGCCATAACGCTGGCATAGTCGCTCAAGCGCATCCGTGTCTGCTGCGGACAGCGTCAACACATGATGCGATCGGTCAGGTGCCTGCGCCGCATTGCCGTCCCGCACAGATTCCGATTCAGCGGGTGCTTCCTGCAACAGGATGTGCGCGTTGGTGCCGCTGAATCCGAATGAACTGACGCCGCCAATGCGCGTGTCAGCATGTTGTGGCCACGATTGCTGCTTCGAGACCACTTCGATTGGGAGTTCAGCCCAGGGTATGTGTGGATTTGGCGAATGAAAATGCAACTGTGACGGAATCGCCTTCTTGTGCAGCGCGAGTACGAGTTTGATGAAGCCCGTAACGCCCGCTGCGGATTCGAGGTGGCCGAGGTTGGTTTTTACCGAACCAATGCGTAGCGCCTGCGCATCCGTTCGGCCATCGCAGAGCGCAGCGCCCAGCGCCTGAACTTCAATCGGATCGCCAAGTTCTGTTCCCGTGCCATGTGCCTCCACATAACTTACGTCAAGCGGATTTATGCCGGCGTTATCGAGTGCTGCCCGTATGACCGCTTCCTGTGCAGGGCCGTTGGGTACTGTCAGCCCGGTACTGCGCCCGTCCTGATTAACGGCACTGCCACGCACGATCGCGAGAATGTTGTCGCCTTCGGCAACAGCGTCAGAAAAACGCTTCAACACGACCACGCCACAACCTTCGCCACGAGAAAAACCGTTAGCGGCTGCATCGAAAGTCTTGCAGCGCCCATCCGGTGCCAGCATGTGTGCCTTGGACAGGCTGATTGCGTTGTCCGGTGCCAGAATGAGTCCGACACCAGCCGCCAGCGCCATGTTGCACTCGCCCAGCCGTAAAGCCTGGCACGCCAGGTGAATCGCCACTAAAGATGACGAGCACGCGGTATCCACCGACAGCGTTGGGCCGTTGAATCCATAGTTGTAAGCAAGGCGCCCGGACGCGACGCTGTGCGAAACCGAACCAAGCGTGTAGTACGCATCGATCGAATCGAGGGCTTCTGTGCGCGTACGCAACTGCATATAGTCACTTGTCCCGATGCCGACGAATACACCGGTATTTGATCCGCGCAATCGGTCAGCGGCAATACCGGCGTGCTCCAGGGCTTCCCAACTGACCTGAAGGAGAATTCGCTGCTGCGGATCCATACTTTCAGCTTCTCGGGGAGATATACCGAAAAACTCCGGATCGAACTTGTCGACGTCCTCAATAAAGCCGCCGGCGCGGCACGCGATCTTGCCTGGGGCGGCAACATCCTCACTGAAAAAAGCCGATGCGTCCCATCGGTCTGCAGGAACATCGACGATGGCGTCCCCACCCTCTTCCAATAACCGCCAGAATGATTCCGGATCTGTTACTTGACCAGGAAGTCGGCAACCAACACCAACCACAGCAATCGGCTCTCGTTTCGCGGCTTCACTCTCCGCCAGCTGCGCTCGCAGCTTGCGAATTTCCCGCAAAGCCTTCTTGACCGGCGAATCCTGTTCCTGGATGGTTTTATCAGCAGCACTCAATTCAGGCACCCTTCTCTAAAGAATCAGACGCGGCCCCAAGTTCATTCAGGAGCATTTGCTCGGCTTCTTCATCGCTGACCATAGCCAAATCATCCTCAGAAGGCTGATCCGCTTCGTCGGAATGATCTTCTTCGCCATCACTGTGAAATCCAAGTACCCGTGTTCCTATATATTCTGTGATTGCATTGAGCGTGGGATAGTCGAAAAGCAGCGTTGATGGCAACGTCTTCTTTAGGCCCAGGTCAATTGCGAACACGCTGCGCAGCTCGACAGCCAGCAATGAATCCAGCCCCAGCTCGCTTAGAGATCGGTCACTTCCAACACGTTGGCTGTTTTCCAGTTTCAGTTTCTGCGCGATTCGCTCCTGTAGATAGGATCGGAGTACATCCGCTTGTTGAGAAGGAATTGCCGCTGCTAACGCCGCACGCACCGGATGTTCCTGTGTCGATTCCTTCTGCTCGGCCTGCACTGGCTCCAGCTCACTGGTATCGCCTTCGGCGAGGTCTTCAAAAAAGGCTGGCGCAGATGCCCCAAACTGACTCAGGAATCTGGGCCAGTCAATTGGCAGCACGACCACGTTGGGCTCGTAGTCAAGGGTAGGTGTCGCTGCGCCCAGGGTTCTTGCAAAAATATCGATTCCGCCGGTAGTCGAGATGCTGCCAAGCCCGCGCGCAGCCAATTGAGACATTAGATTGCGTTCAACAACCGCGCCGACTTCCCCCCAGGCACCCCAGTTGATCGACGTCGCCGGCAGTCCAATAGCCCTTCGATGGCTGGCCAGAGTATCCATGAAAGCGTTCGCGGCAGCATGATTTGCCTGGCCACGGAACCCGAGTAGCGCCGCCGCTGAAGAAAACAGCACAAAGAAATCAAGCGGCAGCGAACGTGTGAGGCTGTGCAGTATCCATGCACCATCGACCTTGGCCGCAAAAACCTTGCGAAACCGGTTCCAGTTTTGTTTCTCGAGCATGCCGTCATCCAGCGTTCCTGCCGCGTGTATCACGCCACGCAGAGGTGGCCCGGATTGCGCGATTTCCTGGATGACGTCGGTCATCGCATCCTGGTCGGCTGAGTCGACTCTTGCAATAGAAATTCTGGTGCCGTCTGCGCGCAACTCTTCTATCAATGATTCTGCACTATCCGTGGGTGCGGAACGGCCAAGCAAGACCAGCGAACGAGCGCCATTGTTCACCAACCAGCGCGCGACCAGAAGTCCCAGCGCGCCCATCCCGCCCGTAATCAGATAGGTCGCATCGGAGCGCACCATGTTACCGGCGTCTGCATCGTCGTCCCGACCATGGTGCAACACCACTTTCCCGACATGGCGCGCCTCAAACATGAATCGAAATGCGGCTGCTACATCGTCTACAGCGAAAACCGTACGCGGCAGCGGAGCAATCTCACCACGATCGAGCATTTCTGCAAGCGCGCTGAATTCGCTGGCCAGGTCTTGCGGGTTTTGACTTGCCAGCGCCTGAACGTCGTACTGTTTGTACGTGGCATCGGGTCGCTCGCTCCGAGCCTTGTCCTCGCTCCAGATACCCTGCTTGCCAAGCTCCAGGAAACGCCCTCCCTGTCGCAATACAGAAAAACCGGCGTCTACGAACTCACCTGAAAGCGAATTCAGAACAACATCGACACCCATGGAGTTTGTTGCGGCGTTGACACCTGCAACAAAGTCCAGCGAACGGGAATCGTAAACCTCGGATATACCCATTGACTGCAAGAGCTTGCGCTTGCGCTCGCTTCCCGCGGTAGCAAGCACCCGTGCACCAGCGAGATGAGCCAGACGCACAGCAGCCAGGCCGACTCCGCCGCTGGCCGCGTGAATCAGGATGGATTCCTCAGCCTGTAACCCCCCTGCGCGTTCCAGCGCGTGAAAGGCAGTGAGGAATGCCGCCGGAATAGTCGCTGCAGCCTCGAAAGATTGCCCGCCAATGGGCGCGACCAGCAATTCCGATGCGACGACATATCGACTGAAGCTCTGCGGTGCCAGTGCCATTACACGATCACCAACACGGTGCCGGGTCGTGGCTGAACCTATGGCCGTGACTATTCCGGCACATTCTGCTCCCATCGGCCGCGGTCCGCCCGGACAGGAATCGAGCGCAATCAGCAGGTCCATGAAATTGAGTCCACTCGCATGGACCTCTATTTCAACTTCGTGCGGCCCGGGACTTGCACGTTCACCCCCTATAAAGCGGAGTTCCTCGATGAGACCAGGTGAACCGGATTCCAGGTTGTATTGACCGGATGGCAGCTTCGATTCCTGGCGTTCTGCCCGCGACGTGCGACCTGCAGGTCCTGGCCGAAGTCGTGCGACGTATCGCTGTCCCTCTCGATACGCAACCTGATCATCTGGTTGCTCCTGTCGGAGCTCATTGAAAAGCGTAGCAGCCGAATCCGTTGCGAACGGATCCAGGTCCACCTTGACGCACTGGAGTTCGGGATGTTCAAAGCTGACGGTGCGGCCAAAACCCCACAAAGGGGCACTGGCCAGCGCCGCTGGTGCCAATAGTGGACCTGGTAACTGCGCGCCCGCAGTCACCAGCCACAATCGGGCGGAACGCTCGAATTTCGCCGCAATTATGCCGCGCACCAGGTCCAGCGCGCTGCGACAAGATTGTTCGCACGCAGTCTGCATTGCTTGCAGGCTCGCATTGGTGGTGAGTGATTCGTCAACTGACCACAGGAATACTATGTTGTCTGCCTTGTTGCCCAGGGCCTGGAACAGCTTCGCGAAATCTTCTTTGCTGGCCGGACGAACCGTTCCTTGCCGTGCTTCGAGATCAAGTTCGTACTGGCTGCCGCGCTGCACGCTGATGCACTGGTCACCGTTACTTTCAATCAATGCGCACAGGCGGTCTCCAACACCACCATTGTCAGCAAACACGATCGACTGTCGTGCAGGTCCGGCCATCTTCGGCGATTGGCTGGATCGACGCGCGGCAATGACTGCCTGCGCAAACAAATCTCGTTCTTGCGGAGCAGGAAACGCCGCGCCAGCATCGAACCCGCAACCAGGTAAAACGTCGAGCCAGCTTTCCCGTGAAATCAACGGATAGTCGTCACGCAGTTCACCGTCATTAAACAGCCACCATCCTTCCGTCAGGCCGAAAATGAGGTCAACCCAACGCTGCCGCCTGACGCCCTCCACAGCGATCAGGCTGCCATCGGGTTTTAGCAACGTGGCGACATTGGTGAGTGTCGCTGAAATGTCCGGTGTCGCGTGCAGGACGTTTGTTGCCAGTATCAGGTCAAAATTACTGTCGGCGAATGATTGCGTACTTAGATCTGCGCCAATATCAAGGATTTCGTAGGACACGAACGGATACGCTGCAAACTTCTCCTGCGCACGCGCAAGGAACAAAGGCGACAGGTCTGTAAATACGTAGTCAACCTGTCGTCCGGCAAGTTCCGGCAACACCCACGTTGACGTTCCGCCCGTTCCGGCGCCGACTTCGAGAATTTTCAGCGGTATCTCTTCAGGAACCAGATGAACGATGTGTGCGATCGCATCGCGCACCAGCTCATTGTAGGCACGTGTAAATGGCGCGCGAGTGTATAGCGCTTCTAAATCCTGGATGGAGCCGCCCGGAAACAGCAGGTCCATTGGGTCGAGCGAACCTGCCAGGGTTTCCGCCAGCGACTCGCCACAACGACTGAGTACCTTAAGTTCGGCGGAGCAGCTGGGAAACCGCGAAAGCAGTTTCGCTGATTTTGCAGTTGCCTCACCGGCCGGAATGCTTGGTAATCGGGATGCGACCTGCCAGGTTGCGCCATTCCGGCTCAATAGGCGATCGTCAACCAGAAACTCGAGCATTCGACTCAACATGCGGCTGAACTTGGGGTCGACACCCAATGTTTCGCGCAACTCTTCGGTGCTAAACGTGGCACCGACTTCATAGCCAAATCCAAGTTTGTCGAGTGCCTGCAGAACGTAGTCGCTTGAAAGTGCATCAAGCAACGGTTCGAGTTCGTCGTACACCGGCAAACCGCTGGATTGAGATGCGGCGGCCAGGTTGTTATCAAGTACGATTGCGAGTTCATCCGGATTCGGAATTGAAGTGGTCGCGTTGTCATTTTCGGTGATACCTTGTGGTACCCAGTCAACATGATGGAGCCAGCTGTCCGTCTCGTTCTGTAACGCGCGCTCCAATAGTGCACGCGATGCGGGGCGGAGCTGCAAACCCTGCAGCTCTCCCAGAACAGTACCGCTGTCGTCGAGCAATGTGATGTCAATTACCGGCAGTTCGTCATCGGTATTCGTAACTCGCGCATGACTCAGGAATGACGGTGGCAGCGACTTGACGAAAAGTTGCACTCGTTCCACTCGCACGGGCAGTAATACAGGGCTTTCGCCCGATTGGTCGGACCAGCTTCGGGTCGCCGCAAAAACTATTTGTAAGCCCGAATCAAACAGCCCTGGATCCAGCGCAATTGTTTCTGGCAGGTCTTCGGCATCCGTATGCCGGACTACCCGCGCAACAACTTCACCGTCGCGACACCAGACTTCGCGAGCACCACGAAACATGGTGCCATATTTAAGCCCCATGACACGAAGTTTTGTGTAGAACTCCTCGTCAAGCAAAGACACTTCACACTCACGCCGAATCTGCTCGACGATATTCAACGATACGGCTGTTTTGGTTGCCGCTTCCGTTTTCAGGATTACGCCGCGCGCATGTAGCGTCCAGTGATCAATCTCGTCCGACTCCGGCGCACTGAAAATCTGGAACTGACGTGCACCTCCTTCCGGTTCCATGAAAAGGCTATGAACTATGCGTGAACTGTCCGGCGCCAAGGGCATTACTTCCAGCAGCTCGAATGACTCAATGGCTGCCGATTCCGAATCTAACAACTGCCTGGCTGCCGTTAGCGCTATTTCAATGTAGGCGGTGGCCGGCATAACAGAGACCCCGCCGACCCGATGATCATCGAGCCATGGCAGCGAGGAGAAGTTGACTAAGGTTTCGAATTGAGCAATGCCGAGCGGGGAATTGATTCCCGCGCCCAGAAGAGGGTGTTCGGACGGAACGCCGGTTGCCGTACGACCGGCGACCGCAACTGTTGCTTTGCTCGACGCCAAAGGCGGGTCGATCCAGAAGCGCTCACGCCGAAACGGGTAGCTCGGGAGGCTGACACGACGGTGAGCTCCCTGCTGCCCAACCGCGGACCAATTGACGTCGCAACCGGCGGCGAACGCTTCACCCAATGACTGCAACAAGAGTTTGTGCTCCGCCTGCCCGCGACGCATGGAAGGCAACGCGCGCAAATTTGATCTTGAGGGATCGCCGGCATCCATCGCTTCACGAGCCATACCCAGCATTACCGGATGTGGCCCTATTTCGATGCCAACCAGATTGCGCGATTGCCGGAGCTCAGTTACTGATTCATGAAACCTGACTGGCTGCTCGATATGTTGCCGCCAATAGGTAGCATCCATGGATTCAGCATTCTTGGCTGTCACGTTTGAAATCAGCTCGATTTCCGGTGTCCTGAATTGAATGTTGCGCGCAAAGGTCTCAAACTCGTCCAGCATGGGATTCATCAAGGGCGAATGAAAAGCGTGCGATACCTGCAGGCGCTGCGCTTCAATACCCACGGCATCCATCTGATTCCGGAAGAGTTCGATTGCATCCAGTTGGCCCGATAAGACGATATTGCCGGTCCCATTAATTGCGGCGACGGACAGGCTGCTTGCTGATCCCTTGAGTGCTTCCCTGACAATTGCTTCGCTGGCCTGTACCGCAAGCATTCCGCCGCCGGCGGGGAGCGACTGCATCAATCGTGCTCGTTCGGCAATCAAATGCAGGCCGTCCGGCAACGTGAAAACTCCGGCGATGCACGCGGCTGCATATTCGCCAACGCTGTGACCAAGTACAACATCGGGCTCTATACCCCAGGTTCGCCACAACCGTCCGAGCGCATATTGCAACGAAAAAAGTGCTGGCTGGGTAAATACAGTTTCGCTTAGTTTTGCGGATTGCTTGCCGAACAATACTTCCAGCAAGGGAACATCCAGATCAGAAAGTATGTTCGCACATTCTTCCAGTGCGGCGCGAAACGCTGGTTCTTTGTCGTAGAGTTCGCGCCCCATTTCCGGATACTGCGAACCTTGCCCCGTGAAAAAGAACACGACCTTGGGCGAATCGGGAGCCGCTTGATCAAGTTCATCTGATAACACGAAGCGAAGCGCCTCGCGTAGTTCCTGGTGGTTTGTACCGACCACTGCCAGCCTGTTTTCGAACTGACGCCGGCAAACATTGGCGTTGTAACAGATGTCATCGATAGCTGTATCAGGGTGCTCATCGAGGTAGTCAATAAAACGTTGACCAAGATTGTGAAGCGATTCTTCATTGCGAGCCGACACTGCAAGCACGCGATTGTCATTGGTGTTTTGTTGCAGGGCAGTCGCCGCTACGCGCTCAGGCGGGGCCGCCTCTAGAATAACATGTGCGTTTGTTCCGCCCATGCCAAAAGAACTCACGCCCGCACGCCGCGGCATCCCACCAGTTTGCCACTCCTTAAGTTCTGTATTCACATAGAAAGGACTGTTTTCGAAATCGATTTGAGGATTGGGTTCTTTATAGTGCAGCAGCGGTGGGATCTGGCCCTGCTCGAGCGTTAGCACAGTCTTGATAAAACCGGCAACGCCGGCGGCCGCATCCAGGTGGCCAAAATTTGATTTCACGGTACCTATGGCACAGTAGCCTGTTCGCGAAGTGTCGGTGCGAAATGCAGTCGTGAGCGCATCCAGTTCGATTGGGTCTCCCTGGTTGGTGCCGGTGCCGTGGGCTTCGATGTAAGTGATGGTATCCGGTGACACGTCGGCATCGGCCAGGGCCTCACAAATCACTTCCGCTTGTCCGGTTGTACTTGGTGCAGTGAAACCAACCTTGTTGGCGCCGTCATTGTTGACCGCCGAGCCCTTGATTACGGCACGGATGACATCACCATTCTCGAGTGCCTCGCCCAGTGGCCGCAGCAAGACTGCGCCGGCACCTCGACCGAATACCGTGCCGGCAGCCGCCGCATCGAATGGGCGACAATGGCCATCCGGCGAGAGAATCATGCCGTCCTGGAAGTTATACCCTTCACCCTGGGGCAGATATATCGATACTCCACCTGCCAGCGCCATATCGCATTCGCCGGCGAGGAGCGCCTGCCGCGCCATGTGTATGGCGACCAGTGAGCTGGAGCAGGCGCACTGGAGATCGATACTCGGCCCGCGCAGATCAAGTTTGTAGGATACCCGCGTCGACAAAAAGTCATGGCCGTTAGCAAGGACGGCCTGCAGATTGCGGGTTCCCAGGATAAAATCGTCAGCATCCAGCGTTGCTGCAAGGTTTCTCAGGAGATAGGTGTTCAGTGACTGACTCGCGTAGACGCCGACTGAGAGGTTATCGGCACCGGCAGAGTGGCCCGACGCTTCGATTGCTTCCCAGGCACACTCCAGGAAAAGTCGTGCCTGAGGATCCATCAGTTCTGCCTCATGCCGGCTATAGCCGAAAAATTCGGCGTCGAACTGATCGATTCCAGCAACATCAGACGACGCCGCCACATATCGTTTGGAGCCTGCTGGCTCTGTGTCGGACAACGACTCGCCATTGTCGAGGCGTGTGATTGACTCGCGACCTTCAGCCAGATTCTGCCAAAATTGCTCAAGACTAGAGGCGCCCGGAAACCGGCCGGCCATGCCAATTACGGCGACATCCTGATCACTAATTTCGGTTTGGCTGTCGTACAAGTTGTGCCTCTCGTTCTTCAGTCCTGACCGACTCATGTTACACGGTGGGGCCACAATCCCCACAGTGCGCCCTTCTCGGATTTGCTTAGTTTCGGCGTTTGCGCCTGCTTGCCTGACGAGCCCGCCGTTTTTCACCGCGGGATGCACTCCTCGATAGCTGGGAATCGCCTTGCGAGGACCCGGATTCGACTAAGAACTCCGCAATTGCGCAAGCCGTCGGGTAGCGGAATATGTCTCGGGGCAGAACCTTGCGATTTGCCAGTGCGGAAAGTGCCCCGGCGAGCTGCGTGACACGTAGCGAATCACCCCCAAGATCGAAAAAGTTGTCGTTGCCACCCACTGAGGAAACACCCAGAACATCGCTCCAAACGGCGGCAACAGCCTCTTGCATGCGCTTAATAGCAAGCGATGATCCTGTTGGCATGTCAGCAGCTTCCGGCCGAATGGCGCGCAGCTCACAAGGTACGGCTCGACCGGATTCGTCAACCAGTCCAGGAAATTCGAGCTGACCGAGCTGGATTGACTGATCGATTTTCAGCTCGGCTACGAGTGTGCAGCCGACCACCGGCGGTTCGGCCGTCAGCCGGCGTATGTGACTATTGTTGATATCGAGACCAATGAGAACATGTGGCTCATCAAGCGCGAGCGCTATCAGGAATGATAGCCTCCCCTCATTGCGCGAGATCGCCCAATAGCCGCGCGCCCGGGAGAGCGATTTTCGCTCGTACCCACGGCTCATACCAACCTCGTCCCACAGGCTCCATGCCAGGCTGAAGCTGTTATCGAATCCGGCCAGACGCCTCCGTTCTGAGAATGCATCCAGATATGCGTTTGCGGCCGAATAAGCTGCCACACTATGCCCGCCGAAAAATCCATTTGCCGATGAAATCGTTACAAACAAACTTTCAGGCCGGGAGGAAAGTGCTGCGTGCAAATTCACTGCACCGACAATTTTTGCTTCAGTAGCTCGTGCGAGGCTTTCCTGGTCGAGCTCATCGATCGACAATTCCTCAAAAACGCCTGCACAGTGAATGACGCCATCGAGCTCCGCTCCAAAGTGCGTGCTCAGCTTCTCAATGGCGAGTTGCAGTTCATCCGCATTGGCGACGTCGGCACACTCATAAGCGCACTCGCCGATTGCATCGAGATGATCGAGCCTCTGCCTTTGCTCGTCAGACAATCCACTAATATGGTGACGACCGAGCAAAGCAATTCGTGCATCAAACTGCTCGATCAGCACACGTGCGAGTTCGTACGCGATGCCACCGAGACCGCCAGTTAGCAAGTACAAAGCATTTTCGCTAATTGCCCGAGGCGCTTCTGCAATTTCGGTCCACGACAACGGCCGCAATCCGGACACATAGCGCTCACCACCGCGAAAGGCGATTTCGCAGTCCGGAGGTATCGCCGAACGCATCTCCGCCTCGATAGCTGTCACTTGTTGTCTGACATCGGCCACATCAAGATCAATTGCCCGATACCGCAACCAGGGTATTTCCTGTGCGGCTGATTTTAACGCCGCAATTGCTGCCCGCAATCCAGGTGAGGGAGAATCGTCGGCAAGCACGTTCTGGGATGCGTGTGAGACCAAGACGAGCTCGACATCCTTCTGTGGCGGTGCCAGATTTGCAATTGTCTTTAGTGAATTCAATGCAACAATCAATGCGTTGAGGATTGTAGTATCCGCAGACGACAGCGGAGATTCCTGCGTTGCAATGTCGGCAACGATTATCAGCACGCACTCGGGCAAAATGGCTTCCTGAGCAAGGTCACCAAGCATGACCTTCCGCGCTTTGAATACTTCGCTTATCCCGAAACTAGGACTGCCTGTTGCCGAGTTACCCGTCGTTAGCATGATACTTTGAGGCAGCTTCCGGCCCTGATTGCTTGCCTCGCAGCGGCGCCAGACCGGCTTAAAAAACCAATCCGGCAATGAATTGTCGGCCTCGGATCCCGCTACTATCGCCAGCGAATCATACTGACCGCTCTCGAATTGCTCGGCCAGTTTGGTTCTCTGAATTTTGCCTATGGCCGTCTTCGGAATCTCGTGACGGTGCAGCGGAATTACAAAAGTCGCCACCACACCAATACCCTTTACCACCCGTTGTCGAATTGACCGTGCAATATCAGCGACGTCCTGATCGCTGTCGTCTGCAGGATGAAAAAATATTGCAAGAACATCAGTATCGGCGTCCGGCGGTCTCACCCCGCATGCTGCAGTGAATGAAGTGTCCACCGAATTGAGCTCTTCGACGATCGCTTCAATATCATGGCTGTGGTAGTTGACGCCATTGACAACAATTTCGTCCTTTTGCCGACCCGACATTGTTAGCCTGCCGTTTTTTATGAAACCCAGATCACCGGTTCGAAACCATCCGTCACCTGTGAATGAATCTTCATTTACGGCTGCGTTATTGAAATAGCCTGCTGTTACCGACTCGCCGCGAACTTCCAGTTGTCCGATCTGTCCTTCTACGATGACCTGGTCACCGTCAGTGATTCGCATTTCAAAACCTGGGAATGGCTCGCCTACTTCGACCAGCGGATCATCGTCGCTGGTCAGATCAAGCGTAAATCGATTTGATCCTGTCACTGCAGATGATGTTTCCGACATGCCCCAGGCAGGACGCATTGCAGTTTCGGGCAAACCATGCTGCAGCAGCAAACTTACGAAGCGGCGGGCCGTTTTAGCAACGATCGCTTCGCCACCATTCCAGATCCAGCGCAGACAACTAAGATCCCAGCCGCTCCCGGCGATGTCGTTTGCGTGCCGATTGACCAGACCAAATGCGAAGTTCGGTGCGAATGAAAGCGTCACGCGATAGCTGTCGACCCAGTCCAGCCAGGTCAATGGATTCTGGAGCACTTCGTCCACGCTGCCCTGTATCTGGAGACAGGCGAGATAAACATCTCTGATATGGAAATAGACGATGCCGGCAACATGATCCATAGCCATCCAGTTCAAAGAAATATCGTCGGCCGTCAGGGAGGCAAAGCGTGCCTCGGCCGCAGAACGACAGAGTACATTCTGATGGCTGAGCGTGACGCACTTGGGCATGCCTGTACTGCCCGAGGTCAGCAGCATCAACGCTGTGTCTCCGGGTAGAGCGCTATGTTGTTCAGGTGCCGGTTCGTGGGCGACAAGCGTTGTGATATCGAGAATTCTGGCGGTGGACATATCAAGTCGGCCGGCGATGGTATTCAATGACTCATGAAGCTGGCTACTTGCAATTACCGGCGGCTCATCGAGACTTCGCCATGCGTTTCGCAGCTTGACCAGAACTGCGTTGGACGGATCCTCATAGGTCGGCGCAATCGACACGGGTACCGGAACGAAACCGCCCAGGACGGCCCCCCAGAAAGCGCCCAGAAATTCGTAGCTTGATTCCAACTGTAGTAAAACAGGATCTCCTGGCTGCAATCCCTGCGCCGCTAAAGCTCCCTGTATGCGACCGGCGCGCTCGGCCAAATCCGTGTAACTCTCCTCGATAGGATTGCCATCGGGTATCAGGTGAATCAGGCCAACACCTTTACGTTGCCGGCTCGCACGCTCCAGTGCATCACCAAGACTGGCTGGAAAGCCTTCCTCCCGAACAAGGCTTGGGCCGCGGCTGATTGCCAGTGTGCCGGGTTCGTTTGTCGGCAGATCATTTAGCGCGGCAGGATCATTCCCGCCAGCAACGAATGGTTGACTGCCGGTTCGTCGCCAGCGTTTCGTGCGCGCCCACGCAGGAACGTCATTTCTATCCGGGGGTGCGTTAAATTGCGCCAGGTGTAACTGCGCTTGCGTTACCCCCGGCATCGCCTCCAGTTGAGCAATCCAACCGCCCCAGATTGCTGTTGATAATGCTGGAATTTTGGCGACGGCAGCGCTGTCCAGGCTCCCCTCCTCGCCCCGCGGCAGATGCGATACGAAAACATACTCATCCGGCAACTGCTCCGCCGAAGGCGCTGCCACCCTCAGTCGATTTTCAAGTTGCGGTAAATCGAGCCTTCCCGCCGTCACCAGGTATGCGCGGAGAATTTGGCGATTGCCTGCTAATTGCAACGTGACCAGGCAATCATCGACCATTGGTTGATCGATCAGTGCCCTCTCGATACTTCGGAACGAATTACTGCCGCGCTCCTGCAAAATGACCACCCGAAATTATTATTGTTTTTTAATGCCGGCGACACCCAATGAATTCGCCAGCCGGAGCGCGGGGATGCAAGTTCCTCCTGCGACATACCAGTATATTATCTGGCGCTCCGCCGAGCGAGTAAGAAGTCAACATAAAGTCCGGCCAAGTTCAAGATTTCGGGAGATAATCTGCGCGAGTCGGGCTCTCAGCGCCGGACCCTCGGCTTCATGAATGAAAAAATGGGAGCCGGGCAGACACTGGCGATCGAATTCTGCTGTTGTCCGCTCTTGCCACGCATCCAGATCGGCCATCGTGACCTGGCTGTCCTGATCGCCGCCAAAAGCATGAATGGGGCACTCAAGCATCTGATCAGACTGAAATTCATAGGCCTCCAGCACCTGCAAATCGGCTCGCAGTGTCGGCAGCATCATTTTCAACAGTTCTGGCTCGGCCCGCACCTCGTCTGGAATTCCACCGAACCGATTCTGTATCCCATCGACGAGTTCGTCGTCATTGAGATTGTGCAGCTGAGAATGCCGTTCCGGAACTTGTGGTGCCCGACGTGCTGAGACGAACAGTACCGCCGGCCCAGAAACGGTTGTTGTCTGCAGCTGGCGCGCGAGCTCAAAAGCAACCCATGCTCCCATGCTATGACCAAAAAAGACGAATGGGCGGTCAAACAACGGTTCGATCGCCACTTTCAACGCAGCCGCCAATTGGTGAAGATCCGTTATTGGTGGTTGCCGCATCAGATTCTCGCGACCGGGATATCGCACGCCAACGACTTCGATTTCTCCCGGGCAAATATCTGTCCATTCACGATACATCGCTGCGCCGGACCCGGCCGATGGAAAGCAGAATAATCTCGCCGCGGGACTATCGGTCGCGCGCGGGCGGAATATCCATTGATTGGGTGAACTGCTCAACAGTTCGGGCGAACCCGGCTAGCCGCCAGTGCAAGAGCACCGGGATCAAACAAGCCCGAGTCTGAATATCGGAATGCGGCAACGCCATTGGGCATTAGGACAACATTATTACCACCGAATCCTTCCATATATGTCGGGGTTATGTTGCATCCATCTTCAGTCTGCATGTCGAAGGAGTAGTAAGAGTAAAGATATCGCACAGGTAGTGAGTTCGAGTCTGTTGAAATGGATATGCTCGTTTCGAAGTCCGATACCGGAATGCGTCGTAAGGCTCGGTGCAAGCTATCTCGGTGAAGTATCTGCTTACCATCGTAAACGCCATCGTTTTGAAGTAACTGCAGAATTCGGGCCGATTCATAAGCATTGGGATATATCCCGAATGCGAATATCGGCAACCCCATTGATCCGTTGTCTTCAAAAGTCTTGAGAACGGCAAAATCCTTCAATCCCAAGGGCAAGAATACTTCATCCTGTAGCAAGCCAACAATGCCAGCATCAGGTCCCTCAACTGACTTCAGGAAACCATCGACCGCCGCCGACAACACAAAAGAATGGGTGGTGTTGTATCGAACAACCTGTCCGGGCCCCCAAGGATAGTTATTATATGAAAATGCGGCATCAAGCTTGCCGGATTTATCCGGCGAAGAAAAAAATGACTGCCACTTTGCACTTGCAGGATCGTTCTCGTCTGCAAAAGTGGCCTGGACCGACTGATCCGGAAAATTGTCACCAATGCCTGCGGCCATGCTGAGCAGATGGCCAAACGTAACACCGTTCCAGCCCACATGTGACGCCGTTACATTGGTGTAGTCGGAGACAAACAAATCGAACACCGACGGATCATATTTTTCCGCAAGCCGAAACATTGCAACGGCCGCGAGCATCGACTTGGTCACCGAGAACACACCGTGGCGCATTTCTAGGGCATAAGGATAATTGCCCTGACGTGTGTGGGCAGGAAGAAAATACAGCGCGTCGTCGACAAGGATGCCTCCGCCGCTGATGTCGGGGTCGTCCAGACCCCGGGTGAATACGTCGAGCGCTGCTGCTCCAACCTCATTTTCCAGATCTGACCACGGCCGAACAGCGATTCGATTGGCAATATGTTCACGCCAGGCCTGCTCTCTGGCGGCGAGATCCGTAAACACTTCGGGCGCATACGCTGCGTTCATCCGACCCCAAAGATCCACCTGATTCAGCGGGTCAGTTTCCTGGGTCATCTGAAAATAGACTGGCGAAACCCTACTATCATCGAATACGAATGTTGCCAGGCCATTGTGCGTTCCGCTGTAAAGCTTGCCGGTAATGGCAAACGGGAATGCCGCCCGCGACATGCCGCCATCGCCGGCCTCCGACCATATTCGCCCGGCAGATAGAATGAGCTCGCCTTCCAGCAATCCACTCGAGCTGATAATTCCGCGCTCCATTGGCACCAGGGCGTCATCCACGGTAATAAATTCGACCGCAAAACCGGGCATGTCGCCGAAAGTCGATCCCATCAAAGACGTCTTCTGCGCGGTTAGTGTCCCGTTGAAGTCATGGATGGCGGCACTGGCGCCGACTATGGGTGCGTAGGTGGCATTACTAACCAACCTGGCTGCTTCAGCCGCCAGCATGTCATCGGCACAATAGTCGACTCGAACCTGGCAATTCGCCTGAACAGGCGGTGGCGAGGGTGGTGGTGGCGAGGGTGGTGGTGGTGAGGGTGGTGGTGGTGAGGGTGGTGGTGGTAGCGAGGGTGGCTGCTGCGATGAACCTGCGATTGTCCCGCTGCCTCCACCGGAACAAGCTACGGCGAGCAGAGATACAAACATCACCAGCGCGATTGATGACTTTTTCATTATGTGAAGCTTTCCGGACGGGCAATTGATCAAACGTCTATACCATACCCGAATTAGACTGGCCAAAGCGCACGTGTTCCGTGTTTCAGGCCTTTTTGGTTAACCGCCAAAATTGTGGTCAGAACACACATGGTAAGGCAGATGTCATGAAAACGGGGATCGGCCAGACGAAATGCCGTACTGCTCGGTTGACTCGCTGAAGTGCTTCACGCAGCATCCGTGGAGATTCGCATGCACAGGCGAAAACATTGACGTTACTAACATTTCTGGGCCGGTCTTCGAAGCGGATGACCGTGCTGATCGTATTCATCGGCGCCATTAGTGGCGCTGCAAGTGCTGCGCTAATCGCATTCATAAACCGTGCTGTTCATAATGACGCTCCAACGGCGATTATTCTCGGAATTCTTGTAATCAGTATCGTCAAGATCGGTAGCGGCCTGTATTCGCAATGGCTGGTTTTGAAGTTCGGTCAGGATACGATTCTTCGAATGGTGGTCGATCTGAGTAAAAAAGTTTTACGGGCACCTTTTCGAAAACTCGAATTACTAGGCACACACCGTGTATTGACTGCGCTGACAAACGACGTTCAGGTGCTTGGTGCGGCAATCGTGCAGTTCCCCAGCCTGGCTATCAATATCGCGGTCGTGGTCGGGTGCTGGGTGTATCTCGGAATGTTATCGCCGGTTGGGATGCTCGCGTTAACAATTTGTGTTCTTGCCGGAGCAGGCATATACAAGCTCCTGCATTCTGCCGCCTTCGCGGCATTGTTTGGCGCCCGCGAAGAACGGGATCACCTGATGTCTGCGCTGCGCTCCCTAACTGATGGCCTCAAAGAGTTACAGCTCAATGAGGCACGCGGTGACGACTTTCTCAATAATGAGGTTGAAAATACGGCTCGAAATCTACGGACTCTCAATCTGGCAGCTGCCAGGAAATATATGATCATGGATGCTTGGAGCCAGGGCCTGTTTTACCTTTTGATTGCGGGGTTTCTGGCGTTTTTCCCAACAATCGAAGCTGGCTCAACCGAAGTTCTTACGGGTTACATATTTGCGTCACTTTATGTCATGACACCGATCTGGTCGATCATCGGCGCATTACCGACGTTTGTAAATGGCCAGGCCTCACTCGACAAACTTGAGGAACTTGGCGTCAGCATAGGCTCCGAAAAGGGTGGTGGCGGGGCGTCGGCGCAACATGATGAGTTGGTTCGGCACCCGGGAATTGATATTACTGGACTTAGATTCACCTACAGCCAGTCGGAGAGTTCGAACC
The DNA here is from genome assembly GCA_021773135.1 of Woeseiaceae bacterium. Taxonomy (GTDB): domain Bacteria; phylum Pseudomonadota; class Gammaproteobacteria; order Steroidobacterales; family Woeseiaceae; genus SZUA-117. The sequence goes on along the minus strand of JAJFKP010000023.1, from coordinate 107,838 downwards.
ACGGATTCGCTGTCGGTCCACTTGATTTCAGGCTGCGCCCCGGAGAGCTTGTTTTTATTGTTGGCGGAAACGGCAGCGGTAAATCGACACTCGTTAAGCTGCTCTGTGGTCTTTATCTGCCGGACTCCGGCAGCATCAAGCTGGGTGGAAAACCCGTCTACAAAGAGAATATAGATTGGTACCGACAGCACTTTTCAGTCGTCTTCTCCGATTTTTATTTGTTTGACAGAATTCTTGGAGACACTCCGTCTGAATATGACAAGACTGTGGACGAATACCTCGCCAAGCTGGAACTGGGGCACAAAGTCAAAGTGGAAGACGGTAGATTTTCGACAACCGCATTGTCGCAGGGACAACGTCGGCGCCTGGCGTTATTGACGTCTATGATCGAAGATCGCCCTGTCCAGATATTCGATGAGTGGGCAGCCGACCAGGATCCTCAATACAAACAGGTCTTCTACACTGACCTGCTCCCCAAGTTGAGGGAAGCTGGAAAATCTGTTGTGGTGGTTACTCATGACGACCGGTACTTCCACATGGGCGATCGCGTAATAAAACTTGACGAGGGACGGATCGAGTCTCTCTCAAATGCATCTGACATGACGAATGTCACCACTCAAGAGTCAGGATAGTCATAACTGTTCGCGTTCTGGCTTGGCTGCGTTGAATCATCGACAGACCTGTATTGCACGCTTACTTGTAGCGTCAGCAGGTCAGTTTCAAAGCGCCTCCGCCAGGCAATATTATCTCGTGCGATATCAGCGTTCGGAAATCGCGGCTGCGATCACATAGTCACCACTGGTTTGAGCGCCACCGTTAAGGTGTGCGAGTGCCTGGCAGAGTTGTTTGTCCTCGACGTCAGCTGATCGTGCAGTGAACACACCGGTGTCTACCTGTAGGTCGACCACCACTTGCTGAAAATCCACATAACGCCGCAAAACGGGCCAGATGCATTTATAGATACTTTCCTTGACAGCGAACAGAAGCCGCCCATCGTTTGGCAGGCCCTGCAATTGGTAGTTCGATACTTCATCGGGCGTTGCAATTAGTCGGGCAAGTTCAGGTTCGAGACTGCCAACCGCCTCAATATCTATTCCGATTCCGGTATATCGGTCAGCGGCAGCTACCACAGCGACAGCAATATCTTCGCAATGACTAATGCTCCCAACAATACCGTCCGGCCAGACCGGTTCCCGCGCAGATCCCATTGGAATTCCTTTATCCTGGAATTGAAAATTTCTGAGCGCTCGATGCGCACATGATCGTCCGTGACGGTAACTGCGGAGTCTGATCGGGGCCATTCTTGTAGCGGCCTCCTTCTCCCCCGGAAACAATTCGTCCGCATCGTCCGGATCCGCTGACCAAATCCATGCGGAATCACTCGGGAGGAGTCGATCTAGCTCGACGTCGAATTGCGGATAATTAATCATGACGCTAGTTTGCCAGCCACGGTCAGACCTGCCAATGACGTGAACTGCAGCAATTTTTAGCGTGTCGTTTTAGGTTGTCGACGAACTAGCTGAAAAGGTGCGCTTAGAGAAGCTTGGATGGAGCTCAAGACCAAATCATTTAAACTTCCCGGATAAAACGGCGCGCAGATCCGGCCTTGGGGAATCGCAATTAAATGCAGAGAACGATCATGAATAAGGAACAGCCAGAGTCGCAGTCCAAATACTGGATGTGGGGCGGCCGCTTCGCGTTGCTGGCCGCGCTTGCATTGTTTGGTCTCCGTGCGGCGCTTATGGACACCGGCCTGGGCAACGTGCTCGAGATCCTGATTGGTATCGCCATTGGTGCAGTCGTGATTGCCGCAGGTTTATTCATCACCCGGCTCTGTGGCGAAGTCTTTCGGAATATCCCAGGATTTGCGTTGACACTCTTTGGCGCAGCGCTGCTCGCCGTCACGTTCCTCGACAGCTTCTCACCTGCGGTGGTGATGCGCACAATTATGGATCCGGATGCCTGGGAGTGGCCAATCGATCCGGGCGGACCGCTGGGGCTTGCGGCGGCGATTACGTTCGTTTTGGCCATCAGCCTTGGCGCCAGCGCAGTCATGCTGATACGCCGTGGCGGAGTGGGCCAAACGACTTTACGCGCACGGAACGCGATGCTCCTGTTCACCGGACTCCTCATAGTGGCTGCCGGCATTAATTTAGCGACCCTTCTTGACGACGGCGAAGATCCTTTTCCGAATGACTACCGCACCATGGATGGAGCAGTGCCGGCGCAGATTGCCGCTCCTGACCCATCCCGGCCCGGCGCCTTCGACGTCGTCGCATTGCGCTATGGGGCTGGCGAGAACAGACGTCGACCGGAGTTTGTCAGTGACCGTGACTTAGAAGCGCGCACGGTCGACGCGTCCCCGCTGCTGCCGGAATGGAAAGGCGTCAAGCAACGCATGCGCGAACGGTATTGGGGCTTTGGCCTCGACGAAGCGCCGCTGAACGGACTGGTATGGGCGCCGGAGGGCGACGGCCCCTTCCCACTCGCACTCATCGTGCACGGCAATCACGGTATGGAGGAATATTCAGATCCGGGCTACGCCTACCTGGGTGAGCTGCTCGCGAGTCGCGGCATTATCGCCGTATCCGTGGATGAAAATTTTATCAATGGCACCTGGTCAGGCGACTTCCAGGGCAAGGAGATGCCCGCTCGTGCCTGGCTGCTGCTAGAGCATCTGCGCCTGTGGCGTGAGTGGAATACGACCGTCAACCACCGCTTCGAGCGCCAGGTCGATCTCGACAACATCGCCCTGATCGGACACTCGCGCGGCGGCGAAGCGGTGGCGATGGCCTACGCCTACAACGAACTGCCAAATTTTCCCGACGATGCAACGGTTCTGTTTGACTACGGCTTCTCGATTTCTGCGCTGGTTGCCGTTGCACAGATAGACAAGCGTTATCACCGTCGAGTCAAACTCGAAGACGTGAATTTCCTCACCCTGCAGGGTAGCTATGACAGTGACGAATCGGCGTTCCACGGATTGCGGCAATGGAACCGCATTAAGTTGTCCAACGATGCCTATCGTTTCAAGACGGGGCTTTACATTCACGGCGCCAATCATGGCCAGTTCAATTCGATCTGGGGGCGCGAGGACGCCGGGCCTCCCGGGGCATGGCAGTTAAACCTTGCGCCAATAATCAGCGGCGAAGATCAGCGGCAAATCGCGAAGGTTTACATCGCCGGATTCCTGGCGGCAACGCTGCAGGACGACGCTCGCTACCTGCCGCTTTTTCGCGACACGCGAAAAGGGGCAGACTGGTTACCGAATCATGCCTACGTGCAGCAATTCACAGATTCGAGCTTCATTCCAATTGCCGACTTTGATGAAGATCTCGATGTCAGCACCGCCACTAATCCGGGTGCATCGATATACACAAGCGGCTTTAGCCTGTGGCGTGAAGAGCCGCTCAAGCATCGCGACGAATTGCAACAAGGTACAAACGCTGTCGTGCTCGGCTGGTCTGCCGGTGAGGAGCCGGTTTTCACTGTCGATATCCCGGCCGAATTCTGGGCGGAATTGACTGATCAGGATTACGTGCTGAGTTTGTCAGTGAGTGCATCAACGGAAAAGCTGCCCGCCAGTGACGATGACAATAGTGACGGTGATGACTCGTCAGATCCGGTCGGTGCACCGCGTTTCACGATTGATACGTACGCAGAATCCGGCCTTCTTGGTCGTATCAACAGCGCCGATCATGCCCACCTCGCTCCTCCCCTCAAAGTGCGTTACCTGAAGTCCGAAAGTCTGAACAAGGAACGCTACAAAGCGGACTGGGAACCTGTGTTACAGACTTTCGAGGTGCCGCTGGCGACGCTCGCGAAAGACGATATCGCCAGCATCCGCCAGTTGCGCATTCGTTTCGACGGCAGCGAACCCGGCGTTGTAATTCTCGACGACATCGGAATCCGGCTTGACCGGTGACGGCACCGAAGAGCGGCAGCGACATGCGCCCACCAGCACAACGAAAACCGTGTCGTCCATGTGAAGTTGCGATTCCAGCGCGGTTTCCGCTCTATACTATGCGCTGAACCCCGCAATAAACCGTACGCCTTATTTAGTTACGGTGCCTTGAATCGAGGAGTAGATCAGTCATGTGGAAGCCAGCTGTCCAGGTCATTTTCGGGCTGGTGCTGTTAGCAGCACTCAATGGTTGCAACAAACCAGTGAGCCCCGAGCGAATCGATGTTCCGGACACAATCTATGTAAACGGCAACGTGTATACCGGAATTTCAGCTGACGCATCGTCAACAGTCTCTGCCGTCGGTGTTCGTGACGGTGAGATCATATTTGTCGGCGCGGATGCAGGCGCGCGGAACATCGCCGGCGCTGCGACCGAGACTGTCGATTTGGGCGGCGCCATGATGCTGCCGGGATTGTTCGACAATCATGTTCACGCGGACATTAATCGCGGCCCATTGATGGAATGGGAAGGCGGCCTCATCTTCGAGGTGCCCGGCTGGGTTCGCGAGGCAACGACGATTGCGGAGCTGCAGGCGGCACTGCAGAAAGAAGCGGCACGGGTCGGGCCAGGGGAATGGATTAGTGGCGCGCTCAGTCGCGAGATCTGGCACAACGGTATATTGCCCACTGCTGCCGATCTCGACTTGGGGACGGATGAAAACCCGGTCTTGCTCACGCGCGGTCCACACACGACCGTGCTTAATTCAATGGCACTCGCCGCCGCCGGCATCGATCGCAATACCACCTTTCCCGGTGGTGGACACATAGGCCACGATGAAAACGGTGGGCCAAACGGGCGCCTGTACGACTCCGCTCGACGGCTCGCAGCCGACGTTGCACCGCGACCGCCGGCCAGCGCAGGTTCGCTTGAGAACCTGAGATCCCTGTTGCTGCAGTTTGCCAGTTCAGGCGTCAGCAGTGTCAATGTCGCAGGTGTCCGGCCGAACGAACTGCGCCATTTTCAGGCGCTGTACGAAAGTGATGGAGAAAACCTGCCGCGCGCGACGCTGCAGATCCGGCTTCGTCCCGGCTATGACGCCTTTGACGACCTTGATGAGTCGGTTGAAGTCGCCCTTGCCGAGCTGGAGGGTCTGGGGTTCATAACAGGCTTCGGTAATGAGCGGCTTAAAATTGGCGCCATCAAGATGAGTATCGACGGTGGACTCAGTGCTCCGGCCTACTGGTCAACGGAGGGTTATGAGGACCGGCCTGACTATACCGGCGCCATCAGGATTCCTGCCGAGGCGTTCTACCCGGTGGCAAGGCGAGCACACGAACTTGGCTGGCAACTCGGCATTCATACAATGGGCGACGGTGCAGTCGAAATGGTCGTCGAGCAGCTCGACCGAATCCTCACAGAAATGCCGCGCGAGAATCATCGCCACTACCTACACCACGTTGCCGTTAAGCCATCTGCCGACGTCATGGCAACCATGGCCCGTCACAGCATTGGGGTCGCGAGTCAACCGGCTTTTACGGTCGGGCTGGGCGCGTTCGCCGTTGAGTCGCTGGCCGGCGACCGGGAGGCGACGATGAACCCGACGAAATCACTACAAGACGCGGGAATATGGGTCAGCTGGGGTTCAGATGGCGCGCCCTATGGCCCCAGCGTCACGCTGTGGACAGGCATTACGCGCAAAGGCTGGGATGGTCGGGTCTATGGCCCGGAGGAAGCCGTTGATCGGGAAGAGGCGCTTCGGCTGCACACCTGGGCTCCGGCCTACCAGACCTTTAGTGAGGACAGGATCGGCACGATCGAAGTAGGCAAACTGGCCGACTTCACGATCATCGAAGACGACTTCTTCGACATGGATGCCGATCGTATCCGTTACCTGCCCGTTGTCAGCACGATTGTTGGGGGGCGTGAGATCTGGTCAGCGACCGGCAACCAGTCTGAGACAAGAACACAACGATAGGCACTCCACCTTGAAGGTATACCGGCATTTTCCAGGTATAGCGTGGTCTGCGCACGCCCGACGGTTGTAATAAACAGGGCCTCACCCGGGTCTGCCTGAAGATACCGGTCGAAACCGAGACCGAGCTGCCGCACGGCGCCGACTGATCATTTCGGATGACCGTTGGCACCCCCGGGGTACAAACAGGGAATCTCACATGACGAACAAAATATTCACTGCACTTTTACTGCTGCTGGTGGCGGCAACTGCGTACAGCCAGGTAACGGAAAGAGCGATCTCGAGGGCAGTGCTTCCCCTCCCTGAAGAGTTGCGTGCTGAAGCGGGCGTATATACTTACGACGAAAGTGGCACGCGCCAGAATCTGCGCAATGGAACGAACGCCGTTGAGTGCAAGATTAAAGATCAGAACAATCACACGTTGTGTTTTGCGAAAAGCACCGCCGCACGACGGGATTACAGCGCAAAACTTGCCGCAAGCGGACTGGAAGGCGAGGACCTGCAGGCGGCGGAAGCACAAGCTGAAGCGTCTGGATTGATTAAACCGGTTCCGCCGGGAGCCATGATCTACCGGCTGGATGAAAGCGACGGCGGCATGCGGCTGCTTTGGGTGGTCATGCTGCCGAATACCAGCTCCGCAGAATTGGCAGTGTCGCCCGCCGGCCGATTTACGAGCGCGGTAAAGGGGATGGGCACGCCGTGGATGATGCGTGAAGGCACCTCTTCCGCACACATCATGATGCCAATCAACGGCACAGACTTATCCAACCAAGGCGGCGCAGAGGCTGCGCTAAATACCCGCGACATACACCCGTTTATTCGTGCAACGTTGCCCTTGCCACGCGATTTGCGGCGCGCAACAACTGTGGTTGCCTACGACCCTGACAGCGGCAAACGCGAAGTTCTGCGGCAGGGATCGAATGGCATCGTGTGCATTTCTCGTGATGAGGAAACCGGATTCACGCGCTGTTCTCATGAAAAAAACCTGGCCGAACTGGATTTGCGTATGACATTGCAGGCAGAGGGCGAGTCCGATGAAGCGATTGCTGCGGCCGTTCAGGCTGCCGCAGATGCGGGCGATATTCCGCGGCGACGCTTTGGAGAGTTTCTGTATCGGTTATATGAAGGCGAAGAGGACCGGCTCAAACTGCTTTGGGTAATCCGGCTTCCCGGCGTGACGGCAGTGGAGACAGGCATGCCCACCCTGGCGGATCGCGACAACCTGAGTGTCGGCAAGGGCACGCCATGGCTGATGCGGGAAGGCACGGAGCAAGCTCACCTGATGATCCCTGTTAACGGTACCGAGCTTTCCAACTTTTACTAAGGCTTCAGAAGAAAAAAACGCTGTTCCATAGTGCTGGAAAGTGCCGGCTGCATTCAATATTCAGCCGACATCCTTAAGCTTACAGAAGGAGCGCCGTGCGACAAGAACGGCTGCAAAGCGCTTTGTCCTTGGAACTGCCCTCAGGATGAATCCGCGAGTGCCGGTATTTCTTTTTTAAGCGTGAGATACATATAGAGATAGACCAGCATGGCGGTAATCGATGCGGCACCGCACAGGATAAAGACGCTGTTGTACCCGAGATTGAATGCCAGAACCGATGCCGCAAGGTTGGGGCCGAGAAAGTTGCCAAGACCCTGAGCAGCCGGTATCAATGCAGGAAATCGACCTGAGCGATCAACGTTCGCGATCGTCGCCGCCTGGTATATGTCGACAAAGATCCAGCAGAAATTGAACATGAACATGCTGATTGCCACGTTAACGTTGTTAATGCCCTGTACCAGCATTACAACAATCACAGCCTGGAAAATAAGCGTAACCAGCAACGGCCGCGCCAGGCCATAGCGATTGCTGAGCAGCACGGCGAACAGGCAACCGATGACTGAGAACACGGAAGATACCCAGAGCATGCTGGCGACCCAGTCAGGCGATGCTTCCGATTCCGAAGCAGCCAGCTCGATATAGGTCCAGTAGGCACCAATGTTGATGTAGGTAAATACGATCGCTGTTAACACGAGCCAGGGTACGTAGGCGGGTACGTGTTTATGTTCCAGATGGTGATCGCCGTCAGGCTCTTCTACGTCAACTTCAACGTCCAGGCTCTTTTCCGCCGGTCGCCGTGGCAACCATGAGATGAACATCAATCCAACCACGAAGGTGGCAACCAGTACGAGGTAAATACCGTTCATGGACAGGAACGGCAGAAACTTGAGTTCCGCGCCCTGCGAGGCAGCAAATGCGAATAACTCAACGCCAAACGCGAAGGCCGGTCTCGAGTGCCCGGCAATTGTCGCAACGGCAACGCCGGTGTAAACGCCGGCACCTGTTCCGGCGAGCAGGCGCAGCCACAATGTAACCTCGTAACTCTGGTAATAGATACAAAGGATGTTCGCACCGATTGCGACGGCGGCGGCCGCCACTGTCATGTAGCGACGATCGATTCTGGCGACAAACAGCGCCGCAATTACGGCACCAATTGCGAGACCGGCCAGATCGGCCCCCGCAACCCGGCCGACCTCGACTTCCGTGAAACTCAAGTGATTAACCCAGGCCGTGGAAATAACCGGTAACCCGACCATGACGGCGTACCCGGCCAATGCCATATAGACGCCAATCGTAAGTGACCGCCAGTCGTCAAAGTTGGTTTTGTGGTGCACCAAACCGCTTTGGTCTGCCGCCATGCGGGCTTTCCCCTTGTTGTAATCGTATTAGCTGGTCCCGCACTTGCTTGCGGCAGGCTCTGCGGCGCGCCGAGCGCACTCCCTTCGTGCCCGGCTAGATGTACAGGATCTACAGGTCGTCGCCGAGGATGTCAATTCCAGCCATTTTCAAGGCTTTTTTTTGTTCAGTTTCTTGACTGCGACGCGTGTATTCTGGAACGCATTTCCCGGCAACGGTCCGGCCCGATTATTTCCAGATTTCTATGTTGCGATCCGGACCTGGTACCACGCCATACTGCTTCGCAAAATCGCCCTGGTTGACGGCAAGCCCAATATTCAGAATATCGTTGACGTAAAGCGCAGGCTCACCGAGATCTACGCCACCGAACGAACTTACGTAGCGCACGCGTTCCTCGAATAACGTTTCTGTTCCATCACTGATTCTTACCCAGGCGGATTCGCCCACGCCAATCCCGAGCTCATCAAACAGCTCAACATTAATATTGGTCCATACGTTGCCGTAGTGAATATCCAGGATAGGAATGTTGCCCTCGATTCTGCCATCAACAAGCGCTGGTTTTTTGTACTCAATACTCACCACCGCTGGCTCGAGGACCGGACCGACCTGCCCAAAGCTTATGGCGTTCGACGCCAGGCGCGCGCCTGTATACGAATAAACATCGCGACCGTGAAAAGTGTGTGACCTCTCGGACCCCTCAAGTCTGTTTACGTTCTCATCGATTCGACGAACTTCGTCGATGCCCAGCGTTTCGGCCACCAGGGTTAGTGAGCCGTTGTCAGGGCTGACAAAATAATGACCGGACTTCGTTTTCAGCACCACGGATTTCCTGTCGGTGCCCACGCCCGGATCAACCACGGATACAAAGACAGTGCCTGCCGGCCAGTAGCGGGCCGTCTGGTTCAATCGATAAGCGGCCTCCCAGATATTGAACACTGGAATTTCATGCGTTAAATCAAACATTTTCAGGTCGGGCGAAACGCCGTAGGCAACGCCTTTCATAGACGCTACGGCAGGCTCCTCCAAACCGAAATCGGTTTGAAACACCAACGCACTCTGTGACCAGGCAACGTTGCCGGCACCGCAAACGTACAGGGCTATGAGTGCCACGAATGAATGGGTGTTTAGCACTGTTGTCTTCATCAAATAACCTCTGCGCGGAACGATTTATTCGAATGTAGCAGGGTTCGGTTTCACCCGACAGAGCCGCCGCGACCCTCCGAATTGCTGGTCCCGGGTTTCTGCAGGTTCGCCTGCTACAAACTGTCCAGCAAAAATTTCGACTCCTGGCTGTAGATGAAATCGGTGTCGGCATCCGCCCAGATGTCGAGCGCTTCAAGCAGCGCCTCGCGGCCGGTCTCCTGGTCACCCTGCGCCATGAGCACTTTGGCGTATACCAGTTTCGCGTGTGCGTTCGATGGAAATACTTTCAGGATTTCCTCGAGCCGGTCTCGTGATTCATCTAACGCCTGCGCCTCAAGATAGAGCTCTGCAAGCATCACAAGCAATGACGACGTACTGAGATTATTCTGAAAAACCTGGACAAAAGACTGGTCCAGCAGCGCTCCGGCGCGTTCCAGGTGCTGCGTGGCGAGTTCGAAATTTTCATCCCAAATCGCCAATTGTGCCAGCTGCATTTCCAGGAATGGTTCGAAGACCGGGGACAGCTGGTCCCTGACCGCCAGCGTGCGGTCTACGACTTCCTGATAGGCTTCCCGCTGATTGGCCGCGTTATGGATGGTGGCATAGGTAAAGTTCATGCTGGCGTTCAGCGGCGCCTGCAGTTGCGCTGTGATTTCGTCAGCAATCGCTATCGCCTCCTCGGTCCTGCCCAGGAGGGCCAGCATGGATGGTTGCTGGTTTTCGATACCCAGAAGCCGAGCGATCGGCGGCATGAATGCTTTTGCCGCCTCGTTGATTTCGGCGCTCAACGCGATCGTTTTTCCAATCTGGCCCCTGACGTATGCAACTTCTGAACGGGCAGAGAGCAGCTGCACCTGCTGTGGCGGACGCAAATCGTCGCTATTAAGCCCGACAAGTCGTTCTTCTGCCTCTTCAAAGTAGCCACGCCGCGCTTCGAGTCGCGCAAGACCAAGCTGCGATTCCAGCGGGTTTTCCGACAGGATTGTCGCATCCTCGAGAGAATTCTGTGCCGCCTCCAGGTCACCCAGTGCCTGGTAAATTGAGGCGAGCTGCCGATGTCCGTCACCGCTGTCGGGTTCCTGCTCGAGAAAGTTTCGAAGATAGAGGGCAGCAGTTTCGTAGTCGCCGCGCTGTTGTTCAACTTCTGCCTTTTGTCGAAGCATACCGAGATTCTGCGGGTCAAGCTCGAGCAGCCGATCGTAAGCAATACTCGCTTTTTGCAATGACTCGGCAGTGCCTCGCAAACGATTTATTTGCGCCGATGCGGCGAAAGCATCTGTACTGGTTGGTTCTACTTGCGTCCAGATTTCGACCACCCGTGCTCCACGCTCAAAATCACCATCGAAAATATACCGGTTGGCCTTGATAAGAAACTTGCTGGTCTCTGACAGGCGATAGCTGTTCTTCAACGCCTGTGATGCGGTTGCACGGGCGGACTCGAGGTCGTTGTTCAGGTAGTGACTCATCGATAGATCACCGCTGGCTTCAGCAAACTCAGGGTCCAGATTAACGGCGCTTTGCAGTTCGGCAATGCCCAGCGAATAGTCATTGTTTATGTCTACTGCAACCTGACCGTTAGTAAAGTGCCTGATCGCCTCCAAAGAACCGCTGAAGTGCTGCCCGATCGGGTCGTCGCTTTGATTGTCGCTTGGCCTGACATCGAGATAATTCAAAACGGCGGCGCTGACATCGTCGACGGCGGTCAGCCAGTCGTTGCCGGAAACAGAATGTGAACCGATTTCGTTGCCGCTTGTGGCATCGATCAATGTTGCGTTAACGGTGATTGTCTCTGCGGTCTTGGCAAAGCTGCCAACAATTAGTGCGGCACTGCGCCGGTCTCTCGCGATTTCTACCCGCAGGCCCTGCGGCTCATCGAGAAATGTGGGGTAGCCCTTGTTTCTGAGTTCGCTTCTGACGGAGGTCGAATCAAAAGGTGTGTCAACGGTTATAACCGGCGACACCCGATTCAGATCATGTGCCAGCATCAGCGGCAGTCCATAGGACAGCCAGTCCAGTTCGCTGTCGCCCGACTCATTGCGCCAGAAGAATCCGATGACTTCCTTGTGGTAACCGCTCTTCGCGACTTCAAACTCCTGGATGACGCCGGTCTCATCAGGAATCCGGACCGTCTCGGTTGCTGCTTCCACGTTCAGCAGCGGACTTAAGAAATACAAGACGCCCGCGGCGACCATAACATTCAGAGGAACAAACAACCTCTCAGACGTCGTCCACTGATCTTTACCGGGCGCGCCATGGTTATAAGAGAACAGGATAACGGCCGGCAACATCGCCAGCATGGCCACGAAAACGTACGACGTCAGGGTCGCGGGCATGTTAAAGCGTTCTGTCGTCCAGTCGCCAAGTTCGATGACCAGCCAGGTCGCCGCGATATACATACCCACGAGCTGTGGCACGCGACGATGCTTAAGGTTTGCAAATAATGAACGCTTTTCGGTCATTTACGCCGTTGGGAGAGCAAGCAGGGAGAGAAGTATATCTGACATCAAGCGTTCTCTGGCTCCTGCCGAGGCCTGCTCGCTACCGATACTGGTGGCGCTGCCCGCCGATCCAGCGAAGCTGCAGGCTCATGCCGACGATGAACAGCAACAGCAGGATTGCGTAGCAGATTCCAAGCAGTGGGTCTTCGATGGTCGTGATAACAGGGTCGCCAACAGGGAGGCGCAACAAGCCGTCGGTCACCGCGGGAATACAGTGAAAAAGCAGTGTTGCCGTGAAGCCGATCGCGCGCACATGTCGGGACAAGTTCCCGAACAGTTTGGTCGTCGCGGCAACTGTCCCGACCGCTAGGGCTGCAAGCGTCGCCACGGCCAGGATATGGCCGGGACCAAATGCGCCTTGTTGAAAAATAGCCAGGGCAGTGCTGGCGGTTACCAGCGTGGCTGCCAGGTAAACCTGGCTTGGCCGCGTTTGGAGTGTTATCTCTTTGTATTTGAAAAGCGCGACGCCGCCACTGAAAAGGGCAACTATGCCTAATGCGGTATGAAACCAGCCCAGTGGGGATATTACCGGCATGCGCGAGTTCTCCTGTTTCCGGAGACAGTCTACTTAAACGCCGATTTCGTGGATAGCCGATGGGGTCTGCCCTGAGTCCGGGCCATCGTGGCTGCAGGCTGAATGCCCCCTGGGTTGCCACGTTGAAAACTAGCGCCCCACGTCGACTATAATTCGTACTACTACATCACACCACAAGAGGCTCCACCGCTATGAGTGAGCTACGATATCCGAACGAGTCGCCTGACTACCGCAAAGCGCGCGATGAACTGCTTGAAGAGGAAAAGGCGCTGGTTGAAAAAGTCAAAGCGGTCGCCGAAAAACGTCGCCGGCTGCCCACGGGTGGCCGTTTGAAAGAAGACTATAGCTTTCAATGGGCGAATGACGGCAAGCTAGGAAAATCGGTCAGGCTATCCGAGCTTTTTGGCGACAAGAAGTCGCTGCTGCTTTATAACTTTATGTATGGTCCCGGCTGGGACAATCCGTGTTTGTCCTGTACGTCATTAATGGATGGGTTTGACCGAACTGCTTACCAGGTAACTCAGGATGCCGCCTTTTGCGGCATCGCAAAAGCTTCGGCAGAGCAAATAAACACATGGGCACAGGCTCGGGGGTGGACGCAGATTCCGCTGGTATCAGGCTTCGGAACGACCTACCAGGCAGACTATAAATGCCAGGGTGAGAATGACGACATGCAGTTTCCGGTCTTGCATGTATTCAAAAAGCACGATGACGAGATCTGCCATTTCTGGGGAACCGAGCTACAGGGAAATCACGTCGACACAGTCTGGCCGTACTGGAACCTGATGGACTTTACGCCGGAGGGACGACCGGATCGCATGACGCCACCGCAGAATTTCAGGTCTGAATTCCTGGAGAAGCACTTCCTCAACCAGTAGAGAAATTCAGACGTAATGTGTAACTGCAACAATCGATGTTATGGATCGTTTCCGTGAAAAATGTCCTCTTCTTATGCACAGGTAATTCCGCCCGCAGTATTCTCGGTGAGGTCATTCTGAACGAGCTTTCTGGAGGCGCATATGCCGCGTACAGCGCAGGCAGCCAGCCGGCTGGTCGGGTTAACCCTGGAGCACTAAAAATGCTTGCTGCAGAAGGCCATAGTGTCGAGGGGCTGGCGTCAAAGTCCTGGGATCAGTTCAGCGGTCCAGATGCACCCGAGTTCGACCTGGTCATTACCGTTTGCGACAACGCGGCCGGTGAATCATGTCCTGTCTGGAGTGGCAGTCCCGTGACGGCCCACTGGGGCATTCCTGACCCGGCGCATTTTGATAGCGAAGAGGCGCGCGACGCAGCATTCGATCTTGCCTATTCAAGAATGCGACGTCGGATCGAAGCGTTACTCGAACTTCCGGAGGATCTCGCGGCAGAATCTTTGCAGCAGTCGTTGCAAGATATTCATGAACAGGCCCGCACCAGCGACATGCAACAGGCCTGAGCACTCGTGATACGGCAGGCTAATGCGGTTGATGGGACCAACAACTTCCGGGGGCTATGCTAGTCGTCCTCGCCGGCATCTGCGCGACGCTCGCGATACTCGACGCGCTTAATCGTTTCATCTACGAATCTCAGCACGATGGGAAACTTTCCCCAGCCCCGATCATACTCCCAGAGCTCGGTGTGACTGACTCCCGAAAAACTTGAATAGCCGATGGCATTTCTGTGTCTTACGGGCGCCTGTTCGATGCGCCGGCTGTTCGGTTCTCCACAAAGGGAAAGCACCTTGTGCATGCTCATGCCCTCGTCGATAATTTTGCCCTTGCACCGCAATGAGCCGTACGACTCGGCCGTCGCGCTGTAAACGAGCATCAGTGCAAGTGCAGTTATCCTGAATATCACGTCGCTTCCCGTATCAAAACTCAGAAAATGCCATTGAGTGACGCCTGCTGCTCTTGCTGATTAGCAATTTCCAGGAGCGCGGTATCGTCCATAAAGACAAACGTTTTATGGGATGTGCCGCCACAGACCAGCAGCTCAACGCGCACTCCGTCGTCACCGTTCCACAACGTGCGCTGCGACGGATTGTAAAAACGACTGCCGGGCAGTGAGAAATTGAAACGGCAACCCATGTCGCGGGCCTCATACTCCGAGATCGGCTCAACGGTGCCCGCACCGTATTTTCTGCTGATCTCGCTTTCGATTTTCGCAACTGCTTCCTGGTGCTTCATGATTTCGTAGCGCCCGCCGACCAGACCGTAGCGCTCATCGCAGCGGAAAAAAACTGTTGCCGGTGCGCCGAGTAATTCAACGTCGATTTCGAGCTCACCACCGTAGACCGGCGGGAACTCCGTCAACCCTTTGGTGCTGCTCCAGTGCAATGAACGCTCGTATTCCTTGATTGCGATCTCGCCGCACTGCGAGCCAAAAGCATAGCCTCTGAATTCCGCGCGACTGGCGGTGAGCTGGGGCTGTGGATCGGTTTCGGGTGGCGGCCGCTGTGCTACGGGACTATCCTGCGGTGCCGGTGGCGCCGCCGTTCGGGTCGATCGGAACTGGGGCCGTTTTTCCCTGGCACCGAGTTCTGCGAGTGGCATATCAACGTCCGGCAAGGTTGCAACGGCAGAAGCCGGTATTGCGAAGTTGATATTCTGGGCAACCTCCAGTGCAGCTACCGACACGCCGATAACAGCACCATTCCCGTCGGTGATAGGGCCACCGCTGCTGCCCGGGCTTATGGCTGTCGAAATCTGGATGTAGGTTTTACCCTCGAGTTCGCGATAGCCGCTGGTAAGGCCCGGTGTAATCGTGCCGGTCAGACCGTACGGGCTGCCGAATGCATACACCTGCGTGCCTGGCCGGATGGTTTGCGTTGTTGTCAGCTCAAGTCCGGCAACATCTATTGGCCCGGTCTCCGCGAGCACGAGATCTGTTTTGCCGTCATACCTTACGATGCGCCGTATTTCAGCAGTCTGGTCTCCGCAAGTGACTGTAGCCTGTTCAAAGCCCGCCAGAACATGCGCATTGGTTGCGAGTAGTCCGCTATCTTTAAGAATGAATCCACTGCCACGACGCAATAATCCGTTGCTTTGATCTGTTGATGCGATCGTACAAACGGAACCATTGACGCGTTCAAACAGCGCTTCTGTAGAGAGTGGTGGAACACTGCTTTGCGCGTGGGCAAAATTTGCCGCAGCAAAAACAGCGATTGTTACGATTTTCGGGTAAAGACTGGTCATTATTATTTCTCTTATCCAGTCCGGCTAAAATGTCGCCGTATTTATAGTGACAGATTGTTTCGAAAGCAGTTCAACACAATTTATTGCAGCGGTCGAATGCGGGCGCAATGATGGCGAATTTGTCTAGCACACAAATTTAGAGGTCACTGTAGGTCCTGGCCGCAAATTAATAAAAAATATAGCTTTACTGAACGTGGAAAGTGCCACCCCGAAGCGACCGTGGATTTGCCCTCGCCGAACTGGTACTTCACATAACCCGAATCAGCCAAAATCGCATCGATAGCGTTCGCCCACGCCGCATAGGTTGCCGGGTTCCCTGCGAACGCAACCGACAGGCAGACGGGTGTTCACAGTTTTTCGTCGCAACGCACTCTTGTTCGTGGCTGTGCACGGTGCGACAGGGCGCGTACCTGGTCCGGTCCCGTCAATTAAATAAAAACGCCGGGACCTCAGAACGGTTCGCGCGCGGAAGTTGTGTGAACAGGCTTGCCGATACGACGTCATGTGAAATACATGACGTGCCAAGCCCTTACATTGCGCGCAGCGGAATAAATTCTTCTCGAAGCTGCTAATAGTTACTCGTATTGAAAAATCTTAGCTATCCCAGCTGACAGGTGAATTCGCTTCTTGTGCGGCTTCGAGCAACTGGATCAGTGGCAACACGCGATGTTGCAGAGAAATCGCTGCTTCAGAATCCTCATCCCGTGCATCGATCGCTTCTTCCACTCCGCACGCCGATTCATCTGCCTCAACGGCGCTCCTGAGCTTGGCGAGAGCCTCGGGAATGTCTTCCGCATACATAGCACTCGGAATAGTGTCGCTGCGACCCATAATGCGCAGTAACTCGAGCGCGACATCGCCGAGGTAAGTGATGTCTCCGTGAGGTTTGGTCCGAAATGTAACTATCAACTCTATCTCCGATAAGTGTGTGGTTCGAGTCAACCTCGCACCGCTAAGCTATAACGACATTTTACACGCTGAAATATTTGCTGCATTTGCATCTGCCCGGGCGCCTGCTTTGCAGTGACTGCAGGGCGTCGGCTCACGCGGTACCACTTGTCTTTTTTAACGCCAATGTAGATTCTCCAAGATCACACCAGTCTCTATTCCTGGATGGTATTGTTCTTCTCGCTCACTTCTTGGCCTTCTTCTTGGTCATCAGTGTTCGCGTCGACGGAAATATCTGCTGGCAATTCTTTTGACTGCTCAATTAAAAGCAGGCTCTCCTGAACCTGGCGCGTCGAGTGGCAGGCACTCTGCGTCGTGCAAATGACCAGAAGGCTTAACACCATGGGCATTGGTTTCATTGCTTCATTCCTGGTTGCGCTCAGACACTATGCCGCTGTGTTGCTGGTTTTTATTTCCTGCCCTGCTTTCGCCGCGATGAGCGTTACAACGGGTCATCCTGTTTTCGGCAGATGGTGCTTGATCGCAGGCCCCTGATTTGATGTACCCTGACCGGCGACGACCTGTTCCTGTCAGGGAAAGGGTCGGTGTCGCAAAACCGGGCAACATGTAGGGGGCATACGGGATGGGCGTGGAAATTGATATAGATTGGCAAGTCGTTTGGTCGAATCTGGTGCTCATGAGCATCGCCTATGGTCTTGCAATTCCAGCAGGATGGAATCGAGAGCGAAACACCCGTTCTGCCGGCCTGCGCACGTACCCTCTGGTCGCGCTGGCATCGTGCGCGTTCATGCTGGTAGGCATCAATGTGCTGGACACCACGGGAGCCGAGGGGCGGGTGCTGCAGGGAATTATCACCGGCATTGGCTTTATCGGTGGCGGTGCGATTCTGAAAGGTAAACAGGTCGTAACCGGGACTGCCACGGCCGCCAGTTTGTGGACCATGGGGGCAGTCGGGGTCGCCGTCGCCTTCAGGCGACTCGAAATTGCGCTGTTATTGAGTGTCATTACCTTTGCGACGCTGCAACTCCTCCCGGCTGTGAAACCGCTTTTGGATGACGGCAATGCGGACAAGGAAGACTAGCGGTTTTAGACTTCAGTGATAAACATAACGCCTGGTATTGGGCCGCCAATCCAGAAAAGTGCCGAGGCAGTGACGCCTCGGCACTCGTCGCGATGGTCGCCCGAATTAGTTATCTCGGGTTGTCCAGCTCTTCGGCCGCATCTTCGATTTCGTTGCGAGCGTTCTCAACAGAATCGCCCACTTCATCAGCTGCTTCGTTGATTGATTCCGCCGCATTCTCCAACGGGCCGTCGGTATCACAACCGGTTGCAAAGAAAGCACTGAGGATTAACATTAAGATCGTAGAAGTCGTTCGCATGATTTTCTCCCGTAGTTAAGTAAGTTGCCTTGGTCGGCCAGACACACTTGTCTCTGTTCCTTACCACTACGAAAGCAAACTCCGTGCCAACTTTGAATCTGTTGCTGTGCGCCGCTCGTCGCGATCTTTGCGGGCAGAATCGACCGGCAGCTGCGTAACTCTTACACGCTATTGTAAACCTGGCACAAATCCGACCCCTCGGATTCCGGATTGGTCATGAGGCCGAGTCCTGCGGAGGATCGTCGTCACTGGGCGCGCTGTCCGGCTGCACCGAAACTGCGCCTCGAGATTCAGGCGAGGCGTCAAGTGGCACGGTAACCGTGAACGTCGTCCCGCAGCCAGGCCCTTCGCTCGATACATCTATCGTGCCCTCATGTGCCGCAACCAGCGCCGCAACGATAGTCAGGCCAACGCCGAGGCCGGGTGCATCGGAATCAGCGCGCCAGAATGGCTCGAACACCTGCGCCGCCTGCTCCTCCGTCAAGCCGACGCCGGAATCAGTCACGCTGAACTCAAGCTGATTGGGCTGGATGGCCATCCGGACCGACACAACCCCGCCGGCGGCGGTGTACTTGGTTGCGTTGCTGAGCAGGTTGCGAACTATCTGCTTCAGCCGCAAAGGATCAACGATAGCGTCATAGCTGCCGGGCTGTGCCTCGACTCTCAGGGTGTGCTTCGATTCAATTGACGGCCGCATTTCTTCGATGGTTTCCTCGATCAGCACCCGCGCATCCGCCAGTTCCGATTCCAGGCGCACGCCGTGACTGGCGACCCGGCTGACGTCGCTCAGATCGTCAATCAGCCGCGACTGGGACTGGATACTCTGTGCAACGATTCCAAGGCCCTTGGTCCGGGTCGCATCGTCAGCGTCGATTTCCATGAGGCGGATCCAGGTCAACGCCGCATTCAGGGGCGTGCGAAGTTCGTGGCTCACCAGCCGCACGAATGAATCACGCATCGCACTTGCGTTGCGCGCGTCCTCCAGCGCTTCCTGTAATTGCAGCGCCTGGTCACGACGCTCGGTGATATCCTCGGCAATACCAACGAAGTGCGTGACCGCTCCGTCGTAATTTTCGATCGGGGCGAGATTCAGGTGATTCCAGAAAGTCGTGCCGTCCTTGCGGGTATTTCGGAGTTCAAAGTCTCCGCCCTGATTTTTGCTGATGCTGTCGCGAATTCGGCTTAAAACATCAGGATCATTCTCGACGCTACGATTCAGAAAACGACAGTTTTGTCCGATGACCTCATCCGCAGAGTAGCCGGTTAACTCGATGAATGCGGGGTTGACGTAGACGATCGGTTCTTCGGCCTGCAGGTGATCGGTGATCAGGACACCTGTTGTCGTGGCGTCCAGTGCGCGGTCGCGAATGTAGAGTGCATTGTTTGCTCGCCGCAGTACGACAACGGAAACGGCGGCGACGATGGCCGCTGCGAGTATAGAGCCGAGAGAGGTTAATGCAATTGCGAAATTTCCCTCGTAGTACTTCCCGTAGCCTGAAACCACGCCGATGCCGGCCAGCAACGGTGCCGCAACGACCATCGGCAGCAGGGAACGAGCATGCGTACCGACGATTGATTTCTCCGTTAACATCGCGGGAAACCCGAACTGCGGCTGTAGCCAAATAACACCGAGACCTAAACCGACAAACAGGATAGCGGTCGGGAGCGACATTGCAGATACGCCTTCGAGAGCAAGGTAAAGAGTCGGCGCGCCATACGCGTAGCCCAGGATCGAGGTTAGCGCGATCAGAAGCATGAGCGTTGCCAGTGCACGACTGCTTGCTCGTCCGACGGGGCTTCGAACCAGGTCGATCAGGATTGCCAGTGCAAACAATAAGAAGCTAACGGCCGTGGTGGGCGCCATTCGTCCGGGCGACGATGTCATTAACGCATCGTCCGGCGCATCGAAGAAAAACTCGTCTATGCCGGTTTGGACGCCAAACAGATACTGCGCCAGGGTCGACAGTGCGAGGAGCATTAGCAGGCCGCACAGTAGGCTGCGTACCGCTACAGCCAGCGGCTTGATGGGCCATTGGGCAACCATCAGCAGGACACCTGAAATCAGGAAGGCGATGGCTGTGTTCACCTTCATGCTCACCTGGTCCGCCTGCCAAAACTGTAGCCAACGGATGTCGAATACCCAGCCGACAATGATCAGCGCCGCCACCATCAACGTGACAGCCGCAGCGAGCAGCGCGATATTGGCAGCAGTGAAATAGCTCGGCCGAGAGTTCGTGTCGTGCTCCATCGCATTCAATGTCTGTGTGTTTTTTGAGTAGTCCAGTCTATCCTACCTGGACGCAACGAAATGCAGACCTCGCTGCTTCCGCGAGGCTCGGCGTCGACTAAAAGTCGTTTCATGATAAACAGGCTCAATTCAAGCGGTGAGTCGCGTTGATTACTGTGACACCTTGCCGGGAATCCGTACCGCCCGTATGGCATTTTAGGTAGCCATCGAACCGTCAGGCAACACAGACACTAATGGAACAGGATAAAAAGCAAAAAAAGCAGCCCTCTGGCGAAGTTCGGCCATTTGTACTGCTGCTGGAGGACGAGCCCTCCGCACGCGAGGCGAGCAAGCTGTACCTGGACCGGATGGGGTATCGCGTATTCACGGCCGCGAATGCCGAGGAAGCACTGCGACAAGCCGCGAGCCAGAACCCGGATATCGCAGTTTGTGACTGGCGCCTTGGCAATGGACCCGATGGTGTAGACGTCGCTCGTGAGCTGCAGCAGCGTTACCAAACGCCGGTTGTCTTTGTCACCGCCCATCCAATCGACGAACTGCGCGAAGTAACCGCTGATCTCGATGTATCGACATACATGCGAAAACCAATTTCGTTACCCGCTCTGGCGGAGACAATCGCCGACGTGACCGGTTAACTGATCCACCTGTGACGCTGATTTACGGCGTCCCAGCCCTGGCAGGCCCTGTGGTCCCATCCCTGCCAGCTTATGCCGGCAGTAACTTCTACAATCGCCCGCAAATTTTTCAAGGAAACCGGCGGCACTCTGGTAGCTGCCCGGCTACGCCCCTGTAGTTCCGCGCCCTCGCCTGCTCCATTCAATGTTGGCACAGTACCTGCATATACCTCCCTGTAGATCAACTAACCGCGTTGCAGCACTGCATCGCAACTATTTTTAGTCAACGAGGGAGATACGACAATGCTTTCATGGTCAGTGACATTTTTGGTTTTAGCTTTAATCGCCGCGGTACTTGGTTTCGGCGGAATCGCAGGCGCAGCAGCCGGTATCGCCAAGACGCTGTTTTTCATTTTCCTGGTGTTGCTGGTGGTAAGCGCAATCTTTGGCGCCGTACGTGGCCGCCCACCCGTCTGAACCCGGCGAGTGTCGGGAGAGTGTGATGAAACACTTTCTCACAACAGCACTTTTCCTGCTGCCGGGCGCAGCGGTCGCCGGCTGTAACGCGACTCGCGGCGTCGGACAGGACATCGAAGCCACGGGCCGGCGAATCGGCGACGGGCTGTGAGTGCGAAGGATTAGCTGGATAGCAATGACAGTTAGCCGACGCAAATGGCGCCCGGGAGAGTCCGGCTGCTAACGGTAACGAGGCACTGTGCGGGAAGTTATGACCCTGCCGGTGCCTTGTCCGTGTAATCGGGTCGGCATTCGATCGATTGATAGGAGTATGAAATGAATCCGGTAGAAATTCTGCGTGAACAACTCGTGGCGCTCGCAAGGAGTGCCATTGAACAGACGCCGAACCTGGTTGCTGCCATAGTGCTCTTAATTATTACCTGGTTGGCAGTTAAGCTGGTGCGACGCGTCGTCGACAGAGTGTTATCGGGTCAGCCAAACAGGAAATCTCTGATCATTGCGGTGCGTAAACTGGCGTCCATCCTGGTGTGGACGGCGGGCCTGGCAATGACTGCAATTGTACTTTTCCCCAGCGTACGTCCTGGCAGCATGCTGGCCGGCCTGGGACTTGGCTCGGTTGCTATTGGTTTTGCCTTCAAAGATATTTTTGAGAACTTTTTTGCGGGTATGCTAATACTGTTTCGACAGCCGTTCCAGATAGGCGATTTCGTCGAGGTGCAGGGCATTGAAGGTCAGGTTGAGAACATTACTATTCGTGACACGATGTTGCGGCAGACAGATGGTCAGCCCGTAATCGTTCCGAATTCAACACTTTTCAAGCAAGCCGTCACGGTGCGCACTGACAAGGACCGCCGCCGCGTCCGCATTGTGTGCGGCGTAGCCTACAGCGAAGATCTGGACGAGGCCCGAGAGGTGATTCAAGATGCTGTAGAGCAGGTTGCCTCCGTCATTGATGAGCAGCCGGTTCAGGTATTCGCAACAGAATTTGGCGGCAGCAGTGTAGACTTTGAAGTGACCTGGTGGACCGGGTCGACACCGCTCGACGTTCGTCGCTCCAGGGACGAGGTCATCGCTGCCATCAAGGCTGCGCTGGACGAGGCCGGCATCGAGATACCGTTCCCTTACCGCACCTTGACATTCAAGGAGCCGCTGTCGCTGGTTAGAGGTGGCGCAGACGAGCATCAGCAGGAAGCTGCAGCCGCTGCTGCGGGCTAGCTATCCTGTGCCAGGTTCAGATTGCGAATCCGGTATAAGGTATGCCGGATTCAATGTGACTAACCTGACAATATGAGGACTGGAAAAATTTCGAATTCAAACTGGAAGATGCCTGCGACAACGGTCAAGCCGAACGGAAAACCGCGGCAGGTCGGCATCGAGATCGAGCTGCAAGGCATTCCCGTCGACCGTCTTGTTGCGGTTGTGCAGGAAGCGCTGGGCGGCAATGTCCGCGAACTGACGCGATCCGAATACGAAGTGGATGTGCCCGACCAGGGGACATACAGGATTGAAGTCGATTTCGCACTGCTGAAAGAGTGGGCAGAAGAAGAAGCAGCCGACGAAGAAAACCCGGCGCGAACTTTTGCGATAGACGCGTTAGATGCCGTGTCATCAATCGTCGTTCCCTGTGAGATTGTCAGTCCGCCGCTTGCTATGGAAACCATCGGGAAGCCTATGGACGCGATCGTTGAGGCGGTTCGGAAGTCGGGTGCCAATGGCACAAACGCATCCTTCATGTACGCGTTTGGCGTGCATTTTAATGTCGAACCGACGGATATGCAGGCGCGCACTATTCTTGCCTACATGCAGGCGTTTGTTTGCCTGTACGACTGGATTGTGTGGGCTGGCCAAATTGACATGGCGCGACGTGTAACCCCCTATATCAATCCGTATCCGCGTGAATACCAGGCGCTTATCATTGCGCCGGGCTATAAGCCCGACATGGACGACCTGATTGCGGATTACCTGGAATACAACGCCACGCGCAATCGGGCGCTGGACATGTTGCCGCTATTTTCGTCAATCGACGAAAGCGCGGTCTGTGATGTCGTCGACGACGACAGGGTCAATGCCCGCCCGGCGTTCCATTATCGTCTTGCCAACAGTTGCGTCGACGAGCCAGGTTGGAGTATTGCCGATCCGTGGAGTCGCTGGTTGAAAATTGAGCAGCTTGCGGCGGACCGGGACAATTTGGCAGCACTATGCATCGAAATGCTCGCCGATGCCGAGCGCACGCTGCATCCCATCGATAGCCAGTGGCGCGAAAAAGTCCAGCGTTGGGCAGAGCGATCCTAATTGGCGTCACCGGCCCCAGTCAGGGTATGCGCTGGGCCTGGTGGGCGAGCCGCTGGCACCTGCGCCGCTGTGGCGCATCGGCCGTCTATCTCAACGCCGCCGATGCTTACCCGGAAGGCGATTTCGCCGGGTTCGTCATCGGCGGTGGCAATGACATCGACCCCGCGATTTACGGTGGCGACGTATCGACGTCGCGTAATGTCGATCCATTGCGGGATGAGTTTGAACTCAGTGTTCTGAACCTGGCAAGGCGAAGAGGCTTACCGGTGCTGGGCATTTGCCGCGGCAGTCAGCTGCTGAACGTGCATGCTGGCGGCTCTTTGCACGCCGACTTACAGGCCATGCGTCACCACACATCCAACAGGGGTACGCTGCTGCCGAGAAAGCGGGTAACGGTCAGGCAGGGCTCCAGGCTCGCGGGCATGTTGGGAAGGGAGAAAACCCGGGTGAACAGCCTGCACCATCAGTCAGTCGACAGAGTCGGTGACGGGTTTGTGATCAGCGCCTGTGATCGGGACGATATCGTGCAGGGCATCGAATCAGTCGATGAGCCGCTGCGGATTGGCGTGCAATGGCACCCCGAGTATATGCCGCAACGACGTGACCAGCGCCGTCTGTTTGCAAACTTTGTGCGCTACTGTCGTGAACGTGCTTCGCGATAGCGTTCGGCGGCGTCGTGAAACGCGGTAAACAGCTTTTCCTGGTGTCCGTCCCAGGGCAATACTTCGGCATGCCACTGCACACCTATCATGCCAAACGGGTCATCAGTGATACCTTCGATGGCTTCCGGCGTGCCATCCGGCGCGAACGCGGCAATGCGCATACCTGCACCGACCCGATCGACATACTGGCCGTGCCAGGTCACAACGCCTGACAATTCGGTGTCTGCAAAGATACTCGCAAGCAGCGTATCTTTCTCAAGCGCAACTGCGTGCCCGCCCCAAACTCTCTTGTGGCGCCGATAACGCGCACTGTCTTTGCGAAAATCGCCAAGTGTTCCACCGCGATGCACGTTCAATAGCTGAGCGCCGCGACACAGGCCCAGCACCGGCATATCCCGGCGATCGGCCGCTGCCAGCAGTTGCAGTTCGAAGGCGTCGCGAGCGGGGTTTACATCCCTGCTGATGCTGTCGTCACCACCGTAATGCACTGCGGCAACATCGCCACCGCCGCTGAGTAGCAGGCCATCCATGCCCTCCAGCCATTCGGTGGCGCCGCTGTCCGGCGGCAATTGTCCAAACTCCATGAGTACCGGCCGCAGGCCCGCCCTGCGCAGTGCACGCACGTAAGTCCAGCGATTCAGGCCTATGCGATTCCACAGGGTGCGATCCACAGAGACGAGCACGCGCGGCGCTCCGTCCCCCGGATCCGGTTCGTAAAACCAGGCTGCATAGGACGCAATAGCCAGCAGCGTCGTTAACGCGACCCAGTGCAATAACCGGCGCGTCGGTCCGTTGCGCTGCAGTAGTGTGGTGCGAATATTAATCATTTGCCTGGATGTGAATTACGTCTTGGTGGGTCCTGCCAGAATCTCTGAACATTTTTACAGTTCCGTCGGTGCGCTGCCAACGGCTGCAATCGTTCTGCGACCATACACGGTGATCGCAAACAGCATGAGGATATTGAGACCCGCAGCGAAAAGCAGCGTTCCTTTTTGCAGGCTGCTGACCTCAACGCTGGCACGTAAATTCCCTCGCAGCCGGCCCGTGCCAGGTAGACGTGGATCAGGGTCAGTGGCAGTGGGCCCAGCTTGCTGACGAACAGATAGTCGGGCACTTTAATTGATATTAATCCACAGCCGCAGCCGTTGACGATGCCAGCCACAAAATGATTCAGGCAGGTCAGCGCCAGCATGCGAACTCCGTTACCTGCCACCACTGCCATAACCGTTTTCACAATGAGTAATTTGTCGAGACTGGCAGCAACCCAATCGGCTGCAAATTTCGTGCGAGTTCGAACGTAGCGAGAAAGGATACCAGCGTGGAAACAATGGCGATGGCAAATGCCTTCGCAGTTTTGCATACGACGCCCGCAATGACGATTTAAACGGCACGGGAAAAACCTGCAATTGCGGTGATCACGAAAACGCTGAAGGTTATGATGGGCGCCATCGCACCAAAGCCACGAATCTGCGCAGTCAGATCAATTGCTATTTCTCTCGCAGGATCGAGGTAGACAACAACACTCACCAACCGGCTGAACCACACAGTCGCCGGTCTCAATTTTGTACTTTCGGTCATTCCCGGTCTTCAGCGCGGCAGTTCTTCCTGCCAATGAATCAAAGCAGCGGCGAACCACGTGCAGCTCGGTAGCGGCGAGCCCCGTTCAACTCCAGCCGGCTTCGCCAGTCATCGATATCTATGGATAGCTATAAAATTTTTTTGTCAAATATCACATTTATTTTAGTTAGACTTGTTGATCAGCGATACCTAGATTAGGCCCTATTCGTCGGGTTTCCCGGCGTTCTTGTAGAAATACCCAGATCAGGGAGAATGCGACTGGGCTGTACCGGCGTCTGTAAACCGTTGCCTGTTCTGGCTCTTTTCCTGTTCACAGGGCTGAGCCTTGGACCGAGCAAGTGGCGCGACAACCTGCCTGCACGGGCAGCAGAAACAAAACTAGAGGCACCAGCCGGCATTCCTGTTATCCGGAATTTCGGCTAGGCCGCGGATTTATAATGAACAAACTTCAAACTGTAATTGCGATTTTCCTGGCGGTAGTGCCATTACTAATGCCGCTTACCGCCGCAGCTGTAGAGAACGATCCGGGAATCTGGACGACTTTCTCAACGACCGATGTCATTCGGTCCGATGGTGAAGCTACCCGCTGGCACTATTGGTTCGACGGGCAGGCTCGATATTTCGATCTTGGCAGTGGCAGCAACCAGTGGTTGGCCCGTCCTGCCGTCGGGTATGAATTTCGAGACGGCGTCAGAATCTGGCTGGGCTACGCGCGATTCAGGAGTCGCAACGGGATCGGCGGCGTGGCTGACGAGACTCGCGTGTTCCAGCAGGTTGACTGGCGAACGGGCCAGTGGCGAGGCGGCAACATATCGATGCGTGCGCGCCTGCTGCAACGTTCGCTGAGCACGGGAGATGACCTGGGATTGCTATTTCGATTCATGACAAAGTACACCCGACCGATGGGCAACGATCGAACGTTCGTGGTGTCGCTGGAACCCTTCTTCGATCTGAAGGAAACCGACTGGGGCGGTCGCTCCGGATTGCGGCAGAACAGACTGTTTGTGGGGTCCGGTTGGAAAATTGGTGAACGCTGGTCGCTTGAGGCCGGATACATGAATCAATACCTGGTAATAGACAACGCTGATAACGTGTCAAACCACCTTGGGGTCGTTAACTTCAGGGTACAGCTGTGATGTCTTTCACGTCGCGCCGTCTATGGCGTACGGGGGTAAGACTGATCGGCAGCGTCGCTGCGGCTTGCTGCATGACTTTGGCAACCGTAGCCGCAGGCTGCGCATTAGCCGATGAGGGTGAGCCGATCAATACGGAACGACCCGGGTTCAGCTCGTCTCCGCTTACGCTCCGCAAATCTTCAATGCAGCTGGAGGCGGGTTATCAATTCACGGATGGCTCGCAGGGGTTCGATGAACACCTGTTGCCATTGGCTTTATTTCGCTACGGCATGGCTGACAACCTGGAGTTGCAGTTGAGTTGGGCGGGCCTATCTGCAACCAACAGCGGTGGGCAAAGTAATTCGGGGACTACGGATGCGGGAATCGGTTTGAAGTGGCACTTCACAAACGACGACGCGGCCACACCAATGGCGCTCTTTGCCGGTCTGTCCTTGCCTGTCGGCGAATCCGGCTTCAGTGCGAACGAGAGCGAGCCGACCGTCGGTCTCTTCTGGACTCATTCAAACAGGCTCGACTGGTTTGGCACGGTGCTGGTTAAAGAATCCGGGGACGAGGTGACCGTCGGTAATGCGATTGGTATTGGCTTCGCCATTGACGGCAACAAGTCCGCCTACATTGAGCATTTTGGCGACTACGGCGGTCAATCAGGCCCGCAACATTTCTTGAACGGCGGAGTCACCTTGCTATCGCAAACCAACCTGCAGTTCGACCTGCATACCGGCATTGGCCTCAATGACCGTACACCGGATTTGTTTATCGGTGCGGGCGTTGCTTACCGGTTCTGAGTCGTTAGCCGGTGCCTGCTCCAGCAGTATGTTTGTCACGGTTCGACCACCACATGCCAGGTGTCCGCTGGACATTGTTGAGACGGGTATTGGCGGCACTGGTATTTGCCGGAGCTTTAGGAATACCCGTCGCAAAGGCCGAAGTGAACATCGAAGGTGGGATCACTGCCGCTTACCAGTTCGCTGATATTGCCGATGTCGATTCAGAATTCAGCGCGTCAGTGGATGCATTTCTCACCGTTCCGCAGGAAAGCGGTGAGTGGCTGATTTACCTGGACGGTAGTTCAACTCCCGACCCAAACGGAGTCTCGGCAACTTTTCCCACGGCAAATGCCGATGCGGGCTCGGTACTGAACAGGGACAGCGATGGCGGCATCCAGGTTTCAGAGTTTCATTACACGTTTCGTTTTCAAAACAGCATGAGCCTGAGCCTGGGGCTTATCGATCCTTCAGCATCGCTGGATCGCAGCCGCATCGCCAACGACGAGAACACGCACTTTCTGAATGGCAGTTTTGTTAACAACGCCACCATCGATTTTCCTGATTACACGATAGGCGGCGTCCTGAGAATAGCCGCAACGGGGGCACGACCGGAGCTGGCCATCATCGTCGCCAGTTCGGACGGCATAGCAGACTATCCGGATCGTTCTTACCAGGATCTCCTGTCGCTGACATCGGGGGAGCGCGGCGCTTTTTTCGGGGTTGGCAGCAAGTGGCTCCTGAACGAGTGGACACTGCGATTCGGCGGCTGGCTCAGAACAGACGATCACGCCGTGCTCGGAAATCCGGGCAGGCAGGACATCAATTATGGTGCCTACGCCGGATTCGGCTGGCAGCGATCCACGCATGCGCTTAACGTGCGATTCGGCGCAGCCAACGGTGACGTTTCAGTCGCCACCCGCTTTGTCGCCGGCGCGTATGAACGTCAAACGCCTTTTGGCCTATTCGGCGCGGCCGTGGCGAGGACTGCAGTAGCCGATACGTTTCGCACGGCGGCGCTTGAGAATGTCACAACGGCCGAACTCTTCTTTCGAATTCCAATAGGGCGATACCAGGGACATGTCACGCCCTCTGTGCAGTATGTCGAAAACCCTGGATTCGACGGCAGCGGATTCGGCATGCCCGTATCTGCGGTCGTTTCTTCCGTACGCTTGCACTGGTTTTGGTAAGTTGGCTGTTGATTATCTTTCGGCGTCGATTGCCGAGGACGTATGATGTCAGCGACACTGCCAATTTAGCATGCTGAACGCGATAGGAATGTACAAGGTAATTTGCTCAATAATGAACTAGGCGTTTATCGAATCACTATCGAGAGCAACTAATGATCGACCGTCAATGATTACTGTCCTGCTGCTGCTCCTGGGGCTCATCCTGTTATTGTTTGGTGGGGCAGCCCTTGTGAAAGGTGCGTCCGGAATCGCGGCACAGTTCGGCGTATCACCTATGATAGTCGGGTTGACGATAGTCTCGTTTGGCACCAGTGCGCCTGAGCTGGTTGTCAATGTCATCGGTGCTTTGAATGATCAGACAGAACTGGCATTCGGAAATGTCGTAGGTTCGAATCTTGCAAACCTGGGACTCGTGCTCGGCATTGCAGCGCTAATTCGCCCGATTTCAATCGACAGTAAGCTCCTGCTTCGCGAACTGCCACTGCTGTTGCTCGTTTCCGCGATGATCGTGGTAATGACTGCGGACCCGCGTTTCAGGGGGCTTGCGTCGATGCTTGATCGCTCTGAGGCCACCATCTTGTTCCTGGTTTTTGGCATGTTTATGTATATAGCGGTCATTGATGTCATACGTCGCAGAACCGTGGATCCACTCATTACACATGCCGGCGATGTCCCGTTGGCAGTCGGTGGTTCAGTCAGACTCCTGAATCTTACCTACCTCCTTGTAGGCACCATCGCATTGTTTCTGGGCGGTCGCCTTACGATTGACAATGGGGTCGAACTGGCGGCTATCCTTTCCATCCAAAGCGCGCTGGTTGGATTATTCATTGTTGCGATTGGCACCAGCCTTCCGGAACTTGTCACGACGGTATTCGCCGCAATGCGCGGCGAGTCGGATATTGCACTGGGCAATGTCGTTGGTTCGAATCTGTTCAATAACCTGATGGTTCTGCCGGTAAGCGCGATTGCCAGTCCGGTATCAGTGCCTGCCGGCGGAATGATAGACCTTGCTATGTCCCTGGTTCTGGCAGCAGCCCTCATTCCGATTTTTTGGATCGGGCGAGCCCAGCTGGGCAGGATAACGGGGGCGCTGCTTATACTTTGCTACCTTGGCTACGCTATTTGGCGGGTTGCCTGAACAGTTTGCTGCGGACGCCTTGAAACGCAACGCAAGATTCCGATTATGCACACTTTAGTGCGTGTGTTTTCAGCGCCGGCCTAATTAGGTGCCACCGCGTGATAATAAGGAGAAACAAGAATGAAACTAGCTATCCTGTCTCGCGGGCCCACTTCCTATAGCACGCAGCGCCTGAAAGACGCAGCACTTGAGCGCGACCACGAGGTGAAAGTGCTCAACACCTTGAAATTTGCCATCGACCTGCAGCAGGGCGAACCCGATCTGTTTTTTCGCCAGAAGTCGTTAAGCGCCTACGATGCGGTTCTGCCGCGCATCGGTGCATCCATCACCTACTATGGCAACTCCGTTGTCAGGCAATTTGAGGAAATGGGCGTTTTTTGTGTCAACACGTCGAACGGAATCGGCAACTCGCGGGACAAGCTGCGCAGTTTGCAAATCCTGAGTCGCCACAATATTGGCATTCCCCGGACAACATTTGTAACGGACAAGAAAGATGTTCTGCCCGCGATTGAGCGAGTCGGCGGTGCGCCCGTAGTGATCAAGCTCATTGAAGGTACCCAGGGCATTGGTGTTCTGCTGGCCGAGTCGACCAAGGCCGCGGAATCCATTATTGAACTTCTGCAAAGTCAAAAACAGAATGTGCTGATTCAGAAATTTGTCGCTGAGAGCAAAGGGAAGGATATTCGCGCTTTTGTGGTGGGCGATCGTGTCGTTGCTGCAATGAGACGCGTTGCGCAGGGCCAGGAATTTCGCAGCAATGTGCACAGAGGGGGCCTGGCAGAAGCGATAGAACTGGACGAGAACTATCGTGAAACGGCGGTCCGTGCTGCGCAAATTCTTGGGCTGCGAGTGGCCGGCGTGGATATGCTTGAGGGGGCGAAAGGGCCGCAGATCATGGAAGTCAATTCATCTCCCGGGCTTGAGGGCATTGAGACCTGCACCGAACTGGATATCGCAGGCGCGATAATCGATCACATATCGGCGCGTGTCGATTTCCCGGAGATTGATATTCGACAGCGCCTGACGGTAAGCCACGGTCATGGCGTGAGCGAAATTAATATACCTGAAGGATCCGATCTTGAGGGCACAGCGATCGGCGACATAGACCCGGACGACAAGGATATCAATGTGCTCACGCTGTATCGTGACGGCAAGGCAATACCCAATCCGCGTGCAAGCCGGGTACTGGAAGCCGATGACAGGCTATTGTGTTTCGGCAAACTGGAGAAAATGCGGGCGCTGGTACCGCAAAAATCCAGGCGCAGACGGCGGCCCAAAATCCGCCAACTCGAAACAGACTAGGAAGCCAGCAGGTATAGCTTGAGGCGACCTCGAGCGCTCAAACCCTTGCGGTCTTCGAAATTTTCGCGGCGGTGAATGGCCGATAATCAGTCATCCTGTAGTTCCATCTCGTGTTCGGCGGAGAATTCCTCGACCAGTCCTTCCACCTCCTTCAGGTCTTCGAATGAGGCGATATTAAAGAGTGCCTCTCCTTCGTACGCCAGCGGCAGGTTGCTGCGGCCAATTACAACACCATCAAACGGTGCGGTCAGGATGTCTTCGTCCTCGCCGAGCGGGTCACTGATGGTAGCAATTCGCTGGCCTTTCGATACCTTGCTCCCCAGACTTACCTTTTTGCTGACGATGCCGCTCTCGGGTGACCTGACCCAGCGCGTGTAACGTGCCTGCACTGATTCAGGGCACTTTGCGCTTTTGGAGGGAGGCAACATGCCGACAGAACGCATTACGCGAAGCACCCCTCGCACGCCTGCACGAATGCAGACTTCGTCAAATCTGAGCGCTTCGCCTGCTTCGTAAATGAGCATGGGCATTCCTATTTCGGCTGCGCTTGCCCGTAGCGACCCATCCCGAATGTTTGAATTGAGCATTACCGGGGCGCCGAAGGCTTTGGCGAGCTCGAGCGTCTTCGCATCATTCAGGTTGCCGCGAATCTGGGGCAGGTTGGCGCGGTCGATTGCGCCGGTGTGCAGGTCGATACCGAAGTCCGCCTTGGACACGACCTGTTCAAGGAAGGTGTTGGCAAGCCGTGACGCGATCGACCCCTTGGCACTGCCGGGAAACGACCTGTTCAGGTCACGCCGGTCGGGCAAATAGCGGGATTGGTTAATAAATCCGTGTACGTTTACGATCGGAATCGCCAGTAAGGTGCCGCGGAGTGATTTCAGCGCCTTACGTCGTAAAAGTCGGCGAATGATTTCGACACCGTTAAGCTCATCTCCATGCAAAGCCGCTGATACAAAAAGGGTTGGCCCGGCACTGCGTCCACACAGAATCTGCAGCGGCATAAAGAGTGACGTGGCTGTATAGAGATCTGCAATCGGAAGATTTACATTCTTGCGGTGTCCAGGCATTACGGTCACTTCGCCGACGGTGATCGGTTCGTTCTTTTGCATTGTTTATTTCTTCCTTTTCTTCTTGCGACGCTTTCTGCCAATGATATAGGAGCGCGAAGGGTCAACCTGTGCCCAGCCTTTAATCGCGGTGCGACCGAGCAGCATACGAAACCGCATGTCGTCGCGGGCCGTAAGGGTTATCTCTATCGGCCAGCTATGCGGCCCGATTGAGAAAGTCGTTTGTATGACCATTCGGTCTTCTTTATGACCGCCCGAATCGGTTACCGATCGCTCATCCAGTACGTTTGCAACGCAAACTGCGACTGAGTCGGTCTGGTACTGCTTAGGATGAATCTTGAATTCGACTCGTTTGACCTGGTTCTCTACAAACGGGCGAATTTCGAATGCGTGCAAGGCAGAAGTTCGTGCTCCGGTATCCACTTTGGCTTTGATGCGGGTGATGCCCAGTTCCGGCAAACCCACCCATTCACGCCAGCCGACTACCAATAAATCAGACGGCGTATCAGGCTCTGACATAGCGTTGCCTGACGTTTGCTGCTTGACCTGGAATATTGCTGCGACTGCAAAGAATTAAATTCGCTATTATTATTAATGGCATACGTTGTTTCTAAGACTATTGCGGCTTTCGATTGGCCAAGGATACCAGTGTGTCGCTGCTGCGGCGGACTAATTCTCGAACTATTTGATTAACCCACACAGATCGCGTTGGCCGAGCGGACCACTCTGATGTGTTTGTCGAGAACCTGCTGTTTCGTGAACTGGCATTTTCAGCATGCTCGCCTTTTCTGGGTCAGTGGTAATTTCGGGACAGTGTGAAAACCCTGTCATTCGACGGACGGAGTTGGGTTGGATGGTGTCTGCTCTGACGCCCATTGACCTGCCGAGTTTAGGGCCTGATTGAGCAAACAGTCTGCCGTATTTAAACGGTGTGCTGCGGTCAGGCCCGCTGAATCTTGCCAGACAGGACGCAATTCTCTAAATTCGTTCCCGCTTCGACCCGCACACATTTGGCTGACAACTCGCCGCGCAGGTTGGCGGTTCGCCGCAATATCGCCGTTTCGGCAATCTCGGCGCGACCGTGTAGTGCGCCGGCGATTTCAGCTGTGGTGCTTTTTACAGAACCGGACAAGCTGCCCCTGGCACCAATTGTAAGATTCTTGACGCCGCTGATGGAGGCGCTTTCGATACTGCCGAAAACCAGCAAATCGGTGTCCTCGGCAAAGGACAGCTCACCTTTCATGACCAGGTCACAGTCGATTACAACCGGCTGCGGCTGTGCCTCGATATCAAGCTGCTTCTCGGCGGTCGCGACGATGTCAGGCGGCACCTTGCCCCACGTTCGCTACCGCGTCGGCTTTCTCCGCAACTTTGAGCTTCGGCTGTGACTTCGTGACTCGCTCCATCTTGACGTTGCCCGTGAAACACGCGCCATCTTCAATAACGATACGCGCACATACGATATTGCCAACGACCACGGCAGTACTCTTTAACGTGACGACTTTATCCGCGCGAATGTCGCCATTGACCTCACCCAATACGTCAACCTGCTGTGCGTGAATGTCGGCAGTCACCCGACCCTGCTTACCAACCGTCAGGTGCTTGTCCTGATGGGCGATCGAGCCCTGGATCTGGCCCTCGATTACGAGGTCCTCGTTTGCGGTCAGCTCACCCTTGAAGATCAAGGTGGGACCGATTACAGAAACGTTCCGCTTGCGCACCTCAATGTTGGCCGTGTACCCAGGCGCTTCGCGCACCTCTTCTTCCGGTTCATTGTTCTTTCCGAACATTGTCCTCTCCTCACGTTCTCACGCCCGCGGCGAGTGCCGTCGGCGGTAACCTGTTTTCATATTGTCCCGATATTGGCACAGATTAACGCCATCTGGCACAGCCGTCGCGCTAATTCAGATGAAACAATCTCCTTTATGGTGCGTGGCGGGCCGCAGGAATGGGGTGACCTGTGGCAGTGGCGCGTTAACAGCATGGCGGTTCAGCAACGGCGGAACTGCATGCAGCGCGTGGTTTCCTGCGACGAACCGCGCGTGTACTCGACAAGAACCCTGCTGAACACGATGAACTTCGTGCACCCGGTATTCGAGCGGCACCATGGCGGCGGACGCTGTCCGTCGCGTGCGGCGACAACGGGGTCAGAGTAAGCACCAGGCAACACCGATCCTATGGTCGATTCGGATAGATTCTACTTTGACCCCAGTGTTATGCCGTCCCATTCCAGGGAGGCGTGTCGACTCTGGTTCTGTGGTTGGGTAAAGTTAAGCCGTTGCCACTGGCATCACCCCCGTCAATCGAGGGGCGCTGCAGC
Organism: Woeseiaceae bacterium; assembly: GCA_021773135.1. Classification (GTDB taxonomy): domain Bacteria; phylum Pseudomonadota; class Gammaproteobacteria; order Steroidobacterales; family Woeseiaceae; genus SZUA-117. Next base: position 72,853 of record JAJFKP010000023.1, on the reverse strand, counting down.
GGATCCATTCCGCCACGCTCGATTGCAGGTAATCTGGTAAGGGCGCCTCATTTGATGAGGACGTTCAATGAGTGCTGCAAACCACCGAAAGTGCGTCGGCCACCTCGCCGGCATGTGGCGATACCCGGTCAAATCCATGGGTGCCGAAGCCCTGCATGACGCAGATGTGTCCTGGTTCGGCGTCGCCGGAGACCGTCGCTGGGCCTTCGTTCGCGACGAAGCGATTCAAAGCGATTTTCCCTGGCTCACCATTCGCCAGCGCAACGATATGAATCATTATCGGCCCTCCTTTGCGAATCCGTCCCGACCGGACAAGTCAGCAACAGTGGTGCGCACGCCTACAGGATCTGAAAAGGATGTCGCTGACCCTCAACTCGCTGATGAACTGTACCCAGGCGGCGCTCGCGTCATCAGACAGAATCGTGGTGTCTTCGATACCTTTCCGCTCTCATTGATTACAACGCAAACGATTACAGAACTCGGAAATACTGTCGGCACCGAACTCAACGTGCAGCGATTTCGACCGAACTTCCTGATCGATGCAGCGAACACTTCGCCTTTCCAGGAGGACACATGGGTCGGCTGTGTCCTGCAGATTGGCGACCTGCGCATGCGCGTCGATATGCGCGACAGTCGGTGCATTGTTATCACAGTCGACCCTGTAACGGCGCAACAAAAACCGGAAGTACTGCGCACCGTCGCTAGCGAACGTGAGGGGTGCCTGGGCGTCTATGCGACCACTGTTGAACCGGGCCGATTAACGCTGGGTGATAAAGTATTCATAGAAACCATCGATTGATGATTGAAAATGGTCCGATATGAAGCTTCGTATCTCTCACGGAGTTTTTTTTAGCCGACCCGAGCTTGTTGACGATATTGGTAATCTGGCGCCTGAATCAAGTGATTCTCGAATCAGGACTGACACCTCATTGGCCATTTGAAGTCATGTCTGCGAGACAGGCCGACAGTCGATCGAGTCCCTCCTCAAGGTTCACTTGAGGTCCGCCGCCGACGCCAACCCGGATGTGCTGTGGCTGTCCATACACACTGCCGGGCAACAGGAAAGTTCGATAAGGCGGTTGGAGCAGGCGTGCGGCGAGGCTATCGCCGTCGAAGGACTCTTGCAGTCGCGCCAGGCCGATAAGACCAGCCTCCGGACGTATCCATGTAAGACTCGGCTCCGCTGCAACAAAGCGATCAAGAAGTTCGAGGTTTGCGACACCCTCCTCGCGTGCAACAGCCATTGCCGTCGCGTAGCGTTCCGGTCGAAGCGCGATTTCCGCAATGTGTTCTCCCAGGACGTTCATGATTTCACTCGAATTCTCCCTCAGGATCAGGGCGTCATTGACGACGGTGTCATCGGGGGAAATCAGCCAGCCGATACGCAAACCCTGCAGGCCGAGGCACTTGGACAGGCTGCCAGTGGTGATACCACGCTCATAGAGACCGGCGATGGATGTCCTGCGCGGGCCGGACCATTCCAGGCCCGCATACACTTCATCTATGAGCACGTACGCACCGTGCGGTCGCGCGAGTGCGACGATCTCGCGCAGCTCATCTTCTCCGAGCGGGCGGCCAGTCGGGTTGTTGGGATTGGACAGGAAGATCAGGCGTGTGCGTTCGTTAACGGCGGCGGCCAGCTCCGCCATTGGGAATTCCCAGCCATTGTCGTCTCTGCGTTCGACCACGCGGAGTTTGGCACCAATGGCTCGCGCCAACACACCAACCTGCGGCCAGCCTGGAGTCTCGGTAATGATTTCATGGTCCGCATTCACAAGCTGGCGGATGCAGAGGTAGTTCGCTTCAGCCGCGCCGGCCGTGATCAACACGTTGTCGGCGGTCAGTGGCGGCGTCAGTGACGCCTGGCGAAGCACCTGCTGCCTGAGCTCCGGCAGGCCAAGAAACGAACGGTTGTTCCAGTCGAGCTTGAGCCCGGCATCGAGATCGTCGAGGAAATCGCCGAGCGCTGGCGACCGGGCCAGGGAGAGCCCGATAACCGCCTCGGGCTCGCAGGCGGTGGTCTTCAGCAGGTACTCAAACATTTTGTGCATCTCGACTTTCATATACCATCCTGTTTGCGACACAGCCGCCAGGTACATATGTTGATTGAAGGATTCGAAAACAGCAAAGTCAGTCGACTCTACGTAATGGACTACGGCCTGTTCCAGGTTCACTCCAACGGACGCATCATCGGCATTACCGGCTCGCTTATCGAGACCGACGACGGCAGGTGGGTGCTGGTCGACACGGGTTTTCCGCGGAAGTATCTCGCCGATCGCGACAAGGCATCCCGCGAGGACAAGCTCGACGAGTTCGGCACAATCCTTGAGCTTGGCCCGGAGAACATGCCAGCCGGGCAATTAGCGCGCCTAGGCATCTCGCCTCAAGATATCGATCTGCAGATACTGACGCACACGCATATCGATCACGTCGGCGGGATCGAAGACTTCCGACACGTGCCAATGGTCGTACACCGCGCAGAGCGGGCGCTGGATAAACCGCTTTATTGGCACGGTCGTCATCCCTACGATTGGCCGGACGACCAGGTGTACATCGAGGTATCGGGCGACGTAGAGCTTTTTTCCGGGCTTACGCTTTTGGAGACGCCAGGCCATACGCCGGGACAGATGTCGCTGCTCGTTGAGCTGCCGGAGACCGGGGCGGTCATCCTGACGAGCGATACGATCTCGCGTCCGGAAGAGCTCGAAGGCGATTTCGCCGGCTATTGGCGCCCCGATCTTGCCCAGAAAAACGCGCGCCGCCTTATGGCCTTGGCCAAGGAGCGCGACGCTTTCGTGATCTTCGGCCATTCACCTGAACAATGGCCGCAACTGAGCAAGATTCCCGAGTTTTACGCCTAGGCGCGACGAGCCTGCGGGCAGGCAAACCGGGAACAGTTACTAGCGGACGTCGCGACCCTGGTTCAGAATAATGACGTTCCCGCTGGCGACATCGCCGGCCGGCGAAATCAGGAAGGCAACCCAGGCCGCGACCTGGTCCGGCTCCATTGGCACGCCGTGTGGCATCGCGGCAATTGCCGCTTGCAGGGTTTCTTCATCCACGACATTAAACAGCGGCGTGTCCGTCATCGCGGGTGCAATCGAATTCACCGAGATCTTGTCCCGGGCGTAGCGCCGCGCCAGGTCTTTCGTAAGTGTGTCCAGTGCGGCCTTGCTGGCGCGGTAATGCGGCGGATCGAACACGTCGAAATTGTAGGCGCCATTTGAGGAAATATTGACTATCTTCCTGACGCCGGACCGGGACAACATCAACGGCACCGCGCGCTGGCAACAGTGAAAGGCGGCCGAGAAATTAATTGCCATTTGCGCATCTAATTCTTTCGCCGGGATTTGCGGAAATTCGCTCATGAAGCAGGTGCCAGCATTGTTGACCAGCGCATCCAGTCCACCGAACTCTGACTCTATTTCTGCGAAAAGTGCATCCACCGCGTCGACATTAGTCAGGTCAATGGTATGCGCTCTGAATGCGTCAGCCGTCGCGCCCAACGATTTGGCAAATTCCTTGAGCCCCGCTGCAGAGACATCGGCCCCGATAACGCAGTGCTCCTGGTTGATCAACTGCCGCACGATAGCGCGGCCCAGTCCGCCCGCAGCGCCGGTTACCAGGGAAATCTTGTCCACTTCGATGATTCCTTTGAGCAATACGTCAATTGAGATGTGATATCTCGTTCAGCGTAACAACTATTTCGATGGGACGCGGATGCGGAATTCTTGGTCTTCATGCAGCATGCTGAACGCCTGTTATTCGATCCATCGCGCTACGTATACGTCGGTGTCACCGTCATTCGCCTGGTTGCGATTCGAGCCAAATGCCAGCCACTGGCCATCGGGTGAAAACATCGGGAAGCCGTCGAAGCCGGCTGTAAACGTAATTTGCTCGAGGTTATTGCCGTCGACGTCGACCGCGAAGATATCGAATTCTCTGCCGCGTGGATCGTGATGGCTGGTCGAGAACAGAATACGTTTCGCATCGGGCGTGAAGTAGGGTGCGAAACTCGCGCCTCCAAGGTTTGTCACCTGCCGGACATTGCTGCCGTCGGCATCGGCTACGAAAACCTCGAGCTTGCCCGGGCGAATCAGGTCCTGTTGCAGGAGGCGCTGGTAGTCCGCCAGCGCCTCGCCGGTCGGACGCGATGCGCGCCATACGATCTTCGAACAATCCCGGGAAAAGAACGCGCCACCATCGTATCCGGGTGTATCCGTCAGGCGCGTAACGTTGCTGCCATCGGCGTCCATGCGATACAGGTCGAGATCACCATCGCGCGTCGAGGTAAAGATGATCGAGCCATCAACACCGCAGATCGTTGCCTCGGCATCGTACGCCGGCGTATCGGTCAACGCCTGCAGATCGGTGCCGTCGGGTTTGACGCTGTAGATCTGGTAAGTAGCGTAAATCGGCCAGACGTAGCCCTGTGAGCGATCTGGTTCTACCGGGCATTGTTCGCCGCCGGCATGCGTTGACGAATAGATAATGCGTTCGCTGTCGGCGGTGAAATAGGCGCAGGTGGTGCGGCCCTTACCGGTCGAGACCATCGTCAACGCTGCCGGGTCGCTGACCGGCATGCGGAAGATCTGGTCGCAGGCGAGTGGCGGACGAGTGGACTGGAATACCAGCTCCTTGCCATCGGGCGACCAGTACGCCTCTGCGTTCTCACCGCCGAATGTCATCTGGCGCACTTCGGCCAGGTGCGTTTCGCGCGTGTCGTGCAGGGTGCCCGGCTGCTGGGCCCCAGCTACAACAGCGGTTGCCAGGAGAATTACGGAAGCAAGAACTCGCATAGTGATTTTTTCCAGCCGCTAGAACGTTCAGCCAGTTTAATCAAATGCGAATTGTTCGCAACTGTACTGAGCGTGTGAACCCGGGTATCTTCAAATGCCTGCTGGCATCAAAGTACGAAACATGTTGGCTCACGCCAAACGCATAACGCTCATTTTTATTGGCCTGTCATCGCTCGTATTGGGCGCCATAGGCATCTTTGTGCCGTTGCTACCAACGACGCCGTTCGTCCTCGTCTCTGCAATAGCGTTTGCGAACTCATCCGACAGATTGCATCAGTGGCTGATCAACCATGACGTTTTTGGTCCGTTGATCGCCAATTGGCGGCGCCACGGCGCAATTAGTCGATCCACGAAAATCCTGAGCCTCCTGTCGATGGCCGCCATCATCCTGATCTCGTTGCTAATGGCAGTGCCGACTCACGTCATGGTCGTACAGGCCATCGTCCTGTGTATTTCGGCGACTTTCATCCTCACAAGGCCTTTGCCGCCGCAGTAGACAGTCGGGACAAACGCGACCGCCTGCCTGCGAGGACGATTTGCTGAACGAAGCGACAATTTCGGACCAGGGCAGATACTCCATTGCGGCCACTCGCGCCGTTTTGAAAATTAATGAATAACGCTCAGCATCTTCGAAATGGTGCGAGGGGACCTGTCGGGCGGGTCACCGGGCTTGCAGAACGCTTGTAGCGAATTCTGCGGCTCGACGAGATAGATTTTGCTTAGGCCCTGATGCCAGGTTGGTACACCGGCCCCGATTCTCATTTGGCCTGTTTGATGAACTCGTGAAATTCGGTGGGCGGTATCGGTTTGCATATGAAGTAACCCTGGCCATAGTCGCAACCGAGTTTGCGAAGTTCTTCGAGCATTGCCTCGCTCTCGATACCTTCGGCAACGACACCGAGGTTGAAGCTTCGCGCAATCTCAATCGTGTGTTTTACAATCTTGAAGTCGTCGGGGCTGTCGAGCATTCCCATGACAAAGGATCGATCAATCTTCAGTTCGTCGGCGGGGATATCCTTCAGGTAGCCGAGTGAAGAATAACCGGTGCCGAAGTCATCGATTGAAATTCGAATACCTTGCTCGCGAAGTTCAGTCAGGATGTCATGGGTTGCTTCGCGGTCCAGCATTAACGCATTTTCGGTGACCTCCAACGTCAGCGTCCTGGGATCAACGCCCCAGATACTCGTTGCGCTTTTCACGGCATCAATTATCTCCCGATCCCGAATAAGACTTGGCGTTACATTCACAGCAATGTTCAGATCGTCGCGTGTGCCGCGCAGGTCGCTAAGCTGATGGCAGGCGTTTTGTATTGCGAAATAGGTCAACTCCGCAATCTGGCCTGTTGATTCCGCGAGATCGATAAATACCTCGGGGGAAATCGGCCCGATTTCAGGTTCGTGCCAACGCATCAGGGCTTCTGCGCCCGCAATAGCGCCACTTTGGATATTGGTCTTGGGCTGATAATGCAATTCGAGGTTGCCGGCTTCCATTGCCGTTTGCAGGCGTCGTTCCATACCCCAATCGACGATCATCTGGTTCGCCGTATCGGATTCAAAGAAGCAAACAGACTGATTGCTGTGACGGCCGTTGAGCGTCGCTATTTCTGCGAACCGCATCACCTCGGACGCGTCGCTACTCTGTAACGGACAAAGGGCTATGCCGACGGTCGTCGAAAGCTCCGGTTCATCCTCGTGCCTGCCCGGCGTTTCTTTCGCCAGCCGCTGAATTTTTTTCGCCGCAAGGTTGATATGGCCGCGATTCCGCAGGCCGTTCAAAAGCACCACGAATTTACGGTCGCCGATCCGTTCTACCAGGTCATTTTCGCGCGCAATTCCCTGCAGTCTTGAGAAAAAGCCGTCGAGAATGTCTCCGGTCCGTTCGTGACCCAGCGACGCACACAGTTGCTCGACATCGTGCGCGTGCACGATCATTACTGCGATTTCTTTCCTATCACGAACAGCAAGCGCGATACGGCGCCCGGCGAGCGACAATCCGTCACGCTGCAGGAATGGTAAGCTTATTGAAGTTGCACTCATCGGCGTTGGCTAGTTCAAATAGAACTCGGTGGGGTCAATGCCGTACTGGTTCGGCGGCAATCCACGCTCGATCCACAGGGAATGCCCACTGTCCGGCGCTACAGTCTCATTGTTTAGGTCGATAACCTTGAAGTCTTCGAGCAATTCACGGTCCGGACCCATTATTAACATCACCTCAGGTCGCAATCGCCGGATCTGGTTTTGCTTGGTGACGATGGCAACGTAGCCGGTATTCAGTTCGACCAGCGTGCCGGTAGGAAATGCACCAATGGCCCGGGTGAACTGATCGACGATTTCCGCCTGAAACTCCACATCTGAAAGTAAGCGAATTTTGCGCAACGCATCATAGGAAGACTTTTGCTCCGCATAGGGACGCTGGGTGATCATCGCGTCATAGGCGTCGACGATGCCAGCGATGCGGCCGAAAACAGGAATATTGTTGCCTTTGAGGCCGCGCGGATAGCCGGTGCCGTTGTGGCGTTCGTGATGATGGGCAACCATCTCTCGTACACGGTGGTCCAGCGAATTATTCTTCTCGAGGATATCCAGACCGAACTGCACGTGCATGCGAGCAATTTTTCGCTCATCTTCATCGAGCTTTCCGGGCTTTGTGAGAATTTTGTTGGGCACCTGCGTCATGCCGACGTCCAGCAACATTGCCCCTAACGCGATTATGTCGAGGTCGCTGCGGCTCAGGCCCAATTGACGGCCAAGAATCGTTGCCCAGACAGACGAGGCCAGGGAATGATGATAGAGGTAATCGTCTTTTTGTTGCATGCGAACGAGACACGCCAGCGCAGCCGGGTTGCGCAAGACGCTGTCCACCATTGGCGTCACCGTCGACTTCAGGCGATCGACATCGAGACTGCCGGACTTCCGCAGGTTCTGCATCACCGCTTCTACGGTGACGATCGCCTCTTTGTGAATGTTCGTGGCCACCTTGGTTTCTTCACCAAGGTTGGCTGTAATCTTGTAATTGGTGTTCGTCTGCAGAAATTCGTCAGCGCTGTCCTCATCTTTTGCATCGTCTTGCGGGTTGCCCTCGTCGACTTGCGAACTTTTTTTGGGGGGCCGCTTCTCTATAGTCGAGTCGGTGTTTTTTGTTGGAGCATTCGATGCCGGGAGTTGAAACTCCTCTGGCAAACTTTCGAGACTGACATGGACATGTTTGCAATGCGCGCGCAGCTCTTCGATTTCGTCTGTGTCACGGATATAGAATCCCTGGAACAAGAACGGCGTCTCCAGCCAGGGCCTGTCAAGCTGTGCGACATACATTCCGATTGCCAGGCTTTCGACTGGTACTTCCCTGGTTAATTTCACCCTTTGTCCTTTAAATACAAAGCCATAGTAGTAATCGGCCGTTTCGGGTCGCACTTTAGCACGGCTTGATTTGTGCACTATGACTGCGAATCGCGCGAAAAAGCGTCAGGCGTATTCTAATGGGAGATAACCAGGAACCGTTAATATTTGCGACAGCGAAAAACTCGCACGCGCCCAGAGATATTTTTTACGCGGAGCCCGCTTGGCCGGAGCTCACGGACGCGTCTTATACCGATTTTCCTGCATCGTGCTTGAGGCGCATCACCCGAGGGCGACTGACATGCAACAGGTCACTGATCTTCAGCACAAAAGCGTTTTCATACTTGTCGAGCTCGCCATCAGCATAAGCGACCTGCCAAAGCAGCGATACGATGCGCAATTTCTCGCGCTCGTCGAGATTGTCATGCAGGAGCTTGGTAAATTCGTAGGCAGATACCGATTCTTGCGCTCGTTCATGCGCCGCGACAATCAGGTCGGCTGTGTCTTCAGCACTCAGGTCAAAGTGTTTTGCAACCAGCTCAAGGATTCGATCAAACTCGTCTTCATCGAATGAATGATCGGCACGTGCGACATCGATCATCAGCACCGCCGTTGCGAGCCGCAATGTATGTTCGCGAACCTCTGTGCTTTCACCTTCTGACAGCGGCGTGGATATTCCGCTGACGACTTTGTCGACAAACTTTCTGAGCATGCTGTTACTGAGCCTTCCTGAACCTCAGGGCGTATGATCGAAGCACCTGCCGAAAGTTGCAAGTTTTTAACGGGCGGAACGGCAAACGGGCGTGGGAACTGTTTCGAGTCAGAGTGAAAGTTTGCGCTCCGCCAAAGCGGGTTTTTTCTCTGACCCAATCCCGCCCGTCACTGCTAAGCGGCCGGCTCACCGCGAAGAACAGAGAGGAACCGGTCGCCGTAGCGATCGAGCTTTGTTTGCCCGATGCCACTGATACCCAGCATATCGGACGCCGTTTGTGGTCGGTAAGCAAGCATTTCGTGCAAAGTTTTATCGTGGAAAATAACGTATGCGGGCACATTGTGTTCACTCGCCAGCGACTGCCGGCACGCGCGCAGCGCTTCCCACAAACTTTCGTCCTGTTCGCCAACCACTCGAATTGCGGCGACCTTCTTCGATGAGACCACTGACCGTTTCGGATCTTCCCGGAACTGTAAGGGCGTCTCCCCCCGCAGGACGCCACGACTCGTTTCTGTCAGGACCAATGCACCAAAACGCGCCGCATCTGAGCGCAAGTGGCCGGCAACGATCAGCTGGCGTGCGACCGAGCGCCAGGTGGTCGAGGGCAGGTCCTTCCCTATTCCAAACACACTGAGCTGTTCGTGCCCATGCTGCTGAACCTTGTCCGTTTTTTTCCCCAACAGCACGTCGACAAGGTGTGCGGCACCAAAGCGCTGCTCTGTTCGATACACAGCCGACAGTAGTTTCTGGCCCGCTTCTGACCCGTCCCAGGTGTTGGCCGGCGTCAGGCAGCCATCACAGTTGCCGCAATCCTCGTTTTGCGAGTCGCCGAAATATGCGAGCAGCGGCCGACGTCGGCAGCCGATGACCTCGCACCAACCCAGTAACGCATCGATCTTGGCGCCTTCGTAGCGTTTGTATTCCTCGTCGGCCTGCGATTCATCGAGCATCTGCCGCAGGCGCACGACATCCTGCAGGCCGTAGACCATCCAGGCGTCAGCAGGCTCACCGTCTCTGCCCGCCCTGCCGGTTTCCTGGTAATAGGACTCGACGCTCTTGGGCAAATCAAGATGGGCGACAAAGCGCACATCCGGCTTGTCTATTCCCATTCCAAATGCGATTGTCGCGACGATCACCAGACCGTCCTCAGCGAGAAAGCGGCGCTGGTTTTCTGCCCGCACATCGGCGGCGAGCCCGGCATGGTACGGCAGCGCCTCGAAGCCCTGTCCGCACAGCCAGGTGGCGATGCTTTCTGTTTTCTTGCGCGACAGGCAGTAGACGATTCCGGCTTCATCGCGATGGGTTTGGAGGAATTTCAGCAATTGCCCACGCGCATCAGTTTTGACCTGCACCGTGTAACCGATATTGGGCCGGTCGAAAGGCGCGACGAAGATGTCGGGCTCGTGCAGTTCGAGTCGAGTGACAATTTCCTGCCGCGTCTTTCCGGTTGCAGTGGCCGTAACCGCCATCCGCGGGACGCCGGGGAACAACGCACCCAGATCTCCCAGCCCCAGGTAGTCCTGACGAAAGTCATGGCCCCACTGCGACACACAGTGGGCCTCGTCAATAGCAATTATTGACAGGGGCACATCGCGTAGCAGTGACCGGGTGTGCCCGGTGACCAGGCGCTCCGGGGCAATGTACAGGAGCTGTAACTTGCCCTGCCGGAGCTTGTTCATCACCTCACGTCTCTCATCTGGCGACTGGCTGGAATTGAGAAACTCTGCCGCAATACCAACTTCACGCAGCGCCGTTACCTGATCCTGCATCAGCGCAATCAGAGGCGATACAACGAGACCGGTCCCCTCTCGCAGCATTGCCGGAATCTGGTAACACAGCGACTTGCCACCGCCTGTCGGCATGATCACCAGCGAATCGCGACCCTGCAACGCGGCCTCGATGATCGACTGCTGTTGTCCGCGGAACTCCGGGTAGCCGAAAACGTCTTTCAGCACTAATTGTGGGGAAAGACTCATGCAGCTAGATTCCGGGTTCGAGATGGTTTCGGCAATGCGCTAAAGAAGGCGTCATGTCTATTTTCGATGTTTTCCTCAAGAATTATTCTGACACCTTTCTTGCCTGCAAGCACAAGTGATTGTTGTTTTTTGAGCCGTTGCGCTGCTGTAATCAGTGTCGGGGGCTATAGGCGACACGAATTCGTTGCCCGTTTACTCCTTGCGACCGCCCGCTGCGGCAGATCCTGAATTTGAGGATTTTATTCGGGTTAGAGCGCAGATTCACCTGGCGTTTGCAGCAATACCACTCCGAGCTGCCGGTATCAGATATGAAATTTATCCGGACAATTCTTACCAGAATACCGAACTCAGCTGGTCCGGCTGATTTTCTCCGCATCACGAGTACTACCGGAACCGCAAACCAGAAGCCACCAGCCGCGTCTGCAATTCACAACAGGGTTGCAAGGCGGTGATATAGCTTTCAGGCACACTACCCGGCCGGATTAACAGCGCCTGTCCCCGTTTGATGAAAGCCGGGCCGGGCGCTGCGAGACTTATGGCCAGGTCATCGCCGTCGTTGGTCTCGTCTCCGCTTTGCACGGCTCAAGTTCCGCAAGCGTGGCCTCCGGCCGCCAATCGCGGCCACCAGGGCGCGCGCCGACGGGGGCGATGTTCACCTGATGCTTGAGCAGTGCCGGAATGAAATCAGATAGCAAGATGCCAAGAAACAAGGCAAAACAGAGCATCAGGTCTTCTCAGTCGGCCCACAGTTCGGGCAAGCCTGTGCGGGTCATGTCGACCCGGGCGCGGGGCTCATTTATTCTATTGGAATCTCAGGCTCCGTTTGTCCCATGACAGAAAAAAAGAAGAACCTATCCGTGACGAAAGCGACCACCACTATCGTCGGTCTCGGTGCCTCAGCCGGGGGGCTGGAGTCGCTGGAGCGCGTTTTCAGTGAATTGCCGGACGAGCCGGGCCTGGCGTTTGTCATCGTGCAGCACCTGTCGCCCGATTTTCGCAGCCTGATGGACGAAATTCTGGGCCGGCAGACCTCTATGTCCGTTGGCATCGCGAACGACGGCGAGCAGGTCGTCGCCAATCGCGTCTACCTGTTGCCACCGGGCAACGAGATGACTATCGAAGCCGGCAGACTCAAGCTGCATGACAAAGCCGCGGACCAGAAACTATCCTTTCCCATTGACCGGTTCTTCGAGTCCCTCGCAGCCGATGCAGGCCGACGTGCCGTCGCCGTCGTCCTGTCCGGCACGGGCAGCGACGGATCGCGTGGCATTCGCAGCATCAATCGAAACGGCGGCACGGTACTCGTGGAACGGCCCGATACTGCAAAATTTGACGGCATGCCGTTGACGGCCGCAGCAACCGGCGTCGCAGATCGGGTCCTGGCAGCAACAGAGATCGGCCAGTACCTGCGCATGCTTGGAGCCGACGAGCAGGGTCGTTACGGGCGCGACGGCGACCGCTCTGTCGGTGTGCTGCAATCGATATTGTGGTTGCTGCATGAGAGCACCGGCATCGATTTCTCTCTCTATAAAACCACGACGGTTGCGCGGCGAGTCGATCGGCGCACGGCCCTTGTTGGCCTGGATTCGTCGGAGAAGTACCTCGAGCGTTTACGCAGCGACCCCGATGAGGTTGACGCCTTGTATTGCGACCTGCTTATCGGCGTTACCGAGTTTTTCCGGGACCCGGAAGTATTCGACGCAATCGAAAAGCGCATCCTGCCCGAGATTCTTACGGCAGTAGCCACCAACGAAGAGCTGCGCATCTGGGTTGCCGGGTGCGCAACCGGCGAGGAGGTGTATTCGCTCGCGATGTTGGTAGCGGAAGCACATGAACGGTTGGAGCGTCCGCTCAAGGCCAAAATTCTCGCAACCGATATTCACCAGGGCTCGTTGGCAGTCGCGAGTGCAGGCGTATATCCGGCCGAGCGTATAGCGACAATTTCCGAAGCACGCAGGGATCGTTTTTTCGACGAGGTGCCCGGTGGTTACCGGGTTAAGAACGACCTGCGCAAGATCGTGGTGTTTGCGTCGCACGATCTCACCCGCGATGCGCCTTTCACCCGGATGCACATGGTTACCTGCCGCAATATGCTGATCTATCTCGAGCCGCCAGCCCAGCGAACGGTGCTGTCGCTGCTGCACTTCGGCCTGCAGGTCGATGGCGTACTTGTGCTTGGCATGAGTGAGACGCCGGACGTGCTGGCAAACGAGTTCACCGGCATTGACGAGCGGCTGAGAATTTTTCGTAAGCTAAGGGACGTGCGCCTGTCAGAGTCTGTTGAAGCATTGCGCGTACGTTCAGCCGGTGCAGCTACGAAGCTGCGTCCACTGTCGCAGGCAGCGAGCACTGGCGAAGCGTCGCTGATAGACGTCTATGACAGATTGCTTGATCGTTTCATGCCGCCGTCATTGCTCATCGAGTCGAATTATTCGCTCGTGGATGTATTCGCAGGCGCGGAGCAATTCCTGGTTGTACCGAAACGACGACCGTCGCAGAACGTGCTTGAGATGCTGCCACCCGAACTGGCATCGGCGGTTTCTGCGGCGGTACACCATGCGCTTGCCAACCGCGATGAGGCGCGATTTACGCGCGTGCGTATTGAACAGGACAGCGGCGAGCAGGTCATTCGCCTGGGTGTCACCCAGGTCAGGTCGCCGCGGGACTCTCGTGAACATCTGCTGATTACCCTGGAGCTTGACGACGCATTTGAAGTGACAGCGGAACACGACAGCGCCGCCGCACGATCTCGCAGTGACCTTTCCAAACAACATGTTGCCACGCTTGAGGGAGAGCTTGCATACACGCAGGAAATGCTGCAGGCGACTGTGGAAGAACTGCAAACCAGCAATGAAGAGTTGCAAAGCACAAATGAGGAGCTGGTTGCCTCAAATGAAGAGCTTCAGAGCACCAATGAAGAGCTGCACTCTATCAACGAGGAGCTTTACACGGTCAATGCTGAACACCAGAAAAGGCTTGCAGAGCTGCACGAATCGAACAGCGATATGCGCCACCTCCTGGATGGCACCGACGTCGGCATTCTGTTCCTGGATGACCGCCTGCATATTCGTCGTTTCACCAACCGCATTGCACCGGTTTTCCGGATCACTGAAAGCGATATTGGCCGATCACTAAGCGACTTCGCTCCCAACCTGGAACGGCCAGGGCTCATGCAGGATATCGAGAGTGTTTTGCTTGGAGGGAAAAGCCTCGAAGAAGAAGTGCGCGGCGAAGGCGGCGAAACCTACTACCTGCGGGTACAACCTTATCATCCGCCGTCTACCCGGGCAGGAGCCGAAGATGAGGCAGACGATGCGGAATCGGGCGCAATAGGCGGCGTCGTGATCACGACCACCGACATCACAGGGCTGGTAGCCGCCCGCATCGACGTCGCCCGCCTCATCGCGATCGTCGAGTCGTCGTCAGACTCCATCATCGGCAAAGACCTCGACGGCACGATTAGGTCGTGGAACAAAGGGGCTGAGAGCTTGTACGGATACACTTCAGAGGAGGCCATCGGGCGGTCCATTCTTATGCTGTTTCCCGATGAACAGGAGCATGAGTTCGAAGAATTCATGGAGAAAATCAGGCGCGGCGAACGCATTAATCGCGTCGAAACCATGCGCTGTACCAAGGAGGGGGAGAACGTCGAGGTCGAGGTGACGATTTCCCCCATTCTTGCGCCTGATGGTGAAATTGTCGGTGCATCGTCGATTGCCCGCGATGTAAGTTCGCTAAAGCACGCGCAACGCGAGTCCGAGGCGAATCAGCAACGCATCAGTCTGCTACTTGATTCTACGGCCGAAGCTATCTATGGCATTGACTACGAAGGCATCTGCACGTTCGCGAACCCCAGCTGTGCGCAGCTATTGGGATACGACAGTCCGGACGAGCTGATCGGTAAGAATATGCACGCGTTAATTCATCACACGCGGCCTGACGGTTCCGCTTACCCGCATGACGAGTGCCCTATCTACCTCGCAATACAAAAAAGTATCAACAAACATGTGGACAACGAAGTGCTGTGGCGTGCCGACGGCACATCTTTTCAAGTCGAGTACTGGAGCCATCCGATTCGTGACGGCGACGAGGTTACCGGTGCAGTGGTCACATTCCTCGACATCACGGAGCGGCGGCAGGCACAGGAGAAGATGGAGTATGAGGCGCAACAGCGCGAGCGTTTTCTCGCCATGTTGTCGCACGAATTGCGCAACCCCCTGGCAGCTGTGCTCAATGCGGTGCAGTGGATGAATACGGTGGAAGACAGCGGCGGCGGTGATTCGACGCAGGCACGCGATATTATCGATCGACAATGCCGGCACATGGCGAGGCTGCTTGATGATCTGCTCGATGTCAGTCGCATTGCCCGCGGCAAGATCGAACTGCGCACCGAAGCGATTGATTTGCGCGATATTGTCCGGCATGCAGTTGAATCGACGACGCCTTTATTGCGTTCTGCGGACGTTACGCTGATTCAGCAGGTGCCAGCGACACCGGTACCCTGCATTGGCGACGCCGCGCGCCTGCAGCAGGTCTGCGTCAACCTGCTGTCCAACGCCGCCCGTTATTCCGATGCGGGCTCGCAGGTCACGCTGGTGCTGGAAGCCGAAGATGGTGAATCGCGGCTTATCGTCCGGGATGAAGGCGAAGGTATTGATGAAGAACTTCTACCGCATGTGTTCGAACTTTTCGTGCAAGGGCAACGTAATCTCGACCGGACGAAAGGCGGCCTGGGAGTAGGCCTTTCACTGGCAAAAGACCTGGTAGCGCGCCATGGCGGCAGGATCGTGGCGCAGAGCGACGGCCCCGGAAAAGGCAGCACGTTTATCGTTCACCTGCCACTTGCAGAACTCGATAATTCTGTGGTCGTCGAACCACCGCAGGAATCCGGCAACGGCGACGCAACAGTTCGCAACCTGCGCATCGTGCTGGTCGAAGACCAACCCGACAGTCGCGCAGCAATGCGACAGCTACTGGAAATTCAGGGCTTCGAGGTCGTCGAAGCTGCCGACGGACGAAGCGGTGCTCAAATGATAGAAGGTCAGCACCCGGACGTCGCTATTGTCGATATCGGTCTCCCCGAGCTCGACGGCTACGAGGTAGCGCGGAAAATTCGCGCCAATGCCGCCCTGAGCGACGTTTACCTGGTGGCGATGACCGGCTACGGCACCAGTGAGGACATAGAGCGCGCTCGAAACGCCGGCTTCAACGAGCACCTGACCAAGCCTGCCGATTATCGTCGCCTGCAGGAGATTCTGGTAAACGTCAGTAACAGGCCGCCTGCCTGAACTGAAACCGTCGCCTGCGCGAGGGCCGGCGCGCGCCTAACGTGCGTTTCCATGTGAGTGCAAAAATCACAGTGCTGACTGCCAGCAACCACCCTGCAATTCCTGGAACCGAATGCATGAGCGTAACTGGTTGCAGCGGCGGCTCCATGATCACTGCAGGATCAGCGTTTGGGAGGCCGATACCAGTGCAAACCTGGCGGCGAACGTTTTGCGCCATAGCGCATCGTTCGTCTGGTACATCCGCAGACGGCGCAGCGCGGTTTATTTCCGACATTAAGTGCAAAAAAGTCGGCAGGAAGTTCCTTGCCATAAGCACAGTCTGCTTATTGCTTCAGACCTTCGGGAACGCCCGCCGGAAATACTTCTTCAATAGCCGCATTGATTCGTTCTACACGGTTGCCATGACTGGGGTGCGTGCTCATCCACTCCGGCGGCCGGCTGCCTTCGCTGGCATCGTTCAGGATCTGCATGACCCGGATCAATGCCCTTGGGTCGTAGCCGGCGTCAGTAACGAGCAATACGCCCAGCGTATCTGACTCGAGTTCGTCTTCCCGGCCGTACTTCATGTTGACGAGTTGTCCGATCATTTGCGCAATTTGCGCTTCACTTCCACCGCCGCCTGCGGCGACCAGCACGGCACCTGTTATGCCCTCGGTCAGCTGCATCTTCGCCAGCCGCTGTGCACCATGTCGGGCGACCACATGTCCAATTTCGTGGCCGATAACGCCGGCCAACTCGCCCTCAGTCGTGAAGCGCTTCAACAGAGCCGCTGTAATGAAAATCTGGCCACCCGGCAATGCAAACGCATTAATTGTCTGCGGGTCAGCCAGGACATGGAATTCGAACTGCCAGCCGGTGTCACTTGCAATTCCGGATCGGACGAGGTCAGCTCCAACGCGGTCCATCAGTGCCTGTGTTTCGGGGTCGTTCAGCAGTCCTCCATGCTGCGCTGCCATTTCGGGGGCCGCCTGCAGACCCAGTGCAATTTCCTGTTCGGGTGTCATGGCGACGTGCTGTTTTTCCCCGGTCACCGGATTGTATTCGGTTGAACATTGGTAGGAAAAAAACGCGAATACCGCGAACATTAACCCGATGCCCAGTCGCGCCATACCGCCTGAGCGACGCGTGGGGGCCATTCTCATTGGCTGTCTGTAGCGCATTAGTACCTCTCCCCTCGAGGCTGTTCGCCGGGCTCACATTCGTACAGTTCGTAGACCCCCCCGGCAGTCGCGCCAAATAATGCGTGTACCAGCGCGATGGACCAGTGGTTCATCGCATAGAAATGTGGGTAGATGAGAGTCAATGTGTGGTGAATAATTACGAAGAAAACAACTCCGAGTACCACGCCACCGATAATGCCCATCAGCATGCCCCAGCGATGTAAAACGAAAGCAATAATGGTGGCCATGAGTAGTGACAATCCGAGGTGTACAGCCAGCCCGGTTGCGACAATCGACGGGGTAAAGTCGGCGGGAGGCGGTAAAACCGAGGCGCCGAGTACGACAGACGCCATGTAGCGCACAATCGTTGCAGCATTGCCGGCTCCTATCAGTGCCGGTACGAGATACAGGTAGAGCACCAGTGATAAAAGCGATGCGGCAATCGCTGCACGCACGGCTGCCCTGCCGTCAATGCCCTTAAGTTGCGGCTCCACCACCGCGGAATTCATGTTTGCATTGGCCATAGTTCAGTTCCTGTTGCTGCCGCTGTACGCAGCCCGTGTTGTTACTGTTACCCGTGTGTTGCAAGACGCATGCCAGCAGGACGCGGCTGCGGATGTGATGGCACGTTAAATGCATCGTCCTGCCTGTGCGCAGGAGAAATTCATGAAAATATTCGAACGAATATCCGTTTTTACGAGTCAGTTGGTGTCATCGGTGCTTGTCTGTTTGCTGGTATCAGGGTGTAGCGGGCCGACTGACTCTGAAAAAATTACCGGCGACCTTGCAAATATGACGGCCTCTCCGGGTCCTCACAGCAGGTTGTCACCCGCAACAAACGATGGTCGAAGCTTTCCGTCCGACGGTGCGGTTATTGCCGGAAACCGCGTTGAGCTGCTGATAGACGGCCCGGAAACTTATGATGCGATGTTTGCGGCGATCAACGGCGCCGAAGACCATATAAACCTGGAGACATTCATTCTTGCGGACGACCAGGTTGGACGCCGCCTGGCGGACGCACTCGCAGAGCGAGCGGCGAACGGCGTGGTCGTCAACGTTTGCTACGATGCTGTTGGCAGCATGTCGACTGGCGACGACTACTTTAACGAACTGAAATCAAGGGGTATCAACATCCTCGCATTTCACCCGTTGATGGAGACCGAACCGGGTGACTGGCATAACCGCAATCACCGGAAAATTCTGATTGTAGACGGAGAAACAGGCTTCACGGGAGGCTTGAATTTTACCGAAAACTATCGCTTCGACTCAGAATCGGCGGTGTCAGAAGCGCGGTTTGACGAGAGCTGGCGCGACACCCACCTGAAAATTCGTGGCCCGGCCGTTGCCGCTATGCAGGAAGCCTTCCTGACAAACTGGATGGACGAAGCCGAGGGACGGCCAGTAGCGCAAGCCGACTATTTTCCTGACCTCAAGGCGGTGGGAAACCAGGAGGTCGCCATTGTCGCAGCAACCGGCGACGATGAGCTGGGCTCAACCGTCGTCGACTACTTGATATCTGCCGTCAAGAATGCCAGTTCACGTATCTGGATAACGCAGGCCTACTTCGCACCGACGGATGAACTGGTAGATGAACTGGAAGTGGCCGCACGACGCGGCGTCGATGTACGCGTCCTGCTGCCGCAAGAATCCGATGTCGATATTGCCGAACTGGCAGCACGCGCCCATTATTCTGACCTGTTGGAAGCAGGAGTCCGTATCTTCGAGTACAAAAGCGGCATCCTGCATGCGAAGACCGCCGTGATTGACGAGAACTGGAGCACTGTCGGGTCGAGTAACCTGGATGTTCTCAGCATCGAATTTAACAACGAACTGAATGCGATTGTCCTCGACCGGAACTTTGCCGAGCGCATGGCGGAAACTTTTCTGCAAGATAGTCGTAACACAGACGAGATAACTGCCGATCAATGGGAAGAACGCAGTTTGTGGTCCAAAGTGAAACATGGCAGCGCCAAGCTGCTACAGGGCGGTCACTGAGCGGGCCCCAGCATCCTCGTTCCAAACCAAGCCTGGAGTAAGATTGGTGGCCGCCGTCGTTAAAAATTAAAGGGGTCGAACCGATTTTTTCCCTCCAGTTCCATTAAGGAGCCGGACCAATCCTTTTCTTACCAACTCTGGCCTGTCATTCTCGCAGACTGGCTATTAATACGTTCAGATCTTCTGTTCTTCTCGCAAACTGACTGTTTATTCGGTTCGACCCCTTTTTTCTATTCGGTTCGACCCCTTTATCATGCGCCGGGGTTTTCGCAGGTAAAGACCCGCTTTGGACGATTCGGTCCGAGCACGGCGCAGCCAGGCGACCGACGCTGTAGTCGAAGCAGTGGAGCTGCCGTTTAATCGATCGACCCGGGCATGGAGTATTTTTACTCGGGCGCGCTGGAGCGTCGATTGTCCGAGCAGTACAGCCAGGCTTTCCATCGACCGGTGGAAGGGAGAGCCCCGCTTACAGTGACCTGGTTCGCGCTTTTGATCGCGGTCATTACGTAAACTCGACTGATGCGAGCGACATCGGAAATGAATCTGTGACGCGCAGCCTACTTTTAATCCTTACGCTGATGCTCAGCACACCTGCTTTCGCATGGTGGAATTGCGCGTGGGACTATCGGTTTGCGGCGAACATCAGCAAACCCGCCGGGCCACCCCTGAGCGACTACCAGGTTCGCCTGGATCTCGACGCGGGCAACGTGCCTGCGGAATTCGATTGGTCTACTGGCGGCGATGACCTGCGCGTCATCGACGAGGGTGACTTGGATGAACTCGACTTCTATATCGAGCAATGGGACGAGTTCAGCCGCACGGCCGTTGTGTGGATCCGTGTGCCGTTAATACCGGGCGGCGGACGCATCATCTATATCTACTTCGGTGGTCCTACCGGTGCCACGAGTACTTCAACTACGCTTACGTTCACTGAAACGGGCGTCAGATTTTATACCCGCAATTCGCCAGCCGATCCGACAAGCCTCGCCAGCGCCGAGGCTGCGTTCGCTGCTGCGCCCGGCAGCACTAACGGCTACGGCTGCTCAATCATCACGGCTTACACGGGTGTCAACAACCGCAGTCTGTTCGGACCACCCAATCGCAACAACGATATCGGATTGTTCGCCGAGGCGTTTTTCGAAGTCACCGCGGCCCAGGTCGGCGTCTGGCAGTTCCGCTACGGTGCAGACTTCGGTCGCGGTGGCGGCTTGTATGTTGACGATGTGGCGCTCGAGGAAAGCTGGAACGACGATCTCTGGTGGGCAAACAACTGGAACAATGCGAGCGAAGTGCTGCAGGGCTCGATCAACCTGTCGGCTGGCACACATAGTATTCGCATAATTGGTTTCGAGGGCTGTTGCGATGGCGGCCTGACAGCGCAGTTTCAGCCGCCCGGTGGCGCTTGGCAGGCGCTCTCGGTTGTCAACCTGAATCTCATTAGCGCCAAGTGCCCGGTGAACAGCGAGCCGGTGGTGAGCTTCGGTCCGGTCGAGGCCAGCGGCTGTCCCGAATTCACGATCGCACGAAGTTCACAGACCCTGTCCGACCCGGTCAACGGGACGACCGCTCCAAAAGCCATACCGGGTGCTGTCATACTCAACGAAATACGCGTCAGCAATTCGGGTCCCGGCCCCGCCGACAACAGTTCGTTAGTCATCACTGATGCGCTTGATGCGGGTGCAGCACTCCGCGTTGTCGATTTCGACGGCTTTACTGCGGGACCGCTGCAGTTTTCGGACGGTGTAATTGCTAGCGGCATAACCTTCACTTTTACCGCGCTCGGCAACAACGGCGATGATCTCTCGTTCTCCAGCGACGGCGGAGTGTCTTTCAATTACACGCCAGTGGCCGACGCGAACGGTTTGGATCCGGCGGTTACGCACATCCGGATCACGCCGTCCGGCCAGTTCCAGGGTGACAGTGGCAGCGGCACACCGTCAGCGACCTTCCTGTTGAAGACTGTCATTCAATAGCCCGCAGATTCTTTGGGAAATACACGTCAGGCTACCGTTTGCCACGTCGATAAAAACGGTGATTGGCACTTTTGTTATTGGTGGCCGCCTAGCTGACCGAACGAACCGCAGTTGACCCGCCTGATCACAGAAAAGCGGGCCGATCGCGATGCATATTTGAAGGGGTCGAACCGATTTTTTCGGTCTGCCAACCCTATTAAGGAGTCGGCCTGATTTTTCCTAGCAAAGCTTGCCCGCCATTTCCGCATGCTGGCTAACAGTACGACTCGATCGTTAATTCTTGTCGCAGAGTGTCAATTGATTCGGTTCGACTCCTTTTTTTTTGCTGCTTATCTCAGAGCGTCTATTAATTTAGTTCGACCCCTTTTTCGCGCGCAGCGCAATTCGATCAGTCCGTTGTTAACGACATCCTTGTTATAAATTTTTCAATCGGCTGGTATTTATTACTCGACCAGCATCAGTCGCAAACGAATTTTCGGTGCGACTTCGTCCCGAGCGCGTCAGATTCGTTATCGATAACGCTGTTGAGATTGAATTGAGACCGGCAAATCCATTCTGGCATGAGTCTTGCTTTTTACATCAGTGAACATGTCCGAACCCGGAAGGACATGCAACTTCACACTCAACCTGAAAATGGAGGACTACAAATGGATAACCTGAAGAAGGATCACTCAATTGGTGCTGGCACAGGCGCAACCGCAGGAGCAATGGCCGGCGCAATTGCCGGCGCAGCGGCTGGACCGATCGGCGCGGCAATTGGGGCGGTTCTGGGTGGCGTTGGCGGCGCGAAAGCTGGTGACGCTGTTGCAGAATACGTCAACCCAACCGAGTTCGACGATTATTGGCGCGATAACTACACGAAGACCAACTACTACGATCGCAACAATGGTTGGGACGATTATGCGCCTGCATATGGCCTGGGCTACTACGCTCGCGACACCTATCGGGACCGTCCTTTCGACGACCTGGATGACGAGCTGGGTGCGAAATGGGAAGAAATAAAGGGTGACTCGCGTCTTGCCTGGAACGAGGCACGCGATGCCGTCCGTGACGGATGGCACCATGTCGAACGTGCGCTGCCGGGCGACTTCGACGGCGACGGCAGATAATGTAATCGGCTGCCAGCAAATCGGGGCCCGGCACTTGTCGGGCCCTTTTTTTTGTTGAAGATTAAGGGGTCGAACCGATTTTTATTTGATCAACCACAGGCTGCATTTCACGAAAAGTGTCGTTTAATGCGGTTCGACCCCTAAATTTTGAACCGATTTATCAATAACCAACCACAGGCTGCTATTTGTGCAAGTGTCATTTAATTCGGTTCGACCCCTAATTCTGTGAGGTAGTTGATACGTTTCGGCCAAGCGCAACGGTAAATCCGTAGTTGGCAGCGGAACTTTGCCACAACCGGTTGTTCTGTATGGTGCAGAGATCAGAATAGTTGCATGCGGTCGGCGGGGACAGGGTCGTTCGCTGGTCTGGAGTGACTCGAGTGCCTGAGACTATCGACATCGTTTTTCGAAGCGCGGCCGTGATGTCAGCGCTATTATTTGCGGGCAGTCTCGTGGCCGCAGGCCACAATCGACCGGCTGCGCTGCCGGGAGCGCTTTTCGCGCTCGCCGTTGCTGCGTTTGTCGTGACCTCCGCACCGAATTCACACTCTTACCTGGGAGCCTGGGTCTACCCGCTGACGGCACTCTGTGTCACCAAGGCTGTCTGGTTCTGGCTTTTCGCCCGAGGGCTGTTTCAGGACAAGAAGCGACTTCAAGCCCGGCACTTTGCAACCTGTGGCGCGATTGCTGTCGCAGGTTTATGGCAACAGCTGGTATTTCTACAAGCCTATCGCGTCGGTGTCGCGACACCCTTCGAGATGTTTTTTGGGTTCGGGTTCGATGCCATTCTTTTTGTGTTCGTAATCCTGGCAATTGGCGAAGCGTTGCACGACCTGCCCGCTGATCTCGTGGAACAACGCCGGCACTTGCGGCTGGTCTTTATCGGCGTGACGGGTGGATACCTCGGCGTCGCGCTCATTGTTCAGTCATTGAACCTGCTGTTCGGTACGAACACGGCTCGCACGCTGACCAACGCGAACATGGCGCTCATCTCAATCGCGAGTCTGAGCGCAACATGGTTGCTACTGCAAGTACGTGCTGAGAGCTGGCTCGCAACCGCGTGCGTTGAGACAGCAACTCCACTCAGCAAAGCGGAACAGCTCGTGCTTGCGCGGCTTGAACAGGCGTTCGAGCAGGATCGGCTCTACCTCGAAGACAGTCTGACAATCGGTGCCCTCGCTGCACGGCTGGGAACCCGCGAGCACATACTGCGGCGTGTGATCAACCGCGGCCTGGCTTACCGAAATTTTAACGATTTCCTGCACGCCTGGCGCATCCGCGAAGCCTGCGAAGAACTGACGCGACCCGACCAGGCGCGTCAGCCTGTGCTGTCGATCGCAATGAAGGTCGGTTACGGATCCATTGGTGCATTCAACCGGGCTTTCAAGGCGCGCGTGGGCATGACGCCGACTGATTTCCGACGCCAGCAGGTCGAAGGGACCACATCCTCACGCTGAATCCTTGCCGATTCCGGAATCGGCGAGACTGCCATTGGCCGTACCACCAGTATTCGACGCATTTGGCTGTGCCTAAGGAGGTACACGATGCGTGCGCTGACAGCTTTCTTCGTTTTAAATTTTATCCCCACCTGGGCATTGACAGCAGACCTGCCGAGGAGGCCCGACGCTCCCGTAGAATCGTACCCGGGCATCGAGCTCGAGTACGGTTCGCTCTCCGTTGAAAGCGGCATTCGCCTGCGGACCATTCTCTCGCGGCCAAAAGGTGACGACAAACCACCCGTCATCCTTTTCATACAATGGCTCTCCTGCGATACGGTCGAGGTTCGACCGGATCGTGACGACGGCTGGTCTCAGATGTTGCGCGGTATGATTCTCGATTCCGGGTGGGCGGTTATGCGAACCGACAAGCGCGGTACCGGCGATTCGGAGGGCGGACCCTGTGGGGAGTTGGATTACGACACTGAACTCGCCGATCACCGCGCCGCACTCGCCGCTTTAACCTCGCGAGACGACCTCAATACCGACAGAATCGTGGTGTTCGGCGCCAGTATGGGGTCGCGTATGGCGGCAGAAGTGGCGGCCGGAGTACCCGATGTGGTCGGCGTTCTCGGTTGGGGCGGCGGCTCGAAGACCTGGTTCGAGCGTATGCTCGCTTTCGATCGCAATGCGATGGAACGTAGCGGCGATGATGCCGCGCAGATAGCAACACGCATGCGCAAACACACGACTTTCTATACTCGCTACCTGCTCGAAGGACAGGATCCGCCCGATATCATTGAGTCCGATCCCGGGATGGCAGACGTCTGGCCGGACATTATCGGCACCTCAGCGACAGACCACTATGGGCGCGCTTTCGCATTTCACCACCAGGCACAGCTAGCTGACTGGACGGCTGCCTGGGCCCGCATTGAAGTCCCCGTTTTGATGACCATGGGTGAATTCGACTGGTTCGAAAACCAGGCCGGCCACGAGACCGTGATCCGCATCGTCAACCAGCGCAAGCCGGGTCTCGCACATTTCGCGCTGGTTCCGCAGATGGACCATCACTTCAATCTGTTCGGGAGTGCGGGCGACGCATTTCGCGACGTAGGTGGAACGGCCGATGCCGGGCCGTTTCTGAACATCGCGCTGGAGTGGCTACGAGATCTCTGATTGAAATGCAGACAGCCTTAAGGGGTCGAACCGATTTTAATATGACCAATCGCAGGTTGCCGTTCACGCAAAGAGTCGATTAATTCGGTTCGACCCCTATTTTATTGCTCATTCAGGCACCTGGCTGAATACCGACATCATGATTGCTATTCCTTCGATGAATGCGCCAAGGCGAATATTCTCGTTCGGACTGTGCTGGTTGTTGTCGATGTTTACGGTTGGAATTTTTACGGCCGGCACACCAAGCGTCTCTATAAACGGTGAAATCGGGACCGAGCCGCCCGATGTGCGGATAAGTATCGGTTCTTTGCCATACAGATGACGCATGCCGGCTCGCGCTAGTCGCCCTGCCGGTGCATCCATGTCCGACCGATATGCTGCATAGCTGAAGTTGGAGGTGAAAGTCACAATGTTTGCGTGTGTCAGCCGCTCCTCGTCACTCGGTGCATGATCGATCACGTGATAGCCGAGATCTTCAATGTGTGACCGGATGAGTCCTAACAGGCGCTCGTGATTGGATTCTTTCACCAAGCGGACATCAATTTCGGCAGTTGCCGTGGCCGGCACGATTGTACGAGACTCGCGGCCAACCCAACCGGATGACAGTCCGCGAATATTCAGCGACGGGTACTGCAACGACTCCTGCAGGGTCGGTGCAACCGCATCGGCCTGCACAAGGCCCATGTCGGCAAGAATCTTTGCTTCATCGTCGGGAACCGCTTCGAGGACAGCACGAACCTCATCGCTTAACTCAATCCCGTCGTAGAACCCGGGTAACAGAACCCGCCCGTCCGCTGATTTCATTGAGCCGAGAATGCGCGACAAGTGAAAGGCAGGATTTGGTGCGAAATTGCCATAGTGGCCACTGTGCTGGGGTACGTTGGGCCCGTAGGTCATCAAGGTAACGGTGACAATACCGCGTGCACCGAAGCCTAAAGTTGGCTCATTGCTCGGATGTGGAGGGCCATCAAGCACCAGCAGCATGTCGGCGGCCAGTAACTCCCGATTCGCCTCGACTGCCGGCGGCAGGTTTGGCGAGCCCATTTCTTCCTCGGTATCAACGATGACTTTGAGATTAAACGCCGGCTGAAAATCCGCCTTGGCGAACAGATCCATGGCGACGAGGAACTGCGTCATGGGCCCTTTCGAATCCGACGCTGAGCGGGCGAAGACACGCCAGTCAGGATCGATCGAATTCTGCAGCAGATCCCACGGCACTCGCTCCCACTCACCCGAGGCACTGCGTTCCTTGAGCACCGGAGTGTAGGGATCTTCCTGGTGCCAGCGCGTCGGATCGACCGGCTGACCATCGGACTGTAAATACACCAGCACCGTTTTGGCACGCTCATCAACGTGACGTTCGGCAAACAGTAAAGGGCTGCCGGCCGTTTCTAACCGCTGTGTGACGAAACCACGGTCATCGAATGCGACTTCCAGCCAGGCGACCATCGCTGCAATATCGTCCGGGTAGTTTGCATCATTAGGTAAGCTAAGAAACTCGCGATAGAGCGCGATAGCCGGGCGAGTATTTTCCTCGACCAGCTGACGGATCGTTTCTACCTGTAGTTGCGCGGCAGCCGTACCGGCACACCCCAGGAAAATGACTGCGCAGCAAATGACACGTGCATGATAAGTTCGATTCATCATTGATTTTCTTTAGTCGGCCGTTACTCCAGCGACGATACTACCGTCACTGATTGGCCGCAATTGAGCGCAACCGGGAATGCCCCGGACATTCTACTCAAGTTAGCTCACATACGGGGTCACGACAATCAAGTTAACTATCACCAGAATTCGTTCTTTTAACCTTGCAATGGGAGCTATCTTCACTGTCCGTTAGCATTTCAGGAAAATCGGAATCGAACCACAGTATTGCAAACATGGGGAAATTACGGTCTAACCCCTATTTTGTTTCGATGAACGGTAGGTTACCGGAATCACTGACTTTTCCAGATTTTTTCCCGTTATACTGTGGCATCACTGCTGACGCAAAGAATAAAGTATTGTCACTATTTGCAGAATTAAAACGACGCAACGTCGTACGAGTTGGCGTCGCGTATGTCGTCATCGGATGGGTCATTGCCCAGATCGCGGAATTTGCGTTTGAAAACTTTGGAGCCCCGGACTGGGTTCTGAAAACTGTCGTCGTTATATTGCTCCTCGGGTTACCGCTCGCCCTGTTCTTCGCCTGGGCATTTGAGATGACGCCGGAGGGCGTCAAGCGAGAAAAAGATGTCGATCGATCAGAATCAATTGCACATTCTACGGGCCGCAAACTTGATTTTGTAATCATTGCGACGCTGGTAGTTGCGCTGGGTTATTTTGTTTGGGAGCGACAGCCGGTCGTCGAATCGGCCAATGTCGCCGAGCAACCAGACGTTTCGAATATCGCGGCGGAGCCGGCCGAAGGCCCCAGTGCTCGCTCGATCGCTGTACTGCCCTTCGTCAATATGTCTTCAGATCAGGCACAGGAGTGGTTTGCCGATGGGCTGACAGAGGAAATCCTGAATGCGCTCGCACGAACGCCGGACCTGTTGGTCGCGGCCCGGACATCTTCGTTCAAGTTCAAAGACACGGCGGAAGATGTACCAACCATTGCGAAAGCGCTGGGCGTGGTTAACGTACTGGAAGGCTCGGTGCGACGCAATCGTGACCGGTTGCGTGTCACTGCGCAGCTGATTCGGGCGGCTGATGGTTTTCACCTTTGGTCACAAACTTACGATCGAAATCCCGAAGACGTCATAGCGATTCAGGAAGAGATTGCTGTCGAGATTGCGATTGCATTGGAAACCGCGATGGATCCGGAGGCACTGGCGAGAATGGTGTCCTCCGGTACCGCCTCGGTCCCGGCGTTCAACGCTTATCTGCAAGGCTTGGCTTATGGTGCCAGCACGCTGTCGACGGGAGACACATACACATTTCTGGGTGCTCGCGACAGTTTCGAGCGCGCAATCGAACTGGACCCGGAGTTTTCGCTGGCCTACTGGGAGTTAGCCAAATTCTGGAAAGTACAACTGGACGAAACGAATATCACATCAGGTATTGTCGAATTGCCACGTGAGGAAATGGAGACACGTTTTCGCGATGCCCTCGACAATGCCATCAATACTGAACGAGACGCTACCAACGTCATCCGTTACCGGGTTCTCGGAGCCACAGAGAATATGCAGCTTTCGCGGGCGTTGCGTCTCAATACTGAGTACCTCGAGCTACGTCCGAACGACCAGGACGCACAAGACAGGCAACTAACACTGCTCGCCGACCAAAGCATGGACGATGAGTTGGCTGTTGCAATCGCTGATTATCAGGAGCGTGACGGATACGATGTGATTGTTGTTCAGTCATCGATGACTCATTTACTCATCGTAGATGACCCGCAATTCTCGCGCGCCTTTGTGCGAACCGCCATAGAACGAGTCGGAGACAGCCCTTTCGTGTTGTACCAGGCACACCGCACACTGTTGTGGGCTGGCGATGTCGACGGGGCAAGCAGAATTTCGCAAATAGTACAGTCGAGCGATCTGCCGATGGTCAGCCGACTGACTGTGCAACTGCGACAGGCCTGTGCCGAGAATAGAATTTCCGATGCGACCCGCATATACGAGACTATTCTCACTGACCATCCAGATACTTCCACCGATTGGATCAGCCACAGCATCATGGGTCAGCAAGAAAAAGCGCTCAATACGTTGCTCGAACTCGATGATCCTGAAGACCTCTCGCGGCTCGGCGACTTTCTGAGTTATGCGTATTTCGACGCCCGGCTGTTTCCGAATCTGATGGCGCTGCTGGAATCCCAGGGCGTTGACCCGCGAGAACCAGCGGATATTCCGTACCGCTGCAAGATCTAGAAACCGCACTTTGGGTCGAAAAGAATGGTGACAGGGACCACGTAATTATTGTGGATGTCCCGGTTTGTCGCCACCGGAGAATCACGAATGACAGCACTGCATGGCCTGGACTTACTCGCAATGGGTGTCTATTTCGTCGTTCTGATCTGGATCGGCATCAGCGTCGCCAGAAAGGAAAGCGGCACCGGCGAGAGCGAGTCATTCCTAGCCGCCGACCGTAACATGAACCTGTTACAGACGACCGCGTCGACGGCAGCAACCGACTTGGGCGGTGGCTTCAGTATTGCGATGGGTGGCCTTGGCTTCACGCTCGGCATCTCGGGCTCCTGGCTGATCGCGATCTCGGGCCTGAGCATCGTTATGGTGTCGTTCCTGATGGTGCCCAAGGTCAAACGCTGGGCGGATAAAGTGAAGGGCCTTACAACGGGGGACCTGTTCGAAGCGCGCTTTGACCGGCGTACCGGTACGGTTGCGGCCGTTGTCATCGGCATCGCCTGGTTCACGTTCGTGGGTGGACAGATCATCGCGGGTGCCAAGCTGATCCAGGTCACTGTTGGCATGGGACTGACGCTTGCGGTCGTGTTGTCGGGCACGATTGTTCTGGCCTATACGGCGCTGGGCGGACTTAAAGCGGTTATCTATACGGATGTCTTCCAGATGATCGTACTGCTCGTCGGCGTTATTTTTATCGCGGTGCCGCTCGGTTTGTACCAGGTTGGCGGCTGGACCGGCATTGTCGATCACTTTACAGCCAATCCGGAAACTGCATCGCTGGTGGACTGGGGTGCCGTAGGCTGGAAACAGATCTTCGGCTGGTTCTTCGCGATCTTCCCGATCTGGTTTATTTCGATTGCGGCAATGCAACGAATCATCGCTGCACGTGACGAGCAGACGGCCCGTCGTGCGTTCCTGTTGACCGGCATCCCGATCGAGTGGCCATTGTTTGCGATAGGCAGCACCTTGATCGGCATGCTTGCCCGCATGCTGTTGCCCGAGATCGACGACCCGGAAATGGCGACACCCATGGTCATAATGGAGCTGTTGCCTGCAGGTGTCGCGGGAATTGTTATAGCCGCTTACGTAGCGGCCGTCATGTCGACCGCAGACTCGGTTCTCATGGGCCCTGTCGCAATATTTACGAACGACATCTACCGCAAACACTTAAAACCCGACGCGAGTGAGAAGTCCCTTGTTCGCGTCGCGAGAATCATGACAATTGTGCTCGGCGTACTTGGCATCGGGCTTGCCTATCTTGTACCAAACATCCTGGACCTCATTCTCTATGCATACACGTTTGGTGCCGCCGGTCTGTTCTTCCCGATGCTTGGCCTGTTGTTCTGGCGCGGCACAACCGCTGCGGGTGCTTACTGGAGCATACTCGGTGGAGGATCCGCCGCGGTCGTCTGGTCGCTGCTTGGCGAACCCTACGGATTCGCGGCCTCTTACACGGGCTGGATGGTCGGTTTACCGGTGCTCGTGATCGTGTCCTTGCTGACAGAGCATGCTACGGAAGAAGACCGCGAGCTTTTCTAATCTTTGGCCGGCAATTCCGTGTAGTGCAGGCTAATAACCTTCCACTCGCCGTCAGTCTTTTGCCACACGTCGGTTTCGAATGCCCTTATCGTATCTTTTGAACCATCGGGCGAGCGCGTGATGTTGTCGATGAAAGCCGTCGAGACTGCGACATTGCCACCCGGCAATACCTGAACCTTCAGGTCTGACATCTCGTTCTTCTCAACACCGCCGCCCGCTTCCATTAACGTCGGCCAGCTCTCTGCGTATTCAGCCAGGCTCTGTCGGTCACCTGAAAAAAACACGGTCGCATCCTCGGCGTAGTAGCCGAAATAGGTTTCGGTGTCATTGGTGGCATAGGCGTTGTCGAATGCATGGATTGCCGCATACAGATCCGCGTTTTCCTCGTCATGATGGTCGGCCATCGCTGCAAGCGACAGCAGTGCGACGATTACCAGGCTGAAAATTCTTTTCACAGTGTTGATCCCCTCTATTTTGATATCGGACGCGACGCTCTTTACTGCGCCGCTGGTAACGCAAACCGGCTACACATTCCGGGTTCCTGACCTTGCGTCATGTTACTCGAAGCAAGATTAAGGGGTCGAACCGATTTTTTGGCTAACCACTCCCGGCCAGCCTTTCAAAAACTGTCGTTTAATTCGGTTCGACCCCTTATGCCCGCATTTCCGGTCTTGGGTATAGTGTCCGAATACAAAAGGGACAGACATGACAATGAATGACCAACAAAAAGCACTGTGTGACAAGAATACGCAAGATTTCTCGGACCTGAAGGCGGTCTTGATCAACTGCTCGCTGAAGAAAAACGCCAAGGAATCGCACACACGCATCCTGATGTCGGTCGCGGGCGACATCATGGAAAGCAACGACATCAAGGTGGACTACGTGCACGCGGCAGCCCACCAGATTGCCTACGGCGTGCAGCCGGACATGACGGAACACGGCTGGGATCGCGATGACTGGCCTGATATCTGGGAGGTGGTCGAGCAGGCCGACATCCTGATCGTGGGCACACCGATCTGGCTCGGGGAGGAAAGTTCGGTTTGCCGCGTCATCATCGAGCGTCTGTACGCAATGAGCGGCAAGCTTAACGACAAGGGGCAAAGCATTTTCTACGGAAAGGTCGGTGGCACAGTCATCACCGGTAACGAGGACGGGGTCAAAGCCTGCGCGATGACGATTCTCTATGCGCTGCAGCACCTGGGTTTCGTGATCCCGCCGCAAGCGGACTGCGGCTGGATCGGTGAGGCCGGCCCGGGTCCGTCCTACGGCGACGAACAGGAGAACGCCAAACCGGTCGGATTCGACAACGAATTCACGCAACGCAACACGACGATCATGACGTGGAACCTGATGCACATGGCCCGCATGCTGAAAGACGCCGGCGGATTACCAAACCACGGGAACGATCGAAACGCCTGGAAAGCGGGCTGCCGCTTCGAATACGAGAACCCGGACTACAGGATCTAGAATTAAAGGGGTCGAACCGATTTTTCTGCCAATAATATAGGGGTCGGACCGATTTATTGCCGACCACGCCCTGGCCCGCTATTCACGCAAAGTGTCGTTTAATTCGGTTCGACCCCTTATTCTTGTAAGCGGTGTTTAATCCGAATTCGCTCAGCACGCATCTACAATAGAATACTGGCTGAAACTCCGGAGACCGCCGATGCATGCTGCGACTAAAACGAGCTCGATAGTTCTCACGCTACTCCTGTCTTACGCGCTGCTGGCCTCTGATGCCAGCGCAGCCGACGGCAGGTTTGAAAGGAGTTTTGCGGTAAGTGAGCCGCTCAAACTTGATGTCGATACTGGCAGTGGGTCAGTCACAATTCGCACAGGATCTGGTGATGAGATAATCGTCATCGGCGAGATACAGGTACAACGACGTTTTCTCTGGGGCAAACCTCGCAATGCCGATGAAATTATCCAGGAAATAGAGGACAACCCACCGATTGAGATGGACGGTGGTCGCCTGCGCGTTGGTCCTTTCCCCGATCGCAAGATTAGAAACAGAATCAGCATCAGCTACGAGATCATTGCTCCAACGGGAACCGAAATCTTTGCGGAGACGGGTTCTGGCTCAATATCGGTCAGCGATATCGCGGCCCCCGTCGATGTACATACAGGATCGGGGAGCGTGCAGCTCCACAACATCTCCGGGCCCGCCAAAGCGCGCACAGGCAGTGGCTCAGTTCGTGCCGAAGGCATAGCGGGCGCGTTTGACGGCGAGTCCGGCAGCGGCAGCATTTATTTGCAGCAAAGTGCTTCGGGTGATGTTGTCGTCTCGACGGGCTCCGGAAGTATTGATCTGAATGGCGTCGCGGGATCTGTTCGCGCCAGCGCCGGCAGCGGTCGCATCACCGTCGACGGTCGCCAGGAAGGAGACTGGGAGCTGGATACGGGCTCTGGCGCCGTTCGCGTGTCCCTGCCGGCGGACGCCGCCTTCGAACTGGACGCCGAATCGAACTCCGGTGGAATCGATATAGATCACCCGCTGACGGTGAGTGGCAGTATCTCGAAGAAGCACGTTGTCGGTTCGGTTCGCGGCGGCGGGCCACTCCTGCGGATCGACACCGGCTCAGGCCGGATTCGTGTCAATTAGTCCTGGGAAACACGATTAAGGGGTCGAACCGATTTTTTATCTATTCGGCCGCGGTCTGCTATGCACTCCAAGTGTCGTGTAATTCGGTTCGACCCCTATTTCCTGGAGTATAGCCATGACCTTCGTCCTAACCACCGCCGAGGAAATCACCGCCGCAATAGATGCCATAATTGCGGAGGTTTGTCCCGACGCCGGTCGTCGACCGATGTATGGCGGCATTGTGTTCGAACGCCAGCCAGGTGTTCACGAGACAAGGGTATGCGGTCACTTTGTATACAAGAACCATGTGAGCCTGGAATTTGGTAACGGCTATAAATTCAGCGACCCCGAGTCTGTGTTGGAAGGCAAGGGGAAATTCAGACGGCACATCAAACTGGTGAGCCCGGACGATATCCAATCAAAGTTCGTTCGTGAGATGATCGAGCAGGCGTTTTCGCGACCTATGGGTGATCAATGAAACTTCGGTACAAAATCATCAGCGGCATGCTGACCTTCCTGACATTGGCCATTGTCGCGCTCGCTTTTTCGATCAGCTACACGTCTGACTGCGGGCCGCCACCAGGCGTCTCTGGTGCCGCAGAGTCAATGAAGGCCGTTGTATCACGCTGCTATGGCGGGCCTGAGGCGCTTGAATATATTGACGTCGAAAAACCGAAACCGGGACCGAATGACGTCATCGTGGAGGTTAAAGCCGCAGCCGTAAATCCTCTCGACTATCACTACATGCGTGGTTCCCCCTACCTGATGCGCCTTGTATCAGGCATTGGCAAGCCAAGTGATCAGCGCATGGGAGTCGATTTTGCGGGCGTGATCGCCGAGGTTGGAAGCAACGTTAGCAAATTCGCCGTCGGCGATGCCGTGTTTGGCGGACGAAGCGGTGCGTTCGCCAGATTTCTGCAAGTTCCTGACGACGGCGCAATAGCCGTGAAACCTGAGAACGTCAGTTTTGACGAGGCCGCGGCTGTCGGAATTGCCGCAATAACCGCTCTGCAGTCGCTGCGCGACGACGGCAAATTGAAGGCCGGCGAAAAAGTGCTGATCAACGGTGCATCGGGTGGTGTCGGCACCTATGCCGTGCAGATTGCGAAAGCGCTCGGCGCCGAAGTACACGGTGTTTGCAGCACCCGCAATGTCGAGATGGTGCGCGCACTCGGAGCCGACCACGTTTTCGATTATAAGAATGAAAACTATACCGAGAGCGGTAACGAATATGACCTGATCGTCGACATGGTCGGCAACCAGTCTCTGACCGCGAATCGCCGTGTACTTAAGCCGCAGGGACGCATGGTCATAGTCGGCGGCCCAAAGGGAAACTGGGTCGCTCCTCTGATGCCACCCGTGAAAGCAGCGATAGTGTCACCTTTCGTCGACCAGGAAATAAGCACGATGTTGGCCGAGATGGAGGGCGATGACCTCGAATACCTCGCCAGCCTGATGGCTGACGGGCGCCTGACGTCGCGGATTGACCGGCGTTATTCGTTGGCTGAAACCGCGGATGCCTTGCGATACCTGGAAACGCAGCGTGCGCGTGGCAAGGTCATCATTGCTATGGACTCGATGACGGAGTAAGAAGCTTTCGATGCTGGCCGAGGTGACAATAGCGTCGGGGTAAGCGTTAAGACTCCGGATCACAGGGATTTTTTTTAGCCTGACCTTCGGTTTATGTGTTCCTCATTTGGGACCACCGCTTTGCTCCAACTTTTGGGGCCAAAGTAAAAACTCCGCATTTCTGCCGACGAGTTCCTGCTTCAATCCGTGTTTCCAGCCAGGCCGACGGCCTTTGGAGACAATTTCGTTCGATGTACCGACCGGTTTCCGGTGTTTCGCCCGTCTTACCTAATAAGAGGGTGCGAACCCTACGCAGTCACTCGCGTGTTGCTTTGTTCCTGCCAACACACCGGAGATCTGACCATGCGCCGCTCGTCTATTATTCCTTACCTGTTATCTCTCGCCATCGTACTGCTTGCAACCCATGCCGCCAGTGCCGAGGAGCCGCTGCCAGACTATCTTCAGGATCGTGGTCCGGGCGTGCCGACGTCGTTGTTCGGCACCTATATAGAGAGTGGCCAATGGATGGTATATCCGTTTTACGAGTATTCGAGCAACAGCGACGAAGAGTACGATCCGCGGGAATTCGGATTTCCGCGACCCGGCGTGGTGGGCGAAGAGGAATTTTTCGGCGAAGGTACCCAGCACGAAGCGGTACTTTTCATCGGTTATGGCTTTAGCGACAAACTCGCGATTGAATTCGAAGCGGAACTGTACGCGTCGGCAATTCTGGATAAATCAGCTCTGGATGCATCACCCCTGCCGGCCCGAACGAAAGAGTCGGGATTCGCTGGCGCCGAGGCTCAACTGCGCTGGCTGTGGCGAGGCGAGACGCCCGAGCGCCCGGCGCTGTACAGTTTCTTTGAAGTGGAATTCCCGTTTCAGGACACGAAAGCACTTATTGGTGCGACTGATGTGGAGTTCGCCGTGGGTGCCGGGTTCATCCGCGGCTTTGACTGGGGCACCCTGAACGGCCGAGTGTCCATTGCCTACGATGGCGCGGAGAGCAAAGTCGAACTCGGCGAATACGCGCTTGAGTACCTGAAACGTGTCAATGATCGATGGCGATTAGTGGCCACGCTGGAGGGCGAAGAGGACGAGGTCAGCATTATCGGAGAAGCGCAGTTGACCCTGAGGCCCGGCGCGATGCTGAAACTCAACAGCGGATTCGGGGTGACGAAGAAAGCCGCAAATTTCGCTCCCGAAATTGGAATTTTATTCACGTTTTAACCTAAAGGGGTCGAACCGAATTAATCGACAACGCATAATTCGGTTCGACCCCTTAACTTCTAAATCGGTTCGACCCCTTAACTTTACGGGTCACCCGGCGACCAAATCCTGTTAACCCCCCTTCTGCTAGAATTAAGGATTGTCAATAACAAGAATAGACGGGGGACGATCAATGCCAATATCCAACAAAGTAGGTGCTGGGCTCCTCAGTATCCTGCTTGCGGCGTTGCCTGCGTCAGTATTCGCACAAGATGCTGACACGGTTTACGTAAACGGAACCGTCTACACGGTTAACGAAGTCTTTGGCAAGTCTTCCGCTTTTGCGGTGAAGGACGGCTCGTTCATCTACGTGGGTGATAATGCCGGCGCCCGCGAACATATCGGGCCACTTACTTTCGTGGTCGACCTTGATGGCAAAACAGTTGTCCCCGGCTTGCACGACGCGCACATCCATATTCGGTTTGGCGAAAGGGAACTGTACCCACGTATTCCGGACATCCGCGCAACGATTGGTGAATGGGCCAGCGTTGAGCGCATGCAGGAGGTGGTCACGCGTTCGTTGGCATCAGGTGCTGGCATGCGGCCTGGTCCTGAGCCGAGGTGGCTCGTGTTGCGTGGCTGGATGTCCGATGTCTGGGAACCGCCGGTATGGCAGAGGGAACTGATTGACGCAGTTGCGCCTGATAACCCGGTGTACATCATCCGCTACACACACGGCAGCGCCGCCAACAGTAAAGCACTGGAACTGGCGGGCATCACCCGCGACACCCCTGATCCGGAAGGCGGTCACATCAAGAAAGATGAAAACGGCGAGCCCACCGGTGAGTTTGTCGAGAGGGCGCCGCCTCAGCTTCTTGAGCTCATACCGCCACTGCCGCCAATGACAGACTATGAACTGAGCCGCAATCTCGTCGAAGGGACACAACTCGCGTTGGCCGCCGGGCTGACTACCCTGCATGGCGCCAGCAGTGGCACTTCCTACGACGATGTCATGCGGGAACTGAAACTCTACGAAGTCGGGCTGCTCAGAGTGAGAATCAACCAGATGGTCCACGCTGATACTGCTAGGCGAATGGGCGGTCCGCTGAATTACGAAAACAAGCTGTTTGTACAGTCAGTGAAGATCCTGCTTGACGGTGCACTCGGCTCTCGTGGCGCGCATTTCCTGGAAGAGTATGCCGACTATCCCGATTTTCACGGCGAGCCCCGGTCATCCGAGGACCAGACAACCGCGACCGCGATAGAGCTTCTGAGAATCGGGTTCAACATGCGCATCCATACGATCGGCGATGCGGCCAATCGCATCGCGCTCAACGCATTCGAAGCTGCATTGAAACAAACCGGCAAGAACGGTCACGACGTGCGGTTCGCACTTGAGCACGCACAGGTAATCACCCCTGAAGATCTGCCAAGACTTGCCGAACTTGGCGTGATCGCCTCGATGCAACCTCTGCATGCAACAGAAGACATGCACTTTGCCGAAGCCAGGCTCGGATCTGAGCGCATGAAGGGCGCATACATTTGGAAAACGTTGTTAGA
The DNA here is from genome assembly GCA_021773135.1 of Woeseiaceae bacterium. Classification (GTDB taxonomy): domain Bacteria; phylum Pseudomonadota; class Gammaproteobacteria; order Steroidobacterales; family Woeseiaceae; genus SZUA-117. The sequence continues at coordinate 35,591 of JAJFKP010000023.1, read as the reverse complement.
AAATGACGTTGTAGTCGCCACCGGCACGGACTATTCGGTGTCGCCTTATAATCCGTTCTACACGTTACATGCGGCCGTGACCCGCCAGGACAGGCAAAACAATCCACCGGGCGGATGGTTTCCTGAGGAAGCCCTGACCCGGGAAGAGGCGCTGTACGCCGCGACCATGGCTGGCGCCTATGCAATGCATGCAGAAGACGTGCTGGGCTCCATCGAGGTCGGCAAGCTGGCTGACTTCGTCGTTATCCCGATGGACTACATGACCATACCGGCGGAGGACATCTGGAAAATCGAGCCGGACATGACCGTTATCGGTGGGAAAGTGGTTTATGCAAAACCAATAGAGACAGACTGAAGAATTGGGCCTGGTATATTCGGGTCAGAGCAATAACTTCTCAACTTGCTGAATGAGCTTGCATTCTGACCCTGAATACAGTTTTGCATCGCGGCATGTATTCGTCACCGCTTTCAGGGCATATTCGAATAGCGAGCGGCGTCTTCCGGTTTATCCCAAGCGTCGTAGAGCAACGCTAGTCGACGCCTAACCATTAGAGCAAACACCGGAAGTGCCGCTCTGTCCGTTGACAGGACCGCATGACTGTTCAACAAGATTGTTTCTGCCTCCTGGAACTGACCAAGTTCCATCAGGGCCGCGCCTTCCGCGCCGGCAGCCATATTGGTTCTCCAATGATCGGCTGATAGTGCACTGGTGAGAATTTGTTTCGCCTCTGCGGCAATATCGCGCGCCTCCTCTTGTCGCCCGGTTTCCACATATACGTAGGCCATCATGGCCATACTCCCCGCCACATCGGGTCGCGTATCCTCTGACAGGTCGCTCTGAATACTGAGGGATTTCTGCAGAATTTGCTCGGCGGATTTATAGTCACCGACTTCAAAATACCAGAGCGCAAGATTGCTCATGCTTCTGGTGATAGCGGGATGATCACTGCCCAGGACCGCAAGATTGATAGCCAGAGACTGAGTTGACATATCAATTGCCGACGTCAACTCTCCTTTGTCATACAACAGATATGCCAGGTTGTTTAGACTCATGGCGACGTCCGTGTGTTCATTGCCAAACACCTGTCTTTGCATTGCCAAGGCTTCTCTATAAGCTGACTCGGCTTTGTCATACTCACCCTTGTCATGCAATACGAAGGCGATGTTGTTTAATCCCATCGCAATCTCTGCGTGCGGTTCAGGCAATAGGCGCCTTTTCATCGCGAGGGCATTCCCGAACAACTTTTCTGCCTCATCGTGCTCACCCAGCTCTCCGAGAACGAAACCGAGGTTGTTTAATGCCTCGGCCAGGTCCGGATGCGGATCCCCATTGACCCTGTATCGAATTACAACGGCATCTCGCAACAATGGTATGGGCGTCTCTTGATCTCCCTGGTCGAAGAGGTTCAGCGCCAGATCCTCGAGCGACTGGGCAACGTCAGGATGACTATCGCCAAAATTCTCTCTGCGTATCGCGAGCGCTTCGCGAAACAACTGCTCAGCCGCATCAAACTGGCCCTGTCTGGTGAGCGAGTCTCCGAGATCATTAATACTTTGTGCGACGTCCGGATGCGAGTCACCAAGTAACTCACGGCGGATTTTCAGGGCTTCGCGAAACCTTGTTTCCGATTCCTGATAGTCAGCTGTTAGCTTCAGAACCTGACCTAGATTGCTGAGGCTCTGCGCAACATCGGAATGAGTGTCTCCATACAATCTACGACGACGCTCAAGTGCATTTTCCAGTAACGGCGATGCCCGATCGAGAGAACCCAGCCCGGTATATACGGCGCCCAGTGTATCCATGAGCGTCGCCTGGATGGTCGGTTGATCGGAGAGTTCCTGCTCGATCCGCTCGGCACCTCTGTCGAGAATTTCGTGCGCACTGAATTCATCGCCGCGCGATGAGCTTGGATCTGAGACCTTGAAGAGATCAACGAGAAAATTGGTGGTCTGTCGCGACGTTTCCGCTTCGGCCTCCGCGCGAGCCTGCTGGAGTTCGGCTTCGGCACGCGCCAGCCAAGCAGTGGCTGCAAGCCCGAATGCGACAATCATGCCAGCCAGCGACGCGGCGGCAATGATTGCCATGCGCCGAGAGCGCCGTTGCTGTTCGCGTTGGCGCAAGTCGTCAAATCCGACGCCCAACATCCCGGCAATTAGTTTGAGCCGAGCATTTGCGAAACCGTCCATTCCAGGTCGGGCGTCCGCAGCAATTGGTTCAGCAGGTTGATCGCTTAATTCGCCGCCAGGCCCGAGCTTGACGCGCAAGGCCAGAGGAAAACACTCTTCGTCATTACACTCGGTCCTGGACGACACATTGGGCTCACCGGCGACGATCAGTGAATAAATCCGGTCTTCGCCATGAACCCGTTTGAACTGATGTATCTCTTCATTGACCCATCGCGATCGGGCCGCATCCGGTGAACAGATGACAATAAGACAGGCAGAGTCTGCGAGGGCAGCGCTAATCGCTCCTCCAAGATCGGTCGCGCTGGGAAGCTCGTCGCGATCGCGGAATATCGGTGCGAGTCTTTTCGGAATCGGACCTCGTGATGTCGTTTGCCCAACGAGATGTTTCGGGACGCGATATGACTCAAGGGTTTTGTGCAATTGAGTCGCCCGCTTTTCATCCGCGTGGCTGTAACTTATAAACGCCCGATACTTATGCTGCTTTGTTTCTGGAAAAGTACGAGAATTCATTATCTGAACACACCCTGCTTTCGTATCAAACCAGTGGCAAAACGTCTTCGAATCCGACCTGTCAGAGGTCGCAAATTATTACTTCTCGCGGCCGTGAAATATTTCCCAACCAATCTAATCTTGCTATTTACAGCAGTTTGATCAATCCATTATACCAATAACGCTTGTCTTGCACTTCTGAGTTGCTTGGTGCTGCGCTCGCAGACTATGGTCAAGTTGCTATTACAGGAAGTAACACTGGTTCAGCATTCTACGACTCGCATTATGTAAATGTTCTCCATGCAATCTGACCCTTATTGGGCTAAGCTCTGAGTGAAGCATGAGATTAGTCTTGAAGACGTAACTGGCACTCGCCCAAAAGAAATCGTTGTCGGAGCCAACCCCCGAAACGCAGTTTTCATATTCTACGTTTATTGAGATTATTCGTACCCAAAAAAAATATAAACAGGGGATCACGATGCGCAAATCCGGAAACCTGAAAATTGCCTCCATATTGATGATGTGCTGGTTACCTTCTGCGCATGCTGAACTTATGCAACTCAATGCTCGTGGCAACTCTTTCTTTTCTGATTTCTCTGTAGTCTTTGACGATACTGGTGACGGACTGCTGCAGTTCGAGGAAATTGTCGCATTCTCAGGCGTTACCGGAACCACGACAAGCGGGGAGCTATCGTATACAGGCATCTCCTATGTCCCGGACATTCCAGGATTCGCGACGGCCAGCGGCATGTTAAATCCAACCTTGCCGTGCACACAATGTTGGGAACTTACTCCAGGCAATTTCGGCGATCCATCGGATGGTTGGTTTACAACGCGATGGACGTACACAATTACTCAAAGTCCGACATCAGCCACGTTTTCGGGCAACGTCACAGTTACACAGGGACCGCTCGCAGGACTCTTCAGTATCGGCGACCCGGGCGACATTACGATTTCTCTTGACCAGACCGTCGCTGATACTGATCCGGTCTTCGACATCGGGCAATATCCAAATGCAACAATCGAGGTCACGGTTGATCTTCCGGCCCTACAATTGGAAATTCAAGGTAGCGGAGGGGACGTTACTGTAAGAGACAATCTTCCAGTCCCGAATGACCAGGTCTGGATTTTCGTCGATAACATTGATAACGGAGCTCAACTGGGCGGTCAGTTGATAAATTCAATTCAAGTATCAATCGTTGGCACTACTGACATGCTATCGAGCGACAGGCTCATTGCCGGTTTTCCACCGAACATATCGCGAGTAAGGGTGTCAATTTGGACGGTGGGCGGGGGCAATAGTACCCAAATCGATATTGCTGCTCCTGTCGTGCCAAACGAAGTAACCGTACCAGCCGACGACTGCGTGGCGACTGCTGGCGGGTGTAACCCGACCGGCCTGCACGAATTCACCTTGCCGGATAATTTTGTTCCGCCACCGGGTGCAACTATCACGCAGACCGTAGTTCCGGTTCTCGATTCCAGGGCCGATGCGAACGGGCGCTGTGACGGTCAAACGCCCCAGGTTCTGTTCGATGGCGAGTTAATCATTCCTGCCCACCTGTGTGGTTCACCGGAATTCCAGGTAATCGTTACCGAGACCAACTTCGATATTCTGGAAGATACAATTTCAAACACGGTGTTTCCCGACCAGTTCGTCAGCAATCCTATCGATTGCAACATTCCGATAGTCGGCGATCCTCAGTTACAGAGCGCCTTCGTATGGCAGCCGTCCGATAGTGCTAATGTCATCGAGGGAAGCGCCATCGCACTCACCAACGATTGCGGCAGTTCCCGTGGACGAGTGCGGGGATTTTCGTACATTGTTGTAGGTCTGCATATCGATTTCGGACTGAATTTCGATACGGACCCTCAGGCCGTAACGCAAGCCTTTGTGGATCTGACCAGTACGAAACTCAACACGCTCGTGACTGCTGTGCGCAATGCGCGGCCAGCACTGAAAAGGAGAGACTTTTTAAAATTATATCTTAAGGCGTATCTGGCGGAACGGCTCCACAATCGCGGCAGATATTACCTCGCACGTAGGTTCATCCAAGGGTTGCTTTCATCAGTTGAGCGCGCAAGGTTTGACACCAGTGTCGGGTTTAACCATGAAGGAAACCTGCTGAGTCGAGCAGATCACATCGAATTCCTGCTCGATGAGTTCATCATTCCGGTCGCACGCTAGTTTATAGAAAGTGGCCTGCGATATTGGCCCCAATGCAGCACAACGTACTCTGGGAACCAAAGGGGTCGAACTGATTTTTGCGGGAGAATATTGAGTCAATTCGACCCCTTGATCTCTTTAAGTTCGATTAAGTGCAGCCGGCGAGAACAGAACGTCAAATAATTCACACCAGATCACAACACTATTGAATTCACCAACAGGTGTGCCGGCAGGTATCAGGTAGTTCTGATTACCTACGTTCCCTTTTAACTTACCCAGATCAACGAAGCCTACGTCAGTCACATCGGATGCACTTTGCGGATTCGGGTGTTTGGCGAGATAGACGACCAGGGCCGGGCCATTGGTGGTTCGAAACTCCTCGAAGCGAATTGCATGGGCGCCATCCTGCAGCCGATACAAGGTTGCCCGACCACTGCCTTTGTGAATCGCATCGGCGTCAGTGAACTGCCCCTGCGCGACGAGCGCTGGTGATTCCGAGGGCATCGTCTCATCGACCATTGCATCCGACCCATTAGCGCCAGCAGCCATGATCTCCTTCTTCATGGACATTCGATCAACTTCGGACATTGCCATAATTTTGGACATATCAACTTCGCCACTGGCAAGTGTGAAGCTGAAGTCTTCATCGACTGCTTGATCAATAAAGAGGGGAGAAAGGAAAAACCAACCGCCAGCTAGTGCGAGCACCGCAACGACTATGATGGTGAGCTGTTTCATCGTTTAGCCCGTGGAGAAACTAAGAAATTATGATAATGGAGAAAAAAAGGGGTCGAACCGATTTATCGCAAAATAAGGGGTCGAACCGATTTATGCGTTGTTGCCTAATTCGGTTCGACCCCTTAGATATCAGCTCAGGTGTTCGCCGAAAAATGCGACCATCCTTTCCCATGCCAACTGTGCGGCCTCGGGTTGGTAGCGCGGCGTTGAGTAATTATGGAATCCGTGCCGAGTCCCGGGATAGGTGTGCATTTCATACGTCACACCGTTGGCTTCAAGCGCCGCCTCGTAATCCGGTCGCATCGCGTTAACGCGTTCATCGTCCTCGGCGTAGTGGATCTGCATAGCCGCTTTGATGTTCGAAACTTCATTCGTGACCGGCGCACTGCCGTAAAACGGTGCCCCGGCGTTAAGGTCTTCGCCCAGCTCGGTGGCGAGGAAATTCGTGGTGCCCCCACCCCAGCAGAACCCGGTTGCACCGAGCTTGCCATTCGACAGGTCGTGGACTTTGACATAGCGGGCACTGTTGACCATGTCCTGGCGTAACTCAGCCTGATCCAGGGTGCGCTGCATAGTACGACCATCATCGTCGTTACCGGGATAGCCGCCAATCGGCGCCAGGCCGTCGGGCGCTAGCGCAAGAAATCCGGCGACGCCGAAACGCCTTGCGACGTCCTGTACGTAGGGGTTCAAGCCACGGTTCTCATGCATGACCAGGACCGCCGGGAAAGGACCGTCGCCTGCGGGTACAACAAGGTAACCCCGCATGTCACCAGAGGTGCCACCCGGCGATGGATAGCTAACCCAGTTCGCCTTGATGCGCTCGTCAGTAAACAGAATTTCCTGTGCATCAGCGTAGTTCGGCATCAGTGCTTCAGCCATGGCCACGGCCGATACGCCGCCTATCGTCAGTTTCGCGGCACGATCAAAGAATTCACGGCGGTCCATATGGCCGTGGCAATACTCGTCATAAAGTTCGAAAACCTGGTCATCGATTTCTTCTTGTCGCATGTTGGCAGCCTCCTTTTCTTTAGCTTATTACAGGGCAAACGATTTATCACGCGGCCTGGCGCATTATCCAGGCGGGCACTTTCAGCAGCCATTCGACGACCGCGCCCTGATAGCCCGGCCGTTTCTCCTGCAGTTTCGCCCGGACACGGATTCGGGGAAAGGGACTGAACAGAAGCCCAACACGTTATGCAGAACAGATTCCGAAAACCAGTCGATCTGGGCATAGCTGTGCGTTTCGACGACAAGAAACGCGTGGTTCAGAAGAAGGGGTCGAAGATAAGGGGTCGAACCGATTTTCGGAGTGTCGGCAAATTCGGTTCGACCCCTATCCTTATTCGACCCCTATCCTTAATTCGGTTCGACCCCTATTCCTGGCGACGAAAATCCTCCAAACAGTGTGCAAAAATTACGTGACCTTGAAAATTTTTCCGTAAATTTTCCGCCTGGCAGGCTCGAAAGTGCGTTATTTGCGAGATTTTCAGTTTGGCACAGAAACTGCATTGGTATTGATTGAGAAAGTTATTTACGTAACTGGCGTGCCAGAAACGGCACGTAAACAAGCAATCTAAACTAAGGAGAACAGCCAATGACTATTCAAACAGCTAATCCGACGGCCGGCGCAAATTCGAAGACTGCCGTGCAGCCAACGCCGGAATCAGACAGTTCTACAGCCCGTCGCGTTGGAAAAACAGCTCACAGCCTGATTGACGATGCAACCGAAAAGGCCGAAGACCTGGAGCTTCAACTGCGCAGCAAAGCTAACGCTGCCGGCGAGAAGCTGGAAGACACGAAAGAGTCTACCAGCCGCCAGGTTGAGCAGACTGTCGCCAATGTTGAGCAGTTTGTTCGCGAGCGACCGATGACTTCAGCAGGCATTGCGTTTGCAGCTGGCATTATCGCATCTTCAATTCTCCGCAGATAATTGCAAGCTCGCATGAATACTGAAGCGGCTGAGAAAGCAGCGCCGGTTGTAAACCAGGACGCGAGCTCGGCAAATATTGCTGAGCTCGCGTCTGATTGGTTCACGACCAAGACCTCCCGGGTGGGGACGATTACGCGGTTGGCGGCGGCTGAAGCACGTCTCGCTGTCGTGAGCGTGGCGTTGATGGTTTTCCTCGCAGTGCTGGGAGCCATATTTGTCTTTTCTGCCTGGGGTCTTGGCGTTGCTGCACTGGTTAACGTGCTGCTTGGCTTCGGTTGGTCGTTATGGACAATCTTTCTGGGCCTCGCCTTAGCTCATGTTCTGATCGCCGCGTTGCTGCTTCGGGCCACAATGCGTCTTGGCAGAAACGTTGAGTTTCGCGCTACCCGAAAAAGTATGTTTGACCCGGACAATGCAGAATCATGATATTAAAACAGCAAAAAACAGAAGTGAGTGTGCTTGCGAAGCAGGCTGACCTGCAAGCGCAGCGATTGCACAAAATTCGGCGCACCGCGAAACACTGGTCGCAGCAGACGTTTGGTCAACCTGAGTCTCTGCTACTGGCCTTCTTAGTCGGCTTCGCCGCCACAGGTAAACCCAAACGAGCAGAGAGAGACCGGGGGGATGAGTCTGACGGCGAAACTTCTGTGCGCCGCGAAGGCAAAAGTCGCGCGCTGAAAGCGTTGGAAGCATCATTCCTGGCCTGGCGCATCATCGGCAAACCGATTTCAGCAGTATCAGCAGCCGAGAGTTCCGCGCAAAGCTAAATCTTGCTGGCGCGCAGCCCCTGCTGTCGCAGCGGCAACGTAATTCGGAATACCGCACCGCCACCATCCCTGTTGTCGGCGACGATGGTGCCGTTGTGGGCAGCCACTATCGAGCGACAAATTGCCAGGCCCAGGCCGTTGCTGGCTTCGCCGTCAGTGGGTCGCACTGATCCGGTTTCAAACGAGTTAAATATCAGTTTGTCTTCGCCTGCGGGAATGCCCTCGCCACGGTCACAGAATTCGAGCACCATCTCATCGCCGTTCTTGTGCAGATGAATTTCAACATCGCCGCCGGTCGGCGAGAACTTAATAGCATTACCCAGGACGTTATCAACGACGTGCGGCATATGCGTCCTGTCAAACGGAATCGGCGGCAGCTCATCCTCACACAATAGTTTGATTTCAATGGACTTACGCGTCGCCAGGGCACCGAGTAACTCAATTCTGGCAGCGACCAGCGCATGCATGTCGCCTGGCACAAACTCCACCACCGGTCCGCTCGGATCATGCTTTGCGTCGTCAAGAATCCGGGTAACCGTAGTGCCCATTTCGCCGGCCGTGTCAACGATCCTGTTTAGGAGGGACACTTCGCGGTCGGTCAGGCGATCCTGCGCGAGCTGTTCTACCGAACTCGCCAGTAACGAAATTGCGTTCAGCGGACTGCGCAGATCGTGCACAGCAATATTCAGCATATCCTCCTTCTCGTCAGCAAGGCGAATCAGTTTTGCGTTCTGGCTCGCAAATTCACGCTGCATCCGGGCAAAATCGTTGTACATTTGCATTAACTGTGCATAGACAGCCGTGTCGTCGATCTTTTCATCGGCCTGGAATTCGGCAGCAATCTTGTCGCAAGCGGATGCAACGTCAGGGTGTAGTTCACGTACATCGTTGCACAAACTCTGCAGTGATGATGTCGCATTTCCCGCCAGCACCAGAGCACCTTTATCGCACCAGCTTCCCGCGACGTGCAATACCTCAATGCCACCGCCCGGCACCGCAAAGCAAAGGTCCCAGTCGGCAGCGACGCGCTTGCCTGTCAGGGTTGAAAGAAAGTTCAGGCCTTTGACCTGGTTCGACTCGTGCAGCAATCGGACAAAGGTGCAATTTTCCGGGTGCACCTCGCTGGCACCGATGCCGTCGTGCAGCCAGTGCTGCACGACACCGTCACGGTCGCATAACAGCGCCAGCTGTGCCGACGGATGATGACTACTGTTCGACAAGGTCCAGACAAATCCTGTTGACGCTGGCAGCATCAGGCGCGTGACCGTCAGCGCCGACGGTCCGCCACAAATCAGGCTGCAAAATAAACGGATACCCGCCAACGATGATTTTGACGTGCTGGAGATCGGTCTCTGCGCGCATCGCCAGTATCACCTCATTCAAGTGAAACAAATTCGAGGTCAATGTAACGGACAGGCAGAGCGCATCAGCCCGTGTGTCACGAACCATCGCGACCAGATCTCCGGTTGGAACGTTAGCACCCAGGAAGTGTGTTTCCCAGCCAGAGGCCTCCATAATATCTGCGATCATTCGCAGTCCTATCTCGTGCAACTCTTTGCCAACGCATGCCGAAACGATTGTGTAGCCGTTTCGCTTGCTTGAAAAAATTTTTGCAGCAAGACGGCCCATCATTAGCTGGATAGCGGCGCTGCAATAGTGCTCCTGGGCCACGGAAATTTTATTCTGCTGCCAGAGTCGCCCGACTTCGCGCAGCGCAGGCTGAAATAGCTGCAGGTAAATGTCGGCAAGTGGCAGTCCATTCGCTTCCGCCTTTTCAACAATTTCGAAAGCTTTCGAACGTCGACAGGCAAGTAATTCGGCAAGCATGTGTTGCGCCGGCTCATTCGCGGTGTCCAACGAGGAAATGGTGGCGTCCTTCGGCGAACCAAGCCTCGTGATCGCGTGGTTCAAGTATTCGACAGCGATATCTGCATCCACGAGGTAGTCGCGCTCCTGCAGCACTGCCGCAATGATGCGGAAGCAATTTTGCAGTTGGTCCGTCCTGAAACCCAGGCCGTTCAAAACGTCCTCAACCCAGTCGGTGTAGTTGCGAAACAGGCCCGGTGCGCGCGCGGCAATGGCTTCCGCAAGATATAAAATATGGAAGCCGATATCTTCACGGTACTTATCCATCTCGGCGCGATCCTGTGCATCGCGCAAGGACATATCCGCGGCGAACATTCTCGACATCACTTCTGCTGCTATCGCGTCCCGCTGATCGAGGAAACCGCAGGGTGCGTAGGCAATCTGTGCTGCGCTACTCACCAAGGCCGCTCACCCTGCCCCGCTTGCGTGCACACTTCAGAGACTGCGGTGGCCTGGCTCGATATTAGGTTTGATGTCGGAAAATACGTATTGATCGATCACTGCCTGTCGGGTAAACGGCCGAGCATTATACGCCATTGGCGATTTCCCGGCAGCTACCCTTTCACACGACCTTCTTGAACAGCAGTCCGCGGCGCACCGCGAGCCGAGTCAGGCCAACAACGGCGCCTGAAACCAGCGCCCAGGTTATCGCCTCCTTCAGGTCGACTTCATTGTTTGTATCCTCAGTCGGAGGTTCCTTGCCCGCAATCAGGGCCCAGGATTTTTCCGTGCCACGGCGCGCCAGCGCGCTCGATGCCATCAGCAAAGCAGTTGCAACGATGCCGCCGGCAAGACTGTGTTTCGAGTTCATGGTGTTCTCCATCGAGTCAACTCATGCGTATGTGGTTGCAACTTTTATGCCAACGGCCAACGAAGCAACAAAGCGCTCTTTAACCGCAAAACCTTGCAGCATCTACATGTTGTATTGAAAAAAATGCCCGATTCAAGGCGCCGCCGCCTGAAGACGCGAGGCTGGAGAAGCTGTCGTCGATTGGCATGCGTCTTGCTTACTAACAGGCAAACACACAGTAGGTTTTATTCGGAGGGCTTGAACAGTATGAGTTTCCCAATAAGAAAAGCAGGCGTGTGGCACGCCACATTGTTGCCCACGCTGATCGGATGGATGCTTCTCGGCAGCTCTGGCTGTCAGGCGGCGACAGAACAGCATGAATACACCGCAACGGATACCGGGAGCGAAGCAATGAACCACAATCAGGAAACGGCAGCGTCTGGCGACACCAACGAAGCGAACAGGCAACCCACTGCTGCGTGCACGTCTTCAGAGTCGCCGCGCCAGATCGCCGCCTATACCGGATACGGTAACGGCGAGCAGCTTTGGGTCAGGGGCCGAATTCTCGCCAACAAACCGAGCAACGCACCGACAGATGACGATAATTGGTGGGACAACCTGCGTTCGTCTTTCAGGCGCTGGGAGACTGACGAACTGAGCGGCGTTTGCGTCACTCTCGATTACAAAGGCGAGGCGCAGACGGTCACGTCGGACGATGAGGGTTATTACGAAGCGAAGTTTGACGTCAGTGACGCACGCGATGAATATCATGAGGTGCGCGCAACCGTGATGACTCGGGGTGGAACGCTGGTCAACACCCACAATGTCAGGATGGCGGATCCCGATGCGCGCTTCATGATTATCAGTGACATGGACGACACCGTCATTCATACGGGGATCACCCGCAAGCTGCGCGCCGCCCAGCTCACGTTCCTGCATAACGCCAAGACCCGCAAGCCGCTGGATGGCGTTGCCGGCCTCTATCGCGAACTGGTGGATTATGCGGATGACAGCTCCGCAAACCCGGTATTTTACGTTTCGAATTCAGGCTGGAACATGTATGACGTGCTGCGGGACTTCATTGACCACAACGACATCCCGCACGGCCCGCTATTGTTGCGCGACCTCGGCGGCAGGGGCGAGCACTCGACGAAAAACCACAAGGCGGAGACATTCCGTGCGCTGCTGGAGCGATTCCCGCGCCTGCCCGCCATCCTTATTGGAGATTCCGGACAGCATGACGCGGCGCTTTACCAGGCGGTAGCGAAAGAGTTTCCGGACCGCATCCTGGGCATATACATCCGTGATGTGGATCCGGGCATGGATTCGAAATATGACCTGTCCGTCGACGCAATCATTCGTGACGGCAGCGTCGACGGCGTGCCGATGATTCGCGGTGCAGACAGTGAGGCGTTCGCCACCCATATGCGATCGATCGGCCTGCTGTCGTCGCGGGAGGAGGAACAGGTCGCCAAGAGCGTTGCACGGGATGAGGAACGGGACACTTTGTAAGAACGATCTACAAGAAATTTTGCAAGAACTACCGATTTTGCGCCTGGCTGCGAGAAGGAAGGGCAGAAAAATCGCATTTCAAAATTGGCACGGCTCTTGCTTAGTAGTAATTGCAGGTTCACACAATAGACGCTGACTACCTGCTGTCAGCAAAGGAGACGATGATGAAAAATTTGACACTGTTCTGGGTACTGCTTGCTGGTTTTTCTCTGAGCGCTTGCAACACAACGCGCGGTCTTGGAGAGGACGTTGAAGCTACCGGCGAAGGAATTCAGCATGTAGCTGAGGAAGCCGAAGAAGAGCTCAAAGACGCAATGGAGTAATTGCTTTGGCTCGAGAACAAGCGGGAGATTTTGCTTGCAAAGCTCCCGCTTGTTTCTTTCCAGCTTTTGAAATTATGGAGAAAATGAAGTGAGAACACGATTTGCGAATCTAATCTATACATCGTGCTTTGCGCTGTTCCTGGCAAGCGGCATTTCCGCTGAGGAGATTGGCAAGGTTGACACCCGATTTCGGTTTTTAACCCCGGACGATACTATCCGCATAGAAGTATTTGACGATCCTGACATCGACGGCATCTCATGCTACCTGAGTCGCGCCAAGACAGGCGGCCTGAAGGGAGCAGTTGGCGTCGCAGAGGACACATCCGACGCGTCGCTGGATTGCCGCCAGGTGGGTCCTGTCCGCTTTAAATCGAAGTTGAAGGATGGCGAAAAGATTTTCAGTGAGCGGCGCTCGCTAATCTTTAAAGAGCTGCAAATCGTGCGTTATTGTGACGCAGACAGAAACGCAGTCGTCTATCTCGTGTACAGCGACCGCGTCATTCAAGGTTCTCCCAAGAATTCGATATCGGCTGTGCCTGTGATGGCGTATGCCGGTCAGTCCGCAGCTCCGCAGTGCAACGAGTTCCGGCTCTGAATCAGCCCGCAGTGCTCTGACAGCAGGGCTTTCCATTCACCAACAAAAAAAGACCGGTGGGGCAATTGCGCCACCGGTCTTTTGGGCTTTGCTGTCAGGACGAGGCAATCAGCAGTTTCGCTGCCACTCGTTCACTGATTCGCGTGCTTCCTCGAGAGACTTACCGTATTTCTGCTGGATTACGCCGACCAGCTGATCCAGCTCGCCATCAACCTGGTCGATCTCGTCGTCCGTGAGTTCTCCCCAGGCGGCTTTAACTTTGCCTTTAAGCTCGTTCCAGTTTCCCTTGATTTCGTGCTCATTCATACCCGCATCCTCCGTAGTTAATGGTCTGAATTGCGCCAAATTATTTCGGCATATAGACCAAAGCAAGTTGCATGCCACCGAGAAAATGTGCGGATTCCGGGCGAATTCGTCAGGCACCAGCGTAAATCTTACGGGTCATGGTAATTCTTGCAGGGTCCGGGGCCGCCCGGACCTTGGGATGCGCGGCGGAAACGGCGGATCCGCGGTATTTCAGCTGAATCCCGCTTTTTGGCACGGTCCGTGCAACATAGAGACTATAAAAAGTCGCATGCACGAGTAGCGGAGCAAACATGTCACCAATCTCTGAACGAGAATCACAAACCCCGGTGTGGGCAGGCGCCACCGTTGGCCTGTTCGTCCTCGCCGTCGGTTACACGCTCTACCTGGCGTCTGACGTCCTCGTGCCAATTGCTTTTGCAATCCTTCTGAACCAGCTGCTTTCGCCTCTCGTTCGCCGCATGGACAGGATCGGCATCGTGCCACGAATCTCAGCGGCAATGATCATGCTCGCCCTGGTCGGCCTTGTCGGCCTGGCAATTGCGACTCTTGCGGAGCCGGCTGAACAATGGCTGGCGGAAGTGCCGAAGACGGTGCGCGAGCTCAAGTCGCAAATGATAGAGACCAAGGGCAGGTTCGCAGAGATTCAGGAGCTGGCCGAAGAGGTTGAGGAAATAGCCTCCGTGGAATCCAGTAATGCGCCGCAGTCAGTCATTGTCGAAGGCCCGGGCATTCTCGAGGGAGTGCTGGGGGGGCTGCCGTACATCATCACCGGTGCCGCTGTTGTCATATTCCTGACTTACTTTTTGCTCGCTTCCGGCGACGGCATGTTGCGCCGCCTTACGCAGTGTGCCCGCAGCTGGACCAGCCGGCGCAGGATCGTGACCATCGCTCGTGAAATTCAGAACGACCTGTCCGTTTATCTTGGCACAGTAACGATCATTAATATTAGCCTTGGTGCATTGGCCGCCGGGATACTGTACCTGCTCGAATTTCCAAACCCGGTGCTCTGGGGCACGATGATCGGGGCGCTTAATTTTGCACCCTATGTTGGCGCCGTGGTGTCGACACTGGTCCTGACTGTGGTCGGGCTTACGAACTATGAAACCGTTGGCCAGGGACTCACTGCGCCGATTGCAATATTCATCCTGACAACCCTGGAAGGCCAGGTAATAACGCCATCAATACTGGGCAGCCGCATGTCGCTGAACCCGACCATGGTGTTTATTTCAGTCCTGATCTGGGGGTGGCTGTGGGGCGTTGCCGGCGCCCTTATGGCAGTGCCGATCATGACAAGCATGAAAGTCTGGTGTGACCATATGCCGGCGCAGCAACACCTGAGCTCGTTCCTGCGATCAGACAACTGGCAGGGCCACAACAAGCGCCCTTACCGGCAACCACGCAAACCAAAATCAACAACTAACATGTATCCTGAAGGAGGAAGATAATGGAAGACGTTACAAAAAACCCTGGTGAAGGCAATCGGGAAGCCGACCGTCGCTACCGGGAAGACGTTCGCGACACCGTGCACAACACTGATGCTGAAGAGCGAGCAGAAGCTGCAAGAGATATTAGCGACAGCGAGCTTGAGGAAGCGAAAGAGGCCGCGGAGGACGCTAAGTCACGCGCTCGAAGCTGATGCCTGCGGCGCTGGATCGCCCAATACAGAGATAAGATCTTTAATGTTTGCGGGCTTGACAATATGTGCATCGAATCCGGCGTCAATGGCACGCTGTCGATCGGCATCCTGACCATAGCCGGTTAATGCGACCAGCTTGATGTGCGTGTTGGCGGCGTTTTTACGCACCGTTGCCGCGACCTCATAGCCATCAATCTCCGGCAACCCAATATCGACCAGCGCGACGTCGGGCTGTTGGTCACGAAAAACGTCGAGGGCCTGTTTGCCATCGGCAGCCGAGAAAACCTCGTGACCCCAGATCTCCAGCAGCTGACACAACCCCTCCCGGGCATTGGTATTGTCCTCGACTACGAGAACTTTGCAGGCCCGGCGGGGCGTGTCCGTTCCGTTCGGTTTTGACGGCGCAACGGCAGCGCCTGTTGTGCCACCGGTCCGCGGTATGACCAGCCGGAACAGGCTGCCCCGGCCGACGCCATCGCTCTCAACATGAATGCGCCCGCCATGCATTTCGGTGAATCGCTTCACCAGGGCCAGGCCAAGGCCCACGCCGCTTGCAGGGCGATCCAGCGATTTGTCGGCCTGGACAAACGGCTCGAATATCGTGGGCAGAATCTCCGCTGCTATCCCCTCACCGGTATCTGCAACCTCGATCGTAATAGCATCTGCGTTCGCAGTGACTCGACAATGTACATCGTCGCCAACTTCCGAATACTTGACGGCATTGTCCAGCAGGTTCTGCACAGACTGTCTGAGTCGGGAGGCGTCAGCATTAATCTCCCCCAGCTCGCCATCGACTTCGAAGCGAATGGCACGTTCCGGGTAAGCGGATTTAATGGCAATCTGCAGTTCGTCTAAGAATGCGCCAAGGTGCAACTTTTCGCGCTGCAATTTTAAGGCACCGCGCCCAAGGCGATTCAGATCGAGCAGGTCGTCAAGAATACGCTTTAGCAGCGAAGTTTCATTGACGACAATTCTGTAGAGTTTACTAACAGCGTCGTCACCGCCGGATTTTGCCTCGAGCGCAAAAGCCGCATTGGCGATTGCACTCAGGGGGTTTCGTAGCTCGTGGCCCAGCATCGCCAGAAACTGGTCCTTGGCTTTATTTTGCTGTTCAGCTGCTTCACGAAGGTTTTTTTCGCGCTCTAATAAATCGTTCAAAGCTTCCTGCGAACGATATCGCTCAATTACGATTCCCGCCACATAAGCGCTGTTCGCGATTAGGCGCAGCTCATCGTCAGTCGGGGCACGCGGTACACGATAGTAGGATGCAAGCGTTCCAAGGACGTCGCCGTCGGAAGAAAAAATCGGCGATGACCAGCAGGCGCGCAGATTTGCCGCCGCTGCGAGCTCGCGGAATGGCTCCCACCTGGCATCCTCCGTGATGTCCTCAGCTATGGTCGTGACACCCGTAAAGGCAGCATTGCCGCAAGATCCGACGTCTGGTCCGATCTGCAGGCCGTCGATCGCAGCGGAATATTCTGCGGGCAGACTTGGCGCCGCCGTATGCCTGAGGCTTTGATCTTCATCGAGCAACAAGATCGAGGTCAGCATGCCCTCTACCTGTTTTTCGAGCGCAGTTGCCAGCAAGTTCATTGCAACCGGCAAAGGCTGGCCGCTGATTACACAGGCGAGCGTTTGTTTCTCAGCCTCAAGAATTGCTTCAAATTGTCTGCGCGTCTTAATTTCAAGCTGCAGTCTTTCGACCGTGTCGTTGAGTGTTCTGAAGCGCTCGCTTTCGCCAGCCTTGGATTTATCATGAAAATCCAGGCAAATTGCATCAACGTTATCGCGCAGGATCCGCCCACCGTGAACCAGGAAGGAGTCGAACGAGTCAACTGCGGTTCTTACGGTGAATTTGCCCGGTACCGGCTGCAGATTGCGCCGGCACATCAGCAGGTAGCGCTCGACGACCTCAGCGGGCTCTTCGAACAGGTCTTTGATATTTTGCGGCGCCTCATTTTCGCTTGATAAAATGAGGCTTTTCGCCCGCGCATTGCCGTACAGGATTTCACCGGACTTATTCACCAGGATAAACGGGTCCGGCAGGATGTCGGCAAAGTCATCCAGCGTCAGGCTGTCAGGCAGCGACATATTCTCGTCCGCTTGCCGACTTCGCTGCATCGTTATCTCGCAGGTGAACCACGACTCTGCAGCCGTTGTGACCCTGGGCGATCGTTTCTTCCAGCACGACTTTGGAATAGCCCAGGTTTTCCGCCGCGATGTGCCCGAACACGTTAGACGTCATCATGCACATTGATGGACGGCCAATCACTTTGTCGCCAAACGGGCAGCGATGGTTGCCAAAAACAATCTTGTGCTCGTCTTCCTCGATAATAAAAAATTTGCCATTGATCCTGCGTTTCAGGTCCACCAGTACGTCGCCCACCTGTGTCTGGTCCAGTTTTGCGACCGACAGTGCGTTCCTGTACTCCGCATCGATCTTTTCGCCAATCAGCTGGCCAACAACGCTGATGTAGCCCGATGCATCTTCCAGGCCGATGACGTCTTCCAGCGTACCCGCCAGCTCCCGGATCAGGTCACGCATGAAATTGTCCTGGGTCAGGCCGACAGCCGCACTGGCTGCAGGGGCATCGGCCCGAGTCTCTTCACTCATTGATTAAAACCTCGATCGGTTGGCATGCAGGGACGTGTTGGCATTATAACCACCAACGTGCACTGCAGATCACCCGGGGCGCGCCACCACGCAAATATTTCAAAGAATCGCATATTTTACGGGTCCATTCTGCGACCACAGGGTGACCGGCCAACCGAACCTGCGTATCGAGCGGGCCTGCGCGCCCAGATGCGGCTGGCATAAAAACTGCATTACTTCCTGTGATGCCGGCTAACCGGTGCAAAACCAATCCTTCAATTACAAACAAACAGGAGAATGAAATGCATTTATCAGCAAGCTCACTTTCGGGCAACAAGGTCGTCAATCACCAGGATGAAGACCTCGGCAATATCGAGGACCTGATGATTAACGCAGAAAAGGGTGCAGTGGATTACGCGGTACTTTCTTTCGGCGGCGTAATGGGTATAGGTGACAAGCTTTTTGCCATACCGATGTCAGCTATCGAGATCGATACCAATCGCGAATGTTGCGTACTGGACATCGACAAAGAGCGATTGAAAGGAGCGCCGGGCTTCGACAAGGACAACTGGCCAAACACTGCCGATCCGAAGTGGCGGGACGACGTCCATAACTACTATCGCGCTTGATCGACCGAGCCTGAATAGCCGCGATCCCTTGCGCTTGAAGGAGACTGACAGATGAACACTGACACAATGAGTAATCGTCCGTTCGTGGACGATCGGGAAGACCACCGCTACCTCAAGTTGCTTGCTCGTATGGGCTATCTCGCAAAAGGGGTCGTCTATAGCGTCGTCGGTATACTGACCGCGTCGGCAGTATTCGGCTGGTTTGGCATAAACGATGTCAAGGGCACGCGTGGCGCCGTCGAGGCAATTGCGTCACAGCCGTTCGGCAACGTCCTTCTCGTCGCGCTTATTGCCGGACTGGCCGGCTACATCGTCTGGCGATTTTCCCAGGCCATTGCAGACACGGAAAATAAAGGTGACGACGCCACCGGGCTTGCGCAGCGTATTGGCTTTGTTTTAAGCGGAACGACTTATGCAGCACTTGCCTATTATGCGGTGTCACTAACCGGCTGGGTCTCATCATCAGGCAGTGGTCAAGGCGCTTCCCAGAAGCAGGAGTTGACCGCATCACTGATGAGCTCTGACGCCGGGATCCTGGTTGTCGGGGCATTTGGCGTCGGGTTCATGCTGGTTGGTCTCTACCAGGGCTATCGTTCCATCACGAAGAAGTTCAAGGAGAACTGGAAAACGACTGAGCTGGACGCGTCCGAAGAAGATTTCGCGACCCGCCTGGCACAGGTCGGTATAGGCGTGCGCGCGGTGACGCTGGTAATTATTGGCGGCCTGATTGCGAAAGCGGCCATGAATGCAGATCCCACAGAGCCCACAGGTCTGGGTGAGGCTCTACGTACTATCGGTTCTCAGCCTTTTGGCCAGGCGCTGCTGGTGATCGCGGCAATTGGACTGGTGTGTTACGGAATTTACTGTTTTGTAAATTCCCGCTACCGGGCGATGACTATCTAGCCGGGTAACGATTGTCCAGCCCAAAAAAATGGCTGCGCTGCAAATTGCAGCGCAGCCTTTCTTCGTTTCGGGCCTGTGTTATGCGCACTCGGCCAGTTCTTCGAGCTCAGCCTGCTTGCGTTTCTCAAAATCCGCGCCCAGTTCGTTCGCTCGCGCTGCGGAGATCAACTTCCGTGCCAGCGGAAACACCTCTTTCTCTTCCTCGTCGACATGATGTTCGACTTCGTGCTTGAGCTTTTTGAACTTTTGCAGCCAGCCGCTGCTGCTCATGTCCGTTTTTTCCAGTTCTTTTAACAGGTCGGAGGCCGTTTTATGTTCTGCAACACTGTGCCGCGATTTTTCCTGACCGTCCGCCAGCCCCAGCAGTTCGGCGTAGAATGTTTGCTCTTCTGCTGCAGCATGCGCCTCCAGTTCTTTATAGAACTCGCCAAACAGCCGCTTACGTTCGGCACTGTCGCCTTCGGTTTTAGCCAGCCCGGCTGCCATGCCGCGTTGTTTACCGTGATCTTCTATCAAGCGTTCGTAAATATTCATTTCCGGTCTCCTGTCAGGTGGTTTGAAAACTTGGGTTCAGGAAATGCGATGCAACTTCCGGGCCAATTGACAGACGGCTCATAGTCATGCTTTCTGATAGCCGCCAGCGTACGATCTACAACGACTTTGCAAGCGCTACAAAGGTATGTTTCCATTTTGCAGGGGCCCGCAGACTATTCTGGTGCGGTAAGCCACCGCTTGAGCGACGGTGGTTTCAGACTGGCCCTACTTCCAGCAACAGGACACGCGCGTGAAAAATATTGTTCTTGATGACTATCAGACCGCGTTGCGTGCGGCGCACGAGCAGGTACAGCTCCTGGAGCACGCATACCAGCATCAAGCGGACTCCTCGAGCGCCAGGATGGCGGAGCTCGGCGACTACCGCAAAGCGCTGTTGGCCGAACTGCGCCGGCAGAAACTGTTGCCTACCGAACCGGATCCGGAAAGAGAGGTGCTGCAGCGCCTCGTATCGCATGTGGCTGACGCTTTCACGTCCGAGGAAACCTCGCTCATTGCTGATGCCGAAGCGGAGCTGGACGACCTGGGACAGCAGCTGGAGCAATGTGGCGAAGCTCTGTCGCCAGCCATCAAGAAAAACATTTCACGTACCCGCAGGATCGTCAGCCAGCGCAGCTAAACGGGTCGCCGCCGCATGCTCCTTCTAGGCATGCAATCCTTACAAACGTTTGTAATCAGGTTCCGTTTGGGCGCGCGTCATTCCCATCTTTTTAATAAAAATCAAATAGTTACATAGTTGGCACGGCTCTTGCTTTATAGCTATTGACGGAGCGATAGATGTTGCGTCAACCGGAAAAGCTTACGACCCGGCCCACTAATTTAACTTTTTGAGGAGTAGCAAATGAACATTAGGAAAATGATCACGGTTACCGCAGCAGCTTCTGCCATCGCGTTGAGCGGCTGTGAGATTGACAAGATCGAAGATGGCGAAATGCCTGACATCGATGTTTCTGGTACCAGCGGCCAGCTGCCGAAGTATGACGTTGACGTACGTCAAACGCAGGACGGACGCATGCCCGATGTCGATGTTGACGTTGACGGCGGCAAGCTGCCCGAATACGACGTGCGCGGACCGGATATCGATGTTCGAATGAAAGAGAGAACCGTCACAGTTCCAGATGTGGACGTTGATGTTTCAACGGAAGAAAAAACCATTTCTCTTCCCGACGTTGACATCGATCTCCCTGAAGACGAAGACGACGAATAAATGGCAGGCCTTGTGTTCACCAGCTCCCGATGAGCAACTCATCCCCGGTTGCAGTCGGGGGCTGGTGCACAGCAGACAAAATATCGTGTTTAAAGAATTTAAAAGCAAAGCAGCTCATGTACAAAGGTTCCGGGATGAAAGGACGTATGAATGCGAAGGATAACGCTGCACCGCCAGGCGATTCCGCCAGGCCGCGCCCCGTGCTGCGGGTACTGGTTGTAGAAGATCATCCCGTCTTGCGTGAGACCTTATCGATATTTCTGGAAGCTCACGGCTATGCTGTGGCGTCAGCCGCCAATTATGGACAGGCGCTCGCCGTTGCCGCAGTCGCGCCACCCGACGTGGCAGTTTGCGACCGACAGCTGGGGGGCAACCGTGACGGTGTCGATACTGCACGAGAACTACAAAAGCGCCATGGCTCGGAAGTGGTTTTTGTAAGTGGCACATCCATGGAAACCTTGAGAGCCGACAGCGAAGACTTAGAAGTGCTCGATTATATTAAGAAGCCGGCCCTGCCGAATCACATAGAAGCCGCTGTGAGACTGGCCGCTGAGAGTCGCTGAAATTCGCCGAAATCAAGCTTGCGGGGGCTAGGTTAACCCGATTCGACCGTCTATACTGGGTCGCCACACCACATCTGACGGCGTAAATAATAATGCCAAATGTACTGCTCGTCGACGACGACCCCGGATTCACCGACGCTACCTGCGCCCTGCTGTCGGCAGAAGGCCTCAATGTCTGTACCGCGGCGACCGTGGCAGAAGCAAAGGACCTTCTCGCAACCGGCACGTTTGACATTCAGTTTGTCGACCTCGCACTACCGGACGGCAGTGGCCTGGAGCTCGTCGGTAACGGCAGCCCGCGCACGGTGATCGTAACCGGACACCCGTCCGTCGAAACGGCGGTTCGGGCCATGCGTGATCGCGTGGATGACTACCTGGTCAAGCCGCTGAACAAAGCGGACCTGATGTCGGCAATTTCCTCTTCCACGAAGTCCGCCTCGAATCCTGCTACGCCGGGGCGCGTGGCGGGAATGGTTGGCGACTCGCCGCAAATGCAAAAAGTGTATGCCGATATTGAGCGTTACGGCCCGACCAACGTCACTGTATTTATCAAGGGAGAGAGTGGCACCGGCAAGGATCTTGTTGCGCGCGGATTGCACGAGATCGGAGCACCTAAAGAAAAGTTTGTCGCCGTCAACTGCGGCGCGATACCGGCAGAATTAATCGCCAGCGAATTGTTCGGGCACGAGAAAGGCAGCTTCACTGGCGCATCAGGCAAGCACCTGGGTTATTTCGAACGTGCTGGCAATGGCACGGTTTTCCTCGACGAAGTTGGTGAGCTCCCGCTGGATCAACAGGTCGCTTTGCTACGTGTACTCGAGAACAGGACACTGCGACGCGTCGGCGGAGACCGGGACATCGAGATCAAGGCGCGCATCATCGCTGCTACAAATGCGGATCTTGATGAGGCGCTCGCAGCCAAAGAATTCCGCGAAGACCTTTATTACCGACTCATGGTGCTACCCATCGAAGTTCCACCCCTTAGAGACCGGGACGGCGACGTCGCTATACTGGCACAGCATTTTCTCAACGAGGCCGCCGACGAGCACAACGGACCGCGACATTTTGCGGATAACGTTATCGATGCGTTGCAGCGGCATACCTGGCCCGGGAACGTGCGTGAGCTCAAACACACCGTCCTGCGTTCATCGCTGATGTGCATGGGAAGAGACAAGGTGGACGAACTGCCCGGCGGCTTTGAAAAACCGCCTAACCTGACCGGCGGATCCGGACTCAGTGTCGGTATGTCAATTCGCGATGTCGAGCGTGAACTGATCACGAAGACGCTGGAACATTACGATGGCAACAAGACGCAAACCGCCGAGGCTCTCGGCGTCAGTCTGAAGACGCTGTATAACCGCCTCAACGAATACCAAACCCCCGAGTAACGCTCTTTATGCCCGTGCTGCACGAAGCCGACGTTCTGGCCATACGCAAACAGGTACATGACATTAACAATGCACTGAATGTCATCTCTATGCAGTCGGAGCTCGTAAAGATGCTCGCGGCCGACAGCGCCGCAGCCGCCAGGGTAGAGGCTGCAATCGACACCGTGTTGAAGGAATGCGCGAAGGCGGGCGCCATGGCCAACGAGATCAGTGCTGTGGTAAAAACTGCTGAGTAGAGTTGGGCACCGTTCCGAAATTGCGAACAACGCGCTGTGACAGCGCTGCAGTGGTCCGAACGGTGCGGGGCCGCGATCAGAGCTGGCCGTGGATGCCCAGGTAGCCGTCGAAGTTTATACCCACGAATACACGACGGTCCGCGTCACGCTTCAAGTCGAAAAGCGGTATAGCATTCAGGGAAGCACATTCTTTCGCGAACGAAACGATGGCTGGTTCGTGCTCCGGCAACACGATGTCGCGTGGCTTTTCAAGCGGGTGCTGGTCAACATCCTCCGGTAGCGAGAGGTATTCCACGTAGTCAGGACTGTCCAGCAGCTTGGCTATTGAAAATTGCTCGTCTGCGAGAGCATTTGTTGCAGAAATCAGACCCAAAGTCATAAACAGGATCGGGACTACTGCAAGCCTTCGAGTTTGTTTATTCCAGTTCATCATGATTTTTTTTCGATGCGGTTGCAGAGCCGGCGGCATTGTTGATGCCGCCGGATGCAACAAGTTTATATACTGACTGCCGATCGACCGCGCGGACCTGCAAAGGCCCAGATGATCAAGCCAACAACTGGCAGTAACAGTACGAGCAGACTCCAGCCAATCTTTGCGCCTGTGCTTGCTCCGCTGCCAACGATCTGCACGATCGCGTAGATGTCCAGCGCCAGAATTACCAATCCAATTAAACCTTCCATTTCGTTTCTCCCGTGTAGTAAATAATTACTGTGTTCGTCAATGACGATTTTTTTGACCCTCAGTAACTACTAAGCAGAAATCGTGCCAACTTTTATGTACAATAAAATCAATGAGTTACGAATTTTCACTCCGACAGGCAACCGGCAATAGCTACAGGCAGGTGGGAGATTCTTACAAGGCTGTGACGAATGTCAGAGCTGGCCGTGCAGCAGATAGACGCCGGCCATCGCTACTCGCGCAGGCAGCGAAACCTTCTTCAGATCCTTTGTTGATATAGGTGTGCAGTGTTCCGCATCGCGCAGGAACTGCGCTTTGAGCGCAGCTGCCACCGCCTTGTCCTGGATAATAACGCCGGCTTCCGAGTTCAGTTCGAGTGACCGGCAGTCGAAGTTGGTCGAGCCGACCCGCGAGAGCTCTCCGTCAACGATCATGACCTTCTGGTGGCTCAGTGTGGGCTTGTATTCGAGAATGGTTACGCCACTTTCCAGCAGATCGGGATAGAGATGCCTGGCGGCCAGCCGTAACAGGTAAGAATCCGTCGCGCCGCCGGGCAGCATTAACGTAACTTTGACGCCGCTTCTCGCCCGGTCCCCTAATAATTGAATAATATCCGGGTCCGGTGCGAAGTAAGGATTCTGGATCAGTATCTCTTCTTTTGCAGCGGCGATAGAAAGCGTAAAGGCAAGCTCAACGTATGAGTAGCGGTCACCGACATTGCTTGATACAACGCATATATCGGCGTCGCCGGCCGGTTCCAGCGGTGGGAAAACCTCATCGCCATATAACAGCTCGTGTTTAACGGCGGCCCACTCCGTCACGAAAACCGCCTGCAGGCCTTTCACAGCCGGCCCGGTAATCTTTACGCCGGTGTCACGATAATGTTCCTCGTCCTGTGCATCGCCGAGCCAATTATCGCTGATGCCATGACCCATGGTATAGGCAGCCGAGCCATCGATAATGATGACCTTGCGGTGAGTGCGTTCGTTAAAGCGGTGCAGCCGCGTCAGCGTCAGCGGACTGAAAATATGTAACTGGATCCCTGCCGCGCGCAATTGCTCAAAGACATTCGAGCCACGCTTGTATGAGCCGATGTCGTCGATAATGAGCCGAACCGCAACACCTCGCTCCACCGCGCCTGTCAATGCGCCTACGAAGCGCTCCTCCAGCTCGCCTTTTTCCCAGACGTACGTTTCGAGGTGAATCGTCGCTCGCGCGTTGTCGATGTCTGCAAGAATCGCGTCGAATATCGAGCCATTTTGAAAAATTTCGACAGCGGATTGCTGAAAGCGCTGGCTGTTTGTCATCGCCGCAAGTGTCGGCAGCAGGCGGGACACTGCAGGCAAAGATTCCGCTTCGATCTCCCAGCCAGGGGTGCGGCGGCGGCGCGCCAGCCACGACAGCGTGCCATAGATGCCGACAATGCCGATTAACAGAGCGCCGACAATCGCCAGCCCGGTCATAAACATGGTGTATACCGCCTGTTGGTCACTTGCATCTGGTTAGGTCCAATCGGGAATTCATATTGATTTAACAGCAGGTTTCGTGCCAGAAAAATTTTTCCAAGCGGATTCATTCGATTACACCTGCGTGGCGGCACAGCATCCTGTTATTGGCGCGCAAAGCGACCGCCACTTGGTAAGAACGACAAAATTCCGCGGCATTTTGCAAAGTTTGCCAGGTGCGTTGCGGACAGGAACGGGATCAGCGCCGGAACCAACCGGGTTTGCGCCTTACTGCGAGGCTGGCACAGGACTTGCAACATCTGCAGCAAATATTGGCACGCGCGCTGACCGAAGCCGGAGAAACAGATGAAAAACAGAGCTGATTGCAAAGTACTGAGGTTGGCGAACCGTTTCTGGCGTCGTAGTCGCTGCAATGGCCGGGTTCTCCTTCCCCCGACGATGTCGCGGTCCATTGCAGCGACACTTTTCCTTTCCGGCCGTCTTTCGCCAGGCTCTGATAGCAGCGCGCTCGAACAGTCGAAAACCAGTGAGGTGTTGCTATGAGTTCGCCATGTACGACAGCATCCCCAGCCGGTTCATCTCTTGTTCCGGAAAAGCGAACGACAATTGTATTGATTTTGGGCGCCGCGGCCGTCGGCCTGTTGCTGTACGGGATCTGGCAGGCACTGCCGGTTACGGATTACATCAGAAGCGCGGTCGCCTGGATTGATGCAAGCGGGCCAATCAGCATATTGGTCTTCTACTGTTTATACGTGGTGTGTGCACTCGTCGGAATCCCGCGGACGTTGTTTAACGTCTCTGCAGGCTTCATGTTCAGTTTTCCGGTGGCGATTGGTGCGGTGCTGGTTGCAGCCGCCACAGCACACGCACTGTCGTTTTTTATCGCACGCAACGTTGCGCGCGACTGGGTTGAACGGCGACTTGCCCGCCTGCCGAATGTCGAATGCCTGCTGCACATGGTCAAAGAAGAGAGCTTCAAAGTGGTATTCCTGATTCGCCTTAACCCGTTTATTCCGGGAATCATTGGCGGGTACGGATTCGGCACAACCGGCCTTCCCTTCCGCACCTATATCGTGCCGAGCATTCTCGGATTTATTCCGGTCGGGCTGGCGCAGGTCTACCTGGGCTGGGTCGGTGGCAAAGCGATGCTGAACGAAGACGGCGGGCCGACGGAGCTCCAGCAATGGCTGCTCTATGGCGGCGTAGTCGTCAGCATCGTTCTGGTCGCAATAATGTTGTTTTACGGAAAACGGGCACTGAACTCGCGAATGGGAGCATCGAAATAATGTCTACTTTACTAATCGTTAATCCTTACAGCCGCAATGGTGATGCCGATCTCGACGAGGTCGTCGCTGCGTTATCCGAACTGGGTCCCGTAGACGTCATGAAACTGGGCGGCGAGGAAGAAGTACCGGAACGCATAGCGAAACTCGGTGCGGGCCTTGAACGCGTCGTGGTTGCCGGAGGAGATGGGACACTGAGCTCAGTCTTGTCCGACATTGTTGCGACCGGGCTGCCGCTCGGCGTGTTGCCGCTTGGCACCGCCAACGACTTTGCACACAGCCTGGGCCTCTCCAGCGACCCGGTCGAAGCCGCCAAAACGATTTGCGATAACAAGACGCATGGCGTTGACGTCGGCGTAGTAAATGGCCACTACTTCCTTAATGCTGTCGGTGTCGGACTCGGTCCGGAACTCACCAAACAGCTCGATCGGGATACCAAGAAACGCCTGGGCGTTATCGCCTACCTCGAAAGCCTGATCCAGGTCTTCTACAAGCGGCGGCGCTACCGCGCAACACTGAGGATTGACGGGCGCGAGCACCGCCTGCCGTTTGTGCAGATTACGATTGGCAACAGTCGGCACTATGGTGGCGGTATGACGGTGTGCGAAGACGCTAGAATAGATGACGGCGTGTTACACGTATTATGCGTGCGTCCACTGACGCCGTTGCAACTGTTCCTGCGTGGCACGCGATTGAAGTTTGGTGCCGTTAAAGACGACGAGAAACTGTTTTACGCGACAGGCAAGCGAGTTGAACTTGACGTGCGTCGACAATGCGACGTGACGGCAGATGGAGAGTTGTTATCGAAGACACCGATCCGCTGCCATACGATCAAAAATGCGATGCAGGTATATGTTTCCCGCGAACAAGCCGCAGTATGCGATGCGGAAAACGATCAGTATGGTGCGGAATCCGAACAGTCCGACGAGGGTAGCCAGAATTCACTGGTAGCTTGAAAGAAGTAAGACCTCCGGCGGTACGGAGAGCAACTAACGCTGGTCAGATGTTTTAATCTCCCCTGCAGACTTCAATACACGGCTGCCGTCAGCCTGGCCTACCCGATACGCTGAACCATCTTCAATAACATCCCTGGTCACTCTGAGCCGTCGATGGTGCAGGTGACCCTGGCTGTGAAGCGCGGGGTGTTACTGGCTGCGGCGAAACCACGACCCCGTTCCCACCTTACCTGGTCGTCTTCCCGCAGGTCGCCTGGCATCGTTGTACTCCCTTTCGTGACTATTTCGCGTATGCACTCAGGCGTCACCACTATTATTGAACCAGTCGTGACCCCGCTTCGGTAACGAGTAGCGCCTTGCGCTCTGCGGGTTCACTATCGGTTCTGCGCGCTGCGCATGGTTACGGTTCATGAAATCGATCGCGGGTGCCATATGGTCGCATTGCAGTCATTGAGATGATCCGTGCCTGAAATAGTCATTGTTCGTGCGCCCGAACTTCGCAATCCTGCGATCGGCTGCATGGCCGGTGGCCCGTCGATTCTCGATCAGTTTCATAGGGCAAAGAACGGCTTCCCGCCGTTTGAAACCAGTCTCGGGGTGCTGCAGATGCCATGGTGACGAGGTCGCACCAGGCCTGCGAGATTGTATCGCGGGACATACGGATGCCAAATTCGCCGCTCAGGAGGCGTAGCGGTACAGATCCGGGGGAATCGTCCGGAGAAAGCGTCCGGAGAAAGCGTCCGGGGACGACGCTACCGGCGTTTTGCCGGAAGCGAAAGGTTATTGTGGCGGCACCGAAAATCTGCGCGGAGCCGGAACTGCGCAATGGCAGTTAATCACGTTGATTGGGCAGGTAAGGACCGTTCGCGGGTGCCTACGACATAGAAGCAACAAACGCGTTAGCTTCTGCAATTGATCGCTCCATTTCCTCGATGAGCGATTGAGTCGCCTGCTCGATTGTGTCGAGCTCTGCTCGCAGGGAGCCAATCGCGCGCGCGTTGAGATTGTGTCGCAGGAAAAGCACCTGGTCCTGAAAGAGTGTCAATACAGGATCCATCTTTGCTTCAGCCCGATGCATCGCCTGCAGCAAGTCGCGGTAGTCGCGCCGCGTTTCGCGGTACATTGCCTGGCTCTGGCGACGCAAGTCTGCGTCAGAAAACAGGGCAATCTCCTCCTGCCATTCATCGAAGAGATCTTCGGCAACGGATTCCACTTCGTCGATTCGTTCACTAACGTCGGCGGCTCTGCTCTGACTACGTTCGAAGTCGGCATTCAGCGTGTCGTAAACCTCTTCAACCTCGCCACCATCAACTTTGATGACCGATCGGTAGCGCTCCAGTGCCGAAGTAAACTGTTCTTTCGCGTCGCCCTGGGCGTCCTGTGCATCGTCAATGCGCGATGCAAGGATATCGCGCTTTTCGATGCCGAATTTTTCGAGCGTGTTGTAGTAGGCCGTTGCACAGCCGCTCAGTAGCAGGATTAGCATCAATGCTGAGAGTATGGGTAACGGCTGAGAAAAAATTCTGTTGTTCATGGTTTTGGTCCGTGAGGGGGCGCTGTGCAGCCAGGCAGGCGCCGGTAAAAATTACATTTCAGCGACGTAGTTACAGGGTCCTGCCAGGCGCGCCGACCGGCGGCGCGCCTGGGCGGGACTTTGGATCGCGTTTAGTCCAGAGCGTCTTTAACTTTGCCCTTGGCTTCTTCGGCGTGACCTTTGACGTTCTGCAGCTCACCTTCAGTTTCAAGCTCTTCATTGTCAGTCGCTTCGCCAATTTCGTCTTTGACCTTGCCTGCCGCCTGGTCGTATTTTCCTTTGATTTTGTCTTTGGTTCCGCTCATTTTCTTTCCTCCAGGTAATGGTTGTTGTGCAGAGCGCGAAATCACGCTTCGCTACACGAATAGATAATGCAAGCTTCGTACCAGTTTTGAATGACGAACGAAAATTGGCGATTGAGCGCGCCGCGCCTGCCTAGTCGTCGGGAACGCCGCCGACACCGGTGAGGGTCGTTATGGTCGCAGAAGAGACGTCTGTAGAAGGCAGGACGCTCACGGAACCGTCTGATTCCAGCGTTACCGCCAGAACATCGTCCATTGATGCTATCCCCGCCTGGCGTATCGCCGCATACACTTCGCCGCTGCTGACGCGCTCTTTCTCCAGCGCATCCTGTAAAAATTCGCCGCGGTACACGAGCAATGTCGGCCGTGCCTTGATGACATCGGCAAAGGTTTCACTGCGCAACGTCAACTTTGTTACAAGAGTTTGAAAAATTAACAGGATCAGCATGGCGAGCAACACTTCGATAATGGTCACATCCTTGAAGACAATGCTCGATGCGACCAGCGAGCCCATCGCAATTGTCACGACCCAGTCAAAATTGTTCATTTGCGCCATCGTGCGCTTGCCGCTCACGCGGATGAAGGCGACCACCGCTATGTACATGACGGGTGCCGTAATGATTATTCGCAGCAGGTTGTCGAGGTTGTAATAGAATAATCTGTCCACGTTCACTCCGGTAATTGTCGATTGCCGTTCACAGGTTTCTGCTTGAAACACTGCACAATGCGTGCCATGTGTATCGTCAACGTGGTTGCGCCGGCCTGAATCCCCGTCCCGACAGCGGCATCCACGCCGTCGCCACAGATGCCTGAGGTGCTGCGGGTCCCGCTACCACGGCGGCACCAAAACTACTGGTTATCTTGACAGTTACTGTATAAAAAGACAGTATTTCTGGCCGCCCGTTCACAGCCGATATTCCTATGCCGCACCTGAATACAGTCGATAAACTCGCGATCCTCGCTGATGCGGCGAAATACGACGCCTCGTGTGCATCCAGTGGTGCCCAAAAACGCAACTCGGTGGGCACCGGCGGCATCGGTTCCACCGAGGGCATGGGCATCTGCCATTCCTACGCGCCGGACGGTCGCTGCATTTCCCTGTTGAAGGTGCTGCTGACCAACTACTGTCAGTACGATTGCCTGTATTGCGTTAACCGCGTGTCCAGCAATGTACAGCGCGCGCGTTTCGGCGCCGCGGAGCTCGCGCAGCTGACAATGGACTTTTACAAGCGCAATTACATCGAGGGCCTGTTTCTTTCGTCCGGCATCATTCGCAGTCCCGACTACACGATGGAGCAAATGGTATCCGTCGCTCGCTTGTTGCGAGAGACGCACGAATTTAACGGCTACATCCACCTGAAAACAATTCCGGATGCGGCGCCGGAATTGCTCGAGGCCGCGGGACGTTATGCTGACCGATTGTCGATCAACGTAGAGTTACCCAGTCGAAAAAGCCTGGGTAAGCTGGCGCCGGAAAAGGATGCCAGTCGCATAAGAAGTGCGATGGCAGCAGTAAGAACCAAGATCGACGAGAAGAAGGAAAAGAGCCGCCACCCGAATCCGCGCGCGATTAAGGCAACAGGGCAAAGTACGCAGATGATCGTCGGGGCAGACAAGTCGGACGACCGCAAGATTCTGACGACAAGCGCATCGTTATATGCGGGATACAAGCTGCGGCGGGTTTACTATTCCGCTTTTAGCCCGACGCCTCACCCGAGCAGCCACCTGCCACCGCAGCCACCACCGTTACAGCGCGAACATCGCTTGTACCAGGCAGACTGGTTGCTGCGCTTTTATAAATTTGAACTGGATGAGATTGTCTCGGGCGGGCACAACGGCATGCTCGATCTGGATATCGATCCTAAACTGGCCTGGGCACTGAAGAACCGCGAGCGCTTTCCGGTCGACGTTAACAAGGCCACGCGAAGTGAGCTGTTACGCGTACCCGGTTTGGGAACGCGCAGCGTCGGCGCCATTGTTAAAGCACGTCGACTGGGCGCATTACGTCTTGCCGACATCGCCAGGCTGACAACGTCAGTCGTAAAGATACGACCCTTTATCGTGGCGCGGGACTGGGTGCCGACACACTCGCTTGAGTCGGCAAGTCTGCGCGCACAGGTGGCGCCGGTCCCGGTGCAGCGCGATTTTTTCGGTTGACGGCACCGGTTTCAGTAACGCTCGAAAACGTCGCGAGCTATAGCGAATGGCGTACAGCCGCCCGCAGGCTGCTGGCAGCCGGAGTTGCGCCCGAACGAGTCGGGTTCAGACTTGCTTCGACGAGTGCCGACCTGTTCGGCAGCGGACCAGCCGATGTCGCAGCAGGCACATCGAATAAGGGACAAGTGATTCGCGTGCCGAAGGAATTTCCTGCTCTTGCGCGCGATGTTTTATGCCACAACGATGACTCCCGATTCGCTTTACTGTACCGGCTCTTGTGGCGAGTGAAGGATGTGCCGCAGCTTCTGGATAATCGCGCCGACGTCGATGTATATGCGGCGCGGCGGTTGGCGAAATCAGTTCGACGAGACTCGCACAAGATGAAGGCATTTGTTCGTTTCCGTCGTGTTGAAAGTGACGCTGGCGAAGCGTTCGTCGCATGGTTCGAGCCGGAACACCACATCGTCGAACGTACCGCGCCCTTTTTCTCGCGCCGCTTCTCCGGCATGCGCTGGTCCATCGTGACGCCGGCGCGCAGTGCACACTGGGACGGCCATGCGCTGACCTACGGCGATGGTGCGAATCGACGTGACTGTCCTGACGGTGACGCGCTGGAAAATTACTGGCGCGTATATTACTCGAGCATTTTCAACCCGGCGCGACTGAAGTTAAACGCGATGCGTTCCGAAATGCCGGTTAAATACTGGCGGAACCTGCCCGAAAGCCGCCTTATACCGGAGCTATCGCGAAGCGCACAACGAGCGCAACGCGCCGCGCCTGCAGGCGCGGCGCCTTGTCTGGTGACGGCCCAGAAACTGGTCGCCGAACAGCCGGGCATGGTGACGCAAACCATGGCGGAGCCGAAGACTCTCCCGGACCTGACAACATCATTGCAGCAGTGTGCGCGATGCGAATTGTGTGAGACGGCAACTGCGGCAGTCCCGGGAGAGGGTGCGGCCGATGCGCGACTGATGCTTGTCGGCGAGCAACCGGGTGATGAAGAAGACCTTGTGGGACGCCCATTTGTCGGCCCGGCCGGGAAGGTGCTGCTGGAGGCGCTGCAGGAAGCCGGCATCGAGCGCGAGTCGGTATACCTTACGAACGCCGTCAAACATTTCAAGTTCAAGCCGCGCGGCAAGCGACGCATACACCAGCGACCGAACGCGACCGAAATCGAAACCTGCCGCTGGTGGCTCGACTTCGAGCGCGACATTGTAGCGCCACGGGTTACGCTGGCGTTAGGTGCAACGGCTGCTCGCGCGACACTCGGGCACCCGGTCAAGGTCATGGATGTACGTGGGCAGGCTTTTACCAGCGATACAGGCGACGTTGTCCTGGTTACGGTGCACCCCTCCTACTTACTTAGATTGCCGGATCGGGCGGCGGCACACGAACAGCGACTGCAGTTTATTGACGATCTGCGACGTGCAGAAGCGCTGGCTACATCAGTTCCCGCCTAATGCACTACAATCACGCTGACCCGAACAACGAACAAAGCAGGCGCTCCTTATGAACTCTCAAGCAGACCCTTCCGGAAACCTGCGAAAAATGCAGACCCGACTTGAGGATGTCGCGCACTACACGCTGAAGCTCGATGACACGCCAATCGATATGAACGCGCTCATCGGCAAATCCATCAGGCTGAGTTTTGACGGCACAATCAACTGCATTGCCTGCGGCCAGCTGACAAAGAAGTCATTCGGCCAGGGCTTCTGCTACCCGTGCTTTCGGGACGCCCCGCAAGCCAGCGAGTGCATTATCCGACCGGAGCTGTGCCGGGCGCACGAAGGTGAGGCGCGAGACATGGGCTGGGCTGAGGAACACTGCCTGGTCGAGCAGATTGTCTATCTCGCTCGGAGCTCCGCGGTCAAAGTGGGCATCACGCGGGCCTCGCAAATGCCCACACGCTGGATCGATCAGGGCGCAACCGATGCCATCGTCTTTGCTCGCGTCCCCAATCGCTACACGGCCGGCCTTGTTGAGGTTGCCATGAAAGAGCACCTGACAGATCGTACAAACTGGCAGCGCATGTTGAAAAATGAGGTGATTGATGTCGACCTCGTTGCCAGGAAAACATCGTTGATTGACACACTCGACGCCGACCTGCGGCAGTTTATCGACACTGATGACACCGTATGCGCGATCGAATATCCCGTAGAGCGGTACCCGGAGAAAGTAAAGAGTGTCGGCTTTGACAAGCACGCGGAGATCGAGGGTTGCCTCGCCGGCATCAAGGGTCAGTACCTGATATTCGACGACAACCGCGTCCTGAACGTTCGTAAGCACAACGGCTATCGCGTCAGCTTGGCGGTATAAATTAGCGACACTGGCCTCGCATTGCCGGATCGTCGTTCGAATGCGCTTCTGCGAGCTGTGGCTATTTTCACGCTATGTGTCGATTAATTCGCTTCGACCCGTACTTTTTCGACCTTTTTTTCCGTGTCTCTTCGGACTATGGCCTTTTTCACCCGGCATGCTGGATTATTCGGTTAGACCTCTATTTCATAGTGGCCACCTATTTCCTTGGCCTTATTCACTCAAACTGTCGGTTAATTAGGTTCGACCCCTATTTCCTTTCGGTTAATTCGGTTCGACCCCTATTTCCTATTTCAGTAACGGCTGATACTCCGGGTTGCGCTTGATGTAGCCGGCAACGTAAGAACAGCTGGGCTCAACCTTGAACTTGTTGTCCCGTGCGTAGTCCAGCGCGGCACGCACAATCGTTGCCGCATGACCTTGTCCGCGTGCTGACTCAGGGACAAACGTGTGGTGGAATTCGAGCGTGTCTCCTTTCCGGCGATAATCCGCGTGTGCCGGATCGGCGCCGTCGAGGCTAATTTCGAAGCGGTTCTTCTCCTGGTTGTGATGGACCCACGGCCGTTCTGCCACGTTCGACTGATTCTTGTTTCCTGTAGTCATGATGTCTCCTGCATTGAATGCGTATTTCGCTTGCGAATTTATGGCGTTGCGGTGGCGTCGCTGAGTGCCGCTCGTCGCTTGTTCAACCAGTTGCGGTGACGTCCCAGGTCATCAAGGTTCGCTTTCAGCGTTTGCTGCATGGCGGCGTCGAGGTCATCCAGTGTCAGCGCCTCTTCGTAAGCGTTAGCAACCATCTCTGCGTTGTTGTGGAGCGCGCCCAGCAGATCGTATTCGAGCCCGACCAGGTTTGCGAGCGCCACTCTGCCCTGCGTCAGCCAGCGGAACGCATCCGGTCCGTCTGGGACGTCTTCGTCGAAGTTCTCGAGCACGGCACCGAGATTTTCGGTGTGATGCACATGATCCTGCCGAAACTCGCGCAGTTTCGTGGCCGTACGCTCACGGTTACTTTTGGTACTTGCGGTGTCGCACGCTTTGACCATGTCGTGTTCGAGCTGGATCAACTTTTGTACCGCGGTGTACTTGTTCATTGGCAATCTCCTTCGAATGTCTCAATGAGTCAAGCAGTTTTCGTGCCAAGTCGACCAACAAGGAGAAACAGCGGCTATGGTGGTATGCCCGAACCTGGTGTCACGTAAATCTTACAATTGCGGGATAAAATGGGGTCGAACCGATTTAATCGACCCTCCGGGGATAGAAAGGGGTCGAACCGATTTAGTCGACACTCATACAGAATAGCGATTCGGACGGATTCTCGGTGTGCCGATTAAATCGGTTCGACCCCTTTTTCAGATCGGTTTGACCCCTAATCTCGCCTAAACCTGCGCTGAATTGTTTGGCGCAGTTTCCCCCTCGTTTGCGCATGCACAAATAGGCATTGCTTACATTGGGAGAAACCAGCTATGTTTTTTACTTGGTCAGGAAAGGGTTACATGGTTCCGCTGTCTGCGTCGTTGT
>JAJFKP010000022.1 GCA_021773135.1 Woeseiaceae bacterium | reverse complement strand
CCCGACCACTACGGTGCCCAGATTAGCGAAGACATCCTTCGTGCGGGGGGCAACGCGGTGGATGCGGCGGTCGCGGCCGGATTCTCGCTGGCCGTTACTTTTATCGATGCAGGGAATATTGGTGGTGGTGGCTTCATGTTGATTCACCTGGATGGAGAGACCACGTTTCTCGACTACCGTGAAAGCGCGCCATCGGCCGCTGACAGGGACATGTATCTCGATGAAAACAATGAAGTTATACCGAATGCCAGCCTGATCGGCGGCCAGGCCGCCGGCGTGCCCGGAACAGTCGCAGGATTCTGGGCGGCGCACCAACGCTATGGCAAGTTGCCCTGGAAGGATCTCGTGATGCCGGCAATCAGGCTCGCTGAGGACGGCTTCATTCCTGCCAAAGTGCTGGTGGACGATATTCACAGCGTGCACGACTGGTTCGGCGACGACAGCAATTTCAATGACTACTTCGGCGACATCAGTGCCAACGGATTATTCAAGCAACCCGAACTCGCTCAGACGCTAAGACGGATTGCCGAGCTGGGCGCCGAGGACTTTTATCGTGGCAAAACGGCAGAGCTATTGGTGCAACAAATGTCGAGGAGCAACGGCCTGATTACCGCCGAAGATCTGGCCAACTATGAGGCCATCTGGCGTGAGCCACTTCGTTCCAGCTGGCGCGACTACGACGTGGTGTCCGCACCGCCGCCAAGTTCGGGAGGCTTCGCAGTCATTCAGCTCCTGAAAATGAAGGACTACCTGGCGCACCTTTTCGCAGGCCTCGAGCACAACTCTCCGCAGTACATTCATCTGGTCGCCGAAATGGAGAAGCGCGTATTCGCGGACCGGGCGGAATACCTGGGTGATCCGAAATTCGTCGAGCTCGATATGCATGCACTCCTGAGTGAAGAGTACATCGCCAGGCGTGCAGCCGAAGTCAATGCGGATGAAATATCAGCGCTTGACGGTGTCAGGCCGGGACTCGAATCTCCCAACACAACGCATTATTCAATCGTCGACCAATGGGGTAACGCTGTATCGAATACCTACACCATCAACTGGAGTTACGGTAGTGGCGTTGTTGTAGAGGGTGCCGGTTTTCTTTTGAACAACGAAATGGATGATTTCAGCGTTAAACCCGGCGTGCCCAATATATTCGGTGTTGTAGGCAATACGGCGAACGAAATTCAACCAGGAAAGCGCATGCTGTCGTCGATGTCCCCGACGTTCATTTTCAAGGATGACGAAATTGAAATGGTACTGGGGACACCTGGCGGCTCCACTATATTTACATCTGTGTTCCAGACGATCGTCAATATCCTCGATTTCGATATGACGCCGATCGATGCCGTAAGCGCGACACGATTTCACCATCAGCTCCTGCCGCCGGACCTGGTCACATACAGTGTTAACTTTCCACTGCCACCGGAGACTATTTCTGCCCTTAGCGATCGAGGTTACAGAGCGGAACCGCACAGATTCGAGTTTGGTGATGTGCAGGTAATATTGAGAGATGGTGACTCCTGGATTCCTGCATCAGACCCACGAGATCGCGGCGACTCGCGCGTAATCAACTAGGAGAGAAAACTGTGCGGCCGCATTTCGCAATGCGCGGCTCGCAGTGGCTACGGGGAATTTCGAAAAAATGATTATCCACAAACGACTCAACGCAGCCGGTCTGGCTGCGCTATTTCTACTTATCGGTTGTCAGGGCGAGAAGCAGACAGAAACGGCGGACCTGGTCCTGACCAATGCGTACGTTTATACGGTTGACGAGTCGAATAGCGTTGCGCAGGCTATCGCGATTCGAGGCAACAGAATTGTGTTCGTTGGCTCAGAACAGGAAGTTTTGAAATTTGTTGACGACACAACAGTTGTCCGCGACTTGTCCGGTGCCATGCTGATGCCCGGCATTCACGACATGCATATTCACGCGTTGGGGACAGTTGAACCGGATATGTGCGACCTGAAGTCGACGTCGTTATCACTAGAAGAAATGGTGCCGGCCCTGCAGGATTGCATTGCACGCTACGATATTCAGGCCGGGGAGTGGTTGATCGTCGTACAGTGGGCGTTTTCCGGTGGCAACGAGCCGAGTGACGAATTGCCCAATATTCGTGCGGCGCTGGACGCCGCGTCCAGCGAACATCCGATTTTCCTCTGGGGTGACGATGGACACCATGGCGCAGCAAACAGCCTGGCACTGTCACTTGCCACCAATCCTGCGGGCGAAAACATAGAGATTAACGCAGCGACACTGCGCGCGGAATACGAGCACTACCGGCCCATGATTGCGGTCGATTCCAGCGGAGAACCAACCGGTGGTATCAACGAGGATGCACGAACCCTGTTGCGAGCGAACGGGCTCGCTGACATGTTGGGAATGACCTCAGGATTAGATGAAACCATGCCGCGCGTGGCAATGAAAATGGCAGAGTCCGGAATCACTTCGTTACAGGACGCGATTGTGACGCCAGAAACTCTGCACGCGTACGGACGGCTGGAAGACAGTGGCCGGATGACATTCAGGATGCGCGCCGCCCTGGTCGAGCCGGCGAATGAAAACATTGCCGAAATTGATTCCCATGTTGCCATGCTTGCGGCCCTGCGCGATGAATACAGTGACTCCGAACTGATATCTGCAAATTCGGTAAAACTGTTTGCCGACGCGGTACTCGAGGGTAACCCGCTGACAACGCCGCCGACGATGCCAGTTGCGGCGATGCTGGACGGGTTCAAACAGCCAATCTTCGGTGGCAACATCGAGGACGGGTCGTTTGATGTCGTAGGTTATGTAGACCCCGAACGCGACACCTGTATTGCGGTACAGGCCGAGCCCGAGGCCTATACCCGTGCAGATCGAATTGCTGCGTTTGTCTCCGAGTTTGGTTTCTACCCACAACAGTGCATTCCACATCGCGGCATTCTTGAGCACGACGAGCAGTTCATTCGTGCATATATTCGCAAGATGACGGAAGCCGGGTTTCATGTGCATGTGCATGCGCTGGCCGACAAAGCGGTTCGAGTCGCGGTCGATGAATTTGCCAAAGTCAAAGATATCGCGGATCGCTTTGGTACCTCGCAAAGCCTGGCTCACGTACAGATCGCGCATCCGGATGATCAGAAGCGCATTGGCGAACTTGGCATCTCAGTCGTCTTTACGTTTATCTGGGCGGCGCCGGGACTCGAGTACGAAATGATGGTCGTCCCTTTTATCGAGGAAGTAGGCGGCAAGTCAGAACTTTACAATCCCGATAGCTACTACATGCAAAATGTCTATCCCGCGCGAACCATTCAGGAGTACGGCGGTATCCTGGTAAACGGCAGTGATGCGCCGGTTAGCAGTCGTGATCCGCGGCCGTTTGGAAGCTTGCAGCAAGCAGTCTACCGCAGTAACGGAGAGGTCATAATGAATGCTGAACAACGAATTGACATCCACTCTGCGATTGCCGCATTCACGATTAATGGCGCCCGACTATTCGGTCATGACGATAAACTGGGCAGTCTGGAGGTCGGTAAAATTGCTGATCTGATCGTGCTCGATCAAAATATCGTTGAACTCGCGGACAATGACAATCCGGAAGAAATCGGTGCGACGAAGGTCGATTTAACTGTCTTTGACGGCCAAATCGTCTTCGAACGGGCGCAACAGTCGTATTAGTGCCTTGCCGGACTGGCGCGATAGCACACACCGGTTGCGAGCCACGGACGCGTCCAATTGGGTTGAATCAAATAAAATGAATCGGACATGCTCGTTTGGTCGACCAGGCAGTAACCGGATGCTGCATAGTTGAAAGACTCGCTGATAGCACTTCTGCATGACGCACGCGATAGCGTCAGAGACCTGTTGCCAATCGTTTTTGTCATCGGCATATTTCAGGTTCTCGTTATTCGGGAACCCATAGAGGGACTAATATCCCTGTTGACGGGCGGTGCGCTGGTCGTCGTGGGGCTTGCCTTCTTTTTGTTCGGTTTGCGCCTCGCGCTGTTTCCCGTTGGAGAAAGCCTCGCTCGCTCCCTTGCTGGGAAAGGCAGTGCCTTTTGGCTGATTACATTTGCGTTTGTGCTTGGCTTTGGCACAACGATCGCGGAACCGGCACTGATTGCCGTCGCAGCCGAAGCGGCTCGGGTTGCTGCCGATGCGCAGGAAATTGCCGCGACCGAAGCGGCTATGGGCAGCTACGCGCTTGGACTCAGGTTGACCGTCGCCCTGGCTGTCGGAGCTGCCCTGGTGCTGGGCGTAATCCGTATTCTCGCTAACTGGAGCCTGCCACTGCTAATCATTGGTGGTTACATTCTCGTGGTCCTGTTGACCGGGCTGGCACCGCCGGAAATCATTGGTGTCGCTTATGATTCAGGCGGCGTGACCACCTCCACAGTAACGGTACCGCTGGTCACTGCGCTCGGGGTGGGCTTGGCCAGTTCCCTGAAAGGCCGTAACCCGATGACTGACGGATTCGGACTGATCGCATTCGCATCATTGATGCCAATTCTCTTCGTACTCATTTATTCGATTGCGATTTGATGGAATTGCTGCTGAACACAATTCGCTTTATCGCAGGCAGTGCTCTGGATGTGCTGCCAATTGCAGTGTTTCTTTTTCTGTTCCAGAGAGTCGTCATCGGCAGACCGATGCCGAATGCGCGGCAGATCTTGTTGGGATTCGCGCTCGTCGTCATTGGTCTCGGGCTGTTCCTGGTAGGACTCGAACTTAGTCTGTTTCCACTCGGACGTCTCATGGCGCAACAGCTGACCAATCCGGAGTTCCTCCAGCGCGGCGCAATAGATATGGTGTCCGCATTGGCATGGCAGGATTTCTACTGGACGTATGTGTTTGCAGCTGCGATCGGATTCGCGACGACAATGGCGGAGCCGGCACTCATAGCGGTATCGTTGAAAGCGAATATCGTCTCGGGTGGGGCGATCGGCGTATTCGGGCTGCGGGTAGCCGTGGCAATTGGTGTTGGTGTGGGCGTCAGCCTGGGCTGCTATCGAATTATCAGCGGACTACCGCTGCACTATTTTATTGCTGGCGGCTACCTGGTCGTGATTCTGCAAACAATGGTAGCGCCGAAACTGATTGTGCCGCTGGCCTACGATTCAGGTGGTGTGACAACCTCGACCGTGACGGTGCCACTCGTCACGGCACTGGGCCTTGGACTGGCAGAGGCAGTTCCTGGCAGGAGTCCATTGCTTGACGGCTTCGGCCTCGTTGCATTCGCCAGTCTGTTTCCAATTATATCTGTACTGGCTTTTGGTCAGCTCGCCGTATTGAGAGAGCGATTCACGAATCCCGGAAAAAGGGATATCGGCATAGAAAAGGAAAAAAATCATGCACTTTAAATTAATCGTAGCCTTTGTAGAAGATGAGAAAACTGATGCCATCATGGATGCGGCGCGTGCGGTGGGTGCGACCGGATGCACCGTGATCAATAATGCGCGAGGCGAAGGCATTAAAGAACAGAAAACGTTTTTTGGCCTGACACTTTCTTCACAGCGTGACGTGTTGTTACTGCTGGTTGAAGCACACCTGAGTCGCCACATTCTCGAGCATATCGGCGAAGTTGGAGAATTCGACGCCAAGCCGGGTACCGGCATAGCTGTGCTCATTGATGTCGAGGATGCTGTGGGTATCATGCATCAGGCGACCGAACTTGGAGAAATTGTGGAGGAAATCCTATGAAGGTCAACAACTGGGGACCAATCCGAAACTGTATGCGCACGGACGTGACCGAGATCGATGGCAACCTGAGCGTTCTTGCTGCGCTAAAGATCATGAAGAAGGTCGGAGATACCAGCCTGATTGTAAAACGACGTGATGAACATGATGAGTACGGCATGCTGTCATTCGCAGACGTCGCCAAACAGGTCATCGCCCGCAATCGTGCGCCCGAACGGGTTAGCGTGTATGAGATTATGGCGAAACCCTGCCTGACCGTTCGCCCGGAGATGGAAATTCGCTATTGTGCACGTCTTTTCGAGAATTTCGGTATCAGTCACGCACCGGTCGTAGAGAATGACAAAGTGATTGGAACCGTCAGCTATTACCGCCTGGTATTACATGGATTGCCTGACCTGGACTAGGTCGCGTTAGTCTTCCCAAACGACGGGCTGCGAATATGGTTTACCGATCAATTCACCATACTTCTCTTCCAGTTTGTCTCGTTTAACTTTCAATGTCGGTGTCAGCAGGCCTTTTTCCGTGGTCCACTCGTCGCTAACGATGATGATATTCGACATTCTCTCGTGTGACTCCAGTCCCGAATTAACCGATTCCAGCGTCTCCTGAAAGCCAGCGACTATGTCTTCGGCAGGCATCGTTCTTGCTACTTCGGTCAGCACTACGACGGCAACCGGCGCGGGCAGCCCGGCTCCCATGACACAAACCTGTTCAACCAGCGGATTTGACGACAGCTTGGCCTCGATCGGAACCGGGGTGACATACTTTCCTTTCGCCGATTTGAATATGTCCTTGACGCGACCTGTAATCGTGAACGCCCGCAGCGTCTCGTCCCAGATTCCTTTGTCGCCAGTATGAAAGAAACCATCTTCGTTAAATACTTCTTTCGTTAACTCCGGGTCTTTGTAGTATTCGACGAACAGACCGGGGCTGCGAATGAGGATTTCTCCTTCATCCGACAGCTTCATCTCTGTTCCCGGCACGGGCATACCTATGGTTCCCAGTTTCCTCGCGTCGAACGGTGAGTTGGCACAGGACAGGCCGCTTGTTTCGCTCATGCCCCAGCCCTCACCGATATTGACGCCCAGCTTGTGATACCAGGTGAGCGTCGCAGGTGAAATCGGTGCTGATCCGGAGCCATAGTGGCGACAATTGATAAAACCCAGTTCGCGTCTGATTTTTCCAGCGACGAGTTTCCCGATGACGGGAATTGCAAGCAACAGCTTCAGTTTGGATGGCGGAATCCTGGCATGTACGCCAGACTGAAATTTAACCCAAAGGCGCGGCACCGATATGAATATCGTGGGACTGGCATTTTTCAGGTCTCGCGGAAAAGTTGCAAGCGATTCAACGAACGAACACTGTGTGCCGCGATACAATGCCGGGCCCGCCGTGCAGGTTCTCTCCGTAATATGTGCAAGTGGTAAATACGAAAACAAGTGATCGCTCGTATCAGTGTTCACCGTATTAGCCGCTGCTATGCTCGCATATTCATAGGCGCCGAAAGTCAGAACGACCCCTTTCGGCAGCCCTGTGCTGCCTGATGTATACAGGATTGTCATTATGTCGTCCGCCCCAGGTTCTGCTGGACGCGCCAATGGTTGGTTGTTGTCAATCAGAGTCTGCCACTGATGGTGACAATCAGAGATTGTCTCGTACGGAAAAGCAATCCGCGGAATGTCAGTAGAAATTCCGGAAATTGTTGTCGCATGATCATCGAGCTTACCAACGAACACCAGCTTCGCTTCGCTATGCCTAAGGACATGTGAAACTGTGTCCTGACTGGCGGTCGGATATATCGGTACTGAAATGAATCCCGCCATCGCGATCGCAACGTCGGCCAGGATCCACTCTGCGCTGTTTTTCGCGAGAATAGCAACACGATCTCCAGGCTCGAGTTCGAAACCCTGCAATGCTGTCGCCATTCGCAAAGCTGCGTCAGCCGCTTGGGCCCACGTCGTTCGCCGCACCTCACCGTCGACGGGTTGGTGAAGAAATACCTGGTCGGGCATTTTCCCTGCCCATTCGAGGAGTGCCTGGTGTGCGGTTTTATGCGTCCCTGAGCCCAATTTACGCGGAACCGTGTCGTCTGACCTGGGTGGCAACGACCAGCATCGCGGTAGTGCGATATCCAATCACTTCTGATTCATCCTGTACGCAGCTTGACCTGCCTTCATTATAGTGGGAAGCAGGCTTTGTTGAGAATTTGTTTCAGAGGATACCTAAGATTCCAAAAGGAGCTTTAAAATAGCCGGTATGTCTGGCTTTCAGAGCGGTTTTTTTCTATCGTGTGTACTTGAATTCGGCGCT
Source organism: Woeseiaceae bacterium (assembly GCA_021773135.1). Classification (GTDB taxonomy): domain Bacteria; phylum Pseudomonadota; class Gammaproteobacteria; order Steroidobacterales; family Woeseiaceae; genus SZUA-117. The sequence goes on along the minus strand of JAJFKP010000022.1, from coordinate 18,482 downwards.
GCCAAAGCGCTCTCAACATTCGGACCCAATCCAGTTCATGACTATATTCTATCGCTGCGTTAAGCGAGTACTGTTCCCGGCAATTGCCACAGCTTTTCTGATACCGCCGGTATTCGCGCAGGTGCCAGCAGAAGACATCCTGGATGAGATTGTCGTATCGGCGACGCGTCGGGAGACTTCGGTACGCGACGTTGCGCGCTCGATTTCAGTGGTCGGAAAAGAGCGCATTCAACGCGGCACGCAGCAACTGGGCCTGGACGAGGCGCTCGCGGCCGTACCTGGGCTCTATATTCAGAACCGCTACAATTTTTCCGGGGACCTGCGGGTGTCCATGCGTGGATTCGGTGCGCGTTCGAGTTTTGGCATTCGCGGTATCCGGGTTTTTGTTGACGGTATTCCGGAGACCCTGCCGGATGGTCAGTCCGGCGTGGACAGCATCGATCTCGGCTCCGCGGGACATATCGAAGTCCTTCGCGGACCGGCATCTTCCCTGTATGGCAATGCTGCGGGTGGCGTCATTTCCGTTACCAGCGAGTTGGGCGACGTGGAACCGTTCGTCGAAGGCCGTGTCTCCGGCGGAGAATATGGCTATCTTCAATACGGCCTCAAGACCGCAGGCAAGCTCAATACCGCGGACTATCTTGTTAACATCTCGCGGACCGAACTCGATGGCTATCGTGATTTCGCGGAATTTCGCGGCACGCAAGTCAATGGTCGGTTGGGCATTCCCCTGAACGAAAACGATCGCCTGATGGTTGCGCTCAACATCGCCGACCAGCCGAAATCGCAGGATCCGGGCGGAATTAATGCCGCTCAGGCAGCACTGGATCCGTCTTCCGCACGCCTGCAGAACGTACAGTTCGATGCCGGCGAGAACGTCGCGCAACAGCGCCTTGGTCTGGTCTACGAAAGGGAACGAGACCACGGCACATTGACGATCCGAAATCACTATGTGTGGCGCGATTTCGAGAACAAGTTGCCGTTTAACGGTGGCGGTGCAGTTGATCTCGATAGATTCTTCTATGGTTTTGGTGCGCAATACAGTCTGGGCAACCAGCTGCCAGAAAACATCGGTCTGTCTTTTGGTATCGACTTTGACCGGCAGGATGATGATCGGCGGCGCTTCGACAATAACGACGGCACGCTCGGTGGCTTGACGTTTGACCAGAATGAAACTGTGGATAGTACCGGTCTGTACGTGCAGGCCGAGTATCAGTTGAGCGATGCATGGACCCTGTCTGCAGGGTTACGTTACGACGAATTATCGTATGACGTTGCCGACCGGTTCATAACGGATGGTGATGACTCCGGCGCGCTTGATTTCGATCAGGTCAGCCCATCTGTTGGCCTTAACTACCGATTGAACGACGGCGTTTTGTTCGCCTCCTACAGCAGTTCCTTTGAGACGCCGACAACCACCGAGCTTGCCAATCCGGATGCCAGCGGTGGCTTCAATGCGGCGCTGCAACCTCAGCAGGCCGACAATTTCGAAGTGGGTTTCAAAAACAGCGTTGGCAGCCTCTACTACGAAATTGCACTGTTTACCATCGATCTGGAAGATGAACTGATTCCGTTCGAACTGGCCGCTTTTCCTGGCCGCGATTTCTTCGCCAACGCCGGAAGCTCTACCCGCGATGGCATTGAGACCGCAATTAGTTGGGCACATGAGAGCGGTTTCAGCGTTGATGCCTCGTTTACCTGGTCCGATTTCGAATTCGACAACTTCGTGGATGATGGTAACGACTTCAGTGGCAACAAACTGCCCGGATTGCCGGAGCGTTTTGGCTACCTCGGTGTTACCTACACTGCCGCAAGCGGATTCTCAGGCACTTTGGAAACGATATATTCCGGCGATCTTTACGCAAACAATGCGAACAGCGCCGAGGTATCTGCCTATACGGTCGTCAATTTGAGGCTAAACCACGAATTCGAAACGGGGCAATGGTTAGTCCAGCCATTCATTGGTATCAACAACCTCTTTGACGAAGATTACAACAACAATATTCGAATCAATGCATTTGGCGCGCGCTTTTTCGAACCTGCGCCGCCACTGAATTTCTACGCCGGTGTGGTCGTTAACTTTCAAGAATCACGCTGATTGGCGACAACTTCGAGGGCGCGATCAATGCGATTGCTGAGCACGCTTCTGGTACTTGCGACAACTCTGGGTTGCCAGCCCGCTGCGGACGACACAGCCCGTTATCCGGCCGCTGATCTCGTACTCACCAACGGCAACGTTGTCACCGTTGACGACCAGCGCCCGGTCGCGGAAGCGATTGCGATCACCGGCGGATTGATTGCCGCGGTGGGCAGTGCGGCGGAAATCGCTCCCTACATTGATGATTCGACTGAAGTTATTGATTTAAAAGGGCAAACGGCTATTCCGGGATTGATCGAAGGGCACGGCCATTACACGAGTTTTGGTGGTTCTCTAATGATTCTCGACTTCCGCTATGCGAAGAGTTTTGCGGAAATCGTATCGATGGTGGAGGAGGCTACCCGCACTACACCAGCTGGCGAATGGATTATTGGTCGTGGCTGGCATCAGGATAAATGGCAAGTGCGGGAAGACGTGTTGGTCGAGGGATTGCCATTACATGAATCTTTAAGTGCAGCGACGCCTGATAACCCGGTCATGCTGATACATACCAGTGGCCACGGCGTTTTCGTCAACCAGAGAGCAATGTCGCTGGTGGAGTTGGATGGCAACACGGTAGCGCCGGACGGCGGCGAGATTGTCCGCGACGAAAACGGCAACGCAACCGGCATGATGCGCGAGTCAGCCCAGGACGTATTCAGACAGGCGTTTTCCGGGCACCAGGGACGCAGACCCGCCGGCGTCGCTGAAGAGGAAATGCGACGCATGGTCATGCTCGCCGGTGAAGAGGCCCTGCGGCACGGAATAACATCGTTCCAGGACCTGGGAACGAGTTTCGCCGAAGTTGATTTACTCAAGAAAATGGCAGACGAGGGAAATCTCCCGGTTCGCCTTTGGATGGCTTTCGAGGAACAGGCCGCGGAAATGGATGGCCGTCTCGCCGACTATCGAATGATCGGCCACGGCAATAACTTTCTAACCGTTCGTGCAATAGGAGAAAAGGTCCTTGATGGGGCGCTTGGTACACACGGCGGCTGGTTGCTGGAACCCTATGCTGATTTGCCGCGCAGTCACGGCCTCAACGTCGTGCCAATCGAGGAAATCGAATATTCTGCACGACTCGCCATTGAAAACGACTATCAGCTCGCAATACAGGGCATTGGCGATCGGGCCTATCGCGAATTACTCAATATTTACGAGGCGGAATTCGAACGTCATCCCGACAAATCAGACTTACGCTGGCGCATTGAGCACGCACAGGTTATTCATCCCGATGACGTTGAGCGTACGGTTGCGCTGGGCGTGATTCCGGCAGTGCAGGGAATATTTGCCTGCTCGGACGGACCATGGGTGGTCGATCGGCTGGGGGAGGAGCGAACGCTCGAGCGCGGCTACATATTTAATACGCTGGCCGAGGCTGGATTGGTGCCAACCAATGGTACGGATCCGCCGGTTGATGAAATTGACCCCATCGCCAGTTTCCATTGTTCGGTAACCCGCATTTTACCCGACGGTACGCGGTTTCAGCCGCAAGAGGTGTACTCGCGAGAGCGGGCGCTCTACTCGTACACCATGGGCAATGCCATCGCAGCGTTTGAAGAGGACATCAAGGGATCGCTGACGCCGGGGAAGCTCGGCGATATCACGGTGTTGTCGCACGACCTCCTGACAGTGCCGGACGATGAAATAATGGCTACGGAGATCGTCATAACGATCGTTGGAGGTGAAATTCGATATCGCGATGGCGACATCGTTAACTGAGCATCTTGTAGCGCAGCTAAAGCCCGCTTTGCCTGTTCTTTTCGCGGTAAGATTGGACACGGCGCAAACTGAACTTTAGTCAAAAAATGTCAGTCTGCACTTGCCCCAGGCCTCATTTTTTCAAACCCAATTCCGCAACAGACAAAAAAAAGCCCGGCCCGCGTCACGCGGGCCGGGCTGTTGTCTTCTTCTAGTCCTGATTAGGGTCGTGCAAGCACAACTTCGACTTCCACGAATACATTCGGACGTGCCAGTGCGGCCACCTGGACTGCAGAACGAGCTGGCTTGTTTGGCTGTGCTTCAGTGCCAAAGTGTTTTGAGTAGCCGGCCATGAAACCACCGAAATCCATGCGACCACCCATTTCCGGGTCGCCGACGAGGAACACTGTCATCTTGACTACGTCGCCAAAGTCGAGACCGAGTTTTTCCAGCGAAACTGCCATATTTTCAAACACGCTGTTTGCCTGTGCTTCCGTGTCACCCCAAAACTCGCGGCTGCCTTGTTCTGCATTGGGGTTTGCCGGACTCGGCAACGTGCCACTGTGATAAACGATCGTCGTATCAGCGGATACTTCAACCGCCTGCGCAATTGGAAACGTTGAATTATTCGGCAACGGATGACGTGTTACGTCTGCATTAGCACACGCGGTCGCCACAAATGTTATAGCGATTAGTAATACTTTCTTCATTTCTTGATCTCCCCTATTGGTTCCGTAGTGTTGTTATGTAGCTGACGACATCCCTGATAGCTTCGTCGTCGTTCAGAAGTTGCACAGAAGCGCGCATTTGCATCCCATTGATGTCGGCCGGGTGGCTGCCACGACTGCCGCTTCTGAAATTGTTTAACTGAGTTACAAGGTACCAGTCATTCGCAATCCTCAAGTCCGGACTGCCCAGTGCTTCGTTACCCTCACCGTTACTGCCGTGGCACGCGGCACAGGTAGTGTAAAGTGCTTTGCCCTTCTCCGCATCGCCGCCAATGGTCGGCGTAGCGGGCCTGGAGCGTGTAGCATTGACGAAAACAGCAACTTCGCCGATCTGCTCGTCAGTCAGTGCCGCAGCCATCGGCTGCATCTCATAGCCGAACGCATCGTCACCGTGTAAACCACGAATTTCTTTCTTGAAATTATGCAGCTGTTTCTCAACGTACCACGGCTCCATGCCACTCAAGCGAGGTGCTTTAATAATCTGATTGCCCATCAGCTGCACGCCATGACAAACGGTGCAATACACAAATTCCTCTGCCGCGACGGGCAATTCGTCTGCTGCGAATGCGTTCAGACTTAACCACAGCAAAGCAACCGGTAATCCCGACATCAGTCGACGCATTGGCCTATCCCTTCCTGGCTTCGCCGGACTCGGCACGTACACGCCTGTCCAGTTCCAATAGTGCAAATTCCGCTGAGCCAAACGCACCTTCCTGCCAGCTTGAGTGATAGCTGATCTGGTCGCCAATCATGAAGTGACGTCCACCGGCGGGTTGCTGCAGCAAACTGTAATATTGCTCGCGAAGCTGGCTGTTGCCGTCTTCCCAGGGCAACCCCGAGCTCCAGCTGGTGCCGCATCCCATCATGTGATTCATGCGCCCCCACGGAACACTAACGCCGGCTTCGATGTAATCCGTATAACCGGGATGAACCTTTTCACCGCACTCGGCAGCAAAGCTTATGCGTTCAGCGGGCGTCATCTTTTCAAAAAATTCACATTGTGCAAAGAATGCGTATGCACTAAGGACGACACCTTTTTGGCTGTGAATTCCGTGTGAGGGATACCAGATCTGATTGATCGGTTGATTGGTCGACGTGATGCCACCGTATATCCCTTCCTTCTCCCAGAATCGCTCCCTCATCTGCAACCCGATCTTGAAAAAATTCCCGGGTGTCAACGCTGCCAGGCCTGCCTGGTAGTCCTCCGGCAGGTTGTTCGGAATGCCGGGCATGAAATGTGTCGGAATACTGTTGAAAACAAAGTCGGCGGAAATCTGCTCGCGTTTGCCCTTGTGATTGTAGACAACGTTGACGCTGTCATCCTTGAGGTCAATCGCCTGTACCGGCGCATTCAAGATGATCGGTTTGCTGATTTCTCGTGCAAATGCATGGATGATGCCATCGTTGCCGCCCTTTATTTCCATGAGGGGTTCGCCCCAGTCCGGATTCTCCGACGTAAAAGCGCCGAATCCGGTCCAGAACTGGCTGTCCAGCAGGGACTCTATATCCAGTGGTTCAAAAGTCTTCGCCGGAGTGATGAAGCCTCCGGATTTTCGACCGCCACGCTCCGACCCTGTGTAGCGTCCGTCCCGATTGAGCGCACCAAAACCACGCACGTAAGCTCGAATTCTATCCACGTCTTCAGGAGACAATGGCTCATCAAAAGCATTCTGATCAACCGCTTTATACAAAAGCTCCGACAGGAATCCGCGCGAATCTGCGACGTAGCGAGCGACTGTAACGGGTTTGCCGTCAAATTTATCCGGATCATGTCGATACGCAGGCCTGCTGAAATTCGCTTTAATCTGCAATGGAACATTAAGTTCCTTGCAATAGTGCATTACACGACGATGGTGTCCGGGAATACGCGCCGGCCCGCAGTTGAAGTAGAGCTCCGGGTCGTCGTCGAAATTACAGACCTGCTTATGGCCCATTTCATCAATGATGTCGCCATGACGAACCGTCATGTTGCGGCCGCCGATGCGGTGCGATGCCTCGATGATGGTTACGTCGTAACCCGCCCGCTCCAGCTCGTAGGCGACGGTAAGGCCGGCGATACCCGCGCCCAGTACCGCCACTTTCTTGCGCTGACGTCCCGCCTGTTTCAGGTCGAGCGTTGCGACCGGACCCGTCTCCTGCATAAGTCCCAGCGCCAGGCTCGTATTGTAGATGGCCGACGTGCCGCCTGCGGCACCTACCAGGTTCAGGAAATGCCGCCGTGTCAGGTTCTTTTCAGTCATAAAAGGTAAGGGCCGATTCTTGATGTCAGGAGGCTTTGTACCTGTCGCCCACGATAAGTTCCGCACGCGATGCATGCGGTCGTGATGCCTTTCCTAGCGTTTTGTTTCGCTAAGCAGGAACAGGTCGGTCAAAAGCGCACGAAGGTGAATTGAGGCGTTCAGGTTGTCAACCAGTTCGGAGCTGATCTTGTCCTGCGAGGCCACGAGTGAAATCGCCGCAATGGACTTTCGTGCGTCATCGATTACGACGGTCGAAAAATCGTCGTCGTCGGACTGCAGTGCCGTGGTGATGCCAACAGCAGCTTCCGACATACCGGCGAGGGTCGTGCGCACCTCTGAGCCGCCGCTGCCCGCATCGGATTCGCGCCCCTGGGCAGCATAGGCCAGCAGGAACTCATATCCGGCCTCTATGACTTCTATGTATTCGTGCAGAGTATTACTCACGGTTAGCAAATCGCGTCAGGTTGAAAGTGAAGGGTGTAAATCAGGCGTCAGGGCGTTTCGTCAGGCGTCCATCGCTGTGGGTCGTGATTCGCCTTAAGTTCGTCACGAGAAATCCAGCCTTTGATCATCGAGCGGGTGTAAAACAGTTTCTCGGGTCGAAGCGCAAAGTAAATATGCATGCAGATGACGCCGATTAGCCCAAGTGTAGTCAGCCCGTGGATAAAAAAGACGAAGCCCAACGTTGCCTCAGACATCGAATTCGAACGTTCCCACCACGGTGTATCGATCATGGCAAACATGATTATGCCACTGGCGATTACCAGCAAAGTCAAAACTGTGACGGCGGCATGCATACCTTTCTGTGCTACCGAGTATTTGCCGGGTTTGACCGTATCATCGAATGGCTCTTTCAGGTCACTGCCGCTGATCCACATTTCTGAGGGCTTCTTCACGACAACGGAGCGAACGATATGGAACGCGACTATGGCCGTCAATACGATGCCAGCGATCCAATGCAGTTCGAGCCACGCAAACTCGATACCGATAATCGGTAGTACGCCGGTGATAAGCAGAGCGAATATACTGATCGCCATGATCCAGTGACCGGCGCGGTCAATCATTTCATGACGACTCACTTTGGGGCCGTCGCTGGATGGCCTGTCTTCACGTTTTTGCGTGGCTTCGTAAACAGCGTGGGCTGCGATCGCAATGAAGGCGGCCACAATCACCAGCCAGAGAAGATCCCAGGAAACGCCGCGCAGAACTTCTCGTCCCCAGATATCATTTTTGTAAGTTGCAAAAAAATCCACTGCGTTAACCCCGCATTGCTCGCCGCACCAGGTTTTCCATCAGTGGCAGCTTGAAGTGATTGTAGTTCAGCGGTTTGGCACCAGCGCTTGCGAGTCCCGCTACTGCTTCGGCACTTTCTTCCGATAACGCCTTACCGCGGGCTGCCTTCTCGACGTTGGTCAGTCGGTGGGGCGTACAGGCCACGCCACCGCAGACGAAGCGACTGTCTGCAATCGTATCGCCGTCCATGGACATAGCGACCGCAACGCTGACAAGGGCAAAATCCCAGACATCGCGATCCGCAACCTTTTCAAAGTAGAAACGTTTGCCAGCCCATTTGGAGGGAATACGCACGGCGACCAGAATTTCGTCATCCTTGAGGGACGTCATCTGTGTGATGTGTGTATCCGGCCCTACAAAGAAATCTTCAGCAGCGATAGAACGACGGCCGCTGGTGCTCTCGGCGATCATTCTCGCTTCCAGCGCCACCAGCGCAGTTGCCGTATCTGACGGGCTGACCGCGACGCAGCGGCTTGCACCGAAAACGGCGTGCTCGCGATTCATTGACTCGGGTCCATCGGCGTAACAAATGTTTCCACCCGCCCGGTAGCAGGCAAGACCGCGACGGTAGTACCAGCACCGGGCATCCTGCACCAGGTTGCCAGCCAGGGTGCCAACGTTGCGAATCTGCGGGCTGGCAACACGGCCAGCGGCCTGCGCCAGCAAACTATAGTCGCGATTGATTCTTTCATCACGGATGATTTCCCGTAACGTCGTCGTCGCGCCAATTTCGATGCCGTCATCGGTTTCACTAATGCCGCTGAGCGCATCGATACCATTCAGTTCGATCATCGCCTGCGGGTTTTTCGCCCGATCCTTTAGCCAGCCGTAGGTGTCCTGACCGCCTCCGACAAGCCAACCGCTATCGCCAAAACGTTCGGCGAGATTCAAAGCATCGTCCAACTCGGCGGGTTGATAGAGCTGGACATCCGGCATTACATCAAAAGAAGCCATGATTACCTCAGAAGTTGTTGGTTTGTAATGGCAGGAAAGACTGCTCGCGGCCCGCCACGTGATTCACAATCATGTCGGGACTGACCGGCGTTCTGCCAAAAATGTGCCCATCGAGCGCATCGGAAATGGCGGATGTAAGCGCCGCCACCGAGCAACCCATCGCCGGTTCTCCGATGCCGCGAGCGCCGAACGGGTTTTGCGGATCTGCAATGTCGACCGCGCCCGTTCGGGTGACGGACGGTACGTCCAGGTAACTTGGGATGCCGCACTGGTGGTAACCGACGTTTGCCGGAAGTCCGTTCTGTGGGTCATAAACGTGCCGTTCCGTTGCCGCCATGCCCATGCCCCAGACAGCGCCGCCTTTCATCTGCTGCGCAAGTCCCTGCGGGAACAGGACCGTTCCACACTCTGCGATACCGACATAGTCGAGAATGTCGTAGCGGCCTGTTTCCAGGTCGAGCTCAATTTCGACAAAGGCGCAGGCGAGGCCGGGAATAGTGCCTTCCTGTGGCAAATTGTCTTTGGCCACACCGACCAGGCCGGTGCCGGCAAGGTTCTGCACGGACCGCTGTGTTATCTCGTTTATATCTTCCGGGTAGGTTTGTCCGCTGTATTCGCCACCGAGCTGAATAGCACGCGCTGCAATCGCACCGTATGACATGCCCTGCGCAGGGTTGTCGGTAAGGAAGACGCGCTCGCCGTCAATGTCATAGTCGTCCGCTTCGCCGCCCATCGTATCGGCTGCGATCGCTTTCATTTTACGTAGCGCGTCCATCGCGGCCACGTAGTTGGTTCGCGTATGTGCAAACGTCGAAACGCTTCCCGCCTGATAGGAATTCCATGGCAGGTGCTTTTCCGAATTCCCGTTGTGGATTTCACAATTTTCCCATTCGTATTTCAACACCTCGGCAGCTGCGCGGGACGTAGATGCATACGAATAGGTACCGAGATTGCCGACACCGGTGTGCACGTGCAGTTTGCCATCCGGCGTTATTCGAATCAGTCCGTCGAATCCCTTGGTGCCAGCAGAGTGATAACCCTGTCCGATGCCGAGACCCCGGACTTTCGATCCGTTGCGTTTTGGCTGATTACGACGATTGGACCAGTCAAACATTTCGGCACCCTTGTTAAGTGCCTCTTCAAGGTAGGCGCTGGTAATACCGTGCTGGTCGGCGCCAACCGTCGTCTCGTTGTTGGTTGCGTTAATCTTGCGCACGTCGAGTGGGTCTAGCCCCAGCTCCTTGGCTGCTTTATCCATAATAGGCGCCATAACAGCCGCGATCTGGTTCTGTCCCGGGCCGCGTTGCGCCCCGCGCGGTGTCGTGTTCGTCAACACGGGCAGGCCGCGAAAGCGCATGGCGTCTGGATCGTAAACCATGGAAATTGCGCCGCCGGCCGATGAGGCGTCGCCGCCCGTCGCGTTTGGTCCGATGTCTTCGATGATGAACACATCGGTGGCGGTAGCTTTGCCGTCAGCGCCGAAACCCATCTTGATCCAGCCCTGGAATCCTACTCGCGCCGAGCCCATGTAGTATTCCTGCTCACGCGTTACACGCAGCTGCACAGGACGTCCGATTTTTTTGGAAAAATAGCCGGGCAGTGCTGCAATCGGGTAGGCGCCAATCTTTGAACCAAAGCCGCCGCCGGTGTTTTCGCTGATCAGGACAACGTCTTTCGTTTCGACACCCAGGAGCCGGGCAAGACCCGGCATCCAGAAGCTCTGGCTCTGGGCGGAGCCGTGCACATAACAGGTGCCGTTTTGCCAGTACGCCATCGCCGTCCTGGGCTCCATGCTCATGTGAGCGTAGCCGGTGGTGACAAATGGCTCTTCAATGATTACTTTCGCGTCGGCAAAGCCCTTGTCGAGATCACCATAGGCCCATTCTGCGGCAAACTCTCCGGTAGGTTCTTTGCCGGCCCTGAATTCGTCAATCTGATCCCTGGTCCATTTGACCGACCGAAACCCAGAGCCTTCGCTTGATCGCGCATAGACGTTGCCCTCTTCTCGCGCGTCTGGCCCACCGGCAAGCAAACTGTCCAGCGGATCGGTAACGAACGGCAGCGGCTCAATAGTAACCTTGATCGCAGCGAGCGCATCCTCGGCTGTTTTCTCATCCAGTGCCGCAACCGCAAGAATAGGATCTCCCACATACGCGGGCGAATTCGTAAGGATAGCCGCGTTAGGTGCTTCGACTTCAGGCACGTCGTCAGCGGTCAAAATGCCGACGAAGCCGTCCATTGCCTCGGCTGCTGATGCATCGATGCTCGTAACCCGTCCGTGCGCCATCGGGCTCGTATACATGCGAGCAAACACCATGCCATCGACCCTGAAGTCTTCTGCATACTTGGCCTTGCCGGTGACTTTGCCCATTACATCGGGCGGCGTGAAGTCCTTGCCTACCAGTTTATAGTCGCTCATGAGTTCTGCCCCGACGCTCGCATCACACCGTTAAGGTAGTGGTCATAGGCACCGCAGCGACACAAATTTCCGGACATTGCCTGGCGGGCTTCTTCCCGCGTTGGAGTCGGGTTTTCATCGAGCAGGGCAACCGCCGACATGACCTGGCCCGGCGTACAAAACCCGCACTGAGGGCTGAGCTCGTCGATGAACGCCTGCTGCACCGGATGCAGCGTGCCGTCAGCCGCCTGCAGGCCTTCGACGGTCTGCACCGCTCTCGTGCGCACGCCATGCGTCAGCGTCGAGCAGGAATAATTGGTCACCCCGTCGATCAACACTGTACAGGCACCACATTCGCCGCGGTTACAGCCAATCTTGGTGCCCGACAGCCCAAGCTTGTAACGCAGTGTGTGCGCCAGCATTTCCTGCGGCGCCACGTCGACGCGTCGCGTCTGTCCATTAACGTTTAAAGAAATCAACCGCTCAACGGCGCCCCGGGGTCGGTCCTGGGCGAGCGCTGAGTGGAAGCCTGTGCCAGATGCAGCGGCGGCACTTGAGGCGATAACTGCCTTTATGAAGCGCCGGCGTGAAAGTTGTGGATTCACAGCCCTATTTCCTGCCTTAAATTGTCGAGTTGAAAAGAATGCGTGGACGAAGCGTCGTTGGGGAACTGTTGCTCAATTTGCTGCAGCCCTTACGAATCTTTGTCAACGCGGTCGTCCAATCAGTAAATCGAATTTCAATAATCCGCTTAACTAACGTTTAATAACTACCCATCTGCGGGCCGAATTCATCGAGACAACCGGCCCAACAGTTTATTTCCGGTCCGCGGGCCGGGTTCATCGAAACTACCGGCCCAACAGTATATTTCCTGTCCGCGGGCCGAGTTGATCGAAATTACCGGCCCACCAGTATATTTCTTGTCCGCGGGCCGGGTTCGTCGAAACTACCGGCCCAACAGTTTATTTCTTGTCCGCGGGCCAAGGCGTGCCCTGGTCCATAACCGTTACCGGACCCATGCCTTTATAAGTAAACTTCTGTACGCGTTTGCCCTCATAAGTTTCGGTCGTATAGATGTTGCCTTTCGAGTCGGTGATCAGTCCGTGTACGGCGAAGAACTGTCCGGGATTACGTCCGCCTGCACCGAAATTCGTCAATATCTCCATCGTCTCGCGTTCAATAATAAAGATCTTGCGGTTGGTTCCATCAGCCAGGTAGATAAATGTCTGCTCGGGATCCGGTGAAAACGAAATATCCCAAACGGAGCCGTCGCCAAGGCTGTTCGGCTTGACGAAAATCTCCTGTACGAAAGTGCCGTCCTTACGAAATACCTGCACGCGGTTATTCACGCGGTCGCAAACATAGACAAGGCCGTCGTGCGACGGTTCCGCACAATGCACCGGGTTGCGAAACTGCTGGGCAGGTTCCTGCCCGGGCACGAATGGACCGAGATTCGTATCGTCGGGCTTGTTGCCGTATGCGCCCCAGTAGCGTTTCATTTCGCCGGTATCTGCATCGAGCACCGCCACACGCTTGTTGCGATATCCGTCAGCGACGTAAGCCTCGTTTGCCTCCGCGTCGATGGATACTTCGGCCACGCTGCCAAAATTGACCTGGCTGTGGCTGTCCGTGTCGGCCCCCGGCGTGCCGTACTCTGCGAGAAACTCGCCGTCACGCGTAAACTTCAGAATATGCGAATCGCTGCGGCCGTTGCCGCCGATCCACACATTATCTTTATGGTCTATCGTGATGCCATGGTTGGATGCCGGCCAGGTATAGCCGTCTCCCGGTCCGCCCCAGTGCCCGACAAGGTTGCCCGCCGGATCAAACTCGAGAACATTTGGTGCCGGGATGCAGCAATCTGCCTTGACCGGATCCGTAGCGGCGCCGATTTCGGTACGCTCGTTGAAAGTGTCGCGACGATGGATGATGTAGATGTGATCGCGTGAATCGACGCCAATGCCAATTGTCGACCCGAGAATCCACTGATTCGGCAACGGTTTTGGCCAGAATGGATCGACCTCAAACATGGGCGCCTGTTTACTCTGCGCCTGCGCCGCGCCATCGAGCGCGTCCTGCGCGCAACCCAATGCCACTAAAACGCCCAGCACGGCGCCCGCCGTATACAAGTTTTGCTTTGTCATCGTCCGGTACTCCCCCTTAAATCTTTTTTGTCGGAGATGTTTCTATTCAGCGCCGCAGTATACTATGGATTGCACATGACATCCTGCTTGGTAAACAATAATCAAGAGCCCTGAACCGGCACCGCAGGTCATCGAGTAATCAACCACAAGACATTGAGATTTCTGCAATTTAAAAGCATGAAAAAGAACGTCCAAGCTGGTCTTTTAGTTTCAATTGTCATCAAGTTTGCGCTGTTCGTGTCCGTGGCAGGCGTATTCCCGAACGCTGCCCGTGCACATGAAATTCCGACCGACGTGGTCATTCAATCGATTCTCAAACCACAGGCACAGCAGCTCGAGTTTCTGGTGCGGGTTCCGCTTGATGCGATGCGTGACGTGAACTTCCCCGAATCCGGACCCGGCTACCTGGTCATCTCCGAGGCCGACGAGACCTTAAGGGATGCGGCGACAATCTGGATAGCGCAGGAAGTCTCACTCTATGCAGATGACAGCCTTCTGAGTGACTGGACGATAGAGGCCGTTCGACTGTCACTGCCGTCAGATCAATCATTCAGTAGTTATGCACTGGCGCGCCGGCATATTCAGCAGCCGCGCTTGCCTGACGGCGCAGATCTCTATCGGGATCAGGCAATGCTGGATGTTCTGATACGTTATCCGATCCAGAGCGCCGCAGCGGAATTTTCGATCGCCCCGCGATTTGCCCGATTGGGTTTGCAAACGACGACGGTTTTGCGTTTCGAGCCTGTCGACAGCGTTGCGCGCGTATTTCAGTTCTCGGGCGATCCGGGAGTTGTCCGCCTGGACCCTCGCTGGCACCACGCATTCTTCCGCTTCGTGATTTATGGTGTCGAACACATTCTCGACGGGATTGATCACCTGTTATTTGTGATCTGTTTGCTCATCCCGTTCAGGAAGCTCCGCCCGCTGATCGCGATAATTACGTCTTTCACAGCGGCCCATTCGCTGACGCTCATTGCGTCGGCATTCGGTATGGTGCCGAACTTCCTGTGGTTCCCGCCGCTCATTGAAACGCTTATTGCTGCGTCAATCGTTTACATGGCGTTCGAGAACATAGTGGGTTCGCAATGGCAGAAGCGCTGGATCATCGCATTCGCATTCGGACTCGTACACGGCTTCGGATTTTCGTTTGCGTTAAGCGAAACCCTGCAGTTTGCCGGTTCCCATTTGCTTACTTCGCTGCTCGCATTCAACCTGGGCGTTGAGTTAGGTCAGCTGCTGATTATTCTGCTGGCTGTGCCAATCCTGAATTTCGTATTCAAAAATCTGATTGCGGAACGAATGGGTACGATCCTGCTGTCAGCCGTTCTCGCGCATAGTGGCTGGCACTGGATGAGCGATCGTGCACTACAACTGTCGGCCTACAGTTTCCAGTTTCCCGCGCTTAACTACGCTTTTTTTGCATCACTGACCCGCTGGCTCATGCTGTTCGTCATCGTAGGCTCAGTATTATGGTTATTGTTGCTCGCTTACAACCGTTACCTGGCGGACGATGGCCCGGCAAAACTTTAACTAACCATCCGCAGCGGTTAAGCTCCGGCGATAAAAATAACAAGTCGTATCTGCGCAGCGGGGCGAACTACCGGAACTCGGTACTCCGTTCCCGCTCACTACTGGTCTTTCAGGGGGAAGTCTTATGCAGTCTGTCATGATTGTCGTTATGGGTATCGCCGGCATGAGTTTTGGCTGGTTCGTCTACTCAAAGTTTATTGCGACAAAAATTTACCAGCTCGACGCAGATTTCGTTACGCCGGCGCATGAATTCAACGACGGTGTCGACTTTCACCCGACCAACAAGTTCGTATTGTGGGGCCACCACTTCACCTCGGTTGCCGGCGCTGCGCCCATTGTCGGACCCGCCATCGCCGTTTACTGGGGCTGGGTGCCGGCAGTTTTATGGGTAACGATTGGCACGATATTTTTTGCAGGCGTACACGATTTCGGTGCTATCTGGGCCAGTGCACGTCACAAGGGCAAGTCGATCGGCGCACTGTCTGAAGAGGTCATTGGCAGTCGCACCCGTGCGTTATTCATGATCGTCATTTTCCTGGTCCTGCTGATGGTGAATGCCGTATTCGGCGTCGTCATTGCGAGCGCGTTTGTAAGCACCTCGGGAGCCGTTTTTCCTGCCTGGTCGGCTATCGTGGTGGCCATTATTATCGGCCAGCTGGTACACCGGAAATTCAATCTGACACTGCTGTCCATTCTAGGCGTAATCGCACTCTACGTGTCTGTGTACGTCGGCAGTGTGTTCCCGATCGAACTGCCAGAACAGATGTTCGGCCTGACTGCAAACGCCAACTGGATCATCATTCTCTTTATATACGCAGCGATCGCCTCAATGCTGCCGGTCTGGGTGTTGTTGCAGCCACGTGACTTTATCAACGGCATGCAGCTCATCGTCGGACTGGTGCTTCTCTATGGCGCGGTGTTGTTTTCGTTGCCTGATATTTCTGCACCTGCCTTCAATAACCAGATGGCTGAGGACGCGCCGTCCATGGTGCCGCTGCTATTTGTCACGATCGCCTGTGGCGCGGTATCGGGGTTTCACGGCATCGTGTCGTCGGGCACAACCTCCAAACAGCTGGATAAGGAGACGGATGCCCGCTTTGTCGGTTACCTCGGCGCCGTTGGCGAGGGTTCACTCGCGTTAATTACCCTGGTCGCAGTCAGCAGCGTGGCTTTGGCAGCTTCCCCAGAGGCCTGGCATGAAATCTATGACACCTACGGCAGTGCCGGCGCTGGCACATTTATCCAGGGCGGCGCGCAGCTGATTCAAAATGGCTGGGGCCTGCCGTTCAGTATTTCGCAGACGCTGCTTGCAACGATGGTGGTGCTGTTCGCGGGCACGACCATGGACTCCGGAGTGCGCCTGCAGCGCTACATCATTCAGGAGTGGGGCGACATCTACAATATTCCGCTGCTGAAGAATGGCATCCTTGCGACCCTGGCGGCGGTTATTTGCTGCCTGATGCTGGCATTCGGCGCCGGCGGGGCGAGCGGCAGCGGTGGACTCACCATCTGGCCCTTGTTCGGCTCCACGAACCAGATCCTGGCCGGACTGACCTTGCTGGTCATCTCGGTGATGCTGATCAAGTACGGCCGCCCCGCGCGCTATACCCTCATACCAATGATATTTGTGCTGATCACATCCTCCTGGGCAGCCATTCTCAAACTGATCGAGTGGTACCAGGCGGGAAACTGGCTGCTCGTGACGATCGATGCAATCGTTGTGATAACGACGGTTATGGTCATTCTCGAGGCGGCGTCGGTCATTTCCAGGATTCGCCGGGAGAGTTAGCACGCTGCCGGCTATTTGGCGGTAGTTGCAGCGCGGCGCCAAGCCGCTGCGCTGCCGGGGCGGCTCAAGGCGGTCCGTTATCGAGGTCGTATGCCAAATCACTGGACCGGCCGCGCTAATCGGCCACTAAATCTGGTCATTATGTTCAATGTTGCATGCGCACATCAGTTTGTCCGGGGCAAGGCGCCAGCGCATGCATTATCCGCCGGCGGCGCCGAACGCCCCTTGCAGGTGAGGCAGGTTGTTGCTGAGCCGCCACTTTGCGGGCCGCATGGTTGCGCGAAAATCAAAACGACGTTTAATCCCAAGGATTTAAGCTAAATCGACCAATCGTGGCTAAAAAGCAACAGTCTGTACCGTGCGAAACGAAAAAAAATGCGATGAGAGCTTTATTTTCGGTTCCGACAGTGGTTCAATTGCAGCCTCGCACCGGTCTGTTGCGTGCATGCAAATGCCGGAGCGAATGACATTTAATACCCAATTTATGGGGGAGAAAGTAAATGCGTAAACTCACTAGTTTTTTACTGCCTATATCGGTGGCAGCTCTGGCGATGCCAGCACTGTCGACGCAGGCACAAGCGCAGGGGGCCCAAGACGATGCGATCGAAGAGATCATCACGACTGGTCTTCGCGGCAAGCCGCGGTCAGCGGTGGACTCTGCAGTTCCAATCGACACCTTTGATGAGAGCTCGATCGAAGCAGTGGCGCACACGGATACGCAAGATATCCTGCAGACACTGGTACCGTCTTATAACGTAAGCCGGCAGCCGATCTCTGACGGCGCGAGCTTCATTCGACCGGCAGAACTGCGTGGCTTGCCTTCGCATCACACGCTGGTACTCATCAATGGTAAGCGACGCCATCGTGCGGCGCTTGTCTCCATCGGTGGCTCTGGTACACAGGGTCCCGACGTTGCAACGATTCCTTCTACGGCGGTCAAGAGTATTGAGGTTCTGCGTGACGGCGCTTCCTCACAGTATGGATCTGACGCCATCGCCGGCGTAATCAACTTCAACCTGAAAGACAACGCAGAAGGCTTCACTCTCGTTGCAGATACAGGTTCGTATTTTGAAGGTGACGGTGACAGCTACACCGTATCCGGCAACGTTGGTCTGCCGCTCGGCGAAAACGGGTTTTTCTCGCTTTCTGGTGAAATCACCGAGCAGGACTTCAACGAGCGCGCTGAACCTTATTGCGAATCATGGTTCTGCGTCGATCCGAACAGCCCGCGTTTCGGCACTTCCAACGCCGTCTCTCAGGCATTCGTTAGCGGCACTCCCATTGCAGCGGGCGCCGAAGGGGACAGCGGCTTCATTTACACGCCGGAAACTGCCGCCTACATCGCACCGTTCGTCGCGGGATATTCCGACGGCACGCTTAACCCGCACAATGCATCGGTTGAAGGCGATAACGTAATGCCATGGGGTCAGCCGAACAATGAGGCTGCACGTGTATTCGCCAATGCCGGCATCGAACTTGCCAACGGCTCAGAGCTTTACGGTTGGGCGAACTACTCTTCCAGTAAGGGCGACGGCAGCTTCTTCCATCGTTACCCGCACAACGGCACG
>JAJFKP010000021.1 GCA_021773135.1 Woeseiaceae bacterium | reverse complement strand
AACTGCTGAGAGTTAGCCGGACTTTCTCGTCAGACTATCGTGATTCTCTGGCAGCTCCGCTGTCGTAGGTTCAACCCTTAGACCGGTAGCTTTGCGTCCCTGCTTTTCAGCAGGTTTGCCTTTTTCAGTTAATGTTTTTTAATCTGTGTTCGCGACGCCAGGTGTAAGCCTGCTGCCCAAAATCATTACCATGCTCAATTTCCTGTGAAATTTTCTATTCGTTCTCTGTCGGTATTACATGAAGTCGTAAGTCCGGTATTTACTCGCTAGTTAATAGTGGTCGATGCAACATTTGAGAGTGCGCTTTCTATTCCGTTCGAATTGACGGACGTTGTCACGAAAAAATAGGTGTTCGGCGGTAAGTTTTCGACGACGTAGCTAGTAATGCCCGGATTATCGACATTGACTGTGTTCGGATAGTTGCCTTCTGAGAAACCGTAATAAATTCGATAAGACGTTAGGTCTGTAAGCGGGCTGCCATCGGAGTTCATTGTTGGCGCTGTCCAGCTCAACGTCGCCGAGCCGTTTGCGACCTGGGATACATTGATGTCGAATGCCGGCAGCGAGGCAGTCAGATCACCGTCGCTTACGGAAATCATGATGTCTTCGTATACCGCGGAATCACCCAGCCGAGGGGCGCCGCTTATGCGGCCATTAGATTCTTCAAAAATTGCCCAGTCAGGAAGATTAGTGACTGAGAACGACAAAACATCACCATCAACATCGTTACCAGTTGGCGTGAATGACCAGTTAACGCCGACGACAGCGACATTACTGGGAGTGCCGGAAATAGTCGGCGCTGAATTATTGGCTGCAGGGTTCGGGTCGGCCTGCCCGGCTATCGGTGTAAAGCCTGAATCTGATTCTTTCGAGCCGCCAAGTTCGAAGCAGCCGCTCAAAAGAATAGTCGTCGAGAGCCCGAAGATTAATAAAGCGCATTTCCTTGATGCCTGTGTCATTGCAAGTCCTTTGCAGTTATAGCTCTAGCAAAGCAACCGGCCCCGAGTCAGTAGTAACCACTGACAAGGCTGAGTAGGTTGGACGACAGGATCTGCACAAGAGGCGCATCGTCGAAAAAAATCGATGCGTTTTTATCTCTGGCGGCTCCGCTGTCGTAGGTACAACCCTTAGATCGGTAGCTTTGCGTCCCTGTCTTTCGACAGGTTTGCCGTTTTCAGTTGAGCCTAGTTATAACAGAAAGATCCCATCGCGCAAGTGTAAGGATTGCAGTTCGAATGCGCGGGACGAAACAATGATAGATCCGTCTGCAATCGACGACAGATTCCCCGGAATATGTAAAACGGAGCCCGAACTGGCTGACTAGGGGATTACTACTGATGCTTCATTCGAGAAGGCGCTTTCTATGTTTTGGCTGTTTATCGACGTCAATACAAAATAGTAAGTATTCGGGGTAAGGTTCTCGATTACATAGGTCGTAATGCCCGCGTTTGTGATCTCGATTCTTTTGATATAGCTGCCGGGTTCTGTTCCATAACGAACTCTGTATGCAGTCAGGTCTGTTAATGGTGAACCGTCGGTATTCGCTACTGGCGCTGTCCAGATCAGCGTCGCCATCCCGGCCGCATTCTGTGAGACCGTTATCGAAAACGCTGGCAATGCCGACAACGTACTGCCATCACTGACCGATATTTGTATTTCGTCGTACACGGCTGCATCACCCGGTGATGGAATTCCGCTCAATTCACCGGTGTCAGAGTCGAATGTCGCCCACGGCGGCGCATTACTAATTACAAACGATAAGCTGTCGCCATTTGGGTCGCTGGCTTCAGGGGTGAATACGTATGGTTGATCAACTGTCGCGGTCGAACTGGGGCTGCCCGAGATAACGGGTGGGCTGTTCAATGTTGCCGATGACGGAGTTCGCTGACCAACCGCCGTTGGCACTGCTCCGCCGGAGCCGCCCGAGCAGCCGATAACAATCGTCGCTGATAGGAAAACTGCGATACTGATAGTGCTTTTCTGCATCATTGGTATGAAGTCGCGACCGTTTCAAGCATTAGGGAAGGCACCCGCATAGGAACTCTATGACAAACAGACCGGATTCGTAAACTGAAGTTCGGCGTAATGATATCAAGTCTGCAACCGTGAAGCCTCTGCGTTGATTTTTTCTTAGGCATCACATTAATTAAAGCGTATAACTATCGATATTCTCTCAATATTAGAATCTCGGGCAATCGATTACTTCTTTATCGTTAATTGAATGAGCAGATTGATGATCGCGGTAAGAGTTTTAGAGCAATTGTATCCTGCGCTATTCAGCGCAAAAGTAAAAACATGCCAACGCATAAGACGTTCGCGATCCATAAATTGAAAACTGTCGCGCACTTATTTTACAGCCGGATGCCCAGGCCACTTTGAGACCATTAGCCCTGGAACTGGCCGTCCAGTTGATGTTCATTGGTGCCTGGTTTGAGCGTGCGCCTTCAATATCTTGGCCAAATATTGATGACACGACGAAGTACACGATGCCCGCTTTCATATTTTCGGTGACTTAAGCTAGCAGACCAGGATTGTCAACGGGTTTCTCATATGGAAAGTCCCGAGGAGTTTTACCGTAGTTAACTTCATTCACAACCATGGCGGTCAGAGTGCTGCCGTAGGTGTTGAGTGTCGGCGCGGTCCAGCGCAAAGCCTGTCGCGAATTGTGTAACGTTAATAGATAACTCGCCGAGCGCGGCTTACAGGTTGCCATGACTAACGCTAATTCGAATATCGCTGTAGATCATCTCGTCGCCTTGTGTTGGCGTGCCAAAGAGTCGGCCCGTATTTGCATAAAACCAAGCCCATGGGGGTTGGTTGCTAAGCTCAAACGAGAAACCGGCGCCGAAGGGATCAGCAGCATCTGGCTTCGCGGTGCCGAAAATCGATAGCGGTGAATTTTTGTAAATTTGTGAGGAACTCAGCTCGTCCTGCAAAATCGTGCCTGACGGCGATGCCTTGTCCACCCGATCGGAACTACCGTTTAAGAAAGACGCAGTACAACCGACCACAATTGACAATACGATTTCGTGATACACAACAAACTACGGAGTAGTTGACTCGTTACAGGCCAGGTTCAACCCTTTATTTATTCTTGTTCTGCGTTTGCCAGCGCAGCAGTAGCCTACTTGTTATCACGATCGATAAGGTGAGTTAAGATCTGCGAACACAATATTCTCTCCAGAGTCGATCGGGTGTTGACAAAGGCGCGGCCCAGTATCAGGTCACTCACAGGTTTTAGTAAGAGTGCAGTTGCTGTCAGGATTCGAAAACGTACCCTTCAACACGGCATCGAATTAGTCCGCATTAGGTAACAATGTCTCCGGAAGGCATTGAAAACGCGCAATAAAAATACAAACATTACGCGAGAATTGCCTGGTAGACATCACAAATGATGTCAATGTGCTTATTCACGCTATACAGGCGCTGTGCGTCAGCGAGACCGGCGGATCTGATTTGATCAATTAACGCTTCGTCGTTACACAGGCGATGCATCGCGGCTGCAAGAGCTGCGGCGTCTTTCGTCGGCACGAGCAGTCCGTTAACGCCATCGTCGATAATATCGGGCGCGCCGCCCGCGTTCGTCGCGATGACTGGCGTGCCGACGCCCATGCTTTCGATAATGACCCGACCGAATGGCTCGGGTTCCGAAGACGGGCAGACGACTACGTCTGAAGAACGCATTATCTCCGGGATGTCTGTCCGATGTCCCGCGAGGATCACGCTGTCCGTCAGTCCCAGGTCGTTGATCAGTTGCTGCAACCCGGCAACATACGCGCGACCCTTTGTTGTGTCTTCACATGCACCGACAATAAGACCTCGCACTGCTGTATTAGTTTTCCGTACTTCCGCAATTGCGCGAATGAAATATTCCTGCCCCTTCCAGGCGACTACCCGACCTGCGAGTGTGAGTACATTGTCGGCATGGTTCCAGTCGAATTCTGTACGTATGTCGATGGTTTTCGTGTCCATGTTGAAACGCGTCAAATCAACCGCATTAGGCACAACCACGCAGCGACGGTCGTCAACACCCTGGTTCACAGCTGTCTCCCGCACCGCATGCGAAATGCAGATGAATTTTTCCACCGAACGAGATGCCCAGATGCTCGGTCGCGTCAACCGTCCAAGTGTGCGCACGTGGCACACGGCGTTGACCTGACATCGTCTTGCCGCGAGGATACCGGGTGTATCGCTGGCAACGCCGTTGTTCAGGTGAACGATGTCGGGCTTAACGTCGAGTATTTTCTGCCGAATCGCCTTGTAGATCGTTCTTCTGAAGCGGATGAAATGCAGCATAAACTTCAGCGATTCGTAGTGCTTTTCGATTCTCGATCCGAACAGGCCGCGAATTCTCGCTTGCATGCTGAGTTTGCGCAGCTCTTTTGGTTGACCTTTTCGGGAGCTGTATGGATACAGCGAGTGAATTGTTGCGCCTGCCGACTCGAATCGCCGACAGGTTGCTTCCTCCGGCATCGAAAAAAACAGGACCGTCGCCGCATACTTGCGTTTATCAAGTCCACCAACCAGGCAGAGCAGACTCTCCACGGAACCGCCCGTCGAGTACTCGGCTACATACAAAATGTGGATTTTGCTCGACGTCATACGTTTCAGCTGTGGGCCCGGATAATTTCAGATACCTGTTCGATCCGGTGCTCCCAGGTGTTGTCCGCCGCAAAACGAAGGTTTTCAGCGATACCAGTTGCCGTTGCATCCGGGTCGAGGCACAACTCGCACGCGCTGACAAACGATTCAGCGTCGGCAGCAATTTTGATATGCCCCTCGAAATCACGTGCCGCTGCAAAATCTGTTGCAACAACCGGTTTTGACGCCGCAGCGTATTCATACAGTTTCAGAGGGCTGGCATGTTTCGCGCGAAGGTCGAGCGCATAAGGAATCATGCACACGTCAAACTGGTTTACGTACTGCGGCGTAGCCTCAACTGACTTCTGTCCCAGGAAATGAACATTATCCAATGCGCGAAGATCGTGCATTTCCTGACCACACTGATTCTCGCTAACTGCGCCAATAAATACAAAGTTCCACTTGGGCCGTGCGCAAGCAGCTGCATGCAGGAGGCGGAGGTCAAGACGTGCCGAGATTAACCCTGTGTAACCGATAATTGGGTCTGCGATATCCACCATGTCAGAAGGTGGTTCGTCAGGGCAGTCTGCGTACGCAGAAAAATTGACTGCATTGGGAACCAGGTAGGTGTGTTCATTGTAAGGAGATTTTTTCGCGTAGAGGGTCGGTGTCACAGCAATGGCGAGATCTGCCTTCTCCAATACAGCGATTTCTTTTTGTTCTATTTTTTGTCGCCGCGCAGCGGACGGATTGCCGTATCCGCTGTACTCATCAACGATGTGATAGATTTTGGGACTGGCGTCGAATGCTTCCAGGTAATCCAGCATTTCAGGCTTTGCGAACCACGCGACCGGCTTTGCCTTGCCCAATTTCGCAACCAGCGAGAGTGCGAACAGGAAGACGCGAATGCTTGGTTTTTTTAACGGTGCGCGACCAATAACAGGGAGCCACCAGGGGCTGTGAAAAATGTTGACCCCGGATGCATCGCGGCTGCAGAGCTTGGTGCGATATTTCTTGCCGCGAATCAACTGCCGCAGTAATGCCGGCGGTTCCACATACCAGACCTCGTTATTTTTAGCGAAGCGGCTCATCAATTGGTGGCGATTGCGCCACAGGCCGTCCCATGGCTCGGGACCAAAATAGAAAATTGTTCTGTTATTCAATGTTTCAGCCATCTTGCACGCAGGTTCAAGACCTAGAATCTCCACGTACGGGCGAGCACTAGATCATCTGGCGTGCCGATATCGAGTGAGGCGCCGTATTCGAACGAGACTGTTCCGAACGGGATACCAGCACAAATGGCTGATTGGAATATTTGACCAAGATGGGCTGTTCCATGAGGGCTGCTGGAATCACCGGTCGCAGTGCAACTGCTCCATATCGTATTGACTAAATAGCGACTGAATAATGGTTTCCAGACCGCCAGTAACCACGTCAGGTCAAGCTTGGTACGCGCCGGCTTGATTTCTATTTCAATGACTGTACCCTTTTCGTCCGTCTTTACCATGTCGCTCTTCTCGGGGCTGCCCGTAGGAAACAGGCCAAGGATCACCTGCGAGTTACCTGCTTCCAGTTTCTGCATCATCGTTGTTAGCGCACCTTTCGGCTTAAGCAGGATATCGGGGAAACCGAACGCAATGTCGCGCTTTTCGATGCCCTCTAGACCCAGCGCAACCGTCTCCGGAACGCCTCCGGTGCCGGGTGTGAATTTAAGGTCGAGCTGCAGATGACCCCATACATCGCTCTGCAGATAGTTTGTCAGGTCAGTCTTTTGCGGGCGCAGTACGATGGTTACGTCCTGGATGCCTGCACCGGCCATTATGTCGAGTAAATTTGCAATCACCGGCCTGCTATTGTCGCCAACAGCCAGCATTTCTTTTGCATTTTCAAGTGCCGGCAGTCGCGAACCGAAGCCTGCAGCCGGAATTAGCCCAACATAACCTGTAGGCCTTGAATTCTCTATGTTTTGGTCGTCATCGAACACAGGTCTTGGGTCTCATTTGTGAGTGAGATCACATTCACATTAATATGCCGACCATGGTGACATACTCCGCCGAGTCCGGGCAGAGCAGGCATTCGGGCGTTTTGCAGCCCGAGTCGTGTGGTCTGCATAGTGCCGCCGGCGGGTGCTGGCACGCAGTTGCCAGATCGGGCGCCGGAATCCGATGCGATTCCGAAATAACAAGAACGCAGTGATACGAAAAGGAACAGCTGCATGAAAGCAGTAATACTGGCAGGGGGGTTCGGTACCAGGATCTCGGAAGAAACCTCGGTGCGACCCAAGCCAATGATTGAAGTGGGCGAAAAGCCGATTCTTTGGCACATCATGAAAATCTATCATGCGCACGGTATCAGTGATTTCATCATTTGCTGCGGCTACAAGGGCTTTGCGATTAAGGAGTATTTCGCGAACTACCTTATTCATTCGTCGGACATAACTTTCGACCTTGGCAGCCGTGAAACCAAGATTCATCATTCGAATGCCGACGACTGGCGCGTCACGCTGGTCGACACGGGCCTCAACACAATGACGGGTGGCCGTATCCGGCGAATTCGCGAATTCCTGGACGATGAACCATTTTGCATGACCTATGGCGATGGCGTCAGTGACGTCGATATTACGGCGCTTGCGAAGTTTCATAAAGATAATGACTGCCTGGCGACGATGACGGCTGTGCAGCCGCCGGGACGTTTCGGCGCATTCACGATGGCCGCGGGTGATAACAAGATCGAAACATTTCATGAGAAGCCCGAAGGCGACGGCGCTTGGGTCAATGGCGGGTTCTTCATTCTTGAGCCCAGTGTGCTCGATTATATTGATGGCGACGCGTCGGTATGGGAGCGCGAACCAATGGAACGACTTGCCCGCGACGGCCAGCTGAGTGCGCGACGCCATGACGGATTCTGGCAGCCTATGGATACTTTGCGCGACCGGATGCAGCTCGAAGAATTGTGGACGTCCGGCGAGGCGCCGTGGAAAGTTTGGCAGGATTAAGGGAGTAAAATTCAGGTCATGAAGATCGTGATTACAGGCAATATGGGCTACGTAGGACCCATCGTTACACAGCATTTGCGGAATCGATTTCCGGAATCGACGCTGGTTGGCGTCGACGTGGGATTTTTTGGGCACTGCCTCGCGGGCGCGGAATCGCTGCCGGAAAGCAGGTTGGACATACAGCATTTTGCCGACGTGCGGGACGTCGATGCGTCGATCCTCGACGGGGCAGATGCATTAGTCATGCTTGCAGCCATATCCAACGACCCAATGGGCAAAGCATTTGAAAAAGTGACAGGCGAGATCAACAGGGATGCCTGCGTTCGACTGACCGAGATTGCACGAGAGAAGGGCGTTGGGCGAGTGGTGTTCGCATCCTCCTGCAGCGTTTATGGGTTCGCGGCAAGCGGTGCCAAAAAAGAAGACGACGAACTGGATCCGTTGACCGCTTATGCGCGCTCGAAAATTGATACAGAAAAGGCCATCTGTGATTTGGCAAACGAGAAAACGCTTATTACCTGCCTGCGATTTCCAACGGCCTGCGGCATGAGTCCGAGGATTCGCCTGGACCTGGTTTTGAACGATTTCGTGGCCTCGGCCGTGGCAACCGGCAAGATCCAGATCCTGAGTGATGGCACACCGTGGCGACCGCTGATCGATATCCGGGATATGGCAAGGGCCATCGAATGGGCGATAGTTCGTGATGCCGCCGCCGGCGGCGAATTCCTGGCCATCAATGCGGGACGGAACGAGTCCAACAACCAGGTACGGGCGCTCGCAGAATCGGTCAAAGAGATCATGCCGTCCGTTGAAATCGAGATTAATCAGGATGCGCAGCCGGATCGTCGATCCTACCAGGTCGACTTTGGTCGCTACCGTGAGCTCGCGCCCGACCATCTGCCGGCAGTGACGCTTGCCGAGTCGATAACTTTGTTGCGCGACGGACTTGAGAAAATGGGCTTCAGCGATGCCGAGTTTCGTGACTCCGGATTCATGCGCCTGAAAGTGCTGTCCGGTCTGCGCGATGGCGGCCTGCTCGATGAGCAGCTCCGCTGGACATTTGGCCGATGAAATTTACCGAAACAAAGCTCAAAGGCGCCTATCTAATCGATCTCGAACCGATCGGGGATGAGCGCGGTTTTTTCGCGCGCGCCTGGTGTCAGAAAGAATTTGAGGCTGCAGGTCTTGGCACACGAGTTTCACAGGCCAATATGTCTTTCAGCAAGGACAAGGGGACGCTGAGAGGAATGCACTGGCAAACACCGCCCAGTGCCGAGGCCAAACTCGTACGTTGCATTCGTGGTGCGATCTACGATGTAATCGTCGATCTCAGAAAAGACTCGCCAACTTTCCTGCAATGGATAGGCGTCGAGCTCACCGCAGACAATCGCCGTATCATCCTGGTGCCGGAAGGCTTCGCACACGGGATGCAAACCCTCGTTGACGACACCGAAACTTACTACCAGGTCTCCGAATTCTATACGCCTGAGGCGGAAGGTGGCGCGCGACCGAACGATCCTGCTTTCAACATCACGTGGCCATTGCCAGTGACAACACAGTCTGAGAAAGATGCAAACTGGCCGGATTTCGACCCGGAGCATGCGGCGATCAATATTACGACCGGGGGAAATTGACATGATTATTGTAGATAGTGCACTGGCGGAACGCGAGCGAGAGGGGCGGCCGATCAGGGTTGGCATGGTCGGTGCGGGTTTCATGGGTCGCGGCATTGCACTACAGATCGCGCAGTCGACGCCCGGCATGGAACTTGTTGCGATCTGCAATCGCAACATCGAGCCCGCACAGCGGGCTTACCGCGAAGCCGGCGTCGAGTCTTTTATTGAAGTCGAGAGTACTAAGCAGGCGGAGGCCGCCATTTCTTCAGGAAAGTATATTGTTTGTGACGATCCTGACATCGTTTGCACCGCGGGGCCGATCGATGTCGTGCTGGAAGTGACTGGCGCAGTTGAATACGGCACCCACGTTGCGTTGAAAGCCATCGAGCACGGCAAGCACATCATCCTGATGAATGCTGAATTGGACGGCACCATTGGGCCGCTGCTCAAACACCGCGCGGATCAGGCGGGCGTAATATATACCAACACCGACGGCGACCAGCCCGGCGTTATCATGAACCTGTACCGCTTCGTAAAAGGAATCGGCGTGCGACCGGTCCTCTGTGGCAACATTAAAGGGCTTCAGGACCCCTATCGCAATCCAACAACGCAGGCAGCTTTTGCAAAGCAGTGGGGACAGAAGGCGCACATGGTGACCTCGTTCGCCGATGGCACGAAAATCACATTCGAGCAGGCGATTGTGGCCAATGCGACCGGCATGACGATTGCAAAGCGCGGTATGTTCGGTCCGACCGTTCCCGGCGGTACGCCAATCGAGGAAGCGGCTAACTGGTACCCGCATGAAGCCTTGTTGGACGGTCCAGGAATCGTCGACTACGTTGTCGGTGCCGATCCGGGGCCGGGCGTATTTGTATTGGGGACGCACGATCACCCTGCACAACAACATTACCTGAATCTATACAAACTTGGCGAGGGTCCGCTTTATTGTTTCTATACGCCGTACCACCTTTGTCATTTCGAGGTGCCAACCACAATTGCTAAAGCGGTTCTGTTCAAAGATGCGACAATTGCACCCATCGACGGGCCTTGTGTGGACGTCGTTGCAACCGCCAAAATTGACCTGAAAGCAGGTGAAGTCCTGGACGGAATCGGCTACTACATGACCTACGGTCAGGCAGAACGACCCGACATCTGCCAGTCGGAACGTCTGTTGCCCATGGGCCTGGCGGAAGGCGCCCGTCTCAAACGCGACATCGCGACAGATGCGGTCCTCACCCTTGACGATGTTGAATTGCCGGCCGGTCGAATGTGCGACCAGCTGCGAGCGGAGCAGGACGCCATGTGGGATTTTGCCCGCGATCAAAGAACGGGAGCAGTCGGCTGATGACTACTGCAGGTCAAGACATCACAACGGTCGACATCGGGCCACCGGATGGTTTCGAGGCAATCGATTTTCGCGAAATCTGGCGCTACCGTGATTTGTTTCGATTCCTGGTATGGCGCGATATCAAAGTGCTGTACGCGCAAACGATACTCGGATTTGCCTGGGCGATACTGAATCCGGCGATCCAGATCGTCGTATTCTCCGTCATATTTGGAAAAGTGGCGCAGATCGAGACAGACGGCATTCCCTATATTCTCTTTTCTACGGTAGCCATTATCCCGTGGACCTACATGTCGGATGCGATGACCGCGGCAAGCCAAAGTCTTGTGCAGGGCAAAGCCATGCTTGGCAAGATCTACTTCCCTCGCGTCCTGTATCCGCTTACGCCCGTACTGGCAAAGCTGGTCGATTTTTGCATCTCTCTTCTGGTGCTGGTGCCCGTTCTGATCTACTACAACGTGGCACCCACGTGGAACATGCTGCTGCTGCCGGTTCTGCTTCTGATCATGGTCATGGTGCCGACCGGTATGGGAATGTGGCTCGCTGCCCTCGCCATTCGCTATCGCGACGTGCGCTTTGCGATGACCTACGTGATCAAGCTTCTGATTTACAGTGCGCCTATTTTGTATACGGCGTCGAAAATCGGTCCAGATGTACGCTTCTGGTACTCGTTGAATCCTATTGTTGCCGTCATTGAGGGTTTTCGAAGCTGCCTTTTGGGCGGACCGATAGAGTGGCAGTTCATCTTACCCGGCCTGGTCACATCGACACTGATATTCGTGACCGGCGCGCTTTACTTCCGGCGCATGGAGCGGGTATTTGTTGATGTCATCTGAGTGTTCGATGAACACTCTCACGATGCGGCAAGCAAACTTGAGTAACGGAAAACTATGACGGATTACGCTGTAAAACTTAACAACGTTAGTAAGGTCTACCGAATTGGCCTCGAAAACACCCGCGATGATTCGGTCGCCAAGGGAATCGTGAATTTTGTCCGCAGCCCGCTGACAAATTATCGCAAGTATCGTTCGCTCTACCGATTTTCGGACCAGGAGCTGTCCGGGGAATATACCGGCGAAGATATCCTGTGGGCCCTTAAAGATGTCTCATTCACCGTGAAAACGGGGGAAGTTGTCGGCATCATCGGCGTCAATGGGGCCGGCAAGTCCACGCTCCTCAAGGTTATCTCAAGAATTACGCCACCGACTTCCGGAAACATTTCAATTCGTGGTCGGGTTAGCAGCCTGCTGGAGGTCGGCACCGGTTTTCACCCGGAATTGACAGGACGCGAAAACGTTTTTTTGAACGGTACGATCCTGGGTATGCGTAAGACCGAAGTCGATACGAAATTCGATGAAATAGTCGATTTTGCAGGCGTTGAGAAATTCCTGGATACGCCTGTGAAACGCTACTCGAGCGGCATGCGTGTGCGCCTTGCATTTGCGGTCGCTGCCCATCTGGAGCCAGAGATTCTGATTGTCGACGAAGTGCTGGCGGTTGGAGATGCTGAGTTCCAGAAAAAGTGCCTCAATAAGATGGAAGACGTAGGCAAAGAGGGGCGAACTGTCCTCTTCGTGTCGCACAATATGGCGGCAATTACTCGCCTTTGTCAGCGCGGTATTCTGCTTTCGGCAGGCAGCGTGATCGATGATGGCGAAGCGCACGGGATCGTCAACTCCTATCTGACCTCAGGTCTGGGCACCTCAGCTGCACGCGACTGGCCCGTATTGCAGGATGCGCCGGGCGATGAATCAGTGCGCCTGCGCGGTTTACGCATTGTAGATGAGGACAATGAGGTCGCCGAAGGTTTCGACATTAGGAAACCGGTCGGTCTGCAGATGGAATACGACGTGCTAAGCGGCACCGAGCCGATGATGCCGTACTATCGTCTCGCTAACGACGAAGGCACAGTAATCTTTTCGACGATCGACCAGGATTTTCGTTCGCACGTTGAGCCGCGCGCGCCTGGACGCTATGTCAGTACGGCCTGGATTCCAGGTAATCTGCTGACTGAGGGCACAATCTACGTAACCGTTGCTATGCGCACCAAAGTAAGGAGTTACAAGCCGTTTATCCTGGGCGATGCTATCGCGTTCAATGTCATTGACACGATGGAAGGTGGTTCAGCTCGTGGCGAATGGGCCGGCGCACTCAACGGTGCGGTGCGGCCAAAACTGGATTGGATTACGGAATACACGCCTGATAGTAAAGTTGCGACCGGATAATCTGCCGGGGCCATGAACCTCTTTCTACTCGGACTTGGTCTGCAAAATGACCAATGTGATCGCATACCACTATCCGTAAATGCTGCCGCCGGTATTTTTTCGTCTCTGGATGACAACCAGGACTATTCCTGGAAAAGTAACTGCAAGACCACCGCACTTGCCTGCCGGTTTCCCGAGCAAGCGTTGCTGGGGCCTCGCGAATACGTAAGTGAATCGGATGACATCGTATGCGCCTATGATGGCTTGCCCGTCGATGACAAGGATCGATTCAGGCCGCACCTGGCGAGCGAACTGGCCCGCTGCTGGGACGATCGCGTACACGACCTGGACGGCTTCTTCTGCGGCATCAGAATCCAGAAACGGACCGGACAGGTTGAGCTGCAATTCGACAGATTTGGGGTCCATCCCATCTACTACTGGAACGCTGATAACACCTGGTTGATCAGCAATAGCGTCGCGGTGATCGACGAATTTGTTGGCAAGCTGGAGCTGGACCCTGTCGGCGTCGGACGGTTTCTGGCGATGGGCTGGATGGTAGGCAATCGCACCTTGCGTGCCGGCGTCAGTGCGTTCCCTGCCGGGGAGCATTGGACCTGGCCTGGAAACCAGGCGGCCCCGCAGGTGAGCCAGACGTCTCGCCATATTGCTATCGTTGGCGAAAAGAAATCGAATTTGTCACGGGCCAAAACTTTGCAGCTGAGCCAGGACCTGGCGATTCCGCTGAAGTCACTTGAGCGCGATATAGGCAACCTGATGTGCCCGCTGACAGGCGGTAAGGATTCGCGGACGCTTGCGGCATTGCTGGCTGCGAATGATATCCCCGCTCGCTATTACACGTATGGCAACCAGGTCGGCGTCGATGGCGAGATCGCGGCCAGCGTCGCGGCGGAGCTGGGAATCGAGCATGAAAATCTGCTGACAGATTCAACTTTCTTGCTTGAGAACTGGGATGCGGAGATCGAGAAATTCATATTGCAGGGCGACGGCCTTTCTCCCGTGCAGCTTGTGATGAGCACAAGTGTCGCCGAGCAGGTGGCCACAAAACCACTTTCGGTCAGAATCGCGGGAGGCGGAGGCGCGTTGGGCCGAGCCCAGTATTTTAATCCGCTCCAGGAGTTTCGCGGTGCGACAATAAGTGACATCCAGCAAAACATTGCCAGGCGTTTTGTCAGCGATTCCGATGGCATGATGCGACCTGAAGCAACGTCGCTGGCGCGTGCCTGCACAGATAAGGCTATTGCCAGCTACGCCGATCAGGGTTTTCACCCGGAGGACATCAACGATGCCTTTTACCTGTATGAACGGGGCGGGCGGCGTACCGGGCAGGTAATGAATACGACAACGCATCTGCGCGATTCGTACTCGCCATTCTTCTCACGGGCGCTCGTCGCTGCCATCTTTTCTGTCGATATCAAGGTGCGCCGTACGGAAGCGTTTCACTATCAACTCATCGAATTGCTCGCACCACAGGTCTTGAATCTGCCGTGTGAATCCGGTCCCTGGAAAAGCAGGTCCGCGTCTAAGAACTATTACAGTGAATTGATGCAGCAGATTCGGCGCCGGATTGCCGCGCGCATCGCACAGCGAATTCCGGTCCGGCAGCGGCAGGCGGCAACACCACATTTCATCGTAAAGGACACGACGTTTGAACGAGTAAAATGGCTGCAACACCTGCAGCCGCGCCTGCGAGATATGTGCCTGGACAGTCGCCACTCGATTATCTGGGACTTCGTAGATCGATCCAGGTTCGAAGCGGCGCTGGCAACGACCGAGAGCCTCTCAAAATACGCCCGATCACTGTTCCTGGTTGCCACGGTTCATTACTATGAGTCCCTAAGCCAGAACAGGCGATCAAACGCAAAGCCGAATTAATGTTTGTGCGGCTCAAGTCAGGCAATCTTGATTGCAACCGCCCCCACTGCGTATTGTTTGATTCTCTGCGGCACAACTTGTCTGCCACACTGTCATACGGTGCGCAGCAATGAACTATCGCTATCGAAAAGTCGGAAACTACCTGTTGCCCCTTGGCTATTCAGTGATGAATGCGCTCCTGACTTTCGGGGTCGGCTACTCGCGCACTGATCTCGAATCACTCGGCGTGTCCAGGCCAATTGCAAAGAAGATAATAAAGGCAATCATACTTGGGAAAATTCGGTCGGCTGACCCGGCTCAGGTCATTTCCCTGCCAGTTTCGGCAGTTCTGGGTATGCAGGTTCATCACGGCTACAAAATGTTTGATTTCGCAAAAAACGAGGTGACGAAGGTTTTCAGCGCCGGGTATGCGACAGCAAAGGCGCATGCGGAAATACGCGCGGCAGTACAGGCATCAGCTATTGCTGCAGCACCTCGCTTCGTGGAGGCAGAGCCAAATTCAAGGTGGTTTACGGAGGAATACATTCGCGGCACGCATGCAACGAAACTCGTCGCCACGGATTCAAGTGATTACCAGAAATATTATCAGGATGCGGAGAAATGCCTGCTCGAACTACAGTCTTCAATGCCCGTGATAAGCAGATCGGTCGGCGAACACCTGAAGTATCTGGTCGATACGCCCTTTCGTGACCGATGGCTTGATGCCGGGGCACCGTCCGCGGAAATTGACGCGATAGCCGACTACCAGCAGTTGCTCAAGTCCTGGATAGCCGGCAACGCAGATGCTGACCAGCTTCAGCTCGTGGCAACTCATGGAGATTTTTCACTCGTCAATGCGATTGCGACCCGGGACGGGTTGCGCTTTATAGACTGGGAGAGCGTAACACCTGGTTGTATGTTTACTGATATCTACAATTTTTTATTGGTCGAACGATACTACGCGCGCACGTCAGCAAAGTTTAGCGACGAAGTCCGAGAAATACTGCGTCGATTTCGAACGGCGACCATTGATTCGCGATCCGACCTGGCCGATGCAGCCGGACTAAGTGAGCGTCTTGCTCGGCGACTCTACTATCTCGAGCGACTACGGTTTCTCCTTGAGCGTGATGTAACCACAAACTTGCGCCAGGTTACGCAGAAGACGATAGACCTGTTCCGGCAGTTCGATATCGATATGGGAGATTCGTCGCGTTGAGTGTGTTTTTGTTAGCTTAAGCGTGCAGCTGAATAGAACGGGTAATTGGGAAGGCAGTGGCCGTTGTAAAAACCGTTGCATCCTGGGCGCAAGGCTGGCACATTAATTAACATAATATAAGCCAATTGAAGTCGAAGTGGCTGATCGCAGGGGCGGCGAAACCCTTACCCAGCATGGGTTTCGGCAAATTCGTACGGGCACAGGCAGGAAATTCCAGGTCGTAAGCCAATGTGACGTGAGTCACGTTTATCTTAGCGATTCTTGTCTCGGACAATCCACATGCAGGCGCGTACGCTTCGATCCGTAAGTGGTACATAAAAGTATAAAGAGGGGATAACCCCAAGATGTCGCGCGAATTCAGGGTTGACGTAGACAAGACTGACGCTGGTAAGAAACGGTCGGCGCAGGAAGACAATGCAAAGACTGTGCAAA
This sequence comes from Woeseiaceae bacterium, assembly GCA_021773135.1. Taxonomy (GTDB): domain Bacteria; phylum Pseudomonadota; class Gammaproteobacteria; order Steroidobacterales; family Woeseiaceae; genus SZUA-117. The sequence goes on along the minus strand of JAJFKP010000021.1, from coordinate 12,488 downwards.
AAAGGATCGATGATCGCTCTGCTAAAAAGCGCAAGACAACGACATATTCGTATTTTGCCCGCCAAGGATTTCGCGAATTGACGGGAGATTTTTCAGGTGACGGTACCTAAAACGTACTTTCAACAATTTACATACCGAAGCCTGATTTCAGGCGCCCAAGGGATGCAACAAGGGAAGCAATAAGATGTTTTTAGCAAAAGGATTTAGGCAAAAATTTCTAACGATCGGCACGGCCGTACTCATTCTGGCTGGTTGCGGCGGAGGCAGCAGCACCGTTGCCACGCCACCGCCACCACCGCCTCCACCGCCGCCGCCGCCGCCGACGAATATGGCGCCGACTGCCGAAGCCGGTGCGGATCAGTCAGTTGCCGAAGCGGCTATGGTTGCCCTTGCTGGAACCGGTACAGATAGCGATGGCACGATTGCTTCTTACGCCTGGGTGCAGACGTCCGGAACCTCGGTAACGTTGACCGGTGCCGACATGGCGGACGCCTCGTTTACGGCACCGATGGTGTCAGCGAACGAAGATCTGGTCTTCTCGCTGACGGTCACCGACGATGATGGTGCGACCGGGTCAGATACGATTACCGTCACCGTCGTCTTCGATAACGCACCACCGACAGCGGATGCAGGTGCGGATCAGTCAGTGGCAGAAGGCATGGCCGTTACGTTGGCAGGCACAGGTACTGATGCCGACGGCACGATTGCTTCCTACCTCTGGGCGCAAACGTCGGGAACGACGGTTACGCTGACGGATGCGGATATGGCAACGGCATCTTTCACGGCGCCGATGGTCACGGCAGATGAAGATTTGATATTCAGCCTGACCGTAACGGACAACGAATCTGCTACCGCTATGGATAGCGTCACCGTTAGCGTTATAAACGACAACATGGCGCCAACTGCAGACGCTGGGCCGGACCAAATGGTAACCGCTGTTTCGTCGGTCACACTGAATGGCAGCGCTTCATCGGACCCTGACGGCACTGTGGACGGCTATGCATGGACACAGACCGCGGGTACGACGGTAACCCTGGACGATGCTACTGCTGCTATGCCGACGTTTACCGCGCCAAATTCACAGGCGAGTGAAATTCTGACTTTCGAGCTGGTCGTCACCGACAATGACACGGTGATGAGTGCACCGGACACGGTCGACATAACGGTCGACCCGACGATGACTTTGCCGTTTTCCGATACCTTTGGTGACGGAAACGCGGATGGCTGGACCGTTGTTGACAACAGCACAGACGGCAACGCGCCGGACTGGGCCGTTAATTCAAGTAACTACGTTCAGGCTGCGACAATTCCCGATTTTGGTGGCGACTTTGTCGAATCTTATCGCATCGGTACTTACTCGTATCTTGCGAGCAGCCTGAATTTGACGGACTACCGGTTTGAAGTTGATCTGCGACCGCGTCCGAACAGTCTCGACGATATTGGCGTGATGTTCAGATACGTCGACGACCTGAACTACTATCGCTTCTCGATCAATGCTCAGTACGGTTATACCCGCCTCGAAAGCAGGTTAAACGGTACTTTCATGACGCTGTCCAAAAATCTTCGCGGCTACGGTGTCAGTGAATTACAGCAGATCGCCATTGAGGTAGAAGGGCCGCTCATCCAGGTATACGTGAACGGCGAAGCGATCTTCGCTGTCAGCGATCCGGATCATCCGGTTGGTGGTGTGGCACTCTATTCACGTGACGGCGCACGCTTTGATGACGTAAGCATTGAGGTCAATTCGACCGACCCGGCAATCGTGATTTCTTCGCCGGTGTCACACAGCCTGTACCCGGACGGACCACGCGATATCATGGTTTCGGCAATTGCACGCAACGTACCAGCCGGTGGCACCGTAGATGTGTCATTTACTGGCGGAGCTGCCTGCGATAATGGTGGTGTTGCGACGGAAACAGCACCGGGTTCTGGTGTGTTCGAGGCGCTGTGTGCCAGCCGACCGGCCGGAGAGGAGCGCACCGTTGTCGCAGACTTACGCGATAGTGGCGGAGGGTTGCTCGATTCCGATTCAAATACAGATGTGGCAGTAGGTGCCACAGGCGTGGGCGATCTTTATACCGCTTACGGCGACAGCATCACGCAAGGGCTGCTGGATAATTATCGCCGCGACAATTTGGCGCTTTCAGCAAGTTTAGCTAACCGCTCACAGGCCGGCTGGGTCGGTCCGTTGGCTGACTTGTTGTCCTCGGCGAATTCGTCGCCGAATGCTATCGCGAATGAAGCTGTCGAAGGCGCGACCGTACGGGATATTCGCTTCAACGGCGTGGTCGACTCGATGTTCGAACGCAATAGTGGTCCTCAACCGAATCGCGCTCTGGTGTTGTTGGGTACAAACGTGACAACGGATCAAAGTTTTTCTGACACACCTCCCGGATTCGGCTGTGTCGATCCGAATACGTGTGTCAAGACGTATAACAGCGACATGCAGTTCTTTATCCAGGCCATCGAAGGTGGCCAGGGTGGAGCTGACGTCACTTACCTGAGCATATTGCCGCCGGTTTGGGGTGATGGCGGTGGCGAATACGCTGCTGCAGATCTTTTGACGGCGTCCCAGGCAACTGCAGTGCGAAACAAGCGCATTCAGCAGCTGAATGACGTCATTACGATCGATCTGATCGGCAATCTGAGCCTTGCAACACAGGGCCCGGATCTGTTCAGCTGCTTCCTGTCTCCGACTGTCAATCGTTACAGCATGTTTGCAGACTTCCTGCATCCGAACTCGCTTGGCAATGCCTACATTGCTGGCTTGTGGGCTGATGCCATCGAGAATGGTGCGACTGCGGGCACATGCCCGACGCTTGCCGGCGCCTTTGCAGTCTATTTCGTTGAGGGACTGGACGCTTATACACACAGTCTCAAGCAGAATTTGCTGGAAGAGGGTGACGAGTACTACAACGATGCGGCATTTGAGCTCACCAATGTCCCGTCCGAGCTTGAGGATGGTGTTTGGATTACGCAGAACAACGCGGACAATGCCAACACCGATGCCAGCTTCATGAGCTTCGATGTGGGTGCGGCAGCAGTCACTGTGTACATTGCATACGATGGTGCCGGTAGTCCTCCAACGTCGTCTACTCACACGTTCCTCCCGTCTGCACTGGGTTCGTCGCTCTCTGTCGATGACCCGGCAATCGCGGGTGGAAACCTGACGGTAGTTGAGGCGACAACGGTGACCGGCACGGTCACCATCGGTGGCAACGACTCTGCGGTTCCAGGAACGGCAGGACAGGGCTACGTTGTTATTGTTGTACCGTAGCGTTGGAAATGGTCCGACTTGAGACGTTTGGATAAGTAGAAATAATATTGAACTGAAACGGACGGACTATGTTAGGAAAACTGCGCAGACTCTGGGAGCGCTTTTGGATGAGTTTCGCAGGATCGAACCGATCGGGCCGCTTTGCGGCCCGATTGGCTTCGGCTTTCGCGCCACCTTATCTGGCCAGGGACTATCTCGCACTGTTTGGCCCCAACCCGTACATCGATCCGCAGGCCATACTGCACCATGACGACCTAGAAATCGGACGGCAGGTATTCATCGCAGATCGCACAATTATTTACCAGGCGGCCGACGGTGGCCGCATTACGCTGGCATCGAACGTCAACATACTCAGGGACTGCGTACTCGAAACCGGCCAGGGCGGTACAATATCCGTCGGTGCTGATACCTACCTCCACCCACGTTGTCAGCTGATGGCATACAAGGGCAGCGTATCGATTGGAGATCATGTGGCGGTTGCCCCCGGTTGTGCATTTTATGCCTACAATCACGGCACACGGCCTGAGCAGTTGATAAAGCAACAGCCACTACATACCCGGGGTGGAATCAGGGTTGGAGACGGTGCATGGATCGGGTTCGGTGTGATTGTGTTGGACGGTGTGACGATCGGTGACGGAGCGATTATTGGCGCCGGTGCAGTGGTCACGGCGGATGTTCCGGAAAATGCTATCGCGGTTGGCAATCCGGCGCGCGTCGTCGCAAAGCGAAGCTCGACAGACAAATAGGGATGTTTGAATATGAAGGTCGACAGCAGTCCAGTCGCTGTACTCACACCGGTTTACAATGGTGAACCTTTCCTGCAGGAATGCATTGAAAGCGTGTTGGCTCAAACGCACGAAAACTTTCAGTATCTGATCGTCGATAACTGCAGCACTGATCGTTCGCTTGAAATCGCGGAAGCTGCTGCTGCTCGTGATCCGCGCATAACCGTCGTGAGCAGCGAAGAACATGTAGGGGTCATCCAGAACTGGAATCGCTCTCTCAATTACCTGGATAAACAAAGCAAATACATCAAGTATGTACACGCTGACGACTGGCTCTACCCGACCTGTATCGAAAGTATGGTCAAAGTTGCAGATGCGGACGACAACGTAGCTCTGGTGTCTGCGTATCGGTTGGAAGAAGATCGAGTCACGCTTGACAAGTTGCCCGCGGAGGCGCCGCTGATTCCTTCCACGCCTGGCTTCACAATGGCAGGACGATCGGTCGCCAAGGCTATCCTGCTGGAACGTGCTTCGGTGCTGGGTTCGCCCTCGTCTGTGCTGATGCGCACGGATGATCTCGCGGATACGTCGAGATTCTATGACGACGATTACCTGCATGCCGACAAGGACGCAGCGCTAAAACTGCTCGCAGAACGCGATTTCGGCTTTGTGAGACAAGTGCTGGTGTTCACTCGGCGGCACAATGAGTCGGTTTCATCTCGTGTTAAGACGCATGATACGCGCCGTCAGGAAAACCTCCTGCTGCTCAAAGAACATGGGCCTGTTTTCCTGTCCAGGGAAGAGTTTGCTATTGCCTGGAAACGGGAGGTTCGTGACTATTACAAATTCCTGGCAGCGAACATCGGCACAAATCAGACAAACGATTTCTGGGAGAGTCATACCGAAAATCTACGGCGGGCCGGCAGCGACCTCAGCCGCATGCGCCTGGCCTACGCATTCCTGCGCAGCTGGATTAATCCCGCAATGACATTGAAGACGTTGCTGAAAAACCGATCTGCCAACAACCGGTTGGCAACAAAGCAAAAACAGCAGCCGAAAACGCAGGAATCCAGCGTGTCATCCCGGGATACTCCGCAACGCGTAAGCGGCGACAGGTCGTAAACTCGTGACGTCGTTTCAATCGAATGCAAACAGCGAATAAGACGTGCGCAAGTTTCTACTAGTCAGCCTGTTTGCCATCCTGCTAAGCGATATCATGCTTGGCTTAGGCCTGACCCTGGCGCCCGGTCTAAGCCTGAAGAACGCTATGCTGTACGTCCTTTTCGTGGCATTGGTGCTGGAATTTGCGGTAGGCCATCGCGACCCGTTGCGCGAAACCTGGCCACTTCACATTCACTGGTTTCTCCTGGTCACCTACGCAACATTCACCTGGCTGGTTATCGTGTTGCTTGGAATCCATCGAGGTTACGAGGGGCTGCAGGCTTTCATTACGCTGAAGGGCCAGCTGGTTGACCTGTTTCTCTTTCTTTTGGTCTACCTGTACGGACCGAAGGATGAAGCAGCCACGCTCAGCCTCCTGCGCTGGCTGATTGCCGTATTGATTGTTGTAAACATGGTGACGATGATCGACGTATTTAACGTCCCCGATCTCGGCATCATTATTGATCGTGATGACGGACGCCTTGCAGGGCCGTTTAACGAAGTCAATCAATACGGTGCGGTACTCATTTTCATTATTCCGCTTACGGCAGGCCTTGCTATGGCGTCGCGCGGATCGATGCGAGCGTTCTACGGTTTTGGCGCACTCATCGCTTTCATCCTGCTGGGACTAACCGTGTCTCGCGGATCATATGTCGGCCTGTTTGCCGGCGGCGCGCTTGCCCTGTACCTGGTCAGGGATCATGTGCGAAAGGAGACCGTCATAAAGGGTGCCGTTACCGGCATTGTATTGCTTATCGTTGTCGCCGGCGTAATCGCCTATCAGAATCCGGAAGGCTTCCTCGACAAGTTTAACGTCGCCGGTGCGTCGCTGGAGCGGGTCAGTTCCGGTCGAACTTTCTTCTGGCGACAGACGCTGTCGATGATGTCGATATGGCCGGCATCGTTTATAACCGGATACGGCTGGAACGCGTATCCCACGCTTTTTGTAGGCTATGGTGACCCGCACAACACCTACCTTCTGTACTGGTTTAACCTGGGACTAATTGGGCTCCTTTTATACGTATTTATTGTTGCCTGGATCGTAAGATTCGCCTTGCGCGGCCTCAAAGTCATTTCGCAGGATCTAAAGCCTGTCATCATTGGCCTGGTGTTCGGCCTGCTGGCACTGCATTTCGCCCTTTTCTTTGTTGGACTTTACGCATCCTCATTATTTATCTGGGCGTTAGCGGGCACCACCTTACGCCTGTTGGTTGAAGACGCACGCAAACAGGATTCAACCGCCACGCCGACTGCCGGAAGGGCCGGAGAAACGTAATGCCGAAAATTTGTTTCGTAGAATCAATGACGTATTCAGTGCTGAACCCGAAATCGTCGCGCAGTCCAGGCGGCGAGGCGGTGCAACATGCATTGCTCGCCCGCGAATTCGCGCGGCAGGGCTGGGAAGTCAGCGTCGTTTGTCGGGACATCGGGCAGCAGGATGGTGAGGTCATTGACGGCGTAAGGATCTGGAAGACATATCATCGGGATGCCGGTATTCCGGGCGTACGATTCATCTATCCCAGGCTTACCGGCCTGTGGCGCGCGCTGGGCAGGGCAGATGCAGATGTCTATTTCCAGTCTTGCGCTGGATTGAATACCGGCGTGGTGGCCCACTACGCGCGACTGCATGGCCGAAAGATGGTATTTCGCGTAGCCCATGACACCGACTGCGTTCCCGACGAAGTGCTGGTCAAGAATTCGCGGGATCGATGGCTGTATGAGTACGGACTCAATCGAACGCACCTCGTATCCGTTCAGAGTGATGTACAGGCGAACGCATTGAAGGAAAATTACAATTTGCCGTCGTCAATCGTCAACATGGTCGTACAACCACCGGACGAGTCTCCCGATACGCAGAAAGACATTGACGTCTTATGGGTGAACAATCTGCGGGCCTTCAAAAGGCCGGAATTAGTTTATGAAATTGCAAAGAAAATGCCCGACGTTCGGTTCGTTATGATTGGCAGCCCCATGAAAGGGTTTGACACGTTGTATGAGGAAGTCCGGCGTGCAGCAGCGGAGCTGCCGAACCTGGAGTATCTCGGTCCGGTGCCATACGCAAAGGTTAACGCATATTTTGCCCGGGCCAAGCTGTTCCTGAATACGTCGGACTCTGAAGGATTTCCGAATTCCTACCTGCAGGCGTGGATTCGCGGTGTTCCCGTCATATCGTACTTCGATCCTGATGGACTGATCGAATCGCAGCGCATCGGCGCGACGGTCGCGTCCCAGGACGATTTCTGCGAACCGATAGCACGTTTGCTGCGCGACGAGGACGAACGCAACGAAGTCGGCGCGCGTGGCAGGCAGTTTGCCGTCAGTCGCTATTCGCCAACAGCAATCGTCAAGGAATACCAGGGACTACTTGAGAACGAGCTGGGTCTTAAACCGGTTTATGAGTAAACAACGCATACTGTTTCTCGTCCCATCGCTGCGGCGAGCCGGGGCAGAGAATCAGGTTGTGCAACTGGTTAACGGGCTATCTGACGCTGCCTTCGACAAGCACCTGCTATCCTATTTGCCCGAGAAGGACCTCGTTAGTGTAATTGACGCCAATTCAGTTGCGTATCATTACGTGCCAAGACAGCGCAAGATCGACCGGTCGGTCGCTGCTACAATTGGCGAAATTATTGATAAAAATCAGATAGATATTGTTCATTGCACGCTTGAGAATGCGTTGCTCTACGGATATCTTGGCAGACGATTTGCGGCACGTCAGCCGCGGCTTATCTGTGCGATCCACACGACGAAGCAGGCTACCTTGAAACACGAGCTGGCAGATTGGCTGCTTTATCGTCATTTACTCAAGAAGTGTGTGCAGGTGTGGTTCATGTGCCGGATGCAGGCAGATCTCTGGATCAAGCGCATGCCTTTCCTCAGTGACCGGGCAAGAGTAGTTTATAACGGCATAAAGATTTCGGATTTTGATCCTGCGAATGACCCGGAAGCGAGGAGTCGGTTTCGCAAGAAGCTTGGCATTGCGACCGCTACAAAAGTCATTTGCTGCGTCGCAGGTCTGCGGCCTGAGAAGAATCATCTGGTGCTGCTCAGATCATTTAAGCGCCTTGTCGATCATGGCAGCTTAGACAGTCATCTCTTATTGGCCGGGACCGGCGAAATGGAAGGCCGTCTGCACGAGCTGGTTGCACAGCTGGACCTTGATAGCAGGGTGACCTTTCTCGGTGGAATGGAGGATGTACGTCCGGTGCTGGCGGCGTCGGATTGCAAAGTCCTGGCATCCAGGGCAGAAACCTTTTCAATGGCCATGCTGGAGGCTATGGCCATGCAGTTGCCAGTCATTTGTACGAAAGTAGGCGGCGGGAGAGAAGCAATTGATGATCGCAAAAATGGTGTGCTGGTAACTCCGGGTGCGGTCGACGAGCTTGCCGATGCGATGGAGTGGCTCTTGTCTGATGACGCCAGACGCGCGGCAGCAGGACAGGCGGCGAGACAGGTCGTTGAGGAGAAGTTTACCTACGGGAAGATGATCGAAAGCAGTCAATACTGTCTGCTGCACTTCAACTGAGTTACGGGGCTGCCTGATTATCGTCGGCAACAAAAATGTCACCGTCGAACGGAGAACGCTTTTTCTGTATGTAACCAACACTTTCCCGGCTGCAACTCCTTGGCGGGTTCGTGTCTAATCTTGTAGTTCTGCCGATTCACATCCGTATCCGGTACTGCGGCTTATGTCGTTAGACGGTTGTTACTGTCAAATACGAGGACTGGCCTGGGCTGCGGCAGCAGTTGTCTCGTTAAACATAAATGCGGCGTATATTGTGCACCAGATCACACTTTCGAGTGTGATATTTGCCTATGGTTTGCCAAGGATTGACCGCGAATGCGCGCACGTCGAAACAGCGACGGCCAGCTTCGTTGCCACTGCATACAAGTAGATGGCAATAAATAGCGGTAATCAAGCCGGCTCGTAATGGATGATTGGCCGAATTTAAGGATGATTGCAGCCACATAAGCTGGCCCGCAATGGAAGCAACGTTCAAAATAGATGGCAAAATTATGGTTTTAATGAAACGTATTTATTCGATCTACCGCCACCGCAGCGGTGGAATTGGAACACAAAAGGGACGTGGCAAGCTGGGCAAAGGACTCGCTAGCGGCTGCGTGCGAGCCTGCCTGATCTGTGTGGTCGCGACTTTCCCGGCACTTGCCAGTGCCCAGCTTTTGAAATCGACTTACCCGCGAATTGGTGCGTACGAAATAGGCGGAACGCACGAAACAAAAAAACCTGAATACCGCCAGGCGTTGGCGAAGCACGACATTGTGATTATGGGTTTCTGGCGCAACTGGAGCGGTCTCGACACGCAGACCAATCAGTTGTTGTCCATGCGGGACGTTCTGATTGACATCAAGCGTCGCGCTGCGCAACTGGGCAATAACGACATCCTGCTTGGCAAGTACACTATATTTATGGAAAGCGGATCCGATGATACGGCAGGCGGGTCTCCCTCCGAAAAGTTTCAGAAGCTGTCAAACGAGGTTGGACCTGGATACTCCAGGAATAATGACTGGTGGGCACGAACTGCGGACGGCGAGAACACCAGCAGCTATCACGGAAACTGGAATACAAATGTCACAGACTTTGTCACGCCCGACAGTAACGGCGACACCTGGCCTGAATGGGCTGCCGCATACGATTATGAAGAATTTTTTGAGTCCGTTCCGGAACTGGATATCTGGTTCATTGACAACTGGTTCTATCGGCCCCGAGTAAAGGCCGATTGGGATGGCGACGGCCGCAATGATGATAGAAACGCCGACAACGTTAAGCGCTATTACCGTGAAGGACTGATGGACGGTCTGATCCGTGCGCGGCAACTCGCTCCCGACTTGATATTCATGGGCAATGTCGATGGCGAACCGCAAATAAGCCAGGGAATGCTGACTGAACCTGAGTATCGCGGTCAGCTGTCAGCCCTGTACGAGTCTGCAATTGGCAAAAGTTACTCCCAGGAAACCTGGGGCAGCTGGTACACGATGATGGAGCAATACCAGACTACGCTGCAGAACGCGCGTGACGGCCTGCTTATTATGACCGTAGTTGGCGACGCCACTGATTACCGGCAGATGCGATACGGGCTTGCCTCCTGCCTGATGGATGGCGGCTACTATTACTACACGACAGTTGAAACCGAATATCGGTCGGCGCTCTGGTTTGACGAATATGACGTCAATCTCGGCAGGCCGATCGACCCGCCGCAATTCAGCGCGTGGCAGAACGGTGTGTATCGACGTCGCTTTGAGAATGGCGTTGTGTTGGTCAACCCCAAAGGGAACGGTACGCAAACCGTCCAGCTTGAGCCTGGTTACAACCGCATCGACGGCACGCAGGATCGTGACGTCAACAATGGCAAGCCGGTCAGCTCGGTCACCATTCCAGCGCGGGATGGCATCATCCTGCTGAACGACGGTGCCAACCAAGCTCCCGCGCCGAGGCCGAAGCCACCGCAGCTAAGCGGGCCATAGCTTCGCTGTCAACAGGCATTGATTCAGTGACATAATCAAAATCATTGGCGGTACGCCGCCAGGATTTCTGCCAGCCTGTGTGAAGTCACTGTCGAATGCAGCGGCTTATTGCAAGGAATTGAGGCATTAGTCATGCAATGCCGCTTGTGGTCGAGAGATAATAATTCCAATGAAATCGCCGATTCCGAAAGTGCTTTTCCTCATCGAGGACGGACCCTATTTGTACGACAACCGGGTTCGTCGCGAGGCGATATGCCTGCGTGAGGCCGGCGCACAGGTCAGTGTGATCTGCCCCAATGCCGGCGACGAACCTTTTCATTCAGAACCCGACGGGATACATGTATACCGCTATCGGAAACCCGGACTCGGTGCAGGGCTGGTCGCGCACATCCTCGAATATGTGGTCAGCCTGACGTCGCACCTGTTCCTTTCACTGCTGGTTGCGTTCCGACACGGATTCTCTGTCATTCATGCGGCGAATCCGCCTGACCTGCTGTGGATGATTGCGTTGCCATACCGCTTGTTCGGCATACGCTTTGTGTTCGATCACCACGACCTGGTGCCGGAGCTCTTCGAAGCTAGATTCGGGAGTGAGCGAACGTCACTCCTGGCCGTTGCCCGTTATATGGAGCGCATGTCATTCCGACTTGCCAGCCACGTAGTATCTACAAACGAGAGCTATCGGCAGGTTGCTATTGCACGCGGTGGCAAGAACGAAAGTGACGTTACAGTCGTGCGGAATGGCCCGGATCCTGCAGATTTTCCTGAAACTCCGCCTGCGCCGGAGATTCGCGGCCTTGCGCCAGTAGTTGTCGGCTATCTCGGCAACATGAATCCACAGGACGGCGTCGACTACATCGTTCGCGCCGCGGCGGTAATCAAGAATGACTACAAGCGCTCGGACATCGCCTTTGTCCTGATCGGTAGCGGCGATTCGTTCGATAGCCTGGTCGCACTTCGCGACGAGCTGGGGTTGCAGGAGAGCATGGTCATGACCGGGCGAATTCCCTGGGATGACGTTGTGGCTAACTTGTCAGCCATTGATATCGGTGTGCAGCCGGATCCACCCGGTGGCCTGAATGATCATTCGACAATGAATAAGCTGATGGACTACATGATCCTGGGAAAGGCAGTCGTCGCTTTCGATCTTGCAGAGACTCGCGTAAGCGGCGGAGATGCGATTGCCTACGCGTCTGGCGATAGCGCAAACGCGATCGCTGCATCGATTGTGGAGCTGGCGGACAATGAATCTCACCGAAACCAGCTTGGCGTGAGCGCCAAAGAGCGCGTCATGCAAAAACTCGCCTGGCACCATCAGGCGCCTAACCTGATTGCGGTCTATCAAAAGCTGTTCCCGTCTGCCGACCTGGGAGCAGAAAAAACGCCGGATCACGCATTAAAAAAGTCTTAAAAAACAGTATTTTGCAGAGCTCTCGCTGATTGCTCCTGTATTGCCTGCGAGACGGCAGACTGCCTCGACAAAGTATTTGCGGGCTCCTTTGGTATGCGGTTGACACGTAAATCAATATTCTGAATTCGTTAGACTTTCGAATTTCAGGTTGATCGGAACACAGGACGAATGAAAGCTTCTTCCAAACACAAGCCGCAGCAACGAACTTTGGCCTGGTATTTCCGCCGGCTGCAGAGTATGCCGTTGGCGGAAATTCCGCACCGGCTTCAGGAAGCCGTCTGTAAACAAGTCTGGCGAATCCCCGCTTTTGTAGCGAAGGACCGGGCGTTGCCGGGCGATGTGCTGACCAGCAGCCTGCCGCGGCTCCCTGTAAGTATTGAAACGCTGAAATCTTTAATAAGCAGTGACGATCGCCTGCAACTGGCGCGCG
>JAJFKP010000003.1 GCA_021773135.1 Woeseiaceae bacterium | reverse complement strand
CCTGCACCGCCTTGATACCGTCGCGAGCCAGGTTACCGCCGATAATCTGATAGACGACCTTTATTCGGTGCGCAGCTGGCGACATCGCACCACGTCCGGCGATCGTGCAGAGTTGCTGGACGTTGCTGAGGATTCGGGCGTATGGCCACTGGTGACATCGACCGCCGACAATTGCCTCGGTTCGCAGTGCCCGGTCTACCAGAAGTGTCATGTCGTAAAGGCGCGCAGGGCGGCACAGGAAGCCGATCTGGTTGTGGTCAATCATCACCTGCTGTTGGCAGACCTGGCGATGAAGGAAGAAGGATTCATAGAGTTCCTGCCGGGCGCCGAGGCCATCATTCTCGACGAGGCGCATCAGATCCCCGACCTGGCAGCGCAGTTTTTTGGCATGAGTCTTGGCAGTCGCGAAGTTGAGCGCCTGTGCGACGAAATTCGCACGGCGACCATTGCACATCGACAGGTTGAATTGCAGCGACGACTTGATGCTATGCAAACCGCCTTGCGCGCGCTGCGCGCGGCATGCCCGCGCGACGAAGGCAGGCATGAACTGTCTCTTGTAATGCAGCAACTCCGCGAACCACTGCTTGATCTTAGTACGGCCTCACGGGATCTGCTGGAAACGCTTGCCCAACTTATCGACAGCTCTGCAGACCTCGAAAAACTTCATGATCGGCTTTTTTCCGTGATCGAGCGGCTGACCCACCTCGCGAGCGACGAATCCTGGGATGGCCTGCGGTGGCTCCAGGTGAACGCTCGCAGCATACGGCTCAATCTGACGCCACTCGATGTTGCCGATACGCTCAACGGGCTGATTAATGTCGGCGGCCAGGCCTGGGTGTTCACGTCTGCAACCCTGGCCATCGGCGACGATTTTTCGCATTTCACGGAGCGGATGGGATTACACGATGCTACCTGCCTGACATTCCCGAGTCCTTATTCCCTGCATCTCAATGGACTCATCTGGCTGCCACCCCATATGCCGGCACCGTCCGATCGCGACCACACAGCGGAAATGCTTGAGCGGGTCATGCCGCTGCTCAACAAAACCCCTGGAGGCATGTTCTGCCTGTTTACCAGTCACCGCGCATTGAACGCCGCAAGAAGCTGGTTTAAAACCCGACGAAAAAAGCTGAAGGGTCGTCCGCTGCTAATGCAGGGAGATGCGCCGCGTGATGATCTTCTACGTCGTTTTCGCGAGTATGGGGATGCTGTCCTGCTAGGGACTGGCAGCTTTTGGGAGGGCGTGGACGTCCGTGGCCCGGCGCTGAGCATCGTCGCCATCGACAAACTGCCGTTCGCCTCACCGGCAGATCCCCTGATGATGGCCAGGCTGGAGTTTATACGCCGTCAGGGTGGCAACGGATTCACGGGTCACCAGCTTCCGCTCGCAGCGCTGGCACTAAAACAGGGTGCTGGCAGACTTCTACGCGATCAGAATGATTCGGGCGTCGTCGTAATCTGCGATCCGCGAGTCACATCTAAAGCCTACGGCAAGCTATTCCTGAAATGTCTCGAACCCATGCCCTGGACAGATTCACTGACAACCGTCAAATCATTTCTTGCGGCGCAGAAAGCTACTGCTGTCGGCAGGAGAGCGAGTTGACTGCCCTCGCTGGTTTCCTGAATCGCAAGAGTGCCGTACTGGCACTTTCGGGATGCATCGCTGACGGGAGAGGTGTTTGAATTTTCTGGCGATAGACACTACCTCGAACGCATGTTCGGTAGCGCTGCAAGCCGGCGCTCGGATCAGTCACAGGAAGAGTGTGGAACCTCGAGCCCACACTAGCGTACTGATGCCCATGATTGTCGAGCTACTTGCAGAGTCCGATATCCGCTTAAGTGAGTTGCATGCGATCGTGCTCGGTAACGGGCCTGGATCATTTATTGGCATGCGGATCGGCGCCTCGGTTGCCCAGGGCCTGAGTTTTGGTTCCGGAATTGAAGTTGTCCCTGTTTCTTCGCTCAGGGCCGTCGCTGCAGAAGCATTGACCCAATGCGACGCGGATCGCGTTGTCGTCTTGCAGGACGCGCGCATGAACGAGGTTTACATGGGTACATTTGACCGTAGCGATGCCGATATCCCTGTCCCACACGACAATGAAGAAATCGTTCCGGTTGGAGCGTTCCCGGTTTCGGCTATTCGATATGCCGCGGCCGGAGCTGGCTGGGATCGCTATCCTGAACTCGAAGCAGAACAACGGGACAGGATCTTGTGTCGGGTGCCTGTTTCTTACCCGGATGCACGATTTTTGCTGAATTTGGGGCGCATCGGATTTGCTGCCGGTGAAGGTGTAGCCCCCGCCAGCCTGTCTCCGGCATATCTACGTGCAAAAGTGGCCGAAATCCCTGCCGCAACCGACTAAGATAGTGCGAATATTTCGGAATTGTTACGCAAACGATGCCTTTAATTCGTAACCTGTTTGTAACATTTGCCTGCTGTAATGCGACCAACCAGACCGCATGCAGCACCGCATCTTCTGCATGTCACAGGCCTCTGATTTACCCATAAATAGTGATTGATCGTGGCGACCGGCAAGATCCTGATAGTTGAAGACGAAAAGCCCATTCGTGAGATGATTGCGTTTCATCTGACCAGAGCGGGTTTCGATACTATAGAAGCAGAAGATTGCCGCGAAGCCAGAAGACTCCTGGCGGACGAGCGTCCCAGTATGGCCCTGATCGACTGGATGCTGCCGGATATGAGCGGGCTGGAGCTGACGCGCATGATGAAGCGAGACAATGAATTTGAAGATGTGGCGGTTATCATGCTGACCGCGCGGGCTGAAGAGCAGGATAAGGTCGTCGGCCTGGAAGGCGGCGCAGATGATTACATCACCAAACCTTTCTCGCCCCGGGAGCTGGTCGCGCGAATCAACGCTGTACTACGCAGGTCAAAATTTGCTGGCGGTGACACGACCGAAGTGGGTGAGATAACCATCGATTCGGCCGCGCACCGGGTCACTGTCGGTGGCCGGGAAGTCCACCTCGGCCCGACTGAATATCGGTTGCTAAAGTACCTGATGACACATGCCGATCGTGTCTACAGTCGAAATCAGTTGCTTGACCGCGTCTGGGGCGCCAATGTCTACGTTGAGGAGAGGACGGTTGATGTCCATGTGCGACGACTGCGCAAGGCATTGACAGAATTCGGAGTGCAGCACCACATACAGACAGTTAGAGGCGCAGGCTACCGATTTTCTGCGCACGGCCATTGACTTCGATAGCAACTAAACTCGTACAGGCAAAACTGTGCAGATAGCGCGACGCCGAGTCATCGTCGGTCACTTAATAGTGCTGGCGGGCGGCGCACTCATAGGCTGGTTTTATAGTCACGTTGATTGGGGACTGCTGGCTGCAGCCCTGTTGGCATTGGGCTGGAATGTTCGCCAGTTGCTCGTATTCGAACAGGCGGTGCGTGAAAAAAACTTTCGCCATTTTCGCTACGGCGAGGGTATCTGGTCGCAGCTGTTCTCCCGCTTCAGCTATCAGCGCGGCCAGAGCAAACAGTACAAAAAGAACTACCGGCGGCTGGTCAAAGAGGTGCGCAAATCCACCAATGCGATGCCGGACGGCGGCATCATTCTCAATAACGAGTTTGAAATTCTCCTGTGCAACAAGGCCGCACAGCGACTTGCCGGTTTTCGGCGTCGCCAGGACAAGGGCCAGCGGGTAGATAATATTCTGCGCGACCCGGCCTTTGGTGCCTATCTTAGCTCCGGAGATTTCAAAGAAGGCGTTGAAATTCGGTCGTCGGTGGATGCGGATGGTTGGCTGATATGCCGCATTGTGCCGTATGGTGCAGACCAGCTGCTCCTGCTCATTCAGGATATTACCGAGCGCCGCCGGTTGACTACGACGCGTCGTGAATTTGTCGCCAATGCTTCGCATGAACTTCGCTCGCCGTTGACAGTCGTCAGCGGGTACCTGGATACGATGGCTTCGGATCCCGACATTCCTGCTCACTGGGGCAGGCCGCTCGAGCAAATGCAGGCGCAGGCCAATCGTATGAACAAGATTGTTGCTGAATTGCTGGAATTGTCCCGGCTCGAAGGTGCCGGTGCTGCGCCGACTGACGAATTGATCGATGTTTGCGGAATCATTGCTTCGGTAAAGAAATCAATGGACGGGCAGAGCGATGTCCCTGAAATCCGCGTCGAATGCCAATCTGATGCACAACTCTTCGGCAGCAACGCTGAGATAGAGTCGGTGATCGTCAATCTGTTGACGAACGCAATTCGGTATACGCCGCACGATGGCCAGGTAACCTTACGGTGGGCAGCCGATGAAGACGGAGCGGAACTCGCCGTTACAGATACCGGCGACGGTATTGAACCTGAACATATTCCGCGTCTCACAGAACGGTTTTTTCGCGTCGACGCCGGCCGCAGCCGCGACGATGGCGGCGTCGGGCTGGGTCTCGCGATTGTGAAACACATTCTGGAACGCCACGATTCACATCTGGAGATCGAGAGCCAGCCCGGCGCCGGCAGTCGTTTTTCGTGCCATTTCGGGTCTGATCGCGTTAACGTGCCATCTTCGAAGAACTTCAAGCACGCCCAGCGCTAGGCTCGCCATCCGGAGGCCTTGGGGCTGCAGTCGGCGAAGGCCTCAATGCATCCAAATCGTGCCTTGGTGTAATAGGTGCCATGCCCTGGAGACGGGCGTGCGGCTATCGCTTTGTAAGCGTTGTGTGCGGCCTGACCGTAGCAGGACTCAGAACGCAGCGAGAGACAACATTCGTTATTGATTAAAGCGCTGCAGAGTCGACGTGCTTGGCCTGTGGACGTCGCAACTGGTGTTGGTTTCCCCAGCCAGTCAATAGAAAGTCGCTTTTGAGTATAGCCAACACGCAATAAATTCCTGGCCGCACAGCGGCGGCCAGTTAAATTTACTCACCAGATCAGGCGCTCGCCAGCGTAGTCACGTGTTAGTCAGAACGATATGTCCCACTGGAACCGCAACCTGTTTTCGGACTCCGAACGGCCGACCAGACCGTCATCGAGTGTGAGGTGCGAGTAGTCGACGGTCAGCTTGTTGTCATGTCCGTTAAAAAACCAGTTTGCGCCAACCGTGAATTCTTCGCGCTCATTCTCGAAGGCGCGATCAACCGCATTGGGCTCATCAACAAAGGCGTAACGTACGGCAAGTTCCAGCGGTGCAGGAACGGAGGGCAGCAAATTGTTGAAAAAGTAGCCTGTCTGGAAGTATCCACCCGTAAGGTCGTTTTCGGTTACAGCAACCCGGTCCCTCACGGTCTTGCGGTGGTATTCCTGTTGCACGGAAAATCCCTGCCATTTAAAAGCGAAATCCTGAACAAATTGATCAATCTTGAACTGATTAGTAGCAGCGATCGCCGGTGATGCAAAGCCGTCAAGATTGCCACACCCCGATGATGACCAGCGCGTGCAGCTTCCTTCGTTCGTCATGCCGCCTATTGCCAGGCTGCCGGTTGGCAGCTCGGTGAATTCGACATCGGTTTGTCTGAGGCCAAGGTCGCGACCGAGGAAATTCCACTGTAGTCGCCCTGCGTACAGCATGTTCGTGTCATTGTTACGGACACCGCGACCCTCACCGTTAAATATACCGGCGTAGTAACGAAGGTCTGCAGGAGTATTTTTGAACAGGTGTCCGCGAAGCTGGACGCCCATCTGCCGGTCGATCGTGAACACGCGATTGACAATCGATCGCTCAACGAACTGTTGCCTGCCGGAAGAATCGACGCGTTCCCTGTTAAAGTCTATTTTCCACTGACCGACACGCAGAGAACCCCAGTCCCATTTCGCAACATCAATGCGCCAGTCGATTACGCGGGCGCTCGCGGATGCGCTGCTGCTATCGGGGTCCCGGTTCGGCTGCAAATCAACCTCGAAATAGTACTTGAGCCAGGGTTGATAGCCATGACCGCCGATTTTCATTCGCAGTCGGCGCGGTTCAAATGTCGATTCGCTTGGAGCATCAAAAGCGGACAATTGCCGGGGGTCGCCGCTATAGGGATTGGTGTACCGTAGCTGGGCTCGCCACTGGAGATTCGTTTGCCAGTTGCCATCACGGGTTTCCAGACGAAACCCGCTGCTTCCGCGGCTGGCTTTGACGGGGAAGTCCTTCTCGACACTAGCGGCGACGTCACTGGCAATCTCTTCGGCCATGCCATCAGCCAGGCGTTCTTCTATCGCTGCGTCGACAGACGCATTGACCTTTTTGTCAAGCGCGTCGTCCGTGCTTGTCATTCCACCGAGCAGGTCCTCGCTGGTCAGCGATTCTTTCTGCACCAGGGAATCATACTGCTCCTGGGTTATTACGCCGTTCGCCAGAAGAATGTCCAGCAGTTCCTCTTCTGCAGCGCTCACGTTGCTCGCCGTGAATACGAAAAACGCAACGGCGACGATTCGCCCAATATTGCTTAAGAATCCTCTGGGATTCATGATTTCTCTCCAATTAACCGGGAAGCTTGGGTAGCGCGGCAATTGTGAGGCGTTTTTGTTACGATTTTGTGACATTATTACGGAATTGTTTCACACAGATGATAGCCATAAACTTCACGAATTCCGGTTGCCGATTCGTGCTCGCAGACGAACGATTGTCGCGAATAATGCTGGACCGACGTGTTGCTTGAGCTGTCAGACAGATTTTGCAGGAGACGTTGTTAAGGATTGAGGGGTCGCAACATTGCGTGAGCCTGCGACTGCCTGGCCTCGAGATCCGCAATGTGATTTTTGTGTTTGGTGGAAAGTCCAAACGGTAATGATATTGTCACAATCACAATTTATTGTCGGTCGCTAGCTCGACCGAAACGAGCAGAATATGGAAGCAAGCGACATAACTGACCACATTTCAAAACGATTCAACAAGGATCTTGAAGATCTGAGAAATTCCGTGCTTACGATGGGCGGACTGGTTGAAACGCAGTTGTCAAAGGCGATCGCAGCGATTGTAAGAGGCGATAGCGCCCTGGGTCTCAAGGTCGCCAACGATGACTACAAGGTGAACAACCTGGAAGTCAATATCGATGAAGAGTGCAGCCGCATCCTGGCGACGCGCGCACCTGCTGCCGGGGACCTGCGCCTGATTGTCGCAATTATCAAGACCATCACGGATCTGGAACGCATCGGCGATGAGGCGGAAAAGATCGGTTTTCTGGCCTCCAAACTCGCCGTAATGGATCGACCGCCCGATTCCTATCGCGAGCTCAAGAACCTGGGTAACCATGTGCTCCAGATGCTGCGTGATGCGATGAACGCTTTTGCCCGCCTGGATGTTGCTGCCTCATTGGACGTTGTCAAAGAGGACGAGGAAGTCGATGCGGAGTATGAAGCGATCGCTCGCCAGGGAATTACTTTTATGATGGAGAATCCACATAACATCAAACGAGTAATGAATGTCACCTGGGTGGCTCGCGCACTGGAACGGATCGGCGATCATTCCAAGAATATTTGCGAATATGTCATATACATGGTTGAAGGTCGTGATGTCAGGCATACGGACATAGTAGAATCGGGCGACGTTTCTTCGGACTGATTCCTCGTAAATGACAATTCCAAACAGACGCCTGCTGAATCTGGCGGGCTTTCTCAGTTGTGCCGGCATGATGGCATACGCCCTCTATGCCGAACACGTGCTGTTCCTGATGCCATGCCCGCTTTGCGTCTTCGAACGGATCGCCACGATCGCGTTAGGCATCATCTTCTTGCTTGCAGCGGTGCACAATCCGCGTGGAAACGGACGCTACGCATACACGGCCCTGCTGGCGATTGCAGCGGCGGGTGGCATCGGCGTGGCGGGTTGGCATGTCTGGATCCAAAACCTGCCTGCCGACGAGGTGCCTTCCTGCGGGCCCGGTTTTGACTACATCATGGACTCTTTTCCGCTGGCTGATGCGCTCAGCATGATATTCACCGGATCCGGTGAGTGTGCAACCATCGACTGGGTGTTCCTCGGTCTGTCGATGCCTGCCTGGGTACTGATCGCGTTGAGCGTTATTGGCGCAGCTGGCATATGGAACAACCTCAGGCGGAACTGAACGTCTACTTCCGTTAGCAACGACTAGGTGGTTGCCAGCATGAGCTGCATAATTCGCTCGTAAAGCGCGCTGATCAAAGGCAAATGTGCGACCTGTACGCGCTCATCAATTTTATGAATGGTCGCGTTGGTCAGTCCCACCTCGATCACTTCGGCGCCGTATGGAGAGATGAACCGCCCGTCAGATGTGCCGCCACCCGTCGAGAAAACGGCCTCCACGCCGGCAATCTCAAGTGCAGCCTGCCTGGCGGCACTGGTGAGCACACCGTGTGAAGTCAGGAATGGTGCGCCGGAATGATGCCATTCGATCGAGTAATCGAGATTGTGACGACCCAGAATTGATTCGATTTTTTCTCGCAGGTCCCGTTCATGCCACTCGGTCGAGTAGCGCAGATTGAATTTGGCGCTCAGAGTGCCCGGGATTACGTTGTCCGATCCGCTGCTGCTTTGCACGTGCGCCACTTCGAATGTGGTCGGTGGAAAATAGGCATTGCCTTTATCCCACTCGATCTCATGTAACTCGGCGAGTGCCGGGGCAAAGTGTCGGATCGGATTGCTTGCCAGGTGTCCGTAGGCCACGTGACCCTCAACCCCGTTGATCGTAATTGATCCTGTCAGTGAGCCACGCCTGCCGATCCGAATTACGTCGCCGGGAATGGCGTCGCTTGACGGCTCCCCGACAACGCAGTAGTCGATCTTCTCTTCCCGTGCACGTAACGTATCAATGACCCTGCGCGTTCCGTTTACAGCAATCCCTTCCTCGTCACTGGTAATCAGAAACGCGACGCTGCCGGTAAACGGTTTGCCGCCAGCGACAAACCGTTCGGCGGCCGTAATCGTGGCAGCAAGACCACCTTTCATATCGGCGGCACCGCGCCCGCACAGGAACCCGTCACGGATCTCGGCGGCGAACGGATCCGTGCACCACTGGCTCCTGTCGCCGGGTGGCACGACGTCGGTGTGGCCGGCGAAACACAGAACCGGGGATGACGTACCGCGCCTGGCCCAGAGGTTGGTTACATCACCAAACGGCATATTTTCACACTGGAATCCGCAGGCAAGCAGGCGTTTTTCGATGAGCGCCTGGCAGCCAGCATCCTCCGGCGTGATAGAGCGTCTGTTGATCAAATCCATGGCTAGCTGGACTGTCGGGTCTTTATGCATCATGCAGGTTTCGTTTGCGGGTGAAGGTTACCACTGTAAAAGTCTCGCACGAATAGTCACTGTTGCTCAAAAAAACATTCAAAAACAATAACTTGAGTTTCCGGTATTTTGCAACAATTCCGTAACAATTAGCCATTAAGCTTGCCGCATCCAAGCCATATTTTCCGGAGGAAATAACCAGTGGCCAACAAGCGCATTAGATCGAATCTTGCTGCAAGTTTGATGATGGTTGCGACAGCGGTGGCTGGCGTTGTGTTTACCAGCACTGCCGTAGCTCAGGCGAGTCGCGACTACGTCTACATTGTCGGCTCATCCACAGTTTATCCGTTCGCGACCGTCGTAGCGGAACGTTTCGGACGTGGCAGTGACTTTAAAACGCCAAAAGTCGAGTCAACGGGATCCGGAGGCGGACTGAAACTGTTTTGCGACGGAATTGGCGTTGATTATCCTGACATCGCTAATTCATCCAGAGCAATCAAACGATCCGAAGTTGATAACTGCATGAACAACGGCGTTAGCGAGATCATTGAGGTCAAAATCGGCTATGACGGAATTGTTTTTGCAAATGCGACCAGCGGTCAATCTCTGCAATTGACACGCCGAGATATTTTCCTGGCGCTGGCCAAGAATGTGCCTGGAGACGCCGAGGGCGAACTGATCGAGAATCCG
>JAJFKP010000020.1 GCA_021773135.1 Woeseiaceae bacterium | reverse complement strand
TTCCAGCCGGCATCGGGATCGTCGATTCGGCCTTCGAAACCTTTGGTATAAAATCCCATCGGGTAAGGAATTCTCAAGGTGACGAATTCTTCGTCTACCAGGGCGTGCACGCCGTCAAACAAGTTGCCGGTTGCCATTGGCACATCTTCGCCGAGACCCAGCGAATTGTGCTGATCGACCCAGGTGTAGTAGCTCGACTCGACGCTGAATTCGGGCAGATCAGCAAAACCCGGGCCTGGCAGATCGTGCAATGTCCAGCCTTCGGGACAATGATTGCCTGTCGCTGCGGGCCCGTTCAGGGGCCCCTGACACTTACTGCGATCGAATTCACCCAGGTGCCCACTTCCAAGCGAAGACCAGACCACGCCTTTCTTGTCGATGTCCGCGCCGCGAACACCAAATCCCGGCAGCGGCGGATAATAGACTTCGGCCAGTGCCGTTTGCGGAGGCTTGTCGCCCGGGATCAAACGGGTGATCGAACCGGGATAACGAAAGGCGTTCGAACCCCAGACGGCGTCACCACGCGGTTCAGGCATGACCGCATAGAAACCATTGGGAATACGCATGTCGAGGTCCGGGTCCATCTCTTCATCCGGCTCCGTCCACTCGTCCTGTTCGCCATTGCTATTGGTATCGAGAATGAGCGGCGCCCAACCCTGCGATGCCGCGGCGTCTCCAGTCTCGAAAAACTGGTTGGTATTCAGCCAGCCGACCACGTCGCCACCGCCACTGGTCCACAGTGTGTTGTTGTCGTCATAAGCGAACTGCAGGTGATGGGTGCTGAAACAGGTATCGACGAAAACATATCCGCCCGTCTCCGGATCGTATACGGAGAGCTGGCGATTGGTTCGGTCCTTGGGGTACAGCATCGCGGACGGATGTTCTGATCCTTCTTTACAAAACCCGGGATTGTCCGGACCCCGTATCCGCGCCGTCATCCATACCCTGCCTTCCTGATCGAGCATGGGATTGTGGACGTTCGCCTTGCTGTCCCAAATACGCTCATCTCCCCAATACGGCGACGGTGCAACCACGGGGGCTGAATTGGTCGTAGGCGTGTCCTCATCGCGAACCGGGAGGTTGAATACGGTAGCGGTGTTCGCGACCGGGTCGAGTATCGGCATCTCGTCCGTGCTCAGTTCTGGCGCACCGTAAAGTTTGCCGTAGGCATTGACTGTCGGATTGCGACGATCGGTGCCCGACAGGTCATGCATGTAGTACTGTGGGCTTGACCAGTCGCGAATCGTTGCCACGACATTACGCTCAACACCTGCCGGTCGTTCGGGCGAATGCGCCGGAATCTCACCGGCGGCAATGCGGTCTGTCCATTCGGCCATGTATTTGATTGGCAGGCCCTGCAAACTTTGTGCGGCAAGACGAATCATGCTGTCGCCAGCCTGACCCGAAGATATGCGCCGCGCCCAGGCTTGTTCTGACGACTCGATATCGGCAAGTGACTCAGGAATGGTACGGGTCGCCTCGTTGCCCAGTTGATGACACCCTACACAACCCATGTTCTTCACCCAGGTCAGGTAAAGATTCAGACCACCGTCCAGTTCAGCCACCTCATCTTCAGTCGGCAAATTCATCATTGCGAACCAGTAGGCTGCCGGATAAACCCGTGCAGCCGCGGCCGCGTTTGGCGCGACCGTTGCGCTTAAATTGACGCTTTGTCCGGGGCGCGCTGCGGTCTTCTCCGAATCGACCAGTCCATAGCCACGCACCCACAGTTCGTAATTTGCGGTTGGCAGGTCTGGCACGAGGAATTTGCCATCGTCATCTGTTACGACTATGCGTGCAAAACGGGTGCCGAGATCGTCTGTCTCCGCGATCACCCAGACACCTGCCTCCGGGCCCGCGGCACTCGAGACCACACCGGCGATGTCGTCGCTGTCGATCGGGATGCCTTGCGGACCAGTGTCTGCAGGCTGCTCGCTGCAGGCGGTGAGCATTGCAATCGACAGGCAAATAACAGGCGATAGTTTCATTTCGGATCCCGCTTTTCTGGTTCTACTGCCGCCAGAGCATAGCAGAGGATAAACTTGGAGGAACCAGAGGCGCAGCGATTGTGTAAAACGGCCCTGCACCGCATCTTTAAGCAACTAGTGGTCACTGTACGGAAAGCCCGGCAAATGCAGGATTCAGACAGAATACCGAAAATCGGCCTGGCCCTTGGCTCGGGCGCGTCACGTGGCTGGTCGCATTTAGGAGTAATCAGGGCGTTGGTGCGTGAAGGCATCGAACCTGATGTGATTTGCGGCACTTCGGTCGGTGCCATGGTTGGCGGTTCGTACACAACCGGCAAACTCGATGCGCTGGAAGACTGGGTACTGGACTCGAACTTTGCCGACCTTCTGGGCTTCTTCAGCGTCCGCATGCCGCAAACCGCTTTCGTCGATATTGAGAAACTTGACTGGTTTCTGGATAACTATGTTGCAGGTAAAGAGACTCTCATCGAGTCATTGGAGCGGCCATTTGCGGCGAATTGCACCGATTTCGACAATGGATATGAGGTCATCCTCAGAGAAGGAAAAATGAGCGACGCTGTTCGTGCGTCGATGGCCATGCCGGGGCTTTTCCCCGCAGTGCGCGTCGGTGAACAGTGGTTGATCGATGGCGGGCTGGTCAATCCGGTCCCTGTTTCGACCTGCCGTTCCCTGGGCGCCGACATTGTCATAGGCGTCAACCTGAATACTGAAATCCTGCAACGACACAACAGAATGCCATCAAGAGGCAGTGTTGCAAAAAATGAATCCATGTTTGGCAGCCTGAAAAAAAGGTCACATGTTTACGCAAAATTCCTGGCCGCCGATAGCGATCCGGCAGATAAGGCGCCAAGCCTGATCACGTCAATCGCAAAGGCGGTCAGCATTTTCCAGGACCAGATCACGCGCAGCCGCCTGGAGAGTGACCCGGCAGACATCATGATCGCGCCAAAGGTCGGCAACATCGGCATGCTCGAGTTTCACCGCGCGGACGATGCAATCAAGGAAGGTCATGCGAAAGCCCTGGACGCTGTAGACGAAATTCGCAACTGCATTTTGAGGCACAAGAAATGTTAGCTAAAAATCGGGACATTCTTGATTTTATGTATGCATACGCTAAATCCAGAATGTCCCGATTTTCCTGCGTGGCCGGTATCGCAGGCGTGTTATCTTTAGTTACACGTGGGCCATCTCTTTAGTTAATTGAAAGTCGCTCCAAATAGCGACTGCACCTGGAGGCGGAAATAATGCGACCAATACTGAATTTTCTAACGAGCATCATCGCCCTTTCGGCGACCTCCCTGGTCCTGGCGGACAGCCTTGATATTAAGGAATGGCAGGTTCCCTATGAGCAATCGCGTCCCCGCGACCCCTATGCAGAAAGCGCCACGTCCGTCTGGTTCGTCGGCCAACGCAGCGGTTACCTCGCACACCTTGATGCCGAAACCGGCGAATTCATGCAGGTTCCGCTCAAGGATGGTTCGGGACCGCACAACCTGATAGTTGGCTCCGACGGAATTGTCTGGTACGCAGGCAACCTCAACCGCCTGATTGGCCGCTACGACCCGGCAACGAAAGAGATCGAGGAGATCATGATGCCGGACGAGGCGGCCCGCGATCCGCACACCCTGATCTTCGATGACGGCGAGGAAAACATCTGGTTCACCGTACAGGGTGGCAACATGATGGGTCGTCTGAACATCGAAACGCGCAAGGTCGACCTCATTCGGTCGCGAACCCCGAGATCGCGGCCATATGGCATCAAGATGGCGCCGGATGGCTCGGTCTGGGTCGTATTGTTCGGTACCAACAAACTAGCGCATATCAATCCCGAAACGCTGCAGCATGATGAAATCGAATTGCCCCGCAGTGAGGCTCGTCCACGCAGGTTGGAAGTTCTGGACGACGGACGTGTCTGGTATGTCGATTACGCCAAGGGAATGCTCGGCGTATACGATCCGGGCAACGATAGTTTTTCTGAGTGGCAAATGCCGCAGGGGGAAGGTTCCCGACCGTACGGCATGGCATCTGACTCTGGCGGCAACCTGTGGATGGCCGCGTCAGGCGTGCAGCCGAACGTGCTGATAGGCTTCAACCCGGGTACGGAATCATTTTTTGGCGCGACCGAAATTGGCTCGGGCGGGGGCACTATCCGGCACATGCATTATCACGAGCCATCTGGCGCTGTTTGGTTTGGCACAGACACGAACTATGTCGGACGGGCTATCGTCGAACCCGACAAATAAGTTTCCATCGTGCGGCTCCTGCTTATCTGCATGGTTATCGCAACATGCGCAGTTTTGGTGGACGCGGCACGCGCGTTTCCCGATGGCGCCCCGTGGGGCGCCGCCAACCCCGGCGCGGAGCAAAGTTGCGCCACCTGTCATTTTGACGACGATCCTGTTCGCGACTCCGGCGCACTGGTTATCGATGGATTGCCGAAACTCGTGGAACCTGATGCAACCTATGAACTGCAGATCAAATTCGATGACCCCGCTACGGTCGTCGCCGGATTTCAGCTGCTCGCTCACGCGACAGGCGAGTCGGCGGGGACTTTCGTGTCAGACGCGGTTGGCGTCGAATTTGTCGGCGCAACCATTCGTTCGACCCAGCCCATCAAGGGGGGCGAAACGGTATCATGGCCGGTGACCTGGCGAGCGCCGGCCACTTTATCTTCGTCGATTGTCTTCTATGTCGCCGCGTCGGCGGCAAATGACGATGGATCGCCG
Source organism: Woeseiaceae bacterium (assembly GCA_021773135.1). Taxonomy (GTDB): domain Bacteria; phylum Pseudomonadota; class Gammaproteobacteria; order Steroidobacterales; family Woeseiaceae; genus SZUA-117. The sequence continues at coordinate 39,017 of JAJFKP010000020.1, read as the reverse complement.
TTTGGCGATAAAATTCATTATCGGACCTATGCCATTCCATCGAATTAGCGTTTGCTGACGACCCATACGTGTACCCGTCGCTCGATTAGAAAATTCGAAAAAATCTACAGCCATGCAAAATCTGTTTGCAACTGCTTTCTGAAGGAGAACACGCAATGCCCAGCTACAAACTGACCTACTTTGATTTCGACGGGGGACGTGGTGAACCAATTCGCATCGCATTTCACGCAGCCGGAATCGACTTTGAAGATGACCGCATCTCGTTTCCCGAGTTTCAGGAGATGCGTGAAAGCGCCCGCTTCAACGCCGTGCCTGTTCTGCAAATTGACGGAATTGCAGTGACCCAATCGAACGCTATCAGCCGTTTCGCCGGCAAGATGGCCGGCCTGTATCCGGAAGACAACCTGCAGGCGCTGTACTGCGATGAAGTGATGGGGGCAGCGGAAGATTTGACCAATCACATCGTGCGAACCTTTGGCCTGGAGGGGGATGAACTCAAAAACGCTCGTGAAGAACTTGCAAAAGGCTGGTTGACGGTGTTCCTGAAAGGATTCGACGAACTCCTGACCCGTGGCGGCGGCGAGTATTTCGTTGACAATCAACTTTCCGTGGCCGATCTGAAGACTTTCGTACAGTGGCGCTGGCTGCGTTCAGGCGCTCTTGACCACATCCCGGCCGACCTTGTGGAACGTGTAGCGCCCGGACTGGTCGAACATCTGGAGCGAATTGAGAAAGATCCTATTGTGACGGCGTATTACGTGGGTCGGCCGTAGACCCGGCTGCCATCAGTTCCTGATCAAGGTCAGGGTTAATGCGGCCTGCCGAGGGGACTTGCACGGCTCCAACGCGCTCGTCAAAATAGAATCTGTCCACTTGGCTACTATATTCATTCCAAAACAACAACGAGCTTATTATGAAAAATATCCTGATCGCCCTACTCACCTCTGGCGCCATCGCCGTCTCGGCTTTTGCTGCGCTCGAAGCCGGTGAAAATGCACCGACGTTCGAGGCGAAAGCATCACTTGCCGGCGAGCCTTTCGATTTCTCTCTCCGGGCCGCGTTAGACGATGGTCCCGTGGTGGTCTATTTCTATCCGTCTGCTTATACACAGGGGTGTAACATCCAGGCGCATCAATTCGCCGAAAATATGGATGCGTTTGAAGCCGCTGGCGCGAGCGTGATTGGTGTCTCCCTCGACAGTATCGAGAGACTGAATGACTTCTCGGCTGATCCGGACTATTGCGCTGGTAAACTCGCCGTTGCATCCGATGAAAGTGGCGCCATCGCCCGGTCTTACGGCCTTGACGTACGCGACGCTCGTGAAGGCGCCAAAGATACCCGCGGCATAGAGATCGGACATGGCTTCGCAGAACGGACCTCTTTTATCGTTACACCTGACGGCAAGATTGCCGAAACAATCGGCGGCGTGTCACCGATGGAAAACGTGAAGATGTGCCTTGAAGCCGTACAAAAATATTAAATAGGTGCGGTGTTGCCGGCCGCTGAACGGGTACCTGCTTCAGCGGCCTGCTACTTGTGGTGATGCCGCCGTGCGGGCGGCATTCGGTTGATCTCTGCAGTCTGGGACGACCAGAGTTTTGATTCTGTAGCCCGAGGAAACGTGCGGTGAAATCGATATCCGAGCGGGCGTTTTGGTTGGTCGCATTGATCGCGATTGGCCCAACCGCGTTCGCGAGCGAAAACTCGGCTGTTGCCGCAGTATTTGAGGCGCATGACGTGCTCGGCACGATAGTGGTCGCATCCGCCAATAGTGACCAGGTTTATGTCCATAACAGCGCACGATCGACTGCCCGTTTTTCACCTGCATCGACCTTCAAGATTCCCAACACGTTAATTGCTCTGGATGCGAATGTTGTGGCTTCCGCTGAATCAACTTTCACCTGGGATGGCCGTAAGCGAGACGTACCAGCATGGAACAGGAATCAGACCCTGCATTCAGCGTTGCAGGTCTCCTGTGTCTGGTGCTATCAGGAAGTTGCGCGAGCAGTAGGTTTCGATCGCTACGCTGATGCACTTGCAGCCATGGATTACGGCAACGAGCAGCTTGGCAAGCATGTCGATCAATTCTGGTTGAACGGTGATTTGCAGATTTCGGCGGTTGAGCAAATAGAATTCCTGAAAAAAATGCTCGACTATTCACTGCCCTTTCAACGCCAACATGTCGACATCCTTAAGTCCATCATGCTGGTTGAGCGGACGAGCGATTACACACTCTATGCGAAAACCGGCTGGACAGGCGCCGAACTGCACGTCGGCTGGTACATAGGTTATATCGTAACGAGCGAAGGCACGTGGTTATTCGCGATGAATATGCGTATGCGTTCAGCCAAACAGGCGGGGTTGCGAAAAGATCTGACGATTCAGTCACTGCGCGCATTGGAAATTATCTGACTGGGCGGCGTTAATCCCGGGTCGAGGGGATCAGCCAGTCTCGTTTTACCGCCGCTACTCGTCCCCCGACGTATCACCATAGCGGGTTCGCAAGTCCTGCAATTTCACATGTAAAATCTGTCGTGTTGTCGCATAGGCAGGATCGTTATAAATATTACGCATTTCACCCGGATCAGTTGCCAGGTCATACATTTCCCAGTGGTCTATGCCTACATCCTTAAAACGAATCAGTTTGTGCTCCGCTGTACGCACACCAAACTGCTTCGCCACGTGATGCTCCGTTTCTATGCCCTGGTAGTAATGATAATAGAGACTGTCCCGATCGAGCGTTGTCACTTTGCCGGTCAACAAGTCCCGCAGAGAAAGGCCCTGGATATCGGGCGCTATTGAAACCCCCGCCAGATCGAGCAATGTCGGCGCATAGTCAATATTCTGGACCATCTCCGTAATAACCTGGCCGGGCTCGATTTCTGCAGGGTAGCGAATCGCCAGCGGCGTGCGCATGCTTTCTTCGTACATGAAGCGCTTGTCGAACCAGCGATGCTCTCCCAGATAAAAGCCCTGGTCCGAGGTGTAAACCACAATAGTGTTTTCGGCAAGTCCTGCCTGATCGAGATAGTCGAGGACACGACCGATATTACGATCCATTGACAAGACGGAACCCAGGTAATCGTGCATGTAACGACGATACTTCCATTCCAAAAGCCGCGTGGGGTCATTCTTGACAGCCTGATATTCCTGATTGGCATCGGCATAGTAGGCATCCCACTTCGCTCGTTGGGTCCTGGACATTCGGTCATAAAGTGTCTTCCAGCGTTCCGCCCAACCAGCGGCGATGTTTTCAAGATCGCCCTCGTATTCATGCTGTTCAAGCTTCAGATCATATGAGAGATACAGGTCGCCGATTTCCATTTCCTGGGCGGCAGCCGCTGGCCGGCCGTCGTAGGTATCATAGAAATTTCCCGGTACGTCGAGGCGCGAGGTGTCAATCTCACCCAGTTCGTCGACGTCTGGCATCCAGTTGCGATGCGGCGCCTTATGATTGAATAACAGGGCAAACGGCTGCGATGGGTCTCTGGATTCGAGGAATTTCAGAGCGAGATCAGCAATCTTGGTAGTGGAATATGCCCCGGCATAGTGATTCTCCAACTCTACCTCGATGACCTGCCCGGATTCATCCAGGACGGGCACTTCCCTGGTAATGTCGATGGCGGTATTAGTAACAAAATCCGGTGAGTAGTAATGTCCCTGCCCTCGCAGTATCTCCCAATAGTCGAAGCCAACCGGCTTCGAACCCAGGTGCCACTTGCCCACGACCGCCGTCGTGTAGCCGGCCTGCCGAAGATATTGCGGATACGTGGGCTGACGCCCATCGAAAAGATCATTGTTACTACGAAAGCCGTTCCTATGACTGTGCTTACCGGTCAGCATGATTGCGCGTGACGGCCCGCAAATGGAATTTGCTACAAACGAGTTTCGAAACAAGACGCCTTCATTTGCGATGCGATCGATATTAGGCGTCTCTAGCAGGGTGCTGCCGTAGGCACTGATCGCACGTTCAGAATGATCATCCGACATGATGAAGAGAATGTTTGGCCGAGCAGCTTTCTCTATCTCAGCGGGATTTCCGGAACAACCTGCCATACCAAGCATGACTATTGCGAGGGAAGCCGCTTTACCTGCCAAAATTCCAAGTCGGTTTTGCATGTCGTTGATTGTCTCCTGGCCCGATTCACGCGAAAAACCGAGCAATGCTGTCAAAGGGCTGAATAGGTGCATACGAAAAAGCTCGATGCGAGAATCAGCTCCCGACAGAACTGCCCATCTTTTTCACAATCGCCCTGCCTGGTTTATAGTGGTCGATGTTAACCGAGCCTAAAATTCGAAGTTGCGGAATTACGATTTTACTGGTCTCCATAGACCCCGGAATAACGTCACTCCGCTAGAATGATGGAAAAAGACCACTCATCATTGCAGCACAAAAGAGGGCTGTCCGGGGAGCTAAGTCAGCGTGGCAAAAGCAAGAATCCAGCGAACTTTGAGCGTCGGTGTAACCGAGCACGGAAACTCAGCTGTGCTCGTGACGGTAGCTTCTGACGGCGAGCTCATTGACCGTCGCCGCATTGAGCTGACAGAGAGTGATCTGCCAACCCATCCGCATCATCATGAAGGTTCATGGGCGGTGGGCCGCCATAAAAATAGTCCGTGGTCGCGAGAGATCTCGCTCTCCGAGGCGGTCGAACTGGTTGAGCAGGTTCGTGCGGCGGCGGCGCTGGGCGCGCGCGAGGCGCTTGCGGCACTGGCTGCGGCAGTGTCAGAGCCAATTACGTACATTTCGATTCGCCAGTGTCCTGAGCTTCCGCCAACCGTCGAGGAATGCATCGCGGACAACCGCGCACAGACCTTCGCAGACACCGTCATGTATCGGCAGGCAGTGGCGGCCGCTGCCGAAGAAAACGGCTGGACCGTCTCTTGGTATGACCGTGAGCGCGTGTTTGACGAAGCGGCAATCGTTCTCGGCCGCGACGACCTTGGCGATTTTCTTGCGCAATTAGGCCGATCGATCGGCCCACCCTGGCAGGCCAAACAAAAGCTTGCCGCCGCAGCGGCTTTTGCCGCGATGACCAGGGCATAGATTGATTATCCGTAGACGTCCGGATGTCGCCGTTCCGGCAAAATAGTGCAAAATAGACGCCGGCAACTGCCACCAGCTGCGCACAGGACAAATCCCATGACTGATTTGGCATATCACAAAGTCGATACAAAAAAAGCGGGCGCGCCGGATGGCTGCCCGGTAGACCACGAGTTTTCACCGTTTTCCGAACGCTATATCGCTAACCCGTATGCCTGGCTTGGCCGGAAGCGCGAGGATGAACCCGTTTTTTACGCTAAGCCACTCGGTTACGTTGTCGTCACGCGCCTTGAGGATGTCGAAGAAATCTTCATGAACCCGGATGTTTTCTCGTCGACGAACGTACAGGACCCGGTATTTCCGATTTGTGCCGAAGCGGCAGAAATTCTGTCGGCGGACGACTATAACCCGGTGGCGGTAATGTCCAACCGGCCGCAACCTGACCATACCCGTATTCGCAAATACACGCAGGCGGGCTTCTCACCGCGACGCATGAAAGTCCTCGAACCCCTGGTTCGACAACGGGCTGAAGATTTGATCGACAACATGTTGGCGGATGGTTCGCCGGCAGAATGGGTCAGTGCAGTCGGCAATCCGCTTCCTGCCGAAACCATATTCAGGTTAATCGGCTTTCCTGAGTCTGACGACGAGCAACTGAAAGCATGGACCAACAACCGCCTCGAGTTTACCTGGGGAAAAACGAGCAGGGAGGAGCAAATCGAAGTTGCAAGAAACCTGTTTGCCTATTGGCGCTACGTCGCCGCATACGTGGCAATGAGGCGCGAAAATCCTGCGGATGACTTTACCTCCGAATTGCTGGCGGCGCACGCTGAAAAACCCGACGACTTGTCGTACGTCGAGGTGCAGTCCGTTATCTACGGCCTTTCTTTCGCCGGCCATGAAATCGTCAGAAACCTGATTAGCAACGCATTGCTGTGCCTGCTGGGCGAGCGCCGAAACTGGGAGCGCCTTTGCGCTGACCCAGGTCTGATCAAACAGGCTATTGAAGAGGTACTTCGGTTTAACTCCGCGCAAACAAGTTGGCGTCGGGTTACGACCTGCGACACCGAATTTCGAGGCATGAAGCTACCCAAAGGCACCGAGGTCTTCATGTCCCTGGCGGCAGCCAACCACGACCCGCGAAAATTTGCAGATCCGGACCGATTCGACCTTGCGCGCGACAACTCAGGCAAACATATTGCGTTCGGTCGAGGACCCCATATTTGCCTTGGCCGCCTGCTCGCCAAACTGGAGGTCACCATCATCCTGGAATTACTGACCAAAAAGATCCCGTCACTCAGACTGGTCATCGGTCAGGACCTTAGTTATCACCCGAATTTTTCATTTCGTGGTCCGAAAACGCTGTTTCTTTCGTGGGATACGCCCACGTAGGGCCAGATCAGCTGCAGTACCAAACCTGCTTGCCACGATTAGCGGTGAGCTCAGATAAGGTCAAGCAGTGCCGGCAATATAAGTTTTTTGATGATGCTCAGCCCAATGACGCCTGCCAGCACAACAATGAGTGTCAGGAAATCCCATTCGTTGAGTACCAGGCCCAGTGCGAGCGCGGCTGCCGGGGGATGCTCTGTGCGCGTAACAACCATCGTAAACATCGCCAGGGATATAGCGATAGCGCCGAATAAGATAATTACGCCGTTTCCGCCGGTGGCGGAAACACCGATCGACGCTACCAGCATTGACACTGTCGAACCGACGAGTATGCCAACCACGTAACCACCGATCATGTGTCGTGGTCCCGATTGCATGTGGCGTGGCACGGCGAAGGCGATAAACGTGCTGGCTCCAAGCGCTGCGATGAGCACGGTTTGCGTTACGGTATCGAGAACCAGCAGCAGAACGAGCACGACAAGTCCCGCAAGCCCGCACTGCAACGCGTAGCGTTTGAAATTGTCCCGCCGAAAATGCCGGTCTATGTCATCAGACATCCTGTGCTCAGCCTGAATTACGCACTCCGTGCACTGAGCATACCTGATGGCAGCAATTCAAATACTTAATCGGCCTCGCTAATCAACCTGCTCAGGCCTATTGCATACAAGATGCGGCAACACGTACGTTCGCGGATCGCAATTCATTGAACGGCACCTGCGCCGAGATATACCTTAGCAGTTAGAACCAGACTCGAATCGCCATGGCGGGCCTACACCTCTTCGATGTAGGTAACCCGACGCAAACCGAGCTTGCGTAGATACCAGTCACCTGGATTATTTCGAGTTCCATCAAGAATCGAAGCCAGATAGCTGTGCTTAACCTTCAAATGGCGGGCAGCAGCTCTCACACCACCTTGTTCCTTTACCACTTCCTTGATCTTGCGACGAATAAGCGCCTGTTCTTTTTTCGTTGGTGGTTTGATTACCGGATATCTCATTGCTTTCCTCTTGCGTTGTCAAAGCTTTTTAAATTTTTCGGGAGCCGCTGTATGAATGACTCACCGCCGAAGAACAGACCACTTGGCAAATTTATTGCGGAGCGGAGACCGAAATCGGCCGGAGAGTTTGCCAAAAAGAGGCGACATGAACAACCGGCAAGTATCCGAAAGCGGACAGGTTCTATTGATGTCTTAGTTACAGATGATTCTTTATTCGGTTGCTATGAGAAAAGCGTCGAAACTGTTGCGGCGATTAAGGTTCTGTGATCGGCCGGCTACTGTGGAAACTACGGAGCTACATCCTGGCGTCGATTCTGCATGCTGTAGGTTCTACGCAGACAGGAGATGACATGAATACAAAGGTAGCCGAACTGATGAGCGAATCCGTCGTAACGGCGGAGCCGCACCAGAGCGTCGAACATGTTCGCCAACTACTTGAACGCAATGGCATTAGTTCCGTCCCTGTCGTCGCCAGTGACCACCAACCGGTCGGCGTAGTCTCCGCCACGGATCTCGCACAAGACCTGAAGGCGGGTTCGCCAATCAGTAAAATCATGACGGAGAAAGTTTACGTCGTGCCAAAATATGAGGATGTGAGCATCGCTGCACGAATCATGCGCAATCACAGGATTCACCACGTTATCGTTACCCATGAAAAAAAGGTGGTTGGAATTCTTAGCGCCTTCGATCTGCTGAAACTCGTTGAAGGCCATCGCTACGTGGCCAAGAACCCGCCAACCCGGTCTTCGCGCAAAAGTGGCAAGAAGCACTAGATAACCACGAGGTACGGATTTGCATCTGACGTTTACTAACGGTGCATTTCGCGCGAAGTCGTTGCGGTCTCAAGACACCGCGTTGTCGGTGTTACACACCGGAAAAATCAACGTCAGCAAAAACCAGTGATGGCGCCAGCGTCCCCGAGTATGGATACGGATCATTGCCAACCGCAGTCAGGCGCGAAAACAAATCACGCAGATTGCCTGTAACATTCATTTCGCCAACCGGCCTGCCTGCTTGACCGTTTTCGATCATGTGACCGCGCAGACCGAGTGAGAAATCACCGGTGGTGCCGTCCGCATTGCCACCCAGCCATGAGGTCACGTACAGACCGCTTCCGACATCGCTCAATAACTCGGACAGCGATTGACGTCCCGCGGCGATGCGCCGATTGGATGGATCTCCGGTGGTCGGTTGCATTCCCGCCTTGCGACCGTAATACGTATCCACGTAGACGTTTCGCACCACACCGTTTTCGACAATGGGCAATACTTTTGCCGAAATGCCTTCGCGGTCGTAGTGCCTCGAAGCCAGGCCGCGAATGATGAGGGGATCGTCAACAATGCTGAGTTTGGGACTGAAAGCCTGTTCGCCAATCAGCTCTGCCCAGAAGGAGCGCCCTTGCTGGATACTCCGGGCATTCGCAGGTCCCATGAGCCGCCCGATGAGCTGCGCCGCTGCGCGCGCATCGACCACCATGGCAGCGTTCATCGTGGGACCTTTGTCCGCATCGAGCCGCACCAGCGATCTTTCGAGCGCCGTGGACGCAATGACGCCCGCTTCAGGCACGTCTCCAACGTGAGGTGCACCCGCGAAAAAACTATCCGACGCTCTGCGATCACCGCGATCACGTAGCGTGACACTGGCGCCCTTCCAACAATACGTCGATTCCTGTGATCCGCTGAAGCCATTGCTGCTGACTGATGCACTTGACTGGCTGCCATCGTAGACGCCCGACGTCGCCGAAATGACGCGCGTATGTTTGCGAGCCGCATCATCCAAGGCGACGCACCAGGACAGTCTCTTGTCCCGGTCCAGCGACTGGACTTCGCTGTCGACGAGATCGAGGTCGTCAAGCGGTCTATTCGCGAACAATTCGGCAGCAATCATATTCCGTTCGGGGTCGGGTTCCAGCGCGCCGGTGATGGCCACCGCTTCCCTGAGGAAGCTGTGCAATCGATCAGGCTGCAGGTCGGTGGTCTGGTGGCTCGAGTAACGCCCGTCGGCATAAACCTGTACAGCAAGACTGCGAGACGTCGTGTCCTGCACTTTTTCCAAAGCGCCGTCCCGATAGCTGAATTCGACGTCCCGGCTAACGCTGGCCGTCGCCCAGGCATCGTCTGCGCCAGCCGCAACGAGAATCGCAACAGCGTCTCCCGCTTTTTCGATGAGATCAGCCGACATTTTCGCCTCCAACCGTCATGTTCGACACGAGGACCGTTGGAATGCCCTGCGATACCGGCACCTGCTGACCGTTCTTGCCGCAGGTCCAGCCGCCGGTATCCAGTTTTGCATCGTTGCCGACCATCGTAATGCGCTGCAGGGATTCCGGGCCATTGCCGATAATATTTACGTCCCTGATCGGTGCCGTCACCTTACCGTTTTCGACGAGCCAGCCGTTTTTGACGTAGAACGTGTAGTCCCCGGCGCCGATTTGTACCTGCCCGTTGGTATAGGTCTCGGCAATAATGCCGTGATCAACTGCGGCGATTATTTCGTCGCGCGTGTGGGGCCCGTCTTCCATGAAGGTGCATGTCATACGTGGCATCGGCGCATGCCGGTAAGACTGGCGGCGGCCCGAGCCGGTGGCGGCCACATTGTACTGACGCGAACTGATGGAGTCGTGCAAATATGATCGAAGGATGCCGCCCTCCACCATTGCCGTGCGACCGCACTCATTGCCCTCGTCGTCGTAATTCAGTGCCCCGCGCTCCTGCGGAATCGTGCCCTGATCAATGATAGTGACGAATGATTCCGCTACCTTTTTACCCATCATGTCCGCATAGATGCTCGTGCCTTTGCGGTTGAAGTCAGCTTCCAGGCCGTGGCCGATTGCTTCGTGCAGCAAAATTCCGCTGGCACCTGCCGCCAGAATAACCGGCATTTCGCCAGCCGGCGGTCGCCTGGCATCAAACAGCACGAGCGTGCGATCAACGGCTTCGTCAACCATGGAGTCGATCCGTTCGCTGGTATACCAGGAGAGATCCTCACGGGCGGCAATATTCGAATACCCGGACTGCGTTTCGCCGCCTTTCGTTGCAGTCACGAGTGCAGTCAATCGTGTCATGGGTCGATGATCTGTGATCAGGTGTCCATCGAGTGTCGCAATCATTATGCGCTCGTCGACATCCGACCATGCCACGGTCACCTTGTTTATAGTCGGGTCCGCGGCGCGCGCCCTGCTGTCAACACGCTTCAACAGTGGCAGCTTCTGGTCAATGCCGACATCTGCCCAGGGCACCGACGTCGTGTACAGGTCACCGGTCTTTTTGACGTTGAAGGCCTGCGGCGGGACGATAGCTGCACTGTTCGCGATTGCCGCGGCGGTTTGTGCCGCGGCGAGCATTGACGGTAAGGTCAGATCTTCGGTAAAGGCGTAGCCTGTCTGTTCGCCGATAACGACTCGCAAACCCACGCCCTGGGTAATCCCGGAGTTGGCGCGGCTGACAATGCCATCCTCCATGGACAGATTGTTGCTGCGTTGATGCTGGAAGTAGAGATCCGCGAAGTCGGCTCCGTGCGCGGTCAGTTCGGCCATTACTCGCGTGATTACAGCTTGATCGACGCCGAACCATTGCATGAAAGGATTGTCTGGAATCGGTTCGGCAATCTGGATGGCCTGGTTGGCACCGCATCCCGAAAGGAAGGCCGGCATTGTTACCACCGCGCTGCCGGCCGCAACATGACCAAGAAAGTGTCGTCTCTTTATTTCCATCCGGAGCCCTCAAATTTTCGAATTCAGATTTTCCTGTCCACTGCAGTGAGATGCGCGGACAGCGCAAATAGTTGCCATTTATGGCTCATATGCTGCGCCGCGACAGCGCCAGCCCCAGGCCGGCAGTGACGAGGAAGCCGCTGGTAATTTTATTCCGTAGATGCCCGAAACGTGCGAGCCAGACGCGCGCCGACGCAGCGAAAATCGCCCACGCCGCATCGCCAATAACCACTACGCTCAGGAAGGTGCATGTAACGATTATTAATTCGGCCGAGGCATCGGCGCCAGCGCCAACAAACTGTGGTAGAAATGCGGCATTAAACAGCAACGTCTTTGGATTGATAACGGCAAATCCAGCGCCGTGCCAAAAGGCACGCTGTGACGACAGCGCCTGCACGTCCTTCAGGTTGTCTGCCGGCTCGGCCCAGGTCTTGATACCGAGGTAAAAAAGGTACGCTACACCCAGCCAGCGAATCCACGTGAGCGCGGAGGCGGCCAGATCGATCAGTGCGGCCATGCCGACGATGACAACCAGGAGCTGGACGGCGAGCCCGAATGTCGTACCTAGCGCTGTCGTAAGCCCGGATCTTAGCCCGTGGCGCAAACTGTTGGCGACGATCAATGCGACGTTCGGACCCGGGATCATCACCAGGACGATTGTGGCGAGCGCCACTGCAGCGATGTTACCCAAAAGAGTCGATTACCCGCGCGGCGGCGCCTGAGTTCGCCAGTGCTGAATCAACAGAAAACCGAACAGCATGCCGCCAAGGTGTGCGAAATTCGCAATTCCGGGCGAGCTTCCGCTCAGCCCCAGGAAAAGCTCCATCGCGCCGAACAGGATTACCATGTACTTCGCTTTCATTGGAATAGGCGGAAACAACAGCATGATCATGCGATTCGGAAAGGCCATACCAAAAGCCAGAAGCAGTCCGTAGACGCCGCCCGAGGCACCCACAGTGGGGTAGATGCCACCCTGCAGATGCGCTACCAGCAACTGGGCCGCAGCAGCACCGATCACGCAGGTCATGTAATAGATGAAAAAACGTTGTGCACCCAGCAGCAGCTCAATTTCTCGACCGAACATCCATAGCATGAACATGTTGAACGCGATATGCATGACGTCGCCGTGCAGAAAACCGTAGGTTACGACCTGCCACAGGCTGAATTCAGGATTTGGAAACGCAGCCGATAGTGGCCACAGTCCGAAATTTGCCAACAGGAAGAACCCTAATTCGCGCGAATAGCTCTGAGCTGCGAAAAGAAGACCATTCACCAGCAATAAGGCGAATATTACGGTCGGAATAGAGCTATCGCCGACCGGGCGACGCTGATAAACATGCTGATTCAAGACTTAGAACACCCTTTAGGATTGACTACCAACCACCACCGCCACCACCACCGCCGCCGCCGCCGGAAAACCCGCCGCCGCCACTGCCGGATGAAGACCCCGGCGGTGTGATGGACGAGCTGATAGCGCTGCCAAGCCCACCTGACAGGCTGGACGCATTCGCGCTCAGGTCAAAATTATTCCAGGAACCGTTGTACCAGGACGGCTGCCATTGCGCATTATTCGGACCCTTTAGTCCGGCGAAAATTCGCGCAAATCGCTCTGCCCATTGCTGCTCCACGCCAAGCGCAAGTGCAAACGGCAGGTAACTCTCGAACAATTCAGGAGTCTTGTCGGGCGGATTCCGCAGATTCATCTCATCCTTTTCCGCAATCTCCAGGTACTCACGAAAACCGGCCGATCTGTCGAGGAGCCGGCGCCCCGGTGCCGTCGGTTTCTTCATTATGATTGCGAATAAAATAACCGTCACCAGCATAGCTGCAATGCAGATAAATACAAAAAGACCCGGCCCCAGGCTGAGCGCAACAATACTTGATATGACGCCGACGACGAGCGCAGGCATATTGAGAAGGCCGTTGGTCGTGAAATAGCGTAGGTGATAATCATTTTTCAGGGACTTTTCGTGTACTTTCTTTGCGCGTCCGACTCGCTCGTGGTTGTCGTCCACGAGCTTGAGTTTTCGACCACTGCCAAACAACGCGTCGTATAACGCCTGCTCGCCCGTTGCCAGGGCCGGTGCATCCGGAGCAGGGTCGAGACGATGCAGCGTATGCGTGTCGTCGTCTACATCAATACGCAAATAGCCTTTCACAGCGAGGCTGACAACGGCGGCCGTCATCACGTCATTGTCGTAGCCCATCTTTTCGATATAACGGAGTGAGCCCGGCGAAAAGCCCTCGGGTGGCTCGTACATGGTTGCCACAACACCCGGCACAGGGTCTTTGCCATAATTTTGCCATACGGGTATGTAGTAACTAAGCATCGCGAGCAGCCCGCCGAGCGCTACAAGGAGGTTAAGATTGTCCGACAAAAGCCAGATCAATTTCTGGGTGTCACTGGGCGGAACGATTATTCCTTTCGGCCATCGGACCGCGATGGTCAGCCCTTCACGCAGCGCCAGCGGCCGCCGAACCTGAAAATTCACGCCACCTGATCGTGTAAAAGTCGCTGCATACCCGCGCCCGCCTTCGGCGCCGAACGGCCCAACATAAGCAAACGGTATAACCTGATCTTGCGGAACTTCAAATTCAAAAGACACGGACGCCGACGCGGAGTCAATTGGAAAATCCCAGCCGTTACCGGTGACGTTCCAGTAAAGCTCGTCATAGTCCTCGAAGTATCCGAGCATACGGCCGGCATCGTATCGATAGGTATAGGTGTGGTCGCCGTTTGTCAGCATGCGATTCGCACTGCCGAAATAGGTGCGGACATTTGTGCCACGTGACTCGGAATTAAATTCTTCGCTGTTGCCATTGCGCAGCACGGACTGCGGTTCGTATAGCACCTTGACATTGTTGCCGAACGCATCTTTGTACCTGACCGGGTAATCGCGGAAAATGCCGCGCCGTATTTGCTGGCCTTCGGCCCGGACCTTGATTGTTTCAGTTACCTCAATCCAGCCATCAGCCCTGACCAGAATATCGCTGTGATAGCTTAGGATTCGCTCGTCAGCAGAGATCGACTGCGCCGCGAACAGCAACCAAGGCAGCAGGCTTAGACAGACATGCCTCATTCAATTGTGCCAAGTTGGACCAACGGAACGTTTGCTGCCTCATCGGAGGTCTTCTGGAAATACTCTCTGGTTGTGAAAGAAAACCAGCCAGCGATCAGGTTATGCGGCACCGTTTCAACGCGGGTATTAAATTGTCGAACCGAGCCGTTGTAGAAACGCCTCGCAAACTGCAGGTAGTTTTCAGTTTCTACAAGATCTTCTTGCAGTTTCAGGAAATTCTCATTGGCTTTGAGATCAGGATAATTCTCGGCAACGGCAATGAGCCTCTGAAGTCCCACGTTGAGTTCCTCCTCCTTTTGCCCCAGTCGGCCGACATCACCTGTTCCGTGCAGCTCGATTGCCTCAACGCGCAGCGCCGTTATAGCTTCCAGCGTCGCTTGCTCATAGCCAGCATACTGGTCAACTGCTTTCACTAACTGTGGAATCAGGTCATGTCGCCGCTGCAGCTGCACATCGATGTCACTCCATGCCGCAGCAACGCGATTCCGGTCCCGGACCAGCCGGTTGTAAAGTACGGCGACCAGTACACCGGCCGCCATCAGCGCCCCCACAAGCCACGTCATTCGATGATGCTCACATCGTCGCCTACGGCTACCGTGCCGCCCTCAATCACCTCGCAGGCAACGCCACCGCGCCAGTCGGCAAGCAGCGCCTTCCTGAGACCGGGCGCCTGCTCATCCATGCGCGAACAAGGATCAACCTCCATCGTGGTCCGCAGCCGCGAAGGTCCGATTGCAATGATGTGGCCGGCAGCCCTGGGCAAGTCGATCTGGTCGATTAAGAGGTTAGCGCGGCGCACTGTCCAGGGGAGGAGCTCGTCGCCGAGCTCGTTACAGGCGGACTGCCAGTCGCGCGTCGACAACAGGGTGACCTGTCGATTTCCCGGCTTGCCGCGTAAATCTCCGGCAACACCGCTTGCGCAGCTTAAGTCAGCGGATTCGAGGGTCTCCATTGGCGCGCGTTTATTTTTACGTCGTGCAATACCGGCCAACCGTCCCATGGTTTCTCCCTTTTGATCTGGAAGCGACATTGTACGACGAATCGCGGCTAAAGCCCTGTGACCCGCCAGTTCCTTTTCGAACCAAATGGCCGGCACGAATAGACATTTATTGCGCTAAAGGCTGATTTGCACCGGGTGACTTGCCGTATGCAGACCACGCAAGCGAATGGGTCTGTAGCCCGATTCTCCTTCTGGTGCGGGTAAACAGATCAAGATCTGTGAGAGTAAGTCGTCAGCGGGTGGAACGGATGACTAGCGCATCCTGGCAAGGAGATCCTAATACCAGAAGGAAAAGAAGAGTTGAAAGACATTTGCTTCAAGTTGGTACAGGGGCTCTTCGCCGAGGATCGCACCCGTTGAGATGTCGCGAAAGTCTTCGTAATCAACCACGAGGTAATCCAGCGAGGCGTTAATTGTGCCTTTGTCAATGAACCCCCATCCATCTGGCAGCCATTCATAGGCAAGGCTCAGTTTAAAAGTCTGGCTCGACAATGGGCTGAGCTCTTTGTCACGACCCCGGAAATTGGTCGCCTCAGATCGCGAAAACATGTCGCGATAAAAATGTGCGCCGGTTTGCGTGTGATAGCGGTACTTCGCGGTCAGCACAAAGTCTCGCCAGGGCTGTATGTAAGACACTGACCCAGTATGCGACTCGATATCCCACGTATCGATGAAATATCGATACTGCGCTTCAAGCGCGGCGCGGTACGGAAGATAGTACTTTGTGCGAATGCCGACCGCGTTTGACGTGCGCGTCCGCGGATACAGCTCTTTCTCGAAATCGAAACCGGTTGCCAGTTCCGGATCCAGGAATCTTACCGATCGGTACGGGTTGTTCAGAAACCCCTCGTCCGTGATGACCTCTACATTGAGGGCAGCGATCATATTGCGAGTCAGAATTTGCGTGACGCCAATGCCGTAGTGTTGACGCGTATTGTCTTCACTAAAATTCGGGTCGTCGGACTTGCCTACAACGTCATCGCCAAAAGAATAGCTAAGCGTCAGCGTCGTAAGCTGACCGAACATGTCCTGGCTGACCGCCAGATGATAGGTATTGGCGTCGAAGTCGGATTCGGTGCTGTTTGTGTAGCCCATCGACATGGTCGTATTGCCACGCAGATAGTCCGCAGAAAACGAATACTGGGTGCGTTCCTCGGTATAAGGACTTGCGGTCGTGATGACATCGATCGACGCAGAACTGACCATGTCAACGTAATAATTCGCCGAGAGCGACACGCTCTTGCCGACCGATTTACGGACCAGCACCGACGGACCGTCGATCGTGACACCACCACCGTCGTAGCGGTGATACAGAAAATCCGTGCGATCTTCGGGCAGCACACTCGCCAATACCGCCTGACCAAACATGGCAGCGGACAGGCATAGCAGAACGGTTAGACGAATGAAAATCATGAGCAGGTTCCAGATGAATCTGCCGTGCATACAGAGAGATTCAGGCGAGATCGCGTCACGGCGGGTCCGCAGGAAGACCCACATTGCCGAAGTACAAACGTCAGCAATTTGCGTACGGTCATTACGATGAGTCTTGCCGTGTGAGTCATTCTGAGCGTGCTGCTAGTTGCAGCCGCATCCTCCGCCGGCCGTACCCTCACCACCGCGTGCGCCTTCCCGGGCCTCGTACACGTGGTAGATGTAGGCGCTCGAAACCGGATCCATGTCCAGGAACATGATCGGATCAGCCAGTCGGTCGCGTTCGTATGGCTTGACCCACGGCTCGATGCCGCTGCAGCCTGACAAGGCAGCCAACGCCACCAGGGACAACAGAACGCGCAAAATCATGTGCTTTCTCATGCTCATTCTCCAAGCTTATCGCGGGCTTCGGTCAGTGAACCGTGACCCCTTCCTCAGAAGAACCAAGTCACGCCCAGTGACCCTTCCAGGTTATGCGCGGTTTTTTCGTCACCGAGCAGGTCGATATCAAAAAGGTGATCGCGAAAATCGACATGCAGTGCAATGGAATCGTTCAGCAGAAACCGGTAACCGGCGCCAAAATTGACGGTGAAGCGGTCATCGCCGGCGAATGATGTCGAACCCAGACCCGCACTCAGATATAACGCAGTATTATAAGCGCGACCGGCACCGACAAAGCCCTCACCCGGCAGGATGTTGTAGCCAACATTGAGGTTGTAATAGGTCAACGTGCGTTCACTCTCCGACAAAAGCGGCGCGCCACCGCTCAGGACCTCGAAACTGGTCAGCCCGCCTTCAGATTGTCCGACCGAGCCTTCGACGAAGAAGCCTTCGGTGACGTGGTATGCCAGGCGCACGCCATAAACCAGGTCTGAGCCGAAATCCTCAATGCTCATGACACCGGCAAAGGCGCCAATCTCGAAGTCCTCGGAATCAATATCGGGCTCTTTGATTTCGCGTCTCTGGACCTCGGGCTCAATGACCTGCCCTTCCGGGATTTCAGCGGGTGGCAGTGCTTCTTCCTCACCCAGGCCGAAAAGATTCTTGGTTGCAGCACATCCTGACAGGACGAAGGCAAACAGTGGGATCAACACGAATAATTTTGCTGATCTCCGGGAACATCGCTCTAGAAAAAGAAGGCGAAACCGACTTTCCATTCTTCTACTTCCTCATTGTCGTCGCGGCTCGTAAACACCACATAGCTTTTAAACTCTGCCCTCAGGATAAAACGCCGTGTTGCGTAAACACGAAATCCGGCGCCTGCGTGAGCAACCTGGTCCGTACGATCCTCGCCCTGAATGATGGTCGATTTCGGCTCGGTATGGATTACTCCGGTTCCAAGCGTGAAAAACGGCGAAACGCGCCAGTCGGGCCAGGCCTCATGCGTTAAGTTAACACTGCCCATCCAGCCGTTCGAAAAATTTCCTAAAATCTGTGAACCCCATACCTCTATTGAGACGTTTGGGTTGACGGAATACCCGCCAAAGACGGAAACGATGTTGGCGCCGCCGAAATCGCCGGCCAAAACACCCATTTCCCAGGTGGAATCCGTGAAATCCTGCAAATTCGCCTCGGCAAACTGGATTTCACTGCCACTGGGCTGCAGGGTGCGCTCCATCTGCGTCCGATCGACCCAGCCCTCGGTGCCATCGGCAGCTCTGACCTGGAACCAGTCGGTGCGGCGCATGATGATTTCGATGTCAGCGCCTCGATCGACCACGTGGAATACCGGGTAGCCGCGACCGGGCCCGGTATGCATCTCCAGGTATGGATCGGCCACCGATACTGTTCGGTACTCTCCGGCGGCCTGAGCAATCGCGGTGTTCGGGGTCTGGGTCGTTACGACTGCCAGCACCGCTATGAACAGCGCTCTAATTGATCGGGACGTCGAAAGGATTGTTGTAATATTGCGCTCCAACATCCAACCATTCCGCAATTAAGCGTTTCTCCGCGTCTGATAAGAACCCACTGTGCATGTCGGCCAACGAGTCGAATCGGCTGAAGAATCGATTCGATGCATTGGCGCCGCCAGCAGTCATAGAGGGGTTGACCCTTGCTGTTGCTAAAATGTCATTGCCGTCAACGTCCTGGCCGATCACGATCATTCGCGGCACCAGGGCGCCATTGGCGTCCAGTTCAAGCTCGTCATCCTGAAACAGTAATTCACGATAGGAATTGAATTGCTCCGGCACGAGTATATCCAGCCCGTCGCTTAAATCGAGTTGCCCGGCCGGTATCATTGGCGTAGCAGCCGAATCGGCAAGGGAATGACAATCGGTACATTTGGTCAGCGGCAGCGCTGTGATCGGATCAAGGATCGGCAGCCCGGTATTTGGATCGAGAATTGCCCGGTCAGCACCCCAAAGCGGGTGAATATGAAATTCGTAGTTAATCACGGTACGGCAGTTTGCGGCCCAGTCCTGCGTGATGCAATTTACCGACGTAGGTGCCGTCGTCGTCAAATCAATGTACGAATAGGTAAAGCTTGGATCGACAAACCTGCCCGCCTTGGCTTCATCCGTCCAGACGTCCGTATATTCGACGTCCATGGAGGGATCGATCGACGAGCAACCGCTGCCACCGCAGCTGATTCGCGCCCGGACCTCCGCCATGGTTTCGCCAATGTCACCGACAAAAAGTGCGTCGACCGTGCCAGAGTTAAATGCGGCTCCGGCAACATCAGCACCATCGTAGGCGCTGTCGAATGCATCGAAACGACCATGCGACGTACCGCCTTGCGCCACGTGACAGCCGTTACACTCCAGCAATTGCCCCGGACGCAACTGAATCCAGTTTTGGTGCCTCGCGGTAATGCGGCGGCCGTTGGCATCGAGAACGCTGACCTGGAGCGCGGTGTTTGCCGGCACTTTCATCATGACCGAGCCGTCGGGTTCAATCATCGAATAGCCGACGATTTCCTTCATCCCCAGGGCCCTGTTGGGTCCGAATGCTTCGTTCTCGAGCTCCAGATCGTCCTCATCCGGCAGCGAAACCGCCTTGACGACGCGCAGGAATCGAGCGGGCCGTTGATCAGCGGTGGTCGTCGCCGGATTGGCAAGCGCATCGACGTCCGGTACCACCATCACGCCATCGAAATCGTAGACATTGCGGATACTTAAGACCGCTTCGCCATCTTCAACCAGGTCCGGGTCAGCGAGGAAACGATTTTCCTGATCGAGGATGAGCGGCGGCACGGGTCGCGGATCTGCCGATGCAACTTCCGTATACATGAAGCCCTCTTCCGGCGGGACGATCGGTAACTGCGTCTCGTCGCGAGGATCATAGATCCAGATGCCGTAGATCGGATCCGCTTCAACATATAGCGGGTTGATCAGGTTCTCGTCTGTACACGGATAGAAAACAACTGGCAACGGCGGCTGCACGGCCGGATCCACAATGTCCGTCAGTCGACACTGACTCCAGCTTACCAGCAGGCGGCCGGTGCCATCCTGAATCGGGTAAACCGAGTTGTAGCGCCCACCCGGAGAAATTTCGCCAGGGGCAGTATTGACTTCAACGACTGTCGCCTGTGCCTGGGCAGGCCCAGCCATGCCCGGGTTATCCTTGGTAGGCTGCGTGTTTTCCAGGTAGGTCGGCGTATCGATCACGATGATATCGCCACCACCGTTGGTATCCGTAAAAGGCCGCACCAGTGACATGATACGACCATCCTCGAGCTCTCGCGGCTGCGTGAACTGAATGATTTCGCCGTTCGTGCCGGTGTCATGGCTGTTGCGCCCGTAGAGCAGCTCCAGTTCGGAACCATCGGGGTTCATGCGATACAGGTTGATCGCGTTGTTCGGGCCTGCGTGATCCCAGCGGCTAAAAACGACCTTGCCGCTTGCGAGTACGGTCGGGTCCAGGTCATGACTCTGGTTAAACGAAACCTGCTGAATATTGGTCCCGTCTGCATCCATTACATGCAGTAAAAATGCCGCTTCATTGACGTCTTCGTCCTGCGCCTGAAACTGCGGCTTGCCTTCATCAACGAGGATTGCGTTCGAGCGACGCTGTCGCGTCGAAGAAAAAATAATCCGCCCATCGGAAAGATAGTGCGGTGCGACGTCGTGCCCACCCTCGGCCGTAACGTCACCTACAATAATGCGGCGCAATGCGCCGGTCTCGAAAGCGTATTCCCAGATATTCCACGACGGCTGATCTTCGTCATCCAGATTCAGCCCGAGATCGACTGGTCCACGCATGGCGAAAATGACTGTGCTGCCATCGTAGTTCATTTCGACGTCGCGAATCGCAGCCATGCCCTGCATTAGGTCGCCGGTGACATTGGTCGCAAGAGAACTCGGCGAGGCACGATCCTTAACATACAGGTCTGCACCAAAATCAAAGGTAATCTGCTCACGCACATCTGTTTGGACGAGATCACCATTGTCGTCCAGCGGCAATGGCGCCTTAATAAAAGCAATCGGGAAGTCGACGACGACTGGGTCGGCTCCCTGGCCGTTGCCAATCTGAACGCCCTGGTTGGCGCCATCACAGGCGACCATCGCAAACGCTACTACCAACAATGCAATAGATCGCGTTCCCTTCCACAAGGATCCTTCCGAATTTTTCTGCGCTAGCTTATTCATAGCTGTAACCTCTACGTCGAGAACGGACATTCCTTATCCGCCTCCGATTTGCGTATCAGATGCGCACTACTCCAAAGTATGATTCAGCTTGCAATAGTGGACTGTAAACGCATGGCATACCGTTAACGCGATCACAAATAGGATCGCAGCTGTGCGGCCAGTCTAATCAAGGCTTTCAAGCTTTGTAATGTCTCGAAAGTACGACAGTGCGCAAAGTAAAGTTTTGCAATCTCGCTGTAGTTTGCAGCTCTGCCTGACCGGAAAAGACGAGGCTGTGTTTGCACCCCTTTCCAGACCACACGAAAAAATTCGGTGGCTGGTTCCGGTTGCTTGGTTTTTATTTCGAGATGCGGCACACAGAATCTGGCCCGGCCAATTGCAGGCAATCAATCAGAATGACCTGCGGCACTTGCAGCAAAAACGAACATACGTTGCTTAATTGTCGTACTCCGTCACTTGTGTCTGCCTTCCGCGACATCGTTTGAGACGTTAGGAAACAGTCACTTAAGGTTTAGTTGTCAAAACCTGTACGGATCGAACGACATTGACTTGACATATACCGCGCTTTACCGGCCTCGCGGGATTACCTGCAAGTCACTGTTGTGTATATTTTTTTCGTAGGTCATCAAGCGTTATTCGAAACATGGCACAGCAATTGCTTTGTATACCTATAGAACACATGCGTGTGTTCGCTGGTTGCAGGAAATTGAACGGATTGTGAAAGCACTCACGGCAATGAACGGCAACTTAGGGCAAAGTATTTCGTTCAAGTCCGCCTGTTGAAAAACAGATTGTTCAAGGAAGAACGCCGAACAACATGGACTTTTCGAAAAGGTACATTCGCCAATGAGGCGTTGCCAGAGAAAAGGTGGACCAAGCGTCAGTGAAGTGACGCCCTCTTTTACCCGGCAACAACTCATTAAGAATGTAATGGCACTGCCAGAAACTTGGCATGTGATCGAATCGTATTAGCAATGAGCGGGTTTGTTATGAAAAACAGGACGTGGACAAGAAACAAACATGCAGACGGCCTTACGTTGGCCAGACGCGTTATTCAGCTGACTGCTATCGGGCTTATCAGCGTAGGCCTTATAGGTAATGTATCTGCAGGCCCGCGTGAGCAGGCCAAACGGATACATGACCGCCTGGCGGGCGTTCCACCGACCGAGACCGTATTGGTCGGCATGGAAGCCAATGTTGCATTGGGCCAGGCTGGCGCAATCACAGCAGCCTATACGGCAATGGACAACTCGAACTTCTACAACGTTACGTTGAAGAATTTTGCCGCGCCATGGACGAATCGCGACGAGAGCGTATTCGTGCCGCTGAATGACTACATTGCGACCGTCATCGGCATGATTCGAGACGACAAACCCTTTAATACACTGCTGTCGGCAAACATTATTTATGTTGGCCCTGGGTCCTTACCTGCTTATTCCAATAACAACAACGATCACTACGTTGCCATGGAAGATCAGGGCATCGACATGCAAACGGGGCTGCAGGAAATGGTGCAGTCAAATGTTACCGGTCTGCCTATAAATGGTGTTGCGGGTGTTTGGACGACACGCGCCGCCGCCGAGGCATTCTTTGTCGCGGGCACCAATCGCGCGCAGTTTCGTTTCACGATGGTAAATCACATGTGTAACGACATGGAGCAGGTACACGACGTTGTACTCACTCCGGACCGTATCCGGCAGGACGTTAGCCGCAGCCCCGGTGGCGACAGCAGGCTCTTCCTGAACAACTGCATAGGCTGTCACACCGGCATGGATCCTTTAGCTGGCGCCTTTGCTTACTACGATTTCGACGAGACCACTCAGAGTCTGCAGTACACACCGGGTGTCGTGCAGTCGAAGTACTTTAATAACGACACCAACTTCGAACCGGGTTATCGCACCACTGACGATTCGTGGATCAACTACTGGCGGGAAGGTCAGAACCAGTTCCTGGGCTGGGCGCAAAGTGGACCGGGTAGTACCGGCAGCGGCTTTGGCGCAGCCTCAATGGGCGAAGAACTGGGCAACAGTGACGCGTTTGCAAGTTGCCAGGTGAAGAAAGTGTTCCGGGCAGTTTGCCTGCGCGAGCCGGAAGACGCGGCCGACCGTTTCCAGGTTGACCAGATGGTTACGTCACTGAAAGCCGGCTATCGCATGAAACAGACATTCGCCGAAGCGGCTGTCTACTGCATGGGCCAGTAGGAGGCTATGAAAATGAATAATGCAACTGGATTTGCTACGGCCCCGGCCCGAAAGTTACGTGCCCTCCTAATCGCAGGTGTGATGGGCCTTGTGCTCAGCGCTTGTGGTGGTGGTGCACAGACGGTCGATACACCGATTCCCAATGTGACCGGCTCAACCGCGGTTATCTATAACGGTACCGCGGCGCCGCAAAGCCCCGAGGTACAGGCTTTCTTGACGAATGTCTGGACACCTATGCAGAACACCGCAACCTGCGGCAACTGCCATAACGAGACCACCCAGCAGACGCCCATGTTTGCTCGCTTCGACGACATCAACATGGCCTACTCTGAAGCGATGACGGCCGCCGACCTCGTCGTTCCGGCTAATTCCCTGCTGGTCAGTAAAGTCAGAGGGCAAGGTGGCGCAAACGGTCATAACTGCTGGTTGGGTGATGCCAACGCCTGTGGCGACATCATGACGACCTGGATTGAAGGATGGGCTGGTGCGACAGCAGGTGGCGGCGGACGCCAGATCGTGCTGACGGCACCACCAGCCATTGAGCCTGGCGATAGCAAGAACTACGCGGACGCGACACCGGAAAACTTTCGTGACCTGGTGTATACGCCGTACCTCGAACAATATTGTTCAGGTTGTCACAACTCATCCTCTGCATTGTCGCAGCAACCCTATTTCGCAGAATCCGGTGCGGTCGATTCTTACCTGACTGCGTTTGAAGCGGCCAAGCCGCGGATGGACCTGGATAACCCGGATAACTCACAGTTTGTGCTGCGGCTGTCAGAAGGCCATAACCTGGTCGATTGGCCCAACATCACAGCTACTCAGGCTTCAATTGATGTACGCGATGCGATCGCGGCATTCGCCCTGACGGTACCGACGACTTCTATTGATCCGCTGCTGGTAAACAGTAAGGCGCTGAAGTTAATCGACGGTACGATCGCGTCGGGCGGTAATCGCTACGAAGACGCTCAGATCGGTCTGTGGGAGTTCAAATCGGGCGTAGGCTCCACCGCCTACGACACCAGCGGCACGACGCCTGCGCTTGACCTGCAGCTCTCCGGTGAATACGAGTGGTTCGGCGGCTGGGGTATCACTATCAGGGCGGGCGATCCGTTGCTTGGCCAATCCGATGGCCGCGCCCAGGGATCGACGACCGACAGCCAGAAGCTCTTTAACGAAATTCGGGCAACCGGCGAGTATTCGATGGAAGCCTGGGTTGTGCCGGCGAATGTTACCCAGGAGATGGCGCGCATCATGACCTACTCCGGTGGCGAAACTGCGCGTAACTTCACGCTGCAGCAAACGCTGTACAACTATGACTTCCTGCATCGGTCTACGACCAACAGTGAGAATGGCGACAGTCCGCAGGTATCAACGCCTGATGCGGATGAAGTACTCCAGGCCACATTGCAGCACGTAGTTGCAACGTTCAGCGCAACCGAGGGCCGCAAGATTTACGTCAACGGCCAGCTGGTGACGCAACCCGATCCAGTTGGGCCGGGTACGATGACCGACTGGGACGATACGTTTGCATTCGTACTCGGCAACGAAGCCGGTGGTAACGGGCTGTTCGAAGGCACCGTCCGCATGGCTGCCGTGCACAAGTTCGCGTTGACGCCTGCGCAGATTCAGCAAAACTTCGACGTCGGCGTTGGTGAAAAATTCTTCCTGCTGTTCAGCGTGGAAGACATTATTAGTCACCCGAGCGCCTATGTACTGTTTGAGGTGGCGCAGTTCGATACCTACTCGTACGTATTTACGCAGCCACACTTCATTACGCTCGACGGCAGCGTTCCATCGGCTGACATACCCATCCAGGGCATGCGTATTGGTGTAAACGGTACTGAAGTAGATAAGAGTCAGTCGTATGCCAAACTCGATACGATGTTGAGTTCCGATGCGGCAGACTATTTCGATCTCGGCCAGCCTATTTCGCCATTGGGTGCTGTTATTCCGCTCGAAAAGGGCACCGGCACGGATGGTGACGAATTCTTCCTGACGTTCGACCTGCTCGGCACGGAGAGCTTTGCGCGTACGGGTGATCCGGCACTGGTGGTCACGGAAAACGATATTCTGCCAGCCGCCAAGCGGGTTGGTGTGCGTACGTTCGACGAGATTAACGCAACCTTTGCGGCCGTTACCGCGGTAGACCCGGAAGAAAATTCCGTCGATACGACCTATCAGGGTCTGCGTCAGTCATTCCCGGCCATTGAGGATCCGCAGGCATTCCTGTCGTCGCATCAGGTCGCGATTGCCCAGCTGGCATTCGAGTATTGCAATGCCCTGATGGAAGATCGCGGCACGATTTCGTCAGCGGCGATGTTCCCGGGATTCAATTTTGGCGCTCCGCCGGCGACAGCCTACGTAAATCGCGATGCGCTGATTACACCGCTGGTCGACCGCATCATGGGTATTGCCATTCAGACGCAGCCGGACTTCACCTTTGTTCGTGATGAGCTTGGCTACGTGGTCGAGAACCTGGGAACCGGTCAACCTGACAACCTGATTGACAGGATGATCGCACCGAACACCGACCCGCTCGAGCCGCAGGCTGATACACGCGGCATTGCAAAGGGTGCCTGTGGCGCCGTACTCGGCAGCGCAATAGCGCTAATTCAGTAGACAGAAAAGATAAGGATAGAGGCACACGTTATGACTATGAAACGTAAACGGAATTACGACGATCCGATCTGTCACCCTGATCACGCGCGACCGGTCACGCGTCGCGACTTTCTCTCGCAGGGATTCATTTCAGGCTCAGCAATGGCAATGGGTGGCGGGCTCTTGAGTCTATTCTCTAACCCACGTGATGCCTACGCCGCCTTGTCGGGCGACCTGGATACTCTGGGGTGCGGTATTGCGACGGCGGGTGCCGGCAAGATCCCGTTCATCGCCTTCGATCTTGCGGGCGGAGCGAATATCGCGGGCTCGAATGTTCTTGTCGGTCAGGAAGGCGGACAAATGGACTTTCTGAATACGTCCGGCTACAGCAAGATGGGCCTGCCCGGCGATATGGTGCCTGGTCTCAATGACCCGATCAGCGGATTGCCGTACGCCAACACTGATTTTGGTCTGGCGTTTCATTCGGACAGCGCGTTCAAGCGTGGCATGGACCTGAGCATGACGCCGGGCCGCGGCGCGCAGTTGAACGGTGCAATTTTTCCGGCGCGATCAGATAACGACACTGGCAATAACCCGCACAACCCGACTTATGGCATCGCGAAGGCCGGCGCTGACGGCTCCATACTGACGCTTGCGGGGAGTGAAAACTCGCCTTCCGGCGGCAACTCGACCTTGCCCATCATGATGATGGATCCGGCCCTGCAGCCAACCAAGGTTGACCGTCCGGAGGATGTAGTAAGCCTCGTTGATACCGGTCAACTCGTTGGCATCCTGAGTGCCAGGGACGCGACAGCCGTTATGGAATCAGCATATCGCCTGAGCCAGGAAAAGATGGGCGTAGTGACACCCGATGCAGTCGTCCAGGACATGGTGCGCTGTGGTTACATGAAGGCGGCAGATATTGCCGATCGCTTCGGTGGCACGCCGCTCGACCCCGGCCAGGATCCGGCCATTGTCGGACCAGGCGGCATCTTCTCAACTGCCGAGTTTAATGACAACGGACGTGACGGTCGCGAATTCCGCAAGACCGCAGCCATCATGAAGCTTGTCATCAACGGATTTGCCGGTGCGGCAACAATCGAAATGGGCGGCTATGACTACCATGGTGGCGCGCGGGCCGAAGGCGAAGTCAAAGACTTCCGTGCAGGCCGCTGCATGGGTGCCTGCATTGAATACGCAGCGCGCGTCGGTACACCTTTGATGATGTACGTCTTCAGTGACGGATCACTGTCAAGCAACGGTGCTATTGATAACTCTGCTGATGGACGAGGCAAAGGCGAATGGGTGAGTGACAACTCATCGACTGCCGGCGCATTCTTCATGGTATTCAACCCGTCCGGCCGGGCAACGTTACGGACCAGTCCGGGCAAGACCGAAGCACAGCATCAGCAATTAGGCTATATGGACGGTGGCGGATCTGTCGTCCGCGGGGCTACCCCGGTCGCGAACAACGTCAACCTGCTGGTCAATGCGGTCATCCTCAACTACATGGCATTGCACGGCGAAGAAGGAAACTTCGCGACGCTGTTCCCGAGCAACGGTCTCGGTAATGCGGCCGCCCGCGATGCCCTGACAGCGTTCCAACCTATTGTCAACGGAACATTAGGACCTCTGAACCCGACCTAGTCAGGCAAGCCAATCGATACGCTCAGGCGTTCGATCTGGCAAGCGGACATTTCCCCGTCGGTCGCCCGCATTTTGATTATCGGGCGAAACCCTGCGGCCAGCGAGCTTCCCCCCTCGCTGGCCGTTTTTTTTCATCCCAGATACATCACCATGCCATCACGAAGCTTGCGGTCATGGCCCTGCTACAGTCGTTTTTGACCTGTGGCAATTGAACAGCCGCACACGCTGCCGGGCGGGGCCGTTTTTTTAAACTAGATAAATCACTGTGCCATCACGAAGCTCGCGGCTATGGCCCTGCTATAGTCGTTATTGACCTGTGGTCATTGATCAGCCGAGCGTGATGCCGGGCGGGGCCGCTTTTTTTGATCCCAGATAAATCACCGTGCCATCACGAAGCTTGCGACCATGGCCCTACTACAGTCGTTTTTGACCTGTGGCAATTGAACAGCCGCACACGCTGCCGAGCGGGGCCGTTTTTTTGCGCGGTAAGTGCTCCTGTCGTTTCAGGGAACCAGGCAATGAACGAGCCATGGTCGTTTTCGACCGGCAGCCGTCGAAAAATAACTCGCACTGCCAGGCCAGGTCGCATTTCCGGCCGGGGACTAGTGTGGAACACGTCGCCTATTAAGGCCTGCGTTTCTTATAGAATTCCCCATATTCTCGTAACTCTGTGTACAAAATATGTCAGCTGCCAGTCAACTAACCGAATTAACAGCCTGCCCTCGCTGCGACAAATCACCTTTGTCGGTTGCCGGCGATGCGTACCGGTGTGACGGTTGCAAAACCGATTTTCCACCTATCTCGAATATTCCATGGCTATTCGCAGATCCTGACGCGAGCCTGGGCGAATGGCGCAACCGGCTTCATTTTGCGCTGCAGCAGCTATCGACCGATGCAAAACGGCTAACGAGTTGTCTCAAGTCGGACGCTTTATCTGCGCTGACGCGTCAGCGCCTCGAGAGACAGTTGCGAGCCGCAGACGAACATCGGTCAGCGCTGCGCCAGATACTCGCACCTGTGGACATTCAGTCGGCGCAGGCAAGTTACGAGTCCTATCTTGCGTTGCGCACCCGACTGCCAACTGACCAGGGCATATCCACCTACTACAGCAACATACATCGGGACTGGGCCTGGGGTGACGAAGAGAATGCCGCCTCACTGGCGCAAATCAGGACGGTTACCGATGGCGGGACGGCGCTCGGTAATACGCTCGTGCTTGGGGCGGGTGCATGCAGACTTGCGTACGACATTCACACAGAACTCGACACAACATCTACCGTTGCCATGGACTTCAATCCGCTGCTGCTACTAATTGCCAATACTGTTATGCACGGCGCGCAGCAGGAACTGTATGAGTTTCCAATTGCCCCGAGGACACTTGACGATTTCGCCGTACTGCGGAAACTGTCTGCGCCACAGGCCGTGGATGATCGTTTTCACCTGGTGCTAGGTGATGCGATGCGACCGCCGTTTGCCAGCGGCGTATTCGACACCGTCGTGACACCGTGGCTGATTGACATCATCGACGAAGATTTGCCGCAACAGGCCGCGCGCATCAATCAACTTCTCAAACCCGGAGGGCGCTGGATAAATTTCGGCTCACTTGCTTTTACCCATGCAGATCAGTCCCGCTGCTATAGCACAGAGGAAACGCTGGACATTGTCGAAAAATCGGGATTCGACGCACCACAGGTCAATGAAGAAGACATACCCTATATGTGCTCACCCGCGAGCCGACACGGCCGACTTGAAACGGTGCTTACCTTTGCGGCGCCCAAAACCGACACTGTCAAGGCGCCGGCACGTCACAAGGCACTGCCTGACTGGATCGTAACCGCAAAGGAATCCGTGCCACTCTCGACAGGGTTTCGAAACCAGGCGATGTCTACGCAGATTTACGCGTTCATCATGTCCTTAATCGACGGCAAGCGAACGATTACCGACATGGCGAAAATACTCGAGCAGCAAAAGCTCATGACGGCCGAAGAAGCTGTGCCTGCCATACGTACCTTCCTGACGCGCATGTACGATGATTCGCAGCGCAGCTCTGGCTTCTAGGACCCGTGTTACGGCGCAGGCTCCGATGCCGGTGCATCTTTCTTCTTCAGGAAAAACACGAGAATTTTAGCCGGCACCGTGTCACTGGCATTGCGTGACACAGAATGTATATCGTCCGGTGTCTCGTAAAAGACCTCTCCCGCTGACAGTGTCTGCAGGTCACCACCTTCTACCTGCATGGCGACCGTACCCTCCAGGACGTATACCACGGTATGGGCGTTGTGCCGATGACTGGCGGAGGAGACGCCGGGCGGATATTCAACTTCGACCATGACAATTTCCTGATCAGCCGTCATGTCAACATCAGTCTGAAACAGGCCGCGGGCTATTGAGCCCTGGGCCTGCACGACACTGGCGCCGTAAAGCAGCGCCAAAGTTACGAAAACTTTTCTAATAATCATAGTTCTACACCCCTGTGGACTACGCCGCCTGATGTCGCGACGCCGTTTGGTCAAATCGTGATCTCAAGAATTCAGCGATATGCTCGATGGACTGGCCGCTCTCCGGCATTTGCCCGACAAAAAATTGAAACACGTGCCACATCCCCGGCCACACTTTAAGCTCAACTTCGCCGCCGGCTCGATGGATGTTATCGACGAAGCGGGTCGAATCACTCAGCAGTATTTCGTGATCGCCGACATGCACGAGCACAGGTGGCAGATTGGAGACATCGGCAAATACCGGCGAAACCAGCGGATTTCTTTTGTCGAAATCCGAAAATATCTTTCCAGCAGTAGGGGCCAGGTGCTCGGGTCTGAACCATGGATCGATACCTGCCCTGGTCCTGAGAGATTCGCCTTCGCCGGTCATGTCCAGCCAGGGTGACATGAGGAAACAGGCTTCCGGCATAGCTTCGTGCGCATCGCGAAGTGCGAGCAAAGTTGCTGCCGCAAGGTTGCCGCCAGCCGAATCTCCGCCAATAGCAATGCGCTGCGCATCAAGACCGTTGTTGACCAGGTTCCTGTATACCTTAAGTGAGTCTTCGAGCGCGGCGGGAAATCGGTACTCGGGTGCCAGGCGATAATCGGGCAGCACAGCGCGCATTTTCGCCGCGCGCGCAATGTGGCTGACCAGACGCCGGTGCGTTGCCGGACTACCCATCACGTAGGCACCGCCGTGCAGGTAAAAAATCACAGGCGCATCCTCGCAACCGACCGGCACATGCCATTCGCACTTCGTTCCCTCGATATCGGTTGGTGAAATCCTCACGCCACGTGCCGGCGGCAGGAGACCCGTCCTGGTTTCCAGACCGGTACGCAGCTCAGTTACATCACGGTATGGCGTCACCCGCTTCATATAATAAGCCGATACGGCACGAATGATGTGCGATCTGATGCTGGCCATCAGGCGGGCTCAACCTTCGCCTGCAGACTACGACTCAACATCGGAATCATCCACGGGGCGAAGCGCTGCAGATAATGCACCCGCGACGCCGTTTTGTCGGGGAAAATATGCATACGGTTGCGTTCAATACCTTTGATAATGTTTGCGACAGTAGCGGCAGGTTCGAAAATCATGCGTTCCGGAACGCGCCTCTGCTCACCCATACCGAATTGTTCTGATTCAAGAATAGGTGTTCTGGTGAATGATGGGTACACATTGGACACCCTGATATTTTGCGAGCGAAGTTCTGCAGCAAGCGATTCGCCAAAACCGCGCAGCCCGAACTTGGAGGCGACATAGGCCGATAAGTTCGGCGCACCGACCCATCCTGCCAGTGAGGAAATATTGACGATGTGACCGCCGCCCTGCGCCACCATGCCGGGCACGAATGCACTGGACAGTCGCATCGGCGCCAGCAGGTTTAAATTCATCAGCGCCTCCCATTTGTCAGGCGGCACATGGTCATGGCGACCTGCGACGGCGATACCCGCATTATTGACCAGCACTGTGGGCGTCATCCCGGCACTTTCGCATCGTGTCACCAGCCCCCTGCAACCGGTGGCCGTCGACAAATCCGCAGCGTGAGCCATGATAATCCGGCCGCTGCCAGCAGCAGCGATGCCTGCCAGTTCGTCGAGATTCCTGGTCTCAGCATCGGTGACGATCAGCTGGCATTCAAGCATTAGCAATTGCTCCACCAGGTGTTTGCCAATGCCGCCACATGCGCCTGTAACGAGTACAGTGCTGCTGTTTAAATCGGTCATTTGTCTCGCGCTGAACTCTGCTTAACTTCGCGGTAGCATAGCAGGCTCACTCTACCGGCGAATATCGAATTGGACGACTCAAGACGCGAAACAGATCTGCGCTTGCTCGCGCTTGGCGCCCTGGTCGGGCTCGTCATGGCGGGCTTTGGGATTCTGCGTCAGGCACCGGAAGGAAGTGCATTGCCGGAGGATACGCTGGCACGTGTTAATGACACACCTATCACCAGGGACCTCTATGAACGCACCGTCACACGTCTGCCAGGACCGGCGGGCTTGAGACCTGTCGAAGACGTGTTGCAAATGCTGATCGACGACGAGTTGCTGGTACAACGCGGCGTAGAACTTGGCATGCTGAATTCTGACCTGACCGTACGCCAGGCGGTGATCGACTCGCTGGTGGCATCGATCACCGCGGAAGCAGACGCCGCCGACCCGACTGATCTTGAACTCGAGACGCACCTGGCAGAGAACGCTGAACGCTTTAGTTTTGTCGCCAAGATCTCAATCGAAGTCTGGCAAAGTGACAGGGAAGCTGCGGCACAGGCGCTGGCTGATAAGCTTCGTATGGGGGCAAGCGACTTAGGTAGCGAAGACATTGAGCGCATGGCGGATTTGCCGACCGGCCTTATTCCGCTGGAAATCGCACGGGATTATGTGGGGCCCGGAATAGCATCCACGGCTGCGACCATGCCGCCAGGAAGCAGCGCAGTATTTGCCAGACGGGGGCGCTGGCTCGTGCTCCGATTGCTCGATAAGGAAATGTCGGCTGCGACGGATCTTGCCTCTATTCGCAACCGGGTTCTGATCGACTATAGACGCCATCTCGCCGACGAGACGCTGAGAACGTACCTGGCCGGACTCCGCGAACGAGCCCGCATCATGGTGGGCCCGCGTTGATAAAATTGCCGGCCGCAACAATCCTGCTCGGTATGCTGTTCTGCGCTGCATCCGAAACGTCGGCGCACACGCGCAGTGAGAGTTATTCGCATTGGTATTTTTCTGAAACAGGCGTGACCGGAGAAGTCACGATTCCCCTGCGCGAAGTAATGGTGCTCTACCAGGTTGAGCAGGCAACCATTCCCGCCCAGCAAATTTTTCAATCCCATGTTGAAAGTACGACTCGCGTATTTTCCGCCGATAAGAGGTGTCCGCGGACCGCAAGCACGCCATTACGTGTTGCGAATGGATTTATAAGGATTGAACTGCAGTTTGACTGTGGCAATAGCCCGCCCGACGAAATCGAGTATCGAGCGATGTTTGACGTTGCGCCGGCACACGTTCACTACGCAAAGGCGCATCGTGCAGGGAGACTGTTGGGCGAAGTATTGATTACGGATTCGGCCGACAGGTGGGACATTGGAAACCTTGTTGCTGACGATTCCTGGTCATTTCTGTCATTTGTCAAGATTGGCGTTGGGCACATCGCCGGCGGCGTCGATCACATAGCCTTCCTGTTTGGACTGTTGTTGATAGCAGGCTCCATTGGCAGAAGCGTGATCGCGATAACGGGATTCACGCTGGGACATTCGATCAGCCTGGCAGCAGCCGTGCTCGGGTACGTTAATGCCGACAGCCAGCTGGTTGAGGCGTTTATCGGTTTTACAGTGATGTTGGTCGCGGTTGAATACTTCCTGCAACATCGCCAGTCGATCGGCTGGTATGCGATCGCCGCCGTATTGTTGCCCTGGGCAACCGGCCTCTTGGCCTATTTCCTTGGTTACGCGAGTCCGCTTGCGCTGCTGGCCTACCTGGGATTCGGCATATTTGCCGGAAGTTACCTGCTGATTTCCGGTGCCGCCACCGGTGCCGGCAGAGACAGCAATTCAATGCTACTCCTGCTGGTCGCGACCGGCTGCTTTGGCCTAGTCCACGGCTTCGGTTTCGCCGGGTTCCTGATGGAAACCGGCCTTCTCGGTACGTCTCTCCTGGTACCGCTGCTGGGCTTTAACGTAGGCGTTGAGCTTGGACAGCTGCTCATTGTCGTGGCTACAGTCCTGGGTGCGAAGTACCTGCACCGGCGTATTCCACGCGTCATGCCACAGTTGGTCGCGGCCGGTTTGTGCGGTGTGGGGGTTTTCTGGTTTATCGGCCGAACGCTGGCGTGACCAGCGCGTTGACTAGCGTTCGAGGTATTGCAGCTTTTCCTTAACTTCACGCCAGTCGTCGGCGTCTGCCGGGGCGTCCTTCATTTCAGTGATAACCGGCCAGTCCTGCGCGAGCTCGGCGTTTAATTCGATAAATTTCTCCTGACCTTCAGGCAATTCGTCTTCGGAAAAAATTGCCTCGACCGGACATTCGGGTTCGCAAAGGGTGCAGTCAATGCATTCGTCCGGATCGATGACCAGCATGTTCGGCCCTTCATGGAAACAGTCCACCGGGCACACTTCCACGCAATCTGTCAGCTTGCACTTAATGCAGCTCTCGGTCACAACAAAGGTCATCGTTCAGGTCCTCAGAATAGGGCCACGGCAGGAAACATGTCGTCGCGGGATGTAACGCTATGCGAACTCACAATTGAGTTCAACCCCGCACATCTCTTTTTATAAGTCAGCGCCGGAACCGGCCTCGCCGGACGGGCTCCCGGATTCTACAAAACGGGCCAAACGTGTCGCCGCCTCGACCAGTACGCCATCCACCGGCACCGCGAGTGAATCTAGACCATTCGCCACGTAGCCTCCAACCGCATACTGCAGCGTCATCAGTGTGCCCTGCTCATTGCTCTCGAATTCCCAGGTCATGTTGCCGGCAACTCCCATCAGCCCGAGCGGCCCAAGACCGCCGGTCAGGCGCAGCATAACGCCCGGATTTACAAAACTGACCGATAAGTGGACCAGCCCGGCTTCCTCACCCAGTCTTTCGCAAAAACAACCCTGGGGTCGGGCGTCAAGATACAGGTTGGAGGCATTACCAGATACCGTGTGATCGCCATTCCACCAGGCGCCGATATCGTCGACTGCCGCCTGGTAGACGCGGTTCCGGTCGGCCGCAATCTGCACCTGGTGGCGAATGGTAAAGCCGTTGGCTGCGACATCTATTACTTCGGCACTGGCAGAGCTGACCTGGAAAATCAGCGCCAAGAATCCCCAACGTTTGACTAAATGGTAGTAGCGCATGTGCGTGCCCCGAATTCGACTGACATAGCAAAAGCCAAAGTGTAAACCCCACATTGCAGGGTCGTATGTCAGAATAACTGAATCGGGAGAAAAGTCTCCAACAGGAACAGCATGCCGATCACGGCAAAACTGAAATAACATCTCTTGGCGGCTTTCACTGTATTCACCGGTACTCGTTTGATCGATGTTCAGCATTTTAAGTCCACGCTGCTGAACGATAGCTGAAAACGCGGAAATCGTAATCTAATACTCTGTTTCTTATAGGTTTTTCTTATTAGTAATCCAGATGAAACTGGCTGGCGCCTGGTCTTCGAAAGCAATTCCAGAAAAGACTGCTCGGATCGCAGCCTGGTATTGCATTCGCTCGGCATTCAGTACGAGTTGTTGACTGACGGTCCGACTTTACAACTCGTCGTGCCCGCCGAGCTATTTGAGAAAGCAAAGTATGAGCTGTGGCAATATGAAATTGAGAACCGGCAACCGCCCGCATCGCCGTCACGTTTAACTCCTGTCTACCAGAACGCCACGCCCGGGGTTCTTGTCTATGCCGCCATCATCACTTTGGTCGCCGTGCTCGCGGGCGAAGCGGCGCTGGACCGCAACTGGTTTGCAGCGGGACGAGTTGACGGTGTCTTAATTCGTAACGGTGAGTGGTGGCGCAGTGTCACCGCGCTGACGCTGCATTCCGGACTGAAGCACTACGCGGGAAACCTGGGTTTCGGCATCGCTTTTGGCATTATGGCTGGACGGGTGCTCGGCTCGGGCGTCACCTGGTTTGCCGTTGTGATTTCCGGCGGCTGCGCAAATCTGCTGAATACGTTGTTGCTGGATTCGTCACATCGCTCCATCGGTGCGTCAACTGCTGTGTTTGCAGTCCTTGGCATCGTTGCCGGATTCGTATGGCGTGGCAAACTGATGAAACAGGACCGCTGGGCATACCGGATTGGGCCCATTGTCGGGGGACTGGCGCTGCTGGCATACACCGGTGCGGGCGATGCCAACACGGATGTCGGTGCGCACGTGGCGGGCTTTGCCTGCGGCTTTATCAGCGGCACGGCGCTCACGCACTGGTATCACCTGGTACCACAACCCAACGTGCAGCGCGCTGCCGGTGTCCT
This sequence comes from Woeseiaceae bacterium, assembly GCA_021773135.1. Classification (GTDB taxonomy): domain Bacteria; phylum Pseudomonadota; class Gammaproteobacteria; order Steroidobacterales; family Woeseiaceae; genus SZUA-117. The sequence goes on along the minus strand of JAJFKP010000020.1, from coordinate 2,890 downwards.
CGCGATCCTTATTGTCGTTGCTGCATGGATCTTTGCACTGGGAAATGCCTGACTGGAGAAATCCTGATCCGGGTGGGCCTGTGCTGTAAATCGGATGTAGAATCCGTTCTCAATTTCCGGGTCCGGTCGAGATTGCAATAAATTGAGGAATTTCCTGCTTTTCCTGCTTGGCCTGGCCGTGATCGCGGCAATCGTGATGCGGGTCCGCTATGGCGGTGGTGAGCCCTACCCTGATCTTTCCACACCGCCGCTGCTGGAGGCAGCTGCGCTTGAGGAAGTCTTAAGTTATCCCGAGCCGGTTGGCAACGTCGCGGTCAATAGTGAAGGCCGGCTGTTCTTTACCGTACATCCGGAATCCAGGCCGCAGGGTAACAAGTTGCTGGAATGGGTCGATGGCGCAGCGGTGCCGTTTCCCAACGGAACATTGCAGCCGCGTCTTTTCGATACCGTGCTCGGCCTGGTCGTGGACGATCAAAACCGGTTGTGGACGATCGATAATGGCAATCACGGTTTCGGCTCGGTGCGCCTGCTTGCCTTCAGCCTTGACGACGGCAGTGTATTGCACGACCACACTTTTAGCGAAGACATTGCACCGGCCGGGTCATTCTTGCAGGACCTGCAGGTCACCAGAGACGGCAAAACCGTGTTTGTCGCCGACGCCAGCGTCTGGCGCCAGAAGCCCGCGCTGATTGTATACGATGTCGAAACAGGATCCGCCCGACGAGTCCTCGAATCGCACCCGTCTGTTTCACCGCAAAACTACCTGATACGCAATCCGCTTCGCGAAATGAAATTCGTTGGCGGAATCGTCAACCTGAAGACCGGCGTAGACGGGATTGCCCTGGACGCCCGGAACGACTGGTTGTACTTTGCGGCGATCAACAACAGCGAGCTTTTTCGTATCCCCGTGCGGCACCTGACTGATCCGGCTTTGCCGGCAAGGGAACTGGAAAAGGAAATCGAGCGTTTCAGCAGCAAGCCGCTTAGCGATGGGCTCAGCACCGACCGGGACGGCAACGTTTACATTACTGACGTCGAACACGGAGCGGTTTTTATCGTCGGCCAGGATCGCGAACTGGCAACACTGATTCGCTCTCCCGCTATTCGCTGGGCCGACGGCCTGTCCTTTGGCCCCGACGGCTGGCTGTATATTTCAGATAGTGCAATTCCCGAATTGGTACTAAGATCCAAAGACTACATTCGAGCACGCGGTCCGTATCAAATATTCCGCGTTAAGCCCGGACATTTGGGCGTCCCTGGCAAGTAACGATTCCACCGATTTAACCAGCAGAGGAACATTAATGCAGGTGCCTTTCCTGTATATATTGGTCGTGTTGATCTGGGGAACGACCTGGATCGCGATTACCTATCAGTTAGGCGTCGTCGCCGAGGAAGTATCCGTCGCGTATCGCTTCCTGGTCGGGTCCGCGACACTGTTCATATACGCACTCGCCACGGGTCGGCAGATCCACATACCAAGACGCTACTACGGCAACGTAATTGTTACAGGCGCTTTGATGTTCTCCGCGAACTACCTGTTTACGTACTATGCAATCAATTACATTACATCGGGTCTGGTTGCAGTCGCTTTCAGCCTCATGGTTGTCGGCAATGCTTTTTTCGAACGGCTGTTTTTCAAAACCCCGTTTGAAAGGCGGCTGTTAATCGCTTCCGCGTTTGGCGTTACCGGCATCAGCTGCCTGTTTTGGCCCGAAATATCGACGCTCAGCCTCTCGGATCGGTCGGTGACCGGCATCGGATTCGTACTGATCGCCGTATTGTTTGCCTCGCTCGGCAATATGGGTGCAATACGCAATAACCAACGGCGGCTGCCGGTAATGGCCGTCAACGCGCATGGCATGTTCTGGGGTGCTCTCGTTTCGGTGGTGGTGGCAGTGTCACAGGGGCGGGACTTTAATTTCGCGTTTACGCCGGAATATATAATCTCTCTCGCCTACCTTTCCGTATTCGGCTCGGCGGTCGCTTTCGGTGCATACCTGGCGCTGCTCAGGATTATCGGATCTGCACGTGCCGCTTACACCTCCATACTTTTTCCAATCGTGGCCTTGATCATTTCGACCTTCGTTGAGAACTTTCAATGGTCAATGCTGGCAATTGCTGGAATCCTGTTTATTATCGCCGGCAACTGGATTGCCCTGACAAGAATTAAGAGGACCTGACTAATGGACGACGTAGCAATATCCCAACTGACTGAGTTTGACTGGGCCAGCCTGCTGGAGACCGCCAGGACGATTGTCATCGGCTTCGGTGGCAAACTGATCGTTGCGCTGCTCATATTCTTTGTCGGACGAATTGTGGCGAAACTGATCACCAGAGCAATTCGCAAGGTGATGGTGGCGCAGAAAGTCGACAAGATCCTCGAATCATTCGTGTGCAACCTTGCTTACTGGCTGGTGATGGTGTTCGTCATCATAGCCGCCATCAATCAGGCGGGCATCCAGACGACGTCGCTTATCGCGGTCATGGGTGCCGCTGGACTGGCCGTTGGTCTCGCGTTACAGGGATCGCTGTCCAATTTCGCGGCGGGCGTCCTGATCGTTTTGTTCCGGCCATATCGGGTTGGCGATTTTGTTGAAGTCGCGGGCATATCAGGATCCGTCGTGCAGGTTCAGATACTCACGACCGTGTTGAAAACCGGGGACAACAAACAGATCGTGGTACCGAATGCACAGATCATGGGCAGCATCATTACCAACTACTCTGCCAATGACCAGCGCCGCGTGGATTTGCTGGTCGGCGTCAGTTATGAAGATGATCTGGACCAGGTCAGGAAGACGATCAAGGAACTGGTGGATGCGGACGAGCGGATACTGCAAGAGCCGGAATGCCTCATTGCGGTGTCCGAACTGGCCGATTCAAGCGTCAATTT
>JAJFKP010000019.1 GCA_021773135.1 Woeseiaceae bacterium | reverse complement strand
CCCCCATTGTCCAATATTCCCCACTGCTGCCTCCCGTAGGAGTCTGGGCCGTGTCTCAGTCCCAGTGTGGCTGATCATCCTCTCAGACCAGCTACGGATCGTTGCCTTGGTAGGCCTTTACCCCACCAACAAGCTAATCCGACTTAGGCTTATCCAATAGCGTGAAGTCCGAAGATCCTCCACTTTCCCCCGTAGGGCGTATGCGGTATTAGCCCGAGTTTCCCCGGGTTGTCCCCCACTACTGGGCAAATTCCTAAGCATTACTCACCCGTCCGCCACTCGACGCCTGGAAGCAAGCTTCCATCGTTTCCGTTCGACTTGCATGTGTTAGGCATGCCGCCAGCGTTCAATCTGAGCCAGGATCAAACTCTTCAGTTTAAAGCTTTGAGCTTTATCTAAAGACGTAATCCCCAACTTTAATTACAAATTAAACTCGGGTGTTACGTTGATTTGCCATTGGCAAACTCCAACGCAAGCACCCACACAAATTATCTGATTAAATTGTTAAAGAGCGACTGAAAATGGTGCTTATTGGGACATTCTGCATTTAACGCGAGTGCCTCGTCGGGCCCCGCAAGATGCCGTTATTAAATCCAGAATGTCCCCATCTGCAACAATTTCAAGCAGACCCACTAGTATACAGGCGAACGAGGCTCAAATGACAGCCCATGGATGCCTATAGTCATGTTTTTCGGGGTCTGGCTAAGGGACACCGTTCCCTCAGACAGCGGGGCATTATAGCGGCGAAGCGGCGTTGGTCAACACTTTTTTTCGACTTATTTCAGGCAACCCGATCGCCAGCCCTGGCGCGCGCTCCAAAGAGTGCCCAAATTCCCGATTTAAGGGGAAAAACAGGCTTTTTCGCCACCCCAACCTCTTGCGGCAGCGCCGTGCCGAGGATCGGTCAGGTGCGCCCGACCGGCGGGCCAGCGAAAAATTGCGCTGCTGGTGCCGGTCCCTGCGGGTCGCTGATGTCGGCCGGCACAAGGAGGTCGGCAATTCATTGGCGGATTGGTGCCAGCAGGTCCTAGTTACCGGGTAGCTTTGCAAGACACCGATCCAATCAGGTCAGCGTCACCCTCGCAAATTTGCGTTTGCCGACCTGGAAAACGTGACTCGTTCCTGCGGGAACCGCCAGCCCGCGATCCTCGATCCGCTCGCCATCTACCCTGACTGCGCCTTGCTTTATCATGCGAAACGCCTCGGAGGTGCTGCTGACCAGCCCTGCCGCCTTCAATAGATGGGCAATGCCCAGGCTGGGGCCGTCGCCGTTGACCGCGACCTCCTCGATTTCCGCGGGCATAGCGCCTTTCTGGAAACGGGATATGAACTCGGCCTGGGCAGCTTCCGCGGCATCCTGGTCATGAAAACGCGCCACAATCTCCCGCGCGAGTTCGAACTTCACATCTCGCGGATTCCGTCCTTCCTCCACCGCGGCCTTGAGACCGTTAACGTCTGCCAGCGGTCGGAAGCTTAATAATTCGAAATAGCGCCACATCAGGTCATCCGATATCTTCATGACCTTGCCGAACATTTCACCGGCCGGGTCGGTTATGCCGATGTAGTTACCGTAGGACTTCGACATCTTCTGCACGCCGTCGAGACCCTCAAGTAGCGGTAATGTAATAACAATCTGGGGCTCGAGATCAAAACTCTGCTGTATGTGCCGCCCGACAAGCAAATTGAATTTCTGGTCGGTGCCACCCATTTCCACGTCAGTTTTTAGTGCCACGGAGTCGTAGGCTTGCGCCAGCGGGTAAAGGAATTCATGTATCGATATGGACTGTCCGGACGCAAAACGCTTGCTGAAATCGTCTCTTTCGAGCATTCGGGCGACCGTATATCGGGCGGCCAGCTTTATCAGGCCTGGTGAACCAAGCTCCGTCAGCCAACGAGAGTTGAAGTCGATGATCGTCTTCTCGGGATCCAGAATTTTGAACACCTGGTCCTTATAGGTCGTGGCATTTTCGTCGATCTGCTCAGGCGTCAGCGGCGGGCGGGTTGCGTTTCTGCCGCTAGGATCCCCGATCATGCCGGTGAAGTCGCCAATCAGGAAAACAACATTGTGTCCATACTCCTGGAATTGGCGCATCTTGTTGATAATGACGGTATGGCCGATATGCAGGTCAGGCGCGGTGGGGTCAAACCCAACCTTGATGTTGAGCGGCCGCCCGGTTCCAAGTTTTCGTTCCAGGCCCCCGTCCGGCAGGATTTCATCCGTGCCGCGCGTCAGTTCGATAAGCTGTTCTTTAATATCGGTCATTTCCGGTCTGGGCGTTTGCAAAACAGCGGCACTTTATCACTCAATGACGGTGGTGTTGAGACATTTGGTCGGATTCGACAACAGGTCAAGACTTGTCGTTAATTTTTACAGTTAAGGCTATGAGTTATAACAGATTTCTTTGACCTTCTGGAAAGCAGGCTGTAGAGTAGCGGCGTCATGCAAGTGGGGAGACTTGAGCCTTGAATCGTCCGTCGAGTCCAATACGACACGATTACAAACCGTCTGCCGAGCCAAAGGTCGAAAAGAAGAGCCCGCTACCGTGGTTTGCGGCCGGGCTTGGCGTGCCTTTGCTCGGCATCGCCCTCGTTTTGACGCAGGCCGAGACGCCGGCTCCGGCGGCGCCGGTGCCGGCAGCTTTGAGTTTGGTCGATGACTACTCGCAGGCTTTTGCCGAGCATCAACGCGATGCACAATCTGATGAGATAATACATCTCGCTGTTGCATTTGACGACGCGCCAGCTGCCCAAGAAAACATCGCAACCCCGGAAACGGATCCGCTCGAATCGGACGCTGTGACCGTGGCAGCATTCCACCCGCCACTGGAACTTGCACCCGAATTTGATCGATTGCAGGTAACGATTAAACGCGGCGACACACTGGACCGCCTGTTTCGAAGGAACGATCTGAATCTCGGGCACCTCGCCATGATGCTGAAGGACCCGGAGGCGGCGCCGCATCTGAAAAAATTGATACCTGGTGACGAACTGATCATAGAGCACGACGAGGGTTCCCTGATCAGCCTGTACCGGGAACTATCAGTAACCAGTGCGATGAAGATTGAGAATGGGGAAGACGGCTTCTCAACGACCATGATTGACCGGCCGCTCGAAGTGGTGCGCAAGAAAGCGTCCGGCAAAATTGAAAATTCTCTTTACCTCAGCGCTGTTGACGCCGGAATTCGCGACAAGACAATTATGAATCTCGCCGGAATCTTTGCGTGGGACGTGGATTTTGTACTCGATATCCGCCGCGGCGACAGTTATCGAATTCTCTATGAAGAGCTGTACCAGGGCGACGAATATATTGGTGATGGGGAAATCATCGCTGCCGAATTCAATAACAACGGCCGGACGATTCAGGCGATTCGCTACGTAGACAAAAACGGTCGCGCCGACTATTTCACACCGGACGGTAAGAGCATTCGTAAAGCCTTCCTGCGGGCACCTGTCGATTTTCGTGTGAGTTCGTCATTTAATCCGAATCGGCGGCATCCGGTTTTGAAAACCGTTCGCCCGCACCGTGGTACCGATTACGCAGCGCCGAGAGGCACGCCAATCAAGGCAGCCGGCGATGGCAAAGTTATCTTTCGTGGCGTCAAATCGGGCTATGGCAATGTTGTTATATTGCAGCACGGCGGCAATATCTCGACGCTCTATGCGCATATGTCCAAGTTTGCTTCAAAAGTCCGCAATGGCACTCGTGTACGACAGGGTCAGACGATTGGCTATGTGGGCAAGACCGGACTGGTTACCGGTGTACACCTGCACTACGAGTATCGGGTCAACGGCGTCCACCGCAATTCGCGCACGGTGTCGCTACCTCAAGCCGACCCAATCAGTGCAGAATACCGAAGTGAATTCCTCGCCTCTGTTGAGCCGATCTTAGCCGAGCTCACTGACGACAACCCCACGCAAATCGCCACTCTTAACGCCGACTGACCGCGATGGCTTCGCAAACTGCTTTACCGTCGCTCTATGTAGGGCTGATGTCCGGCACCAGTATGGATGGAATCGACGCCGCTTTGGTTGAGTTTGGCAACCGTGCCTGTAAGGTGATCGAAGCGAAATCGATCGCGTATCCCGAAACACTGCGGGATGAAATTATTTCGGCATCTCGAACTCCCGACGAATGCACAGTCGACAGAATTGGCAAACTGGACCATTGGGTCGGTGAGTGTTTTCGCGATGCAACGCTTGAAATCTTGTCCGAAGCAGGAATCGATGCAGGTAAAGTTGCTGCCATCGGTAGTCATGGCCAGACATTGAGACATCAGCCGCAGGGCGAGCGTCCGTTCACGCTGCAAATAGGCGATCCCAATATTATTGCCGCCGGCACCGGTATTGCGACGATCGCCGATTTCCGGCGTCGTGATATGGCTGTTGGCGGACAGGGCGCCCCTCTCGCACCTGCTTTTCACCGCTGGCTTTTCTCGAGCAAAGATCACACATTGTGCATTTTGAATATCGGCGGCTTTGCCAATGTGACAATTCTTCCGGCAAACGATGGACGGGCTTCAGGATTCGATACAGGACCCGGCAATTCGCTGATGGATGCCTGGACCAGGGAAAAACTCGGTGCCGATTTCGACGCCGATGGCGAATGGGCAAAAAGCGGGCACGTATCTGAATCACTATTGTCGGTAATGCTCAATGACAGTTATTTCATGAAGCCGTCGCCGAAAAGCACAGGATTTGAGCATTTCAACGCGGCCTGGATCGAGCATTGTGTTCTGACTTCCGGCGAGACCAGCATCAAGGATGCAGATGTACAGGCCACGCTGACCGATTTGAGTGCGCGAACGATTGCTGATGCGATTCGCAGTGCCGCTGACGATGTCACGGAAATCCTTGTGTGTGGCGGCGGCGTGCACAACACACACCTGATGCAGCGACTGCGTTGCGAACTCCCCGGCGTCAGCCTGAATTCAACCGAAATACGTGGCCTTCATCCCGACTGGGTCGAGGCGGCCGCATTCGCCTGGCTCGCGATGCGGTTCCTGGAAGGTAAGCCCGGCAATGTTCCGGAAGTTACCGGCGCTACTCGTCTTGCAACCCTTGGCGCACTCTATTCCGGATGCGAATAACACGCCTGCAATAATTCGCTTGGTATAATCGCTGGTCCGCAACGCTCCGGATCTCCAATTGGACGCACCAGCCTCGCCACCGATCGATCGCTATATTAATCGCGAACTCAGTCTTCTGGAGTTCAATCATCGTGTGCTTGCCCAGGCAAGCGACCCGGCGATTCCACTACTGGAACGGCTCCGGTTTCTCTGCATTTCATGCACGAATCTTGACGAGTTCTTCGAAGTGCGCGTTGCGGGACTGAAACAGCGCCTGGAAATCGGTGCGAAGTCTCCTGGCCCCGATCTGATGCAGCCGCAACAGCTGCTTGACGAAATCAGGCAGCGTTCGCTGACTTTGGTCAATCAGCAATACAGCCTGCTGAACAACATGATTTTGCCGCAACTGGCGGACGAACAGATTCACTTCATCCATCGAACGGACTGGACCGAGCAGCAACAGGAATGGCTGAGTCAGTACTATGCCGATGAAATTGTCCCGGTTCTGACGCCGCTGACGCTCGATCCTTCGCGGCCATTCCCGCGCATATTGAACAAAAGCCTGAATTTCATTGTGCGTGTGAAAGGAAAGGATGCATTCGGGCGCAAGCGACATCGTGCCGTTGTCCAGGCACCCCGCTCGCTGCCGCGAATCATTCGGTTACCGCAGCAGCAGGTGAACCCGGGCACGGTGAGCTATGTATTTCTCTCGTCTATCATTCATGCGAACGTCGACAAACTGTTTCCAGGTTTGAAAATAGAGGGGTGTTACCAGTTTCGAGTCACCCGGAACAGCAACCTGTACGTGGACGAGGAAGAGGTCGAAGACCTGGTACGCGCCCTGGAAGGTGAACTCGCCGCCAGTCGTTACGGAGCGGCCGTCCGCCTGGAAATCAGCGATCAATGTCCTGCAGATCTTTCTGAATTCTTGCTCAACCATTTTCACCTGGATACTGCAGATATGTTCTCCGTTGACGGGCCCGTCAACCTGAACAGGCTCGCGCAGGTCTGTGAAATCGACGAGCGGCCGGATTTGCTGTACGCACCGTTCATACCGGGAATACCAGCGCCGCTGCGCACCGATAGCAGCGTTTTCTCTGTGCTGAAACAGCAGAATGTATTGCTGCACCATCCATATCAGTCTTTCACACCTGTAGTGGATTTTATCCGCGAGGCTGCAATGGACCCGGACGTGCTGGCCATCAAGCAAACCTTATATCGAACTGGTGCAAATTCCCCAATCGTTGATCAGCTTGTGCGTGCGGCGCGTACCGGAAAAGAGGTCACCGTCGTCGTCGAACTAATGGCCCGGTTTGATGAAGCCGAGAACATCAGTTCCGCAAATCGGCTGCAGGAGGCGGGCGCTCACGTCGTTTACGGCCTGGTGGGTTTCAAGACGCATGCCAAGATGCTAATGATTGTACGTCGTGAAGCCGACGGAATCGCACGCTATGTCCACCTTGGCACCGGCAACTATCATCCCGGCACAACGCGAGCCTATACAGACTACGGGTACATGAGCAGCAATAAGAATCTAGGCGAAGACGTACACAAGATTTTCATGCAGCTGACAAGCCTTACGGAAGCGCATGACCTGGTGAAAATAATTACCGCACCGTTTGACCTTTTCGATTCCCTGGTTTCCAAGATCGACAGAGAAATTGAATTCGCAAAGACAGGCAGGGAAGCCAGGGTCGTTGCCAAGGTCAACGCACTTATCGAACCAAAGATAATCGACAAGCTTTATGAGGCGTCCTGCGCAGGCGTCAGAATCGACCTGATTGTTCGTGGCATCTGCTCGCTTAGACCTGGCATACCCGGGCTATCGGACAATATTCGCATCCGCTCGATCGTTGGGCGATTTCTCGAACATTCGCGTGTTTTTTACTTTCGGAACGACGGGAAAGAGGAATTCTATTGCTCCAGCGCTGACTGGATGGATCGCAATTTTTTTCGCCGCAATGAGGCGTGTTTCCCAATCAAACAAAAACCGCTCAAGGAGCGGCTGTGGGCAGATCTCGAACTGTTTCTCAGCGACAATACCGAAGCATGGATCTTGCAGGGAGATGGCACGTATGAGCCGCTGGTTCCTGGCGACGATGCCGCAGTATCAGCACAGGAAGTGTTTCTTGAGCAGTTCGGCAGCGAATAATCCTGTGCCAAACTACCTACGCAAATTCCAGGCGATAATCGATTGCCGCCAGAAATTCCTGCTCTCTGGTGAGGTCAGCAATCGTCAGCGGGTTTTCGCTTAGCCACTCTGGAGGAAACGACAGGCGCAGGACGTTGTCACCTGCGGACGCTTTTATCCCGGACAAATCCAGCGGTCCGCGACTTCTGTTCAGCAGCACTGCCTGCCTTATTAGAACAGATAGTTTAAGCGCACGGTCTGTCCAGCTCGTGGGTAACGGGCGTAAACCAGACTTATCGATAGCCGATCGCTGTGTCGCAATAAGCCATGCCAGGAGTTTTTGTTCAGAGTAGGGAAACCCTGGCAAATCCGCGTTTTCGGCGATGTAGGCGCCATGCCTCTGAAATCCGTTGTGAGATATGTCCAGCCCGATCTCATGCAACCGCGCCGCCCAATCGACCATATTTTTCGACAGCGGCGTTACCAGGTTCCAATCGGCAGCAACCTGTCGCAACAACTGGCGCCCGGTCTGCGCAACCCTGGCCGCCTGCTCCTGGTCCACATTGTAGCGATTAGCCAGTGCTTGCACGCTACGCTCGCGTGCGTCCTCGTGCTGAAGTCTGCCCAGATGGTCATACAGGAGCCCCTCCCTGAGCGCACCGTCAGAGACACGCAGCCGCTGGATACGCAAAACCTCCAGCAACTCCAACAGGATAGCGAGCCCGCCAGGCCATACCTGTGCGCGCCGTTCCGACAAGCCGGGCATCTTCAGGGTTGCAATATTACCGAATTCGATAACGCGATCGATAAGCTGTTGAACACTTGCGGGTGTGAGATCGCTTGACTCAATAATGCCTGTCTCGCGGGCAACGCGCTCTGACGAAATAATCGTCCCGGAAGTGCCAACAGCTTCGAAGCCGTCTGTGTTGCGGAAGAATGCTTTGACAGGACGCAGTTTGAGACGTGCAGCCATCCTGGCGTCCGCAAAATTCTCAGCACTCAGGTTGCCTTCTGGAAAATGTTGCTCTGTCATCAGGACACAACCCATGTGCAGGCTTTCCAGCGCGTGCGGTTTGTCGCCCCGGCCAAGAATGAGTTCGGTACTGCCGCCGCCGATATCAAGCACCATTCTCAGGCCGTCTTGTGGTGGCAGACTATGTGCAACCCCGGCGTATATCAGGCGCGCCTCTTCGATGCCGGAGATCACTTCAATCGGGTGGCCAAGTGCGAGTTCCGCCTCTTGGCGAAAATCGTCGCTATCGCTCGCACGCCGCAACGCACTCGTGCCCGCAGTCCTGACGCTGGATGCATGCATATCACGAAGCCGCTCGCCGAATCGGGATAAGCAATCGAGCGCACGCTGGCGCGCCGCGGGCGACAACGTGCCGCGACCCTTGAGGCCTTCGGACAACCGCACCGTTTCTTTCAGGCGATCGATTATCGTGAGCTGCCCATGACGAACCTCTCCGACAATCATATGAAAACTGTTTGAGCCAAGATCAACGGCTGCGAGAACCTGGGGCGGCGCCCCATCACCCGTTTCAACGGCAGGCGATTCTGCGGAAATACTTGTTATTTGCCTGTGCCCTGGATATTCCTGCTGCCGACGCGGCTACACAGTGAAAGAAGAGCCGCAGCCACATGTCGTAGCCGCATTCGGATTGCGAATGACGAATTGCGCACCCTGGAGATCTTCCTTGTAGTCGATTTCCGCACCCATCAGGTACTGCACGCTCATAGGGTCAACAACCAGCGTTACGCCCTGATTTTCAACGCTGGAATCGCCCTCTTCCTTGCTATCGTCAAAAGTAAATCCGTATTGAAATCCGGAACAGCCACCGCCGGCCACGAACACCCGCAACATCAGGTCCGGGTTGTCCTCTTCCTGAATGAGCTCGCTGACTTTGACTGCCGCTGCGTCGGTGAAAACGACGGGTGGCGGTGCCGCGGTTGTGCCAATGACGGGTGTTGGTGTATTCATAATTGCCTGTATCTGGGGGTGACAACCTGATTATCAAGTAGCCGCTGCGACATTCGGTGGCGTTTCGGCATTGATATCGGCCTGTTCCAGCAAGGGTACTCTTCCTTCCGGCTGATGAACAAGCTTGCCGTTGATTTCCGCACCGATCGCCATTTCAATGAGATTGTAATATACATTACCGATGACCCGCGCAGTCGGCCCGAGTTCCACACGCTGAGCGGCTACAAGATCTCCGCGTACAATGCCATTCAATATTACATAAGGGACTGTCACCCCTCCCTCGACCGTGCCGTCCTCGGAGATGCTGAGCGCTGAATTGCTGTCACTATCAGCGCTCACGTTGCCCTTTACTGTCCCATCTATATGGCAGCCTCCGGAGAACGTGAGATCACCATTGACCAGAGAATTAGATCCTACCAACGTGTCAACGACACTATGCCTGCGTTGTTTCTGCCCAAACATTTTGCACCACTCCTTATTTAACTCTGTCCCGCGATCCAGTCAAAACTTTGTTTGACGCTCGCGATTGATTTTGTCCTTGAGATGACTTCAACATTGATTTTCGACGGAGTAAATCCGTCAGGAATCACCAACACTCGTTCGAAATCCTGAAAGTATCGAAACGCAAATGGCCAGCTGCTGCTGCCGTCTTCCGGAAGCAGCTGAGACAAATTATAGGTGGTTGCAACGCCATCGATTTGACCATCTATACTGAACTCCACTTCACCCTTAACGCTGCGATCGTGTTGCATGACCTGCACCAGGACCAGGCGTAAATTGTAATGCTGCTCATCTCTACCCCGGGTCAGCCTGAGGTCCTGCACACGCAGGCCTCTGCCACCATCTTTTGGCGAAAGAATGCCCCGGTAGAATGCGATAGCATCCCGCTGCTCCTGTATTTTGCGCTGCAAATCGCTCAAATTCGCCTCGACAACCTGGTATGCCTCTTTCTCGATAACCTGCGTTGTCTCCAGCCGGGCTATTTCCTGCTTCAATTCAGCGATTTCATTATCCAGCGTGTCGATCTGGTTTCTGTACTCCCGCTGTTCCGCCTGCGCGTCAACAATGTTGTAATTCGCCTGGATACGCCCGAATTCGAATATCAGATAGGCACCGACGACAATTGCTAAGACGATCGCAGCCCGCATGCCATTGCTCCGCCCTGTGCCGGGCCTGTGTGAGCGTGATTTCATCGATAACTCATTGATTTGTTTCAGTGCAGTTGGGTTATGTTACGCGCGGACCACGACAAACAGAAGTGCGGCAGGTCACGGAATTGGTTATAAGTCTTGCGATCAGGCAGTTAACGGCCGATTGTTACGATTTTGAGGACCCTGTGAATGCAGTTGTCAGCCGCTTATTTATGGATCAAGGCATTGCACATTGCTTTTATGGTGACCTGGTTTGCGGGCCTCTTTTATCTGCCTCGCCTGTTCATCTACCACACAGAAGCCCGTGATGACCCAAGTCGCGGCACTTTCGAGGTCATGGAGCGCAGGCTGTACATCATCATGTCGATAGGCGCCGTCTTGACGACGGTTTTCGGCCTGGTTTTGCTGTATATCAATCAGTCCCTGATTCGCCAGGAATGGTTCGGCATTAAACTGTTGTTGCTGGCGGGACTCGTGGTTTTTCACTTCCGGTGTCGGCGCTGGATAACCGTTCTGAAATCCGAAGACTTCCCGACAGACACCAGGTGGCTACGCTGGTTTAACGAGATTCCCGTGATGTTCCTGCTGGGGATCATCATGCTCGCGGTCGTCAAACCTTTTTGAGATTGCCAACTTCACTCATCGGGACTGCCATTCTGCAACCGCCCGGACGGGTCGCGCTCACAACTTTCATTGGCACGGCGCAGGTCCTTGTCGAACATTGCTCGCCAGCGGTTCGGCCACCAGCGAGGTTGCGGCGGCAAGCCGTCGGGATACAAATACGGGCCAAGCTCCTGCAGCGCACGTGCGTAAACGCGCCGCTTGAAATAAATAACCTCGTTGACAGGTCGCCAGAATTCCACCCAGCGCCAGCGATCGAATTCAGGTGTGTCCGACCGGTCGAAACGGACTTCAGCATCGGAACCGGTTAGTCGGAGCATGAACCATCTTTGCTTCTGGCCGATACACAACGGCGTGCGATCGTGACGTACAAATCGTTTTGGCAATCGATAACGAATCCAGTCTGCGGTAGAGCCGAGAACCGCTACGTCCGAATCTGTGAGACCAACCTCCTCGTGCAGCTCGCGGAACATTGCTTCCTCAGCGCTTTCTCCTTCGAGCATCCCCCCCTGGGGAAATTGCCAACCTTTGCTGCCAACGCGACCGGCTAACAGCAGCTGGTCGTCGTCATTGGAAAGTATGATTCCAACGTTGGCCCGGAAGCCCTCAGCATCGATGTGGTCGTTGCTCATTACCCGATTCCGTCTAAATATACGTGGTGTACTGCTGTCCTCGGCCGTTTAGATTTCATGGGCCGGCGGTCGGGTTTGCCTGCCACCTTTCAAACTGTGCTGAAGAATTGCGCACCTCATTATCGATACCTGGCGCGTTCAATCAGTCTTACGGCGTCTTCCTGCAGAAAACCGATGCCCGACAGAGCAACGGTATCACGAAGTATTTCTGCCCTGGGTTCAAGCACCGATGCCACCGGCGACGCAGCGTTTGCCGGATATTCCGCATGCCTGATCGCAAACAGCGCATTGCCGTCACGAGCCGTCAACCACTCGAGCAACCTGACGGCCGCCTCCGGGTTGGCTGCATGTCGGCTTACTCCGGCGCCGCGAACGTCAATCAGTATTTCGTCATCATTCTCGAACCAATGCGCGGCGAGACCCGCCTGCGACGAACGGCTGCCAGAAATCTGCAGAATACTGCTGTCCACGATACCGATAGCGCAGCCGGACGAAGAAAATGCTTCAAGCAGGTCAGCGTCGCTTTTGTAGACGGAGTCGCCAAAATTCGCGCGCCATCGACGCACGATCGCTTCTGCCTCGCTAACGCCATGTTGATGGATCAGAAACGCGACCAGCGACCGGTTGCCGGCCGCGCGAGAAGAAGAAACACACAAGCGATCCTTCCAGGTAGATTCTCCAAGGGCGGCATAGGTCTGTACGCCATTTATTTCCTCAGCGGAAACAAGAGCAGGGTCATAAACGACAATACGTGCACGCGCAGAAAGCGCACTCCAACGCGACTCCGGGTCGCGAAGGCTGTCAGGAATATTGTCGTTAATACTGTCCGAGCGCGTTGGCCGCAAACCACCATCTTCCGCCACGGTCCAGAGTTCCGCGAGACTGTTGGCGATGAAGAGGTCAGTCTTGGGCAGTTGCCGCGGTGTATTGAGCAAAATGGGCGATTCCGCTGACGGAACGTCGAGAAATTCATACTTTGCGCCGGTCTCCGCCCGAAACGCTTCCAGAACATCGAACAATTGCCCCTGTCCACTGGACGCATAGACGATTACCGGCCCGACCGCTCTGGCCTCTGGCGGAGGCGCAACCGCCGGCTTTGCGTCCACTAATGGCTGGGCCGTATCCTGCCCGCAACCTGCTGCGAGGCACAGCGCGTAGAGCACCAGAATGCAGCGCACCCGCATGGTTATCGCCGGGTCGCCAGGTATTCCCGGCCCTTCTGCATTAGCTCGACGAAGCCCGCTTCATCGCCCGTCTGCACCAGTTCACGAATCCGGCCCGCGGAATCGCAAAGCGCATCGAGGGGACTCAGGCCGAAATCATTTAGATGCTGAATCTCGAAGTACATATGCGGATTATCGTGGGCGACTGCGCCGGAAACCAGTAACTGTGCATCAAACGTAGTAGAGGACAGCTGCGCCAATTTCGGTGCCGCCTCGCCGCTTTCAGCCAGGGCGGTAAAGAATGCGATATTGAGCGCGTGTGACAAACCGAGGACATAGGCAATCAGACGATCATGATCGTCGAGGCCCATTTCAAGTTCCTCTACCATCGTCGCGGCAAACAGATCCTTCGCTTCGCTGGTAGCCTCGGCGCTACCCGCATCCACGAAAATCAGATGCCGACCAGAAAGCAGTTCTGTATCAGGGCCAAACATCGGATGTAGCGAAGCGACTTTGCAGCCCGCGTCACGCAGTGCCGCGATACCACTCTTAAGCGGCGACTTGAGCGATCCTATGTCAAATACCAATCCCGCCGGTTTCAGCTTTGCCAGTTCCGCAAGAATCTGACCTGAAATCGCCATAGGTGTCGCGACAACGATGACGTCGTAGTCTATACCCGCCTGGCGCCAGTCCCTGCATTTACCGGGCCCCGGCTCGACGTTGGCGTCTGCGATGACGGTCAGGAAGCCCTGTGAACTGAAAAAATTAACGAACCAGCCGCCCATTTTACCCGCACCACCGATGATCAACGCGCGACGGCCGTCACCCCTGCCTTCAGCAACCACCCGACTCCGCTCCTGATGAGTCAGAGAGGCCCGGATAAGGGTTGTCATCACTTCATCGGCGAGCTTTGGATCGACACCAAGCGACACGGCCCGGCTGCGCGCCGTCTCCAGAACATCCCGCTCCCGTTCGTAGTCGCGCGTTGCACGGCCCGCAGACTGCTTCGTATTGCCTATTTCATCGACAACTGCCTGGCGTTTGGCGATCAATTCAATAATCTGCTGATCGATAGATGACATTTCGTCGCGAAGATTTTTTAGAGACATGTAGCTAACTTCTTGCTGCTGGTATGAATGCAGACTCCCTTTTACCGCAGTCTCCTTTTGAACACCAAGCCAAATGACGTTTGTCGATATGCAGGGGTTTACAGATGACGGTGGGAACGGTGATAAACGGCGTTTCAGCGCCCTTCTTGGAGTTAACCTTCGGCCGGTTTCATGCGAACATGCGTACCCGATAATAATTTCAACATCTGAGGACAAAAGAACAATGAAAACGCGTGCCGCCGTCGCCTGGGAAGCAGGCAAACCTCTGGAAATCGAAGAAATTGATATTGAGGGACCGAAAGAAGGCGAGGTCCTGTTACGAAATGTTGCTACGGGCGTCTGTCACACCGACGCATTTACACTGTCAGGTGACGATCCCGAAGGCATTTTTCCGGCGGTACTTGGCCACGAAGGCGGCGCCGTGGTCGAGGAAATTGGTGCCGGTGTAAGCAGCCTGAAGGTTGGCGATCATGTTATCCCGCTGTATACGCCGGAATGTGGCACCTGCAGTTTCTGCACATCCGGCAAAACCAATTTGTGCCAGGCCATACGGGTTACGCAGGGTCGTGGATTGATGCCCGATGGAACCTCGCGATTTTCCAAAGACGGTAAACAGATTTTCCACTATATGGGCACATCGACATTCAGTGAGTACACCGTGTTACCGGAAATAGCGGTTGCGAAGATCAGCGATACCGCGCCGCTTGAAAAAGTCTGTCTTCTTGGTTGCGGTATTACGACAGGCATAGGCGCTGTATTGAACACGGCCAAAGTCGAACCCGGCGCTACGGTAGCGGTATTTGGCCTTGGCGGCGTGGGGCTCAGTGCCATACAGGGTGCGACGATGGCAAAGGCCGCGCGCATCATTGCGGTTGATATCAACGAAGATAAATTCGAACTGGCGCGGCAAATGGGTGCTACGGACACCGTCAACCCCAATGACCATAGTGATCCGATTCAGGAAGTTCTGGTTGATCTTACGGATGGCGGCGTCGACTACTCCTTCGAATGCGTTGGGAATACAAGCCTGATGCGCGCCGCCCTGGAGTGCTGTCATAAGGGTTGGGGCGAATCCGTGATTGTCGGCGTTGCCGGCGCGGGCCAGGAGATCTGTACCCGACCGTTCCAGCTTGTTACCGGGCGCGTTTGGCGTGGCACGGCTTTCGGTGGTTGCAAAGGCCGATCACAATTGCCGGGTATGGTAGACCAGTATATGGACGGTGAAATCAAAGTGGACGAATTCATTACACATACGATGGGGCTCGAAGACATCAACAAAGCCTTCGACCTGATGCATGAAGGCAAAAGCATTCGCTCCGTAATTCACTTCTGATCGGAACCGGTCTCACGCGATAGCGCGTGAACGAAATCATTGAATACCATGGCCACGAATTGCAACGATATCGCTGTGGCAACGACGTCTCAACTGGCCGCAGACGCTGCTGCGGAAATCGCTGACCGCGGTGGCAATGCGGTCGATTGTGGTATCGCGGCAGCAATGTGTTCGATCAATACTCAGCCGGGCGTCTGTGCATTGGCAGGAAGTGCCTTTGTTACCATCTGGCCAGCTGACCAGAAACCGATAACCATCGATGGCAATGTTGCCGTTCCCGGTGCCGGATTGGCAGCCGCTCGGAAGGCTTTGGCCGAGCCGGTTGAGCTCGAGTACGGCGGGGGCGTTCGCACCCTGGTAGGGTCCGGCTCAGTTGCGGTACCCGGCACACTTGCCGCGTTGCACCTCGCATCGGAACGTTACGGCAAGGTTTCCTGGTCTGACCTGCTGCGGCCGAGCATTCGGGCCGCACGCGAAGGCTTCCCGCTGGCCGCGGCCTGTCATCATTACCTCGAGTATTCCGGCGACGTCATTTTTGGGCGCAGCCCTGACGGCCACAGCGCGCTACACAACGACGATGGCAGTTTGCGGAAAACAGGCAGCGCCATTGTTGTGCCTCACCTGGCAGAAACGCTCGGCGTTCTCGCAGAAGAGGGACCTGACGTTTTCTACAAAGGCTACATTGGTAAGCGTATTGTCGAGCACGTACAGGAAAATGGGGGGCTGCTGACTATCGATGACCTGCAGAACTACGTGCCGCAGGTTCGCGACTCGTTGATGATTAATGTCGGCGACTGGCAAATTGCCACCAACCCGCCGCCGGCTATTGGTGGGGCGAGCCTGGCTGCCATGCTGCTTACGTTCGGCACTGAAAAAATAGGCCGCTGGGATGACGCGACGCTGGCACGACTTTACCAAACTCAACTGGCAGTCATGTCCTACCGCCTCGAGAAACTCGATACTGCAGACGATGTAAGCGAACCTGTCGCCGAACTGCTTGAAGCGGCAAGATCAGACGCGCTTCTCTCCAGGTGGGCATCCGGCGCCACTGTGCATACCTCGACGGTTGATAGCTGCCATCTCGCGTGTTCGATTACAGCCTCATCGGGGTATGGCGCCGGCGAGATGCCGGACAAGACCGGACTGTGGCTCAATAACAGCCTCGGCGAGCTCGAACTCAACCCGCAAGGTCTCACCGCCGCACCACCAGGCAGGCGCTTGCCTTCAAATATGGCGCCCAGTGCAGCCCGTTCCGGCAACGCCGTCCTGGCTATCGGTTCGCCGGGTGCTGACAGGATCACGACAGCTCTGCATCAGTTTCTGGTGAATTTTGCTCAGCTTGGACTTGATCTGGATGATGCCGTGGCACATCCTCGCATGCACTTGAAAATCGACGGCAGCGGCACCTCGCTCGCAGTTGAGCCTGGCCTGCAGGTGCCTGACCTGGGTATACCGGTGCGTCGGTATCCGGGTCCGAGCATGTACTTCGGTGGGGTGGTTGCCGCCTATGCCGACACACTTGGTGTATTTCAGGTTGCCGCTGATCCGCGCAGAGAAGGTGGTACCTACATGACGGAAATCGAGCAACAAAGTGGAGATCTGATTGAGTAACGTCGATATGCCTGACCGCCTGCCCGAAAAATTGCCACCGGATCCATTGCCGCTGGCCGCCAGCTGGATCGAAGAGGCCTCGGCACGCGAAGTACAGCGAAATCCAAATGCAATGACGATTGTGTCGGTGGCAAAGGATGGCAAACCGTCGGCCAGGGTCGTCCTGTGCAAGGAATTGGTTGCGGACCCGGGCTATCTCGTTTTTTATACCAACTATCGATCCCGGAAAGGTACAGAGCTGGCGGCAAACAAGAACGCCGCTGCGCTGTTCCACTGGGACGCACTCGGCCGGCAAATTCGAATTGGAGGCACGATCTCACGCTCGCCTGCAGCAGAAAGTGATGCGTATTTTCAGACCCGCCATTGGGGCAGTCAACTCGGTGCCTGGGGCAGTGATCAAAGCGCACCTATTGAGTCCAGGGAGGCGCTTGTCAGGCAAATCTCCAGTCGCGGAATCGAGTTGGGTTTATCCCTCGAAGAGGGCACCCGGCGAATTTCAAACGAGCAGGTACCCAGGATCGACCGACCACCGCACTGGGGCGGATTTCGACTCTGGATCACTTCGGTAGAGTTATGGGTTGAGGGTGCAGATAGAATTCACGATCGAGGGTTCTGGTCGCGAGACATACTCGATGCAGAACCTGAACCTTTTTGCATGACGCCGTGGACCAGCACGCGACTGCAACCGTGATTCGATGGTGCCGCTATAACAAAATGGACAACTTAGTGGTCGAACAAGCAATTGCCTGTCCGTATTGCGGAGAGTCCAGCGTCATTCTCGTCGACGGATCTGCGGGTGACCAATCCTATATAGAGGACTGTCAGGTCTGTTGCCAACCGATACAGATCCTCCTCACCGTGGGTCACGAATACGAACAGAATGTGCGAGTGGAACGTGTCGACTAAGGCCGGACACGTTTGCGCGGCGCTGCTTTTGATTGCACAGATGCCTGCGCAGGCCGACACGGTGATCGCCAGCGGTGGCGAATTCAGCGTCGACGTATCGCCGACAGATGGCACGATCGCGATGGATTTGATGGATCGAATCTGGACGCTCGCACCCGGCGGGGGACAGGCACAGCAACTGATTAACGGCATTTTTCCTGTGAACGATCCGCGCTGGTCTCCCGACGGAACACGAATCCTGTATGGGTTACGCACCGAGGCAGGCGAACAGGTATGGGAATTGGATATCGCTTCCGGCGTAAAACGACGTGTGATCGAAACGCCACTGCATGTGCAGGATGCGTCCTGGCATCCTGACGGCGAGCGCCTGGTCTTTTCTACTGATCGTTACGGGCAGGGGCTGGACATATTCGAAACCGATCTTGCGACGGGACTGATATGGCGACTAACCGATCTCGAAGGAGACGAAACCGATCCCGCCTGGTCAGCAAACGGCAGAAACCTGGCTTACGTTCGAAAATCCGGAAGCGACTTCAGTCTGATGCTGCGCAGGAAAGGTCAAAACGACGTTGAACTGTTTGTCTCGGACACGCCGCTTGCAACACCATCCTGGAGACCGGACGGCAGCCTGATAACGTTTCTCCACGAGGTCGACAACAGGTGGGTTCTGAAGATGGCGATCCTGTCATCTCCTGCGCTGGTCCGGATCGTAAGCGATCGCGAGGATTTTTTTGTGGCGCCGATCATCTGGCCGGATCGAATGCGCATGATTTATGTTGCGAACGGCCAGATCATGGCGCGAGGCTTTGAAGATCGGCGGGGTCGTGCAGTCAGGTTTCAGGCGAATATCGGCCAAACCGCTCCGCCGGCGCGGCGCGAATTTGCAAAGCGACAGCTTGAACTCATCAATCCACCGGAAGACCGATTCGTGGTTCGCGGGAAGCGGTTGTTCGATGGCATATGGAGCCAATACCGGGAAAATTTCGATGTACTGATCGAAAACGGAACCGTCATTGCGATTGAGCCGCGACGCGACTGGTTGGACACGACCGTTCTCGATCTTGGCGATGTGACCATCATGCCTGGCCTGATTGACGCGTGGTCCGCACTACCGGACCCACTGGATGCTGCTAACGGCGCCGCGCTGCTTTCCTACGGCGTGACTACGCTGGTTTCCCCTGATATCGATGTAACTATCGATACGACGGCCTGGGAGGGTGCCGCAGCACCGGGACCGCGACTGCTGCCGGCTGCCGAGGTTGGCGAGATCACCGCCGGAGCTGACCGATCGGCCTATTACCTGGCCAGGATTCAGACTGCTACCGGCGCGCCGGCGGCGCTGGCCAGATGGCGGGCTCTCAACATACCGATCGTTGTCGACAGCTTTACTGTGGGAACACGTATTGGTGCAGACGTGCTTCTGGGGGTTGCATCGCTTGCGGTCGGTCAACCTGCTGTCAGCAACAGGGGCGACACTGAAGCCTTCATGCCTACACTGATATCGGGTATGGCGGATGCAGGCACGCTCGGGATAAGCAGCTTGTTAGAGACCAGGCAGGCGGCGGCATTAGGTCACCGTGTCGCTCCGGCCAGGCGCCTTTCCCACAGGCCCGCACTCTCTGCAAGCAACCTGCTAGTCGCCGCTGGCAGCCGCCCCAATGGTTTGCCGCCTGGGCTCGCCCTGCACGCCGAATTGCGGGCATTAAGCGCCGCTGGCCTCAGTGGCGAACAGGTCCTGCACGCTGCTGGCAAGAATGCGGCTTTATTGCTGGGCCTTGAAAACCGGGTAGGCACCATTACCCCGGGCGCCATGGCGGACCTGCTGTTGATCAACGGCGATCCCATTAACCACCCCGGCGATGCGTTGCAAATAGCGGCTGTTGTCCGCAACGGTAGATTCTTCAGCCTCGTGAGCCTGCTGGAGCGAGCCGGCGTTTCACAGAATGTCGAATAATTTGACAAAATATGGGTCGACCGTCGCCAAATTGCGACGCTTGGGTCGATTTTGGGATGATAGAGACGAATAGTGCCCGGGGAAGAAAACCACCCGTGCGCTCAAAAAACGTTTTCCCCGCTTTTTCAAAGTTATAGGAAATGTTGCTTGGCGTGAACCTAGCCGACACGGCGTCGATTTGTCGAAAATTTTTACAACTGATGGCGCTGTGTTAATCCGCCTATATCAGGTTCTGTTTTAAATCTTTGAAATCACTTGCTTTATGAGCTTGTGGCATAGGACTTGCTATATATGTCTTGCCCAAGCGAAGTGTAACTGAACTCGGAGCCCTTTGAAGATACATACAGGATTTAGACGCCAGAAGAAAAACAATAATAAAAACAAGAAGATCGAGATCCAATAATAATAATAAAGTCTGTATCCGGTTACCGAACAAACAGTTACCTCTTTAATAAGAAGAGTCGTTAGCCCCGCCGTAAAACGCGGGGCTTTTTATTTTTGCACTTTCGTTTTTCGCACCTGTCTATAGTGCCATCATTTGCGATGGTGGAAACTCGATGCGCAAGCAAATACCCCTGACAATCATCCTGATCGCATTAGCCGCGTGTGGCAGCGACGTTCCGCCGCCTGCCGACGCTGCTTACAGTCCGACAGCCGAACAGGCAATTATGCCGCCTGCATCTGTCTATATTGCAGCAGTGGAGCATCCCGATCGAACTGCTGCCGACCGGGCGCGAGACGCTGGCCGCAAACCTGCCGAAGTGCTCGAGTTTTTTGGTATCGAACCGGGAATGGATATTCTGGATATGTTTTCAGGTGGCGGTTACTACACTGAAGTGCTGTCGCGCGTTGCCGGCGCTGCGGGCAGCGTGGTCGCCCACTCGAACCAGGCTTACGCACAATTTGTCGGCGAGGAAGCAACTAATCGCTACGGCAACAACCGACTTGCCAACGTAAAAATCCTGATGGCAGAGAACCAGGCGCTCGAATTTCCGGAAGACGCCTTCGACGCGGTGCTGATGGTGCTCGCTTACCACGACATCTATTACGTCAGCCCCAACAACGGTTGGCCAAAAATTGATGGCCCAAAACTGGGAGCGGAGCTATTCGACGCGCTTCGCCCAGGCGGTATTCTCGGTGTGGTGGATCACTATGCTGCGGCAGGCTCCGGACGTGAAACGGGCAATAGTTTGCATCGCATAGATCCGGAGATTGTCATTTCCGAGCTGCAGGCGGTCGGATTCGTGCTGGAGGAAAAAAGTGATGTCTTGCGGAACATGGATGATGATCACAGCCTGAATATGTCGGACCCTGAGGTGCGCGGCAAAACGGACCGATTCGTGTTGCGTTTCCGAAAACCGCGTTAAGCAGTTGAGGCGCATCGTCACCTTTTGACCAGCCCCGCATTTTACCAAATTGAGACCGATACACTGTTGTAGCCCGACCTAAGCGGGCTTAATTGATCATTGTTTTTCGTTGTCGGGCGCGGATTGATCAATCATGTTCAAAGCCATCCGTATCGCAGTCTTGCTGCTGGTCCTGTTTTTCGTTTCACTTAGCACCTGGCTGGCCCAGGCGCGCAGCACGAACTGGAACGATAGTCTGTGGGTTAAGATTTATCCGATTAACGCGGACGGCAGCACCAGCAGCAGCAACTATATTACGTCCTTGCGAGCTGACGATTTCGCATCGATCGAAGCGTTTGTCGCGCGCGAAATCGGAAAGTACGGGCACTCCCTTTCCCGACCGGTACGCATGGAACTAGGCAAGGAAATTCGCGAGCAACCGCCCGCCGTTGGGGACCAACATAGTGTCTTTAGCATCATGTTCTGGAGCCTGAAAATGCGCTGGTGGGCAGGAAGCGTTGCCGGACCGCAGGATAGTCCCAGGCCGGATGTGCGGATATTTGTCCGCTACCACGCGCCAGACGACCTATTTGTTCTTGAGAATTCAGTCGGGTTGCAGAAAGGCATGGTTGGCGTTGTCAATGCGCGAGCTGGCCGGCGTAATGCCGGTGTCAATAACGTCATTATTGCGCATGAGTTCCTGCATACGCTCGGCGCGACAGACAAATACGACCCAGGCACCGGGAATCCGGAATTTCCTTTGGGGTATGCAGAACCGGACCGAACCCCGCGTTACCCGCAGCGTTTTGCCGAAGTAATGGGCGGCCGCATACCTTTGGCTGCCGACGATGCAAAGACGCCGGCGAGCCTCGATGCCGTCGTCATCGGATCACTGACGGCCGCTGAAATCGGGCTGACGAAATGACGATGGACCCGAATCTGCTAGATTGATATTCGGCCTGAAAGATAGAACACAGCATTGCCGGTCAATTTGACCCGCTGGCCGAGATATTCGCACTGCAGATCTCCGACACGGCTGGAAATCTGCTGTGCTACCAGGCGACGCTTGTCCAGTCGGCGTGACCAATAAGGTGTTAATACGCAGTGTGCCGCCCCGGTCACGGGATCTTCGTTAATACCGATCGCCGGCGCGAAAAATCGCGAGACGAAGTCCACCTTATCGCCAGGCGCGGACACGATCACGCCATGTTCGATCATTTTCTGCAGCGCTGAAAAATCCGGATCCAGGTTTGCAACAGTTGCCTCGTCTTCCAGAATGACGAGATACAGATCCCGCGCAATCATTGCTTCGGATATCGTTGCGCCAAGCGCCTCTCGCATCCCGTCAGGCAGCCCGGTCGGCGTGGGCTGGTTCGCTGGCAGGTCAAGAACGAACGCGTCCGACTGGATATCGACCAGCAGCGTGCCACTGGCGGACTGCAGCCGGATTGGCCAGTCGGTGTGCCCGAGTTTCGAACGAATGACCGCCGCGCTTGCCAGCGTCGCATGACCGCACAAGGGCACCTCAACGGTCGGTGTAAACCATCGAATTTGCCATTCGCTGGCACCAGCAGGCACGAAGAACGCCGTCTCCGACAGGTTATTTTCAGCAGCTATTTTTTGCATAACGGTGGCATCGAGCCAGCTGTTCAGTGGCACAACAGCTGCAGGATTACCGCCAAATTGCTCACGTGTAAATGCGGCGACCTGATGAATGTCCAACTCCATTAACGGACGAAGCCTCTCAGATTCTTAAGCAGCCTCGAATGCAGGTCGGGATTTGCTGCCAGTACGGACCGTGTTTCGAGCCCGGCCGGCTTGCCGTTTAAGTCAGTAAACGTTCCACCGGCTTCTTTGACCAGCACAGACAGCGCCGCAATATCCAGTATGTTTACATCTGACTCAATCACCGCCTCGATTTTGCCAGCCGCCAGCAGATGGTAGTGATAGAAATCTCCGTAACCTCGTATTCGATCCGACCGGGCAACGACTTTCCCAAGTTGTTCCCATCCGGCGCTAGCGGCCAGAGACTTGAGATTGCCTGTTGATATGGCCGCCCTGTCCGGATCATCAATGGCGCTGACATGCAGCGATTGATCATTAAGCCACGCCCCGCGCCCGGCCTCAGCCCACGCCAATTCTCCAAACATTGTTCCACTCGACACTCCCAACACGATGTCGCCACGCCGCATCAAGGCGATCTGGGTGGAGAAAAACGGGTACCCACGGACGAAAGCCTTGGTGCCATCGATGGGATCGACGAGCCACAGGTTTTCGGAATCGGCCTGCGTCGTGCCGGTTTCCTCGCCGTAAAAACCATGGTCCGGAAACGCATCCAGGATAATGTCGCGTATAGCTTGTTCGCACTCCACGTCGGCCTGAGTTACCGGCGTCAAATCTTTCTTGATGTCGACAGAAAACTCGCCGTGAAAGTAGCTCTTGCTGATTTCGCCAGCGACGGAGGCTGCGCGCAGCGCAACGGTTAGTTCCGCTGATGGTTCTTGGTCGGGCATGTCAACTTTTGCTGTTCGTGAAAGTCGTCACTATGGCTGGAGACGTGGGTATAAACAAGTGACGACCACGAAGAACTCGACTCATGACGACGCATCTTGCATGCTAGCGCTCTTTTGGAGATGGGAAGACTCATGGGCAATCGCCTAAGTAAGATTTATACGAAGACAGGCGACGATGGTACGACCGGTCTGGGCGATGGAAGTCGGGTTGCCAAAGACAGTTTGCGAGTCGAGTCCTATGGCACAGTTGACGAGGCAAACAGCGCCATTGGCGTAGTCCTGGCCTGCGACTCAGTTCCGGATTCGATCCGCGATTGCCTGACGGAAGTGCAACACGATCTATTTGAACTGGGAGGCGAACTTTCTATTCCTGGCTATGCCGCCATTGAAGACAGTTTCGTAACGCGACTCGAACAGCAGCTCGATCAGTTCAATGCTGACCTGCCGCCGCTCAAGGACTTCATTCTACCCGGGGGGGGTCAGGCAACCGCTGCCTGTCACCTGGCGCGAACGATCGTTAGACGGGCGGAACGACGCGTCAGCAGTCTCCGGCAGCAAGATGCAGCGCGCCCGGAAGCATTACGTTACCTCAATCGCCTTTCCGATCTATTGTTTGTCGTCGCGCGGGTCCTGGCGCGTGCTGAGTCCGGACGTGAGGTCATCTGGAATCGGGAGCGCGGCTGACCTGCACGTTTTGCTTGCGAAATATTCTGGCGCTTGGGTATCCCGCAAATCAGCAGAGTCGTTTCATCATCAAACAGGCTGATTCGGGACACAGGCTGGAAAATTCTCCGGTTGACCGAACGCTCGCAGGTGCTTCTTCGCGTGCAATGATCCTGTAACCAAGGCGTTCGAAATACTGCTGCGCGTCAGTCGTTAGCAGCCAAAGCTCAGTGACGCCGGCTGTATCTGCGGCAGATTCCAGAGCGCCGACGAGCTTGCTGCCCAGCCCCGATCTGCGCGCATTGCTGGCGATGACCAGAGAACGTAGCAGCCCGACCGTGCCATAGAGCTCAACACCTATCAGCCCAAGCAGGTCCGCGCCATCCTCAGCGACAAGAAAATTGGATATTTTCTGCTCATCGAGGTCAGCGACCGGCAACGACTCGGCTACCAGGAGCCCAATGATTGCAGACCGGTCGCTTGCAGTGGCTTTGCGCAACGTGGGCATATGCAGGTCAGCCATCGTAGCGCCCCAGGCAAACCGGGCTTGATGTTGAATTAGCCGCTGCCCACTCGACAAAAGATGCAGGACAGAATCCTGAGCCTGGCATCACAGTGACAGACCGTAAAGTGTCATCGCACCAACGACTACGGCCCAGATGATGAACAGGCGCACTACAATTCCGTTTGCCGCTTTGGCACCACGCACCGCTCTCTCGGCGAGGCTCTCGTCCTCCCGACGGTGCAAGGCCAGGGCGCCTACGCCAACTTGCGCAAGAAGCCGCTCACTCTGCTCACGCAAAGGCAGTCGATCGGCACTTTGCACTCTGCGCCAGGCAGCAAGCGCACCGTCGAACGCGCCAGCCATCGCATAGCCGATCGCGGTCAGTCTTGCCGGAATCCACGCCACCAGGGCATGTAGCAGCTCTGCGGCTTCGACGACCGGGTCTGTGCCTGTTTCTGCTGCCCGCAAGGCCCTGAAAACGGCCCGCCGCCTGATGAGATCAGTTACCCGGTACGCCCAGGCACCGACCGGACCCAGCAATATGAACCAGAATACGACCGCGAATAGTCGGTTGTTGGCCTGAATACAGACAGATTCTTCAACCAGCTGCGTCCGTTTCTCCGGATCATCGGGCACGTCTTTTTCTGTAAGTGACCTCGCAGTTTCTATGATTCGCTCTGCATCATCACGCTCGATCGCGTGGCAATACTCAGTTACATCCTCACCGATGTCTTTTGGTCCCAGTGAGAAAAATAAGACGATGATTGCAAGCGCGACATAAGGAACGCCGTACCACATGTCGCCCAACCCGAAACGTATCAGGAAAACCGGCAAAACAAGGAGCAGGCCGAGCACGCTAACCGGTATCAAGGCAGGCCAGTTCGAAAATTTACTGCCGATTCTGAAGCCTGCGTCGATAGCCCTGTCCAGCCAACGCTGCCTGCGCAGGTGAAAAAGTTGCGTAGCCAATCGTTCAACAAGCAATCCTATCAATAGAGCAAGCAGTTTCATTGGCGGTCACGTTCGCGGGCATGTTCGTTGATGCCATCATACAATCGTAGCCAGTCGAAAGCAGGACCAGGGTCTGTTTTTCGACCCGGTGCAACGTCGCAATGCCCGGCGATTGAACGAATGGTAATTGCTGGATAGGCGTTCATTATCGCCTCAATGACCATGACCAGTTGCTGGTACTGCGCGTCGGAATACGCCGCATCATCGACGCCTTCTAACTCGATTCCAATCGAACAATCATTGCAACATGATCGACCCCTGAATCGGGAATCACCGGCATGCCATGCACGCCGTTCGAACGGAACGAACTGGATTACCTCTCCGTCCCGTCGGATCAGGAGATGTGCCGAGACCTTCAGTCCTTCGATTTGCTTGAAATAGGGATGTGCAGAACAGTCGAGCTGGTTTGTAAAAAAAGCTTCGATGTGCGGTCCCCCATACTTGCCGGGCGGCAGACTAATGCCATGCAGAATGACCAATTCAGGTTGCGCCAGTTCGGGACGTTCATCCTGGTTCGGCGATGGGCACTGTGTCGCGGGACGCAGCAGCCCGGCTCCGGGACTTACGGTAAACCTGGAAGGAACTGGTGAATTCAATCAATTGATCCGCTGCAGAAGGAACGCTTTGACATGGTCAAACGTAACGGGGCTTAATGTCAACGCCGCTGTCGGTAGCAACAATTCAAATACTGTAGAAGATCTCCCATGTCGCGAGCCCGCCTGTATATTGACGAACCGCTACACATTGGCGCCAGAACGGAGATTGGTGCAGATCGCGCTCGATATATCAGTCGCGTGTTGCGACTCCGCCCGGACGACACACTGGCCTTGTTTAACGGTCTTGGTGGCGAATACCGCGCCACGATTCTTTCGTTTTCCAGGAATTCTGTTTTCGTTTCCATCGACGAACATGTTAATCGCGATGTTGAATCCGGATTGAAGATCCACCTGTTGCAGGGCATCTCCCGTGGAGACCGCATGGACCTTGTAATGCAAAAAGCAACCGAACTGGGTATTGCGGCCATAACGCCGATAATCACTGAGTATTCGGTAATCAAGCTGGAGAAACAGCGGGCTGCGAAACGGCTGCAGCATTGGCGCGGCATTTGCACAAGTGCGTGCGAGCAATGTGGACGTAATTTGCCGCCGGTTGTATACGAACCAGTGCGCCTCCGAAACTGGCTCGGCGAGAATTCCAGAACTGGTGACGAGCGACGCCTGATTCTCAAACCCGGCGCTGCCAATTCACTGCGATCGCTGCAAGGCGATGTTGAATCCGTAGCCGTATTAATTGGTCCCGAAGGTGGATTCAGCGATGAAGAGTATGACCTGGCGGACGCAACTCACTTTTTTCCCATCAGCATCGGGCCGCGCGTTTTGCGCACTGAGACCGCGGCGATTGCAATCGCCGCGGGGCTGCAGGTTCAATTCGGCGATCTGGCGACCGGGCGAAACTCCGACTGAGACTCGCTAGGCCTGCGCCGATTCTCCGGCAATCATTTCTTCAAGCATTTCAAGGTTAGGAATCAGAGGGAATTCGTTGATCATTTTTACGCGACACAATATCGGCGCATCATCCGGCCATCCTTCCGTGGCTTCAAGCTGCAAAACTTCTTCGTTCACACGAACGAGCTGCGGAAAACCCTGCGTGAGCACACCGAAAAACCCCGACCGAACACCGCCAGTACTGGAATAAAACACAACCACCCGGGTTCTGCCTGTGGGCGCTGGCACATCCTTGCCAATCGCTCCTTCAAAGGCAACGACCGGCAGATCGCGCCCATTCCAGCTGATGCTGCCGAGCATCCAGTTCTGGTTACCATCCTGCTGCACAGGCGGCGTGTAGCGCACGACTTCCGCAACGCAGGCTCGTGGCACGATAAGGCGCTCGTCCACCAACGGTACGAGCAAGCTATACAGTTCTTCATCGGCACTCACTGGAGTAAAACTCCCTGTTCATCAAGCAGGCGGCGAATTGACTCCAGCAACTGGGAGTCCTGGTACGGCTTGCCAAGATAGTCATTGACGCCGATTTCAATTGCGCGAGCACGATGCTTATCGCCAACCCTGGAGGTGATCATGATGATCGGCACATCGGCGACACGATCATCATTTCTCACGTGGGTCGCAAATTCGTAACCATCCATGTTCGGCATTTCAATATCGAGCAGAATAATATTCGGCTTGGCATCCTGCAGAACGCGAATTGCATCGAGACCGTCTTTCGCCGTTATCACTCGTATGCCGTTGCGTTCCAGAAACTTCTCCATGACCCGTCGCACTGTGATTGAGTCATCGACGACTAACGCCAGCGGCCTTTCGTCTACCGGTGTCGGGGCAGCATTCTTGAGCTCAACCACTGGCGCACCGGCGCGAACCAGCGCATTAATGTCAAGAATAAGAACAATGCTACCGTCGCCCAGGATCGTCGCACCCGATATGCCGCGAATGCTCGCGAGCTGAGGCCCGATGGACTTGACGACGATCTCCTGGCTGGCAACCATCTCGTCGGTCAGAAGTGCGGCGGAATGGTCTCCTGCCCGGACGAGAATAATTGGGACGAATGCATCGTCTTCAGGCAGCTGGGCCGACTGCCCGCCGAGGTACATGCCGAGATGGCGAAATCTATACACCTGCTCGCCATATTCGTAACTTGGCTCGCTCTGGCTGAGGAGGTTTTCAAGCTCTGACCGGGACACCCGCACAACACCCTCCACCGTGGGCAATGGCAGCGCATAGATCTCGGTGCCGGTTCTGACAATCAGCGCCTGTGTAATGGCAAGCGTGAAAGGCAGGCGAATGGTGAAGTTTGTTCCCTGCCCGGTGACTGACGATATCTGCAGCGAACCACCGAGCTGCTTGATTTCATTGGCGACAACATCCATACCGACGCCTCGCCCGGCACTTTGCGTAACTTTTTCGGCAGTACTGAATCCCGGCGTCAGGATTAGCTGCATAATGCCCTCGTCTGTTACTTTGCTGTCACGCTGCAACAATCCTTTCTCAAAAGCGGCGCGCCGAATTGATTCGACATTAAGTCCTGCTCCGTCGTCAGCGACGTCGATAACCATCTCGGCGCCTTCGCGCTGTAGGCGAATCGTGATCCGACCACCTGCTGGCTTGCCCGCGGCCAACCGGTCGCTCGGAGACTCAATGCCATGCACGATGGCATTGCGCATCATGTGCTCGAATGGCGGCAGCATTTTTTCCAGGACCTGTCTATCGAGCTCTCCGGAAGCACCCTCTACAGCGAGTTCAGCCTTTTTGCCCGCCTCGGATGCCGCCTGCCGAACCAGGCGCGTCAATCGCGGCACATACTGCTGGAATGGAACCATGCGCGTGCGCATCAACCCGTCCTGCAATTCCGCGGTTACCCGCGACTGTTGCACCAGCAATGTCTCGGCCTCAGCAGTCAGAGTCTGTAGAAGCTCCTTGAGGCTGTTCATATCGCTGGCCGATTCAGCGAGCGCGCGTGACAACTGCTGAATATTTGAATACCGGTCCAACTCCAACGGGTCGAAGTCTTGCGATACCAGCGTGTCCTGGTGTCCGTGCATGATTTGCGCTTCAGTTTCCATCTCGAGTTTGCGTAATTGTCCACGCAGTCGCGAAACTGTCTGTTCCATTTCCTCGACATGAAATTCGATGGATTTGATTTGCTGGCTGAGCCGCGAGTGATAAATACTGATTTCACCGGCCGCATTCAGTAGATCTTCAAGCAGTTCAGCATCGATCCTCGCGAATTCCTGGCGGGCATCGCCGGAACGCTGCGCCGTCGGCATTGCCCGCCCCTCGGCCACACGCTCCATGGGCCTCGCCGGAGGCGGCACCGCGACATCCTCGTCGCGCGACTCGTCACTTTCCGCCTCGTCGTCCGCCTCGTCTCCCGGCTCGTCTTGCGGCTCGTCTTGCGGCTCGTCTTGCGGCGACTGAATGGTATCCAGTTCATCCGTGGGCGTTGCCCCGGTTTCCGGCGCTTCTTCAGGCGTTACGTCACTTTCAGGCTCTTCGTCCGGCACTGCGGCAGGTTCCGGCACATCCTTCGGCGCCGGCGCGGGTTCATCCTCCAGCGCCGCGACCGCTTCGAGCTGATCGTCCTGCGCGTCGTCCGGCACGTCGTCTGGCGTGGTTCTGGTGTCGGGCGAAGTGACCGGCTCTGCCTCAGGGGGCGTATCCGTAATCACCATGCTAAGGGTGTCTTCGGGCTTGATCGTAAATTCAGCTGCCGCACTGCTCTCTACGTCGTCCGCCACGGTCTCGGCAGCTGCGGGCGACGTCAACGATTCTGCCGAAATATCGCCGGCATTGAGCGCATGAATTCGCTGTTCCAGGTCAGTCGAATCCGTCACCGGTTTACCGGCGATTACGGTATCCCGCATGCCGTGTAGTTCATCAATACTCTGCTGCAGAAGTTCGTCGATCTCCGGTCGCGCCGGAATTCGACCGTCGTCGACGTTGATCAGCAGCGTCTCAATCTCGTGGCTCAGGTTACCCATGGCCGAGATGCCCGCCATGCGAGCGCCGCCTTTAAGGGTATGCAGGTGGCGCTTGAGCGCTTCAACCTGATCCCGGTCATTGCGATCCGATTTCCATGCATCGAGCGCCTGATCCGCCTCCTCCAGCAGTTCCGCCGCTTCCTCCGAAAAGATGGCAGCGATTTCTGCGTCGTAAGTCGATTCCTCAGGAACCTCGACCGGGGGCTCGTCGAGATCCACCACCTCAACGATCCCTGAATCCTCTTTTGGCACGGACTGTTCTACAACGTTTGCGAGATTCCTCAGGTGTTCGATAAGAACTGTGAAATCAGAGCGGTTTCGCTCTGGCTGATTGATATCAGCAACGATCGACTCGAGCGCTTTCGCAGCTGCATGCAATGCTTCGATACCCGACTGTTCGAAGCCAACCTTGTAGTCGTAGACCCGGCGGACATAACGATTCAGCGCGCCGGCCACCGAAACGCCGCGCTCGACATTGGCCATATTTGCGCTGCCGTGCAACGTGTGACACGCCCTGTGCAGTTTGTCGGTCACGTGAAACGGCGGCGCATGACCTTTACAGGCTTCGAGGTAATCGTAGATCACCTTGAGATGGCCTGCGGTTTCTTTGGAAAAGATATCCAGCAAAACCGGGTCCATTTCCAGGGCTGCGACCGGTTCCTGCGCTGCCGCCGGTTCCGAACCGGCAATAGTCAGAATGGCAGCATTCGGGTCACCCTCGCTAAACGCATTTGCACGCGCCATCAGCAAACTTATATCGGTCTGCGGCTCGCTACCGACCTCAAGTTGTTCGACCAGTTCCGGCAATGCATTCGCGGCAGCCAGAATAAAGTCAACCATTGGTGGTATGCGTACCAGGGTCTTGTTGATCAGTTTGTTTAAGAGGCCCTCTATGCTCCACGCGTATTCACCGATGCGTTCAGCGCCGACCATTCTTCCGCTACCCTTGAGCGTGTGGAACGAGCGACGCACGGTTATCAGCGTTTCCATATCGTCCGGAGATTGTGCCCACTGCGGCAAATTCCGGTTGATCGTGGCGATTTCTTCTTTCGCTTCCTCGATAAACAATTCGAGAAGCTCCGGATCGAGATGTTCGGCAGATTCGGAAACGACCGGGGCCGGGGGCATAACTGTCGTGGCCTGCTGCTCCGCCGGTGGAGTGTGGATTTTCTGCTCTGCGGCGATCGCGTCAAAATCGGGACGTTCTATTGTCATCGTACCCGCTGGAGCGGCCTCGCCCGGCACATCTTTCGCCTGGGACACAGCTGCTGTTTGTTCAGCAGCAAGCCTCGTCTCGAGATCTCCCAGTACGGCCAGACAGGCTTCGGCATTGTCCAGCATGTACCACGGCTCACTGCGACCGGCCTTAACGGTCTCCATGTAGTATTCGATGCTTACAATCGCGTCAGCGAGACGATCTGTTTCTTTCTGGGTCAGCCGCCCGGGCCCATCGCCCGACAAAGACAAGGTCAGCAGAGTGCCTACCCGATCTACTATCTCCATCGCCCGTGATTTGTTCAGCATCATCAGTCCGGCTTTGATGCCGCGTATCAGCGCAGGCACTGCATCAAGACCCTGCGAACTGCCTTTCTCGTCCATGCTCTGGCTGAATGTTTCCTTGATGCGGGCAAGATTGATAATGCTTTCGCGCATTACTGCTTCAGCGACCTGCTTATAGTCGGCATCCTCCTCGGGCGGCAGGTCGGGCTGATCAGTCGCATCAATCGGGGCATCAGTCGGGACGATCAGTCGTACCAGCTGTTGATCGAGTCGATCTTCAACGCGCAACAGGGTCGAAGCGATTTCGACTATGGTTTTCTCGTTAACCGGGCCGCCCTTGGATACGACATCTTTCAGGCGATCTATTTCAGAATCAATATCGCCTCGGAGCTCGCCCAAGCCCAGAACGCCCAGGGTATCGCTGATTTTTTTCAACAGATCAAGTTGCGGCACCAGTTCAGCCGCGTTGTTCATACCGGTGCGGACGAAAATATCCAGGACGTCTTTTACCCGGCTGAGATCTTCCTTAATCGCTGCCGCAACCGTCTGCATGAGTTTAACGCTTGGTGCAGATAGCGCTTCCCGCGCATGTTCGACCTGTTCGTCGCCAGGCAGCAGCTCTGACAGGTTGAAGGCAGCCCGGATTTCACTAATGCGCTCACCTGCATGGCTTGAGCGTGCAACGTAATACAACAGGTTATTCAGCAAATCCGTTACTGGATGCGAATCAAAGGCTTCCACGCCCTTATCGATCATAAGTTTCATCTGGCGGTCGGTCTGGCCCAGGAGCCGTTTTAGTGCGACCGATGTCTCAAGACCGCCATTACGCAGCGACTCGAGAACGCCGCCAACCACCCACCACAGCTGGAACATGTCATCGCGGTTTGCCGAATTCTCCAGTGCCTGAATAACGTCCGACAATGTCTGCAAATGCCGTTCATTGTTGCCGCCCTGAATCCAGCCAAGCAGGGCCAGCTGAAACTTCGGCCGCAGCTTTTTAGCGATGAACACAGGATCTTCGCCGCTTGCCTCGCCCGCTCCGCGGGTTGCCGGCTTGCTCTGCGGCGAAAGATTCAGCAGCAGCAATGTGCCTTCTGACAACAGGGGCTGGCCGCGAGCGGCCCGCAGGTCGTTGAGCATCGGCAACAACACGAGGGCGATATCGCGGCCGCCCCCGAGCAGTCGCTCAATATAAATAGGGAGCTGTACCATTGCGCGAGTCAACGCATCGAGACCATCCTCACGGCCTTTGCCGGCACGTAACGTGGCCAAATAGGTGCACACAGCTTCCATCTCTTCTGTGAGCAGCGCGGCGCCGTAGGTCTCAGTCATTTTGAGCGCGCCGCCGAGTTGATGCAGCAGCTGGCCACTGCGAACCAGTGCCGCGGAACCGCCCCGGCCATCCACACAATCCTCCAACGCAAGATGCGCGTTGTGAATCGTGGCCATCAGCTCCTCACTGACAACGGCGAGCACGTTCGCCGCCGACTCGACAGTATTATCGAGCTCTGGCGCGCTGTGGATGCCTGATTGGCTACTCATTTCGTGTCGTATGACTGGCGGGGTCTATCCCGCTGCTTTTTCCTGTGCCTGCTGTGCTGCCGCGGGAGAATTGATCGACGCCTTTGCGAGCGCACTACCCTGCAGAGCAGAACTGGGCAGCGTGAAACCTGCGACAGTTTGACGAAGTTGCGATGCGAGCTCCGAGAGCTTGGAAATCGACGCGGCCGTTGCAATCGTTGCCTTGCCAGTTTGATCGCTGATCTCTTTGAGTTTGGTTGTTCGCCTTGTCACATCTGCAGCAGAACCAGCCTGCTGCCGCGCCGATCCTGAAATGTTCTGCACGAGGTTCGCAATCTGGTTAGAGACTTGCTCGATTTCGTCCAGTGCCGCACCGGCGTTTTCAGCCAGCAGTGCACCACCGACAACATCTGTTGTGCTGCGCTCCATTGAAACCACCGCTTCGTTGGTGTCGGTTTGAATCGTGCGTACCAGGACCTCGATCTGTTTCGTCGCATTCGTTGAACGTTCTGCGAGTCGCTGCACCTCGTCGGCGACGACCGCAAAGCCCCTGCCGGCTTCACCTGCCATGGACGCCTGTATCGACGCATTCAGAGCCAGTATGTTGGTCTGTTCGGCAATATCGTTAATAAGCTCAATGATGTTACCGATCTCCTGTGAGCTTTCGCCCAGCCGTTTGATTCGTTTGGACGTCTCCTGGATGGTCTCGCGAATAGCGTTCATACCGTCGATCGTTCTGCGCACGGCATCGCCGCCTTTGTGTGCAACCTCTACCGAGTGTCTAGCTACATCTGAAGATCTCTCGGCGTTCCCGGACACTTCTTCAATGGAACCTGCCATTGACACAATGGATTCCGTAGCGGCGGCAATCTCCTTGGTCTGCGTGTCTGCGGCGCGCGCCATGTGGACGGCCGTGTTCTCAGTTTGTTTCGCTGCAGAATCGACCATAATCGCCGTTTCATTAATAGTCGCCACCAGCTCGCGAAGCTTCTCGATTGCATAGTTAATAGAGTCGGCGATGGCTCCCGTAATATCTTCCGTCACTGTTGCCTCGACCGTAAGATCACCGTCTGCAAGGCTGCCCAGTTCGTCCAGCAAGCGAAGAATGGCCTGCTGGTTGCGCTCGTTTTGCTCTGTTTGCTCCCTTGAGCTTTGCTCAAAAACGGACGCCTTGCCGTGCAGAACAGCAAGACCACCCAGGATCAGCAGTGCAATCAGTAAAATACTGATGGGCAAATAAGGACTGGCCATCATGCTGGACGCACCGTTTTCACCTGCGCCCGTGGTCACTCCCAAATAGAGCAGTGCGGCTGCAGCGAGAATCAGCACAGCGAGCAGGGTCGCCAGGATCTTGAATGTAGAGGAGTTTTCAGTATTTAAAGCCATGGCTTCGCAACGTTTTGGTCAAATTTCAATATGCACCGCGCTATTCGGCGGCGGCCTGTAAAAAAGTATTGCTTTCGAGCAATTGGTATAGATCGAACACCGGCCAGGTGTCGCTGGATCGCTGATAGGCGCCGCTGATGAAACGATCACAGCGCGCAGCCGTCTGGGGCCAGGTGTCGGTAAACTCATTATCCATGAAGCGCCTGAATCCCTGTACTTCGTCAACCACCAGGCCGGCCGGAATTTCGCGATGATTTACGGAAATAACGCGAGTCATGCGTCGGTGAGACGTACGACCACTTCCGAGGTGCATTTTCAGGTCGACCAATGGCAGCAGGTGGCCGCGCAGATTGGCGATACCCAGCAGCCACCGTTTGGATCCTGGCACCCGGGTCATCGCGTCAGGCAACATCAACACCTCGCGCACCTGATCGCGTTGTGCAACAAAGTGCTCCTGCCCGATACGGAAACCGATCCCTACCCATTCATCGGGAATATCACCGCTGCCCTTGCCGGCTACTGCGCTACGGCTGCGCCGCTCGATTTCCCGCAGTAGTTCAAACGGTCGCTCGACCAGTGCGGCCAGTTCAGACGCGGCGCTCATTTAGTCAGCCATCACCGAGTTAATTTTCGCGACCAGTTCCTTCTGCCCAACCGGTTTAACGATGTATTCGACCGCACCCTGCCGCATACCCCATATTTTGTCGGTTTCCTGGTCCTTGGTGGTAATCATGATGACCGGAATATCCGACGTTCGAGGGTCCTGGGTCAGTTTCCGAGTGGCCTGGAAGCCGTTGATTCCCGGCATGACCACATCCATCAATATGCAATCAGGTCGCGCTGCTCCCGCCTGACGTATGCCCTCCTCACCGCTGTCCGCGACAAGTGTTTCGAAGCCTTCCTTCTCGAGCATTCCCTGGAAGAGATGTAGCTCAGTGGGAGAATCGTCAATAATCAGGATTACAGCCATCCTCAGTCCCTCATCTAACCTGGTTGGAAATTGCGCCGAGTAATTCGTCTTTTGTAAAGGGTTTGGTCAGATATTGCTCGGAACCCACGATGCGACCACGCGCGCGGTCGAAAAGGCCATCTTTGCTCGACAGCATGATGACCGGTGTTTCCTTGAAGACCTTGTTGTGCTTGATAAGCGAGCATGTCTGATAGCCGTCCAGGCGCGGCATCATGATGTCCACAAAAATCAGGTCCGGCTGGTGATCCGCGATCTTCGACAATGCATCGAAGCCGTCGATTGCCGTAAAAACCTGGCAGCCCTCTTTCGACAACAACGTTTCTGCCGTCCGGCGGATCGTCTTGCTGTCGTCAACCACCAGAATTTTGAGACCGTTAAGACCTCGAGAAGCATTATTTGACACTGGATATCCTCGCCCAGTTGCCATCACAAAATGAGATGGCATCCCCAAAAACTATTACCTCGGTGCGTCCGCACCGAATAAGCGCCAGGCTCAACAGGCCCAATTCATGGAGAAGTTTCCATAATCTCTGCCAAGCAAAAAGACTTGTACCATATTGGCCAAAATGCCGCCACGACGGGCCTGGTAGGCAGGATTTACACGCGGGATTCAATCCTTTGGTAAGCCCGGCCGACCAGTAATGGCTGACTCGTCGCGCAAACGAATTTCGCACCGTTAAATTGCCGCACGCGCAGGCAAATCATGCTGTTGGCGACGCTGCTGTCGACTGATGAGTAAGTGAAACTGCGATGTGCGCGCTTCTGTCCACTGGTCGGACAACATTCGGTATAGTAGCCGGCCTCTACAGCCAGGCCGTCCAGGATCAGCAATATGTCCGCCAGCAAGCTACAAGTCGGTGTCGTCATGGACCCGATTGATTCGATAAAACCCGTCAAGGACAGTTCGCTGGCCATGCTGCTGGAAGCCAGCCGGCGAGAGGCTGAAATCCACTACATGCTGCAATCGGATTTGAGGATGTTAGCCGGTGTCGCCCTCGCTCGTTCCCGGTTGTTGAGCGTGCGCGATGACGAACATGACTGGTTCGAGCTCGGCGCGACGAAGGATATTCGACTTGGCGATCTCGATGTCATCCTGATGCGCAAAGACCCACCCTTTGATATGGAATACATATACACCAGCTATATTCTGGAAAGAGCGGAACAGGCAGGGGCATTGATCGTCAATCGGCCGCAGAGTTTGCGTGATATGAATGAGAAAGCCTATACCGCGTGGTTCCCCCAGTGTGCGCCATTGACGCTGGTCACGCGCTCGATGCGGGACATGAAAGATTTCCTGGCCGAGCACCGGAAAATCGTGGTGAAACCACTCGACGGCATGGGCGGCAAATCGATATTCGTCGTGTCTGCCGGCGACAATAATGCCAACGTGATATTCGAGACACTGACGGACAACGGTGCACGATTTGCGATGGCACAGGAGTTCATTCCCGAAATCAGCGCTGGCGACAAGCGGATCCTGCTCATAGATGGCGCACCGATTCCCTATGCGCTGGCGCGTATTCCCTCCGCCGACGATAATCGCGGCAACCTCGTGATGGGTGCGGTGGGTGAGGCGCGCGAGCTTAGTGATCGCGATCGCTGGATCTGTGACGAGATTGGACCGGTTTTGAAAGACCGGGGTGTGATGTTTGCCGGCATTGACGTTATCGGCGACTTTCTGACAGAAATAAACGTCACCAGCCCGACCGGGATCCGCGAACTGGACCGCGCCTTTGACCTGAATATCGCTGCGACCCTGTTTGACGCTATCGATTCGAAACTGGCCTAGATAGGCCGTTTCTGGCAGATTATGGTGATTCTGCCGTGCTGCCGCGGATCCGGCAATTACAGCGGGTGACCTGCGTCTCAATCCGGGGCACCGGAGACCGTTAAACTGGACAATTGATTGGTGGCCTGTGAGAGAATGAGGCTACCAGTGGTTTTCGGGCAAACGCCTGCACGGGCAATGGCAGAAAAAGCGCATCAATCCGGTATCAGCGCGTCATCCGATTCCATCGAGCATGGATCGCCCGACGATATGGTACTCAAACGGCTACCGGTCCAGGACCGGCTGCCGCCTATGCTATTTCTGGCCGCGCTGGTGCACGGCATCCTCATCATAGGCATTACTTTCAACAGCGTCCTCGGCGACGAGTTTGCGGATGCGATTTCACTGGAAGTCACGATCGTGGCAGATCCGGATTCCAATGCGCTTGAGCCCGATCGTGCGGAGTACCTCGCCCAGGCAAGCCAGCAGGGTGCCGGTAACACTCAGGAACAATCGAGGCCGAGCGCCCGTGCTGAAAGCATCGTTCCTGTCGACAATATTGGCACGGACGACGGCAACAGTCGCGAACAGCTCGCGGCGGTCGAACAGTTCTCTGATCAATTGCTGAGTGCACGCGCGGAACAGGATCTCAAAGTCTCTGACGACACTCGCGAGAATCCTTCGACGCGAGAATCCACGGCCGCGAATCTCGAAGCCGGCATCGAGATCACAATGCCGCTGCCACAGGACAATACGCCCAATCCTTTTATTCGTGACGAGAACCCACGCGAACTGGTCACCAGTGTAGATACCAAGGAATCGAGCATTGCCGGTTACCTGAATCGCTGGAAAACCAAGATCGAGACGGTTGGCATCAAATATTTCCCTGAGGAGGCGCTGACCGACGGCGTGACCGGGAGTCCGACCCTTGAAGTTACGATCAATGCTTCTGGTCAGTTGCAGGAAGTCCTGGTGCGACGCTCATCGGGTTCCAAAGCGCTTGACCAGATTGCGCTTAGCATTCTGCGTCGTGCTGCACCATTCGATCCGTTCCCAGAGGCGGTGCGACTGGACTATGACCAACTCCGCTTCGCCTACAAATGGCAGTTTAACAGTACGAACATGCAGGCAACCGCGCGGGCAAATTAGCCGCCCGAAAAAGTTTCGGCGCTACGGAACTGCTAATGTTGAATGACGGTCAGACCCGGTATTCAGGCTGTGCGATAATCCTGCCATGCAACTGAAAGACTCCTTAAGCAACCAGCTGTTGATCGCCATGCCGGGGATGGCGGACCCGAATTTCAGCACGACGGTTACGTTAATCTGTGAACACAATTCAGAAGGCGCCCTGGGCATTGTGATTAACCGTCCTCTAACCATTAATCTCGGCGGACTTTTCGAACAACTCGATCTTGTCAAAACGGACGACACGTTGGCGGATCACCCGGTCCTGAATGGTGGACCGGTCGCGCCGGAACGCGGCTTTGTTTTACACAACCCGGTGGACAGTTTCGAAAGCACGGTAAGAGTATCTCCTGACATCCAGCTGACCCTGTCACGCGACATCATCGACGCCATGGCAACCGGCTCGGGACCTGATCAGTCATTGATCGCACTTGGCTATGCCGGCTGGGATGCGGGTCAGCTGGAAAATGAAATTCTCAGCAACACCTGGCTAACCGTGCCTGCCAGCCCGGAAGTGTTATTTGACGTACCTTTTGGCGATCGTTGGGCGGTCGCCGCGAAAACGATCGGCATCGATATCAGCAAGATGTCATCGCATGCCGGACACGCCTGAAACCATCCTTGCATTCGATTTTGGCAAGCGACGGATTGGCGTTGCAGTGGGCCAGCAGGTCACGTTTTCCGCGAGCCCCTTGAAGTTCCTCGTCAACGATCAATCCGGCCCCGACTGGCATCAGATAACCAAACTGATCACTGACTGGCGCCCACATCGCCTGATCGTTGGTATGCCGATCAACGTTGATGGCTCAGCTGCCGATATCTCCGTTGATGTTAAGGACTTTGTTGACAACCTGGCACGATATGACCTCCTGGTTGAAACGGTTGACGAGCGCTATTCTTCGCTCGAAGCGGAACAGCGGCTGAAATCCGAACGGGCTGCTGGCATTCGTGGTCGCATCACTAAGGATATGATTGATTCAGCTTCTGCTGTGCTTATCGCAGAACGCTGGCTGAAAAAAGAGTATTAATCGGAGTAGAATGCGTGCGCCATGCCCGAATCAGAAAAAAATAACACGGTTGATGATGCGCAATTGCAGTTCACGCCAAGCGGTCAGCTAAAGCACCTGCTAACAATCCGCGGTCTGGCGCGGGAACAAATAGTCGAATTGCTCGACCGATCTCAGGAATTCGTTATTGCCGAAGGAGAAGCCGTGGTCAGGTCCACGGCACTCCGCGGCAGAACGGTGGCAAACCTGTTTTTTGAACCGAGCACACGCACGCGCGCGTCGTTTGATCTTTCAGCAAAACGACTCGGGGCCGACGTCTTGAATCTCGATGTAAATACTTCGTCACGCAAGAAGGGCGAAAGCATTCTGGACATGATTTACACGCTACAGGCTATGCAGGTCGACGTATTCGTGGTTCGCGATGCCGAAGCGGGCGTCCCTGCGCATATCGCGCGACATGTAAGCAATTTTGTCAGCGTGCTAAACGCTGGAGAATCTCATGTCTCGCATCCAACTCAAGCACTGCTTGATCTTCTGACCATACGCCAACGAAAGGGCAAGATTGAAAATCTTCATGTGGCGATTGTTGGAGATATTGCACATTCGCGCGTAGCGCGATCTGTGTCAGAGGCGCTCGCAACCATGGGCGTGGGTTCATTGCGACTTGTGTCTCCAAAAGCACTCGCTCCAGACATTCACGCTTTTCCAGAAGATGCGATCGTAACCGAGGATCTGGATGAGGGAATTGCGGGTGCTGATGTCGTGATGGCACTAAGGATACAGCGCGAAAGAATCGGAAGCCTTGACGGGGTTCCAGGCGTTGATGAGTACTTTTCTGCCTACGGCGTGAGCCACAAACGCATGCAACTGGCAGCGCCGGACGCAATTGTCATGCATCCAGGGCCCATGAATCGGGGTATCGAAATTGAATCAAGTCTTGCAGACAGTCCTTGCTCTGTCATCAGGGATCAGGTGAGAAACGGGGTTGCAGTTCGCATGGCAGTACTTTCCACCGTCGTTAAATCCCTGGAAGATCTGCACAAGTGACCGGATCCTATCAAGCCAATCGAGATACCATATTCGTTGAAGACGCGCGTATCGTAAGCGTCGCGGATTTCCCCGGTGAACAGTTCGTCATTCGCCTCAGTTCCCCACGCTGCGCGTCACGTGCAACGGCCGGGAGTTTCATTCATATTCAGTGCGATGCAGCGATACCCATGCGGCGTCCACTTTCGATAATGCGAGTCAACG
Organism: Woeseiaceae bacterium; assembly: GCA_021773135.1. Classification (GTDB taxonomy): domain Bacteria; phylum Pseudomonadota; class Gammaproteobacteria; order Steroidobacterales; family Woeseiaceae; genus SZUA-117. The sequence continues at coordinate 5,970 of JAJFKP010000019.1, read as the reverse complement.
CCAGTGAAGGTTGGATCGAGATTCTCTTCAAGATTGTCGGTGACGGTCTGCGCGCGTTATCCAGAAAACAGCCCGGCGACGAAGCCAGTGTTATTGGCCCGATCGGTCGGGGTTTCACGCCGGACAGACAAAGACCGCGGGCATTGCTGATAGGCGGTGGCGTCGGGATTCCGCCGATGATCTATCTGGCCGAAGAGCTCAAAAATGATGATCACTGGCAACCGCTGGTGATAATGGGTTCGGAGATTCCGTTTCCGTTCGAAACAGCGCCTTCGTCAATCGAGACACCGTGGTTATCGCCGCGGACCAGTTCAACGATGCCGCTCATCGAGAACTGGGGTATTCCAACGCGTCTGGCGACTTTGCAGGGCTTTAAGGGTTGCCACGCTGGGTTTGTAACCGACCTTTCGAGAGTGTGGCTTAGGTCCCTGTCAAAAGATGAAATGGCTGAGGTAAGCGTATTTTCCTGTGGCCCGACGCCGATGCTTGAAGCAGTCGCGAATCTAGCGAACGAGTTTGGCGTTCCCTGCCAGGTGTCGCTGGAGGAATTCATGGCTTGTGCGGTCGGCGGATGCGCTGGCTGCGGAGTCTCTGTGCAAACCGACCAGGGGCCCGCGATGAAAAGAGTCTGCGTCGACGGCCCCGTATTCGATGCTAAAGAAGTTTTCGCGAGTTAAGAATATGCTGCAAAATTTTGATCGTTATCCGCTGACCTTCGGCCCCACACCGATAGAAAAGCTTGCACGGCTTTCAGAGCATTGTGGCGGAAAAGTCGAACTCTATGCGAAACGTGAGGACTGCAATTCAGGCCTGGCATTTGGCGGAAACAAAATTCGCAAGCTTGAGTACATTGTTCCGGATGCCATTGCAGCCGGGGCTGACACCCTGGTAACTATTGGCGGCGTGCAGTCCAACCACACCCGACAGGTGGCGGCAGTCGCGGCCAAAATCGGTATGAAATGCCGGCTGGTTCAGGAAAGCTGGGTGCCCGTCCAGGATGCGGTCTATGACCGCGTTGGCAACATCCTGATGTCCCGGGTAATGGGCGCCGAGATAGAGCTGGTCGATGAGGGTTTCGATATAGGCATTCGTGAAAGCTGGGAACGGGCCCTAGAAGACGTCAAAGACAAAGGCGGCATTCCTTATCCAATTCCCGCCGGCGCATCGGTCCACAAATACGGGGGACTCGGTTTCGTAGGCTTCGCTGAAGAAGTGCGCGCACAGGAAGAAGCGCTGGGATTCAGGTTCGATTATATCGTCGTCTGTACGGTAACCGGCTCCACGCACGCCGGCATGCTGGTTGGGTTTTCCAAGGACGGTCGGGCCCGCAACGTAATTGGAATTGACGCCTCATGCACGCCGGAACAGACCCACGCGCAGGTCCTTGACATCGCTCGCAACACTGGCAGCCTCATTGGCCTGGACAGGGATTTCACCGCAGATGATGTCGTTTTGAAAACGGACTATGCGTATCCGACCTATGGGGTGCCGTCTGCTGAGACGAATGCAGCAATCCGGCTATGCGCTCGCCTTGAAGGCATGATGACCGACCCCGTTTATGAAGGAAAATCGATGCAGGGAATGATTGACCTGGTGCAGAACGACTTTTTTCCGTCCGGCTCAAAAGTGCTCTATGCCCACCTGGGAGGTGTCCCTGCAATCAACGGTTACAGCTACATTTACAGAAACGGCTAACACTCGCCAGCTACGCTCCACTGAGTTGTCAGGCGCTATCTGTATTTATCATTCAGGCCCACGCCGCGCCTGATGAGCGGTATGATTTTCCGGATGCGGGATAATTTGGTCGCGCTTCGCTTTGCGTCACTGATGTAATCGGCATACTCCCGCTGTTTTCCGGGCGTGAGCTCAGCAAACTTCCTGGCCGTTGCCTTGTCAGTTTCGAATGCGGCAAGCAGTTCGTCAGGTATTTTTAGGGCTTTTTTTCTCACCGGTCCGATACGCTTGCCGTTTTTGACCAGTTGAATAGCCTCTTTGACATAGCGTTTGATGATTGCGGGCTTTATTTCCTGCGAAGAATGCATGCGCCATTGACGCAGGGCCCTGGTCTTGCCTTCCTGCGCATTCATCAGGACTTTTTTCTCATCTTCGAGCAACGCGCCCTGGTGAAACCAGAGGCCGAAATAAGACTTGAACGCGCCAAGGCTTACGATGTTCTGGTTATCAAAGGTGTAACAGGGAGCGCCCCATTTTACCTCTTCGGTCAGTGCGGTTCGCTGCAAAATTTCGCGCAACCGAGAAAGCTCCTCGCCCCACTGCGCCGACTTGTCAATATAGTCCTCAACAGTAGTGATGCGCCTCATCGTTTTACCCTAGCCGCAGTCGTTTAGGGCGTCAATTGGGTTCAACCATCTTTTGCTATAGTTTTGCCTGCAATGAAGTGTCTGAAACGCGCAGGGGGAATATATGAAACGTGTGATACAGGTCGGTTTGTCACTGATGTTGATGCCGTTGATGGCGATCGGCGCGGACGAAGATGCTGAGCCCGGGTTCAACGAGTCAACCTTTTCAGGTCTGGAAATGCGCAGCATCGGGCCCGCCATGATGTCAGGTCGAATATCGGATATAGCGATCAGTCCGGACGACCCAAGCACCTGGTACGTTGGCGTCGGCAGCGGTGGTATCTGGAAAACCGAAAACGGCGGGACCACCTGGGCTACGATTTTCGATGATCAGGACTCCTATTCAATTGGCTGTATAACGCTTGACCCGAACAATCCCGACACCATATGGGTTGGCACCGGCGAAAACGTTAGCGGTCGGCATGTGGCATACGGATCAGGCGTGTTTCGCAGTCGCAACGGCGGCGCAACTTGGGAAAACATGGGGCTGAGGGCTTCGGAACACATTGGCATGATTCGCGTCGATCCGCGCGACTCGAATATCATATACGTCGCAGCACAGGGGCCGCTGTGGTCAGGTGGTGGCGAACGCGGACTGTTCAAATCAACGGACGGTGGCGCAAACTGGACCAAGCTGCTCGGAGACGGCCTCGGCAACAACAGCATTGATGATCAGTATACCGGTGTCTCCGAAGTGCACCTTGATCCGCGCAATCCTGACGTTATTTATGCGGTCTCCTGGCAACGCTTCAGAAATGTTGCGGTGCTGATGGATGGCGGTCCCGGATCCGGCATTCACAAATCCACGGATGGCGGCGCAACCTGGCGTCAACTAACCGAAGGATTACCGCAGGAGGACCTGGGCAAAGTCGGTTTCGCTATTTCTCCACAACAGCCCGACGTTGTCTACGCGACCGTGGAGCTGGCGCACCGCAAAGGTGGCTTTTATCGATCGCAGGATGGCGGTGAGTCCTGGGAAAAGCGCAATGACTACCTGTCTGGCGGCACGGGCCCGCATTACTACCAGGAAATTTTCGCGGATCCACACCAGTTCGACCGGGTTTACCAGATGGATGTGCGACTGCACGTCACTCACGATGGCGGCACGAATTTCGAAACGATGACGTCCGAGACCAAGCACGTAGATCATCACGCACTGGCGTTTCACCCCCGCGACCCGGACTACCTGCTGGTTGGCAATGACGGCGGTGTATACGAAAGCCTGGACCGCGGCACGACCTGGCGCTACATGGCCAATATGCCGATTTCGCAGTTCTACAAGGTCGCCGTAGATTACGACCTGCCGTTTTATAATGTCTACGGCGGAACACAGGACAACTCCAGTCTTGGCGGGCCTCACCGCACCGACAATAACGTCGGCATCCGCAATTCTGACTGGTACCTGACGCTTGGCGCCGACGGGCACCAGTCAGCGGCCGATCCAACCAATCCAAATATTATTTACGCAAACTGGCAGGAGGGCAATCTGACCCGTTATGACCGGGCGACCGGCGAAAGTGTCTATGTCAGGCCGCAACCGAATGCAGATGAGGTTGAAGAACGATTCAACTGGGACGCACCGATACTGATCAGCCCACACAATCCCGAAACGCTTTACTTCGCAAGCTTTCGTGTCTGGCGCAGTGACGACCGTGGCGATTCCTGGCAGTCAATTTCGACTGACCTGACCCGCAATCAGAATCGCCTGCAACAGCCTTTGATGGGTCGGCGCTGGAGTGTTGATTCCAACTGGGATGTATCCGCCATGTCTCAGTACAACACCATCACCTCTTTATCAGAGTCTCCTGTCGAGGCCGGACTGATTTATGCGGGTACCGACGACGGGCTAATCCAGGTCAGCGAAGACGGCGGTGCAAACTGGCGGGAGATTGATTCATTGCCCGGTGTACCCGACAACTTTTTCGTGAACGACATTAAAGCAGACCTGCACGATGCTGACAGCGTTTATGTCGTGGTAGACGATCACAAGTCAGGAGATTTTTCGCCGTACATGCTGAAGAGTGAAAACCGCGGTCGCAGCTGGCGGAGTATTGTCTCGAACCTGCCTGATCGGCACCTTTTGTGGCGGCTGGTGCAGGATCACGTGAATCCTGAGCTACTGTTTGTCGCCACTGAATTCGGAGTGTTCTTTTCCATCGATGGAGGCGACGGCTGGACAAAGCTCGCCGGTGGTGTACCGAATATTGCGTTTCGTGACCTTGCTATCCAGACGCGTGAAAATGACCTGGTCGGCGCAACCTTCGGCCGGAGCTTCTACGTGCTTGACGACTATTCTCCACTGCGCAGCGTCACCGCTGACATGCTGCGGACCGGCTCAGTAATGTTCCCAGTCCGTCGCGCACACTGGTATGTGCCCAAGCGTCCGCACTCCTGTACTGCGGTAGGCTGCGTGGACAGCCAGGGCGATGCTTACTTTGTGTCGCCAAACCCGCCGTTCGGAGCCGTCTTCACATACTACCTGGCCGAGGCGAGAAAGGGCCTGAAAGAGCAAAGACAGGATCAGGAAAAGGATCTTGCCGAAGCGAATGAGAACGTGATTTTTCCGAATTGGGACCGTCTCAATGACGAAGCACTGGAAGACCTTCCGGCGATTATTTTCACGGTGACGGATATCGATGGCAACGTCATTCGGCACATCGAGGCACCAGCTGACGCCGGCTTCCGGCGCGTCAACTGGGACCTGCGCTATCCTGATGTCAGTCCCTGGGTACCTGAGGAAGAGCGCAACCCGAATGACAGCGGAGCGGGCGTGTTAGCGGCACCTGGCACTTACAAAGTTACCATGTATGAACGTATTGACGGTGTTGTTACGGCCCTCGGACAGGCGCAGACTTTTGAGGTCGAATCGATCCGCGAACCGACGCTGGCCGGTAGCTCACAACAGGAACGAATTGCTTTCCAGCGACGGGTGGATGAAATGCGCCGGGCAATCGACGGCTCGCTGCGTTCAATTGACGAAGTCCTGGCGCAGCTCGATGCGATCGAAGAGATGTTGCAAAACTCAACCTCGGACATGAGTCTCTATAGCCGCGCTCTTTCGATCGAGAAAGACATTATCGGACAACGCGATCGGCTTTCCGGAAATCAAGCGCGTGGCGAATTCGCGGTAAATCGACCGGTGCCAGTGACCGGCCGCCTGAGTCATGCCGCCTATAATCCGCATGCCAATGCGCACGGACCCACTGCGACTCAGCGGGAATCGCTCAGCATCGCGCAGAATGTATACGACCAAGTCGGCACCGAGTTAAGCCGTCTCGTTGACCTGGAATTCAGCGCATTGCTCGAAGCGCTGGATAGGGCCGGCGTTCCGTGGACACCCGGGCGGGGCATCCTGACACCCAACTAATTTGCGCAGCGTCGAGAAAACGGAGCAACCTGGCAATGCATGAGCATTTCGCGGCGGCGCACGGCTGACCGGTATGCCAGGTGCTGAGAGCGTTCATGCGGGTGCCAGGTAAGGCGCGCAGCGCCGAAAAAGCGGAGTGTATATGAAATACATGAGCATTTTGAGGCGGTGCGCAACGCCGTATGGCGCCTGGTGAGCGTCGTGCTGAGAGCGTTTAAGCGGGTGCCAGGCAAGGCGCGCAGC
>JAJFKP010000018.1 GCA_021773135.1 Woeseiaceae bacterium | reverse complement strand
GTCGATCGTCAGCGCGATGACCAGCGTGCCCAGCATGCCGAGCGAGGCAATTGCTATACCGTACATGCCGGCCAGCATCCACGGAATGTAGATGGCAAGGCCGATCGCGAGATAAGGACCGACGGCGCTCTTGTAACCGAGCGCCAGTCCGAAAATGATGTTGGTCGCAGCACCGGTCTGGCAGGACTCGGCCACTTCACGAACGGGGCTGTAGGCATCTGATGTGTAGTACTCGGTGAGCAGGCCCACGACGAGGCCGGCGATCAGTCCGGTCAGGAAGCACAGGTACACGCCAAGCGAGGTGTACTCGACGCCGGCGATTGCGAACTCGGCCGGCACCAGCATGGCGGTCACGAAGTACATGACGGCAGCCATAATCGCGCTCGAAATGATCAGCATGCGTTTCAGCGCCGGGCCCACCTGGGCTTCGGTATTGACGCGGATCAGCAGAATCGTGAGCAGGCTGACCGGAATGCCGATTGCCGAGATGGCGATTGGATACAGCAGCGCATCGACGTTGCCGCCGAAGGCAATCGCGCTGATGACCATAGCGGCGCAGGTGCTCTCCGCACAGGAGCCGAAGAGGTCAGCGCCCATACCCGCGACGTCACCGACGTTGTCGCCAACGTTGTCAGCGATCACGGCCGGGTTACGCGGATCGTCTTCCGGAATTCCCGCCTCGACCTTGCCAACCAGGTCGGCGCCAACATCGGCTGCTTTCGTAAAGATGCCGCCGCCCACGCGCGCGAACAGCGCAATAGCGGAACCGCCGAGACCGAAGCCTGCAATGACTTCCATCAATACGTGCGGTGGCACATCAGCTGGCATTACATACTTGAGGCCGAGGTAGATTAGCAGCAAGCCCAGTGAGGCCAAGCTGACCAGCGCGAAACCCATGACGGCGCCTGAGTGCAGCGCGAGATTGAACGCGCTGGAGAGCGACTGGTTGGCCGAAACCGTTGTGCGAACGTTGCCCGCGGTCGCGATCTTCATGCCAATGTAGCCACTGGCGATCGAGATGACCGCGCCGAAAATGAACGCGACGGCTGTGTAGATGCCTTCATTGACGTTCGTGGTGTGGTGATCATCGATCAGGAGGGCGATGACGATGGCGAACAGGACCATGAAAATGGTCATGAACTTATATTCCTCCTTGAGGAACGCCATCGCTCCTTCGGCGATCGCCGCGTGAATCTTGACCAGTTTGCCGCGCGTGTCGGCGTCTTCGACACCCATATCGACCGCAACGCGGCTGACCGAGCGCGAGTAGTAAAAGGCCACAGCGAGTCCGAAAAGGGACAGGGCCAGGATAATTGCAACTGACATACTGATTGTTACTCCGTCATTGTAGTCCGGCGGGAGAGGACGCGGCACACAGGGCTGCAAGGTGCGATGGGCTGCACCTTCGCGATGTAGAACACGTTCGGGGTCCCCTCACCGAGTGAAATCTGTCTTTTTTTTGCTTGCTGACCGCAGGGTTATATAGATTATTCGTCCGCAGGCCGGTCTCGAAAGCGCGCGCATCATACCACAAAATTAGTCTTAAGCTTCTTCGACACAGGCACGTTCTTGAGTGTGACGTAGTTCGGCAAACCATTGATATATGGGGGATAATCCTCGCCAAGGATCAACGGTTCCAGGTAGCGCCGACCGGCTGACGTTATGGAAAAACCATCTTTGGAGATGTAGCGTCGTGGCAGCTTTTTCTCTTTATTGGCGATTCTGGCCAGCGGTGCTTTTTCAATTTTCCAGCGGTAGGGTTTGTCCGACACCCGCTTTATCACCGGCATCACCGCCGTCTCTCCGGCGAGCGCCATTTTGACCGCAGCCTTGCCGACGGCATAGGCCTGCTTAACGTCGGTCGCCGACGCGATATGTCGCGCGGAGCGCTGCAGGTAGTCGGCCACCGCATAGTGATATTTAAAACCGAGATTCTCGCGCACCAGGTTGGCCACGACCGGCGCGACGCCCCCCAGCTGAGCATGACCGAAAGCATCCGTCGTCCCGGCTTCGGCCAGGAACCTGCCGTTTGCATACTGTGCGCCTTCACTGACCACGATGACGCAGTATCCATAGTCCTGCACACATTTCTTAACGCGCTGCAGGAAGGCGCGCTTCTTGAACGGAATTTCGGGAAACAAGATTATATGTGGCGCTTCGTGACTCGCACCGGAACCTGCCAGGCCACCCGCGGCCGCAATCCAGCCGGCATGCCGGCCCATTACTTCCAGCACGAATACCTTGGTCGAAGTTTCGGCCATCGACAGCACGTCCAGCGCCGCTTCTTTCGTCGATACCGCGACGTACTTCGCTACGGAGCCGAATCCCGGGCAGTTGTCCGTAATCGGTAAATCGTTGTCCACCGTTTTGGGCACGCCCAGGCAGGAAACCGGGTATCCCATTTTTCGGGACACGAGCGAGACCTTGTGCGCAGTGTCCATGGAATCGTTGCCACCGTTGTAAAAGAAGTAGCCGATATTGTGTGCCTTGAATACTTCGACGAGTCGTTCGTATTCCGCGCGGTTCTCTTCAAGCCCTTTTAATTTATAACGTGCAGAACCGAATGCCCCACCGGGCGTGTGTTTCAGACCGGCTATCGTCCGCGCCGACTCGCGGTTCGTATTGGTCATGTTTTCCGTCAGAGCGCCAATGATGCCGTTCCGCCCTGCGTAGACATTGGCAATGCGATTCTTGTGCTTTCTTGCGGTTTCGATTACGCCGCACGCCGTGGCATTGATTACCGCGGTTACTCCGCCCGACTGTGCATAAAACGCGTTCTTTTTCGACATGGATATCGGTGCCTTCTGCCAGTGTGAAATCGTTGCGAAGCATAGCGGAATATGTGCGGCGTATCATGCCTTTCCGTAATCTGCGAATTGACGTTGATCGCCGATTCATCTAGCGTACGCGTCCCACCCAATGTCGGACCAGAAAGAGAGTTTTTCGATGCGTATCGTCTTGTTAGGAGCCCCCGGATCCGGAAAGGGCACCCAGGCCAAGAAACTGATGGCCGAAAAGAATATTCCGCAAATATCGACTGGAGATATGTTGCGGGCGGCCGTGGCTGCGGGCAGTCGCTTCGGGGTGCAGGCGAAGAAAATCATGGATGCCGGCAACCTTGTCTCGGATGACATTATGCTCGGCATTATCAGCGAGCGGCTGAGCGAGCCCGATACTGAAGACGGCTTCATTCTCGACGGCTTTCCTCGTACCGAGCAACAGGCGCTCGATCTCAGTGATTTGCTGGATGAAATGGGTAAGCCGCTGGACTGCGCCGTGCTCATGGACGTTGACTTCGAGATTTTGATCAAGCGATTGACAGGTCGCCGTACCTGCTCTCTGACCGGAAAACTGCTAAACGTCTATTTCTCCTCGCAAGCGGAGCTCGATGCGTGCACGGATGCCGGCGGCGAACTCGTGCAGCGCGAAGACGACAATGAGGAAGTGATCAAGAATCGCCTGGAGGTCTACCGCACGCAGACTGAACCGGTGGTCAGCTACTATCGCAAACGCGGGAAGCTGGAGACAGTGGATGCTGACGGGACCATCGACGAAGTCTACGGTCGATTTACCCGCGTGCTTGGCATAGCCTGAGCTGCAGTCGTCAGGCGCCAGCCTGCGCGAATTCCTAGCCGCTACTAAGAACTTCCGTTAGTGCGTCGCCAACGATTTCCCGGCGCCAGCCCCGGAACACACGCGAATTTTCCTCACCCCGTATTGCCGCTGACAATTCTTTTTTTGGCGCAACAATCTCTGTTGCAATGCCCAGTGCTTCTGCGGCTGCGGATACTCTCTGCTGCAACTTCTTAAGCAGCGCCTTCTCGCGTTCTCCCGGGCGTGCAGGTGGTTTGTAGTTACTTTTGTCGTGTGTGGCGGTTGCGACAATTTCAAGCAGTTTATTACCGGCACGCCGGATAGTGCTCTCTGCCAAATCCCGGATGTTTTCCAACTCACCCAGCGTGACCGGCTGTGCGACGGCAATATCCAGCAGCACCGAATCGCGCATGATCCATTGCCGCGGCCTGTTGGTTCGAAGTGCTTCGCGTTCCCGCCAGCCTGCCAGCTCAACGGCGGCGGCACGTTCCCGCCCGCGCAGGTTGCGTGCACCTTTCAGGCGTTCGATTGCGATCTCCGGTGCCGGCTCATACAGTGCGATGTCAAGCAGGTCCGTGGAGTCCTCAATCACCCACTCATACCTGCCAAGTTTTTGCAGCCGCTCGGTGAGTTCATCGCAGGCTGGCAGCAGGTATTTGACGTCTTCGGCCGCGTAGTTCAATACCGAGTCGGCGAGAGGGCGCCGGGACCAGTCGGCGCGGGTGTGAGATTTGGCAAGCTCGATGCCGAACAGCTCACTCACCAGCCCTGCATATCCGATCTGCGGTTTGAATCCCAGGATGGCTGCGGCAATCTGGGTGTCGAACAGCGCAGAGGGCATCTTGCCGCTGGTCTGGTAGACGACTTCGATATCCTGTCTGCCCGAGTGCAACACCCAGGTTGGCTTGGTGAGCGCCTGCCAAAGTACATCTTTCTGCGTTACAGCGGCCTCAGCGAGCGGTATCGGATCGGCACATACGATCTGCTTACCCGCGGCGACCTGGATCAGGCACAGCTCAGCGAAAAACGTTTTCTCCCGCATGAACTCGGTATCGACACCAATGCGTTCTTCAGCCGCAACCAGCGTTGCCAGACTGCTATCGTCGGCCAGGTCAACTAAATCGAAATCAGTCACTGAAAGGAGTAGAGCAGCTTTCGGTTGCGGATATTATCGTGCGATGATGTGGATTGCGCATGGCTGTATTGTGACAGAACACTGCAACATCTTCTCAAAACATTCCTGGATATCACGCTGCTGAAAGCGGGTCCGGAAGACCTGCCGCAAACGACGCTGGTCCTCGTCTACGCTATCGCCCTGCTCATCCTGGCGTTCGCCCTGTCAGGGGCGCTGGCACCCGATTCTGGCAACGGCAATCTCGCAATTTCCTTTCTGGTTGCTGTGCTGAGCTATGTTGTCTACTGGATTATTCTCTTAGCGACCGGCTTTGCGAACCGAATGGTGCCGACCATTGCGGCGATAATGGCATGCGGCTCAATCCTGACGATTTTGCAATCGGTGGTGTTCGTTGCCATGGGCATGTTTGTTAACGCCGGCACGACCGCGACTATCGCGTGGCTGATTCTAATATGGGCGATCCCGGTAAAAGGCAATATTATTGCGCGGGCCATCGGACAGCATTGGTATGTCGGTATCGCGATCGCCATGAGTATCTTTGTCATGCAGAATATAGTTTACGTATCACTCGTCAGCCCGTAATTCGGAAACGACTCTTTAGCAATCATTCTTTAAACTTGAATACGAAGAAACTCTAGAGTATGCATATTCACATAGTAGGAATTTGCGGGACCTTCATGGGTGGCGTCGCCGCACTTGCACGGGCGGCCGGACATGAGGTTACGGGTTGCGATGCCAACGTCTATCCGCCAATGAGTTTGCAACTTGCAAATCTCGGTATCAAGATCGTCGAAGGTTATGACCCCGCGCAACTTGAGGTCGTGCCTGACTATGTCGTCATCGGGAATGCGCTGAGTCGGGGCAACCCCGTTGTAGAGGCAGTGCTGAATCGTCGTATTCCATATTGCTCCGGTCCACAGTGGCTGGCGGAACACGTTCTGCACAAACGCCATGTCATAGCGATTGCCGGCACACACGGAAAAACCACAACGGCCAGCATGCTGGCGTGGATTCTGCAGGATGCCGGGCTGGAACCGGGATTTCTTATCGGAGGAATGCCGGTAAATTTCGAGACTTCCGCGCGCTTCGGCAATTCAGAGTTTTTCGTCGTCGAGGCCGATGAATACGACACGGCGTTTTTCGACAAGCGCGCCAAGTTTGTGCACTACCGACCGCAAACGCTCGTGATTAACAATCTCGAATTCGATCACGCGGATATTTTTGACGATCTCGATGCGATTCTCTGGCAGTTTCACCAGCTAATGCGAACCGTGCCGGGCAACGGCCGCGTCGTGATAAATGGCGCCGATGCAAACGTCGCCAGGGTTATAGAGCAGGGTTGCTGGACAGGAGTCGAGCGTTTCGGTGCCAACGAGGACGCCGACTGGCGTGCCCGATTCCTGGATATGGGCGAGCGGCGTATCGAGATATCGCACCCGGCAGCGGGCACTACGGAGACCCCATGGAAAATGGGCGGGCACCACAATCTGCAGAACGCAGTCGCCGCGGTGGCAGCTGCACATTCGGCTGGCGTCAGCTTGCCAAGTGCCGTCGATGCTCTGTCGCGCTTCGACGGTGTGAAGCGGCGTATGGAGAGAACCGCAACGGTTTCGGAAATTGCAATTTACGACGATTTTGCGCATCACCCGACCGCTATCAGGAGCACGATCGCCGGTTTGAAAAAACGTTATCCCACGCAGCGAATCGTTGTTGCGCTTGAGCCGCGTTCCAATACCATGAAGATGGGTGTTCACCAAGACGCGCTGGCAGAATCGCTGCAGGACGCTGATCTTGTATTCGTGTACAGGCCGGCGGACCTGGCCGGGCAATTCGATGCGAGCCTGGCGCCACTGGGCGGGCGGATTGCACAATTTGGCGATTATGACGACCTGGTAGGCGACCTGGAGGGCAAACTGCTCGCCGGGGACCAGCTGGTCTTCATGAGCAACGGCGGTTTCGGTGCAGTCCGGCAGAAATTAACGATGGCGCTACAAAAGAAACGCACTGCCGCCGGAAACCCTGACTCTCTTCATTAGGGGGTCTACACTCCGAGTATGGAGATTCCACTTTTCCCGCTGCGGACAGTGCTCTTTCCGGATGGGCCGCTGCCCTTGAGGATTTTCGAGCAGCGCTATCTCGATATGATCAGCCGATGCATGAAGGAGGACGGCCCGTTCGGCGTGGTCCTTATTCGCGACGGGAGCGAGACCGGTCCGGCCGACGTCTGTGACGTCGGCACGCTGGCGCGAATCGTCGATTGGTATCAGGGCAGTGATGGATTGTTGGGCGTAACGGCCATGGGGCAGCAACGATTTCGAATCAGCGCGAGCCATCGCCAGGCCGACGGGCTGCTGCTGGGCGAGATAGAGCTGCTGCCGGCCGAGGCGGACACCGAACTGCCCGAGGTGTTTAAACCGCTCGCGGAAATCCTGGCTGGCGTGCTCGATGATCTTGGCCGCCTTTATGAATCATTGCCGAGACGTTACGACGACGCAGGCTGGGTAAGTAATCGTTTCGCGGAAATTCTGCCCATTCCGCCCGAGCAAAAACAGCAATTGCTGGAATCGGAAATGCCGCTCGAACGACTGGCGGAACTGCGTAAGGTGCTGGAATCCGTTAAAAGTGGTTAGTTTAAGTTTCCTGCGCTATCCCGGCCAGCACTGCTCTGGCGGCATCCAGCGTCTTCTCTATCTCAGCCTCACCATGGGCAGCCGAAACAAATCCCGCTTCAAAAGCGGAGGGCGCGAGGTAGACACCTTGCGCCAGCATGCCATGGAAAAACTGTTTGAATCGTTCGGTATTCGCCGCGGCAACCTGATCGAATGATCGTACCGGACCGTCGTCCGTAAATACGAAGCCGAACATGCCACCTGCGTATTCCACCGACAGCGGCACCTCCAGTTCTTGTGCTATTGCAGCCAGTCCTTCGGCCAGTTGCCTGGTCCGCTCAGACAGTGCCGCGTAAAAGCCCGGCTTTGCCAGCAGTTCCAGCGTGGCCAGCCCCGCAGCCATCGCTAACGGATTGCCGGACAGTGTGCCGGCCTGGTAGACCGGACCGTCTGGCGCAAGGCTCGCCATGATTTCAGCCCGGCCGCCAAAGGCAGCGGCGGGAAGTCCGCCGCCAACGATCTTGCCAATCGTCGTCAGGTCGGGCGTGATGCCGTAGATCGCTTGTGCGCCACCGCGCGCCACGCGAAATCCCGTCATGACTTCGTCTAGGATCAATACTGCGCCGAACCGACTACAGTGATCGCGAAGCGATTCGAGAAAACCCTCGACCGGCGGAACCATGTTCATATTGCCTGCAATCGGCTCGACGATTACACATGCGATGGTGTCACCGATTTCACTGAACGCCTTCTCGATGCTTTCAATATCGTTGAAGGCGAGTGTAATGGTATGTTCGGCGAGGCCTTGTGGAACGCCTGGTGAACTCGGCACTCCCAATGTCAGTGCACCGGATCCGGCTTTGATCAGAAGTGAGTCGGAGTGCCCGTGGTAGCACCCTTCAAACTTGATAATCTTGTCGCGACCCGTAAAACCGCGCGCAAGTCGAATGGCGCTCATGGTTGCTTCCGTGCCCGAGCTGACCATGCGAACCCGTTCGATAGATGGCATCAGTTCACACACTTTCTTTGCCAGTTGGGTTTCAACCAGAGACGGCGCACCAAAGCTGAGGCCGCGCGCCGCCGTCTCGGTAATGGCTTGCAGGACGGCAGGGTGGCTATGACCAAGAATCATTGGTCCCCAGGAACCAACGTAATCAATCAGGCGCCGATCATCCTCGGTCTCAAGCCAGGCGCCGTTGGCGCTGCGCATGAATACGGGTTCGCCACCGACACCGGCGAATGCTCTGACGGGTGAATTCACGCCGCCTGCTATATATTGTTTTGCGTCCTGAAAGTGACTCATGCGTACCCTCGCGCTACGAAGTCTGCATGCTACCGTTTCGCGGCCAGTTGACAAACCCTCTGGTGCACGGTTGCCGGCTGGTGCACACTGTAATTCGCATGAAAACTTACATGTGCTTAATTTGCGGCTTTATTTACAGCGAGGAGGAGGGCGATCTCCAGGCAGGCCTCGCTCCGGGCACTCGCTGGGATGACGTGCCGTTATCCTGGCGCTGTCCCGACTGTGGAGCGGGCAAAGAAGATTTCCAAATGACTGAAATTTGAAGTCATTTGACAACCGCGGCAGGTCTCTGCGTGTCAGTTGACCGTCTGGTGCAGCTGCGAAACCTTATGGCCGCGGGAAAGCAGCAGTCTCGGGACACCTTCTTCCCCTATCAGATGCAGGGCACCAACGATAATCAGGTAATCGTCCTCGTCGTCCAGTAACTCCTCGATCTGCGCGACCCAGTCTTTGTTGCGATTGACAACGATGACCTGGTTGAGTTCGGGATAATCCTGCATGTCCCGGAGCATGCTTTCTTCGAGGAAAGCCGTGTCACCAATACGCCAGGCTTGGATCAGCGAATCCATCAGGTCGCGCATCTCCGGTCCCTCGGCAAGCGCCTGCAGAAACATCTCCTGCTGCGCTTCCTGCGAAAGACCATCGAGAAATCCAAGCTGCTGACGCATTGTTTCGAATCCCCTGATCTCCTTTTTGTCAGCGACAGCGCGCTCCATTATGTGCGACTCGATACCAAAGGCCGGATTAAAGCCCATGCGCATCAGCAACATCATCTCGACGTTCATCGCCGCGTACCACGGTTCCGCCCGGTCAAGAAGGTTTAGCGGGATTTCAGCTGTTGCAGCGAGTGCCTCCGCTTCGGCGTAAACCTTAGGGCCCAATAAATCCGTCAGTGTACCGCCATTCTCAATAAGGCCAAGCTCGTTCGTCATCGCCTGTGTTGCGACAGGATCAATATCGTCCATGTCGAGTTCCATGATCAGCGTCTCCGCTTCTTCGTAGGCCGCATAGATTGCACCCGGCAGCGGATGGTCCTGTTCGCGCAGCAAATGAATCGAGCCCAGCAGAAATATCTGGTTTTGCTGGCCGTCCATCTGCCAGATAGGGAGTCGCTGTTCGTCGTCAGCTACTGCAACCGGGCCCGCCAGGGCGAAAACGCCGCAAAGAACGCCGCCAAATATGTCTCGCCAGAAATTCTTCATACGTTGCTCGATATCCAGTTGAGTTTGGTTAAGACGCTGCCATCCGCGAACAGTTCAACCTCGCGATACGCCGGGGGCATATCGTCAAGTGCAAATTCGTCGCTTCCCGGCTTGAACTGTCGGCAGGTCGAGGGCGTACCAATAATCTTTACGCCGTCACGCTCCGCAAGAAATTCCTGGTGAACGTGGCCGAAGAGCGCCACTCGTACCTTGCCCGACGATGAAAGCTGTTGCAGAAATTCCTCGCCGTTCTGCAGTCCTACCTGATCCAGCCAGCGGCTGTGCATCGGCATTGGTGGATGGTGCAGGCACACTGCGACGTGCTGCGCCGTCGTGGCGTCGATCTTCCGGTTCAGTCGGTCCAGTTCGGCATCGGCCACCCGGCCACCGGCACCATTGTCCACACAGCTATCAATGCCGATGATCAGCCACTCTCCGACTTCTTCGGCTGCGCAGTAATAAAACGGCGGGGTCGCAAGTGTCTGTTGCATCACTGGTCGAACATCATGATTTCCAGGTACGCAGTGCACCGGTAGCCCGAGCGGGCCGAGAAGATCGCGAAATCGCTGGTAGGCGGCCGCCGAATCGTCCTGGACCACATCGCCGGTCATTACAATCAGGTCGGCGCGCCAGGTGGAAGAATTATATTGATCGAGAACCGCGGCAAGAGTTTCACGCGTATTGGCGCCGCGCAGATTGCCGTCCGGGTCGGCAAAAAGATGCGGGTCTGTCAGATGCAAGACCCTGATCGGGTCGGACAGTACTGGAATATTCTCGTCTCCTTGCCCGTCAGGTAATGACCGGCTGCCCTGTCAGGTCAGCCGGCCAAAAACAAGCTATTCAGTAACGATAGTGGTCGGGCTTGTAGGGACCCATCTTGTCGACACCAATGTACTCGGCCTGTTCGTCAGTTAACTCGGTGATCTTCGCGCCGATGCGGTCGAGATGTAATCGCGCAACTTTCTCGTCAAGATGTTTGGGCAAAACGTAGACTTCACGCCCGTATTTGTCGCCGTTTTGCCACAGCTCGATCTGCGCCAGCACCTGGTTGGTGAATGAGTTTGACATTACAAAACTCGGATGGCCGGTGCCGCAGCCGAGATTCACGAGCCTGCCCTCTGCAAGCAATATGATGCGCTTGCCATCCGGGAAGATGATGTGATCGACCTGGGGCTTGATGTTTTCCCATTCGAATTTCTGTAAATACGCGACATCAATTTCGTTGTCGAAGTGTCCAATGTTGCAGAGTATGGCCTGATTTTTCATGCGCTCCATCTGCGGCCCGGACACTACGTGATAATTCCCGGTGGCGGTCACAACGATGTCCGCCTGGTCGCAGACTTCGTCAAAATTAACCACCCGGTAGCCTTCCATCGCGGCCTGCAGGGCATTGATTGGATCGATTTCCGTTATCCAGACGGTTGCGCCCAGTCCGCGAAGCGATTGTGCCGATCCCTTGCCAACGTCGCCGAAGCCGCAAACGATAGCAATCTTGCCGGCGATCATGACATCCGTCGCTCGCTTGATGCCGTCCACCAGCGATTCCCGACAGCCATACAGGTTGTCGAATTTCGATTTCGTCACTGAGTCATTTACGTTGAATGCCGGGCAAAGCAGGCTGCCCTCTTTCATCATGTCGTAAAGTCGTTTTACGCCGGTGGTTGTTTCTTCAGAGAGACCCTTCACCTCTTTCATCAATTCGGGATACTTGTCGTGCATCACCTGCGTTAAGTCGCCGCCATCGTCCAGGATCATGTTCGGGGTCCAGCCATCTGGCCCGGTTATGGTCTGCTCGACACACCACCAGTATTCGTCTTCGGTTTCACCCTTCCAGGCGAAAACCGGTACGCCGGTGGCCGCTATGGCGGCTGCCGCATGGTCTTGCGTCGAGAAAATATTGCATGAGGACCAGCGTATTTCCGCGCCGAGGTCTGCAAGTGTTTCAATGAGGACGGCGGTCTGGATTGTCATGTGCAGACAGCCGACCAGGCGCACGCCAGCCAGGGGCTTTTCATCGCCATACTCTTCACGCAACGCAATCAGGCCGGGCATTTCCGTTTCCGCGATCGCAATTTCCTTACGACCCCAGTCCGCCAGCGAAATGTCGGCGACTTTGTAATCAGGTGTATCCAGGGCAACGGCTTCGTTGCTCATGTTGTTCTCCTTAAAGAATAAATCGTTTTCAGGCTGCGACGGATCCGCGCAGCGCATCAGCCTTGTCTGTGTTTTCCCAGCTGAGGTCCAAGTCTTCGCGACCGAAGGCACCATAAGCTGCGGTTGGTTGGTAAATCGGCCGTAACAAATCAAGCATTTTCAGTATGCCGTAAGGACGCAGATCGAAATGCTCGCGAACAAGTGCGGTGAGCTCCGCTTCGCCAACCTTGCCCGTGCCGAAGGTTTGCACGCTGATCGACGTGGGTTCGGCCACACCGATGGCATAGGAAACCTGGATTTCACAGCGCTCCGCCAGTGCGGCGGCGACGATGTTTTTGGCAACATAGCGGCACGCATAGGCTGCTGAACGGTCAACCTTGGAAGGATCCTTGCCGGAAAATGCCCCTCCACCATGGCGCGCTGCGCCACCGTAAGTATCAACAATAATCTTGCGACCGGTCAGGCCGCAATCGCCCATGGGACCGCCGATTTCAAACCGGCCAGTAGGATTGATGTGGTACTGCGTATCTTTCGAGATCCATTCCTGCGGCAGCGTTGGTTTGATGATTTCCTCCATCACCCCCTCGCGCAGATCCGACATCTTCACATCGGCATGGTGCTGCGACGAGAGTACGACAGCGTCGATACCCACCGGCTTGCCGTCTTCGTACTTGAACGTTACCTGGCTTTTCGCGTCAGGGCGTAGCCACGGCAGTACTCCGGTCTTGCGGACCTCGGCCTGGCGTTTGACCAGCTGGTGCGAATAGGTAATCGGCGCCGGCATCAGCACCTCGGTCTCATTGGTGGCGTAACCGAACATCAGGCCCTGGTCACCTGCACCCTGGCTTTCCGGATCATCGCGATCCACACCCTGGGCGATATCCGGCGACTGTTTACCCAGCGCGTTGAGAACGGCACAGGAAGCCCCGTCGAAACCCATATACGAATCGCTATAGCCGATATCGAGGATGGTTTTCCGTGCCAGCTCTTCGATATCTACCCAGGCGCTGGTCGTGACCTCGCCAGCGACGATGACCATGCCGGTCTTGACCATGGTTTCGCAAGCGACCCTGGCTTTGGTGTCCTGGGCGAGAATGGCATCCAGAACTGCATCCGAGATCTGGTCGGAGATCTTGTCAGGATGCCCCTCGGATACTGATTCCGATGTGAACAGGTAAGAATTACTCATGGAGATGTCGACTTCTCAAGACATTAAGAGGCCGGGATTGTACCGTAATGCACACGCTCTACACCACGCGGTTTTTGTATCCATTTGTGACAGACGTTAACCCGTCACACAAATGCTTGCGGCGCTCCACTTAAACAGGGAAAATGCGCGGCGTCAGGGGTGACACCTGCCCCGTGTTTTCTCTCAATCAAACGCTAAACGCAGACCGCAAAGGTCCCTTACATAATGTCAGCAGAAATCACCAGTGCAACGGCCGACAGCAAGGCCGGACGGCGCCATCTCGCCAACGCAATTCGTGCCCTGAGTATGGATGCCGTGCAAGCCGCAAATTCGGGACATCCCGGCGCCCCCATGGGCATGGCCGATATCGCGGAGGTCCTGTGGAATGACTACCTGCAGCACAATCCGGGCAATCCAGAGTGGCTGAACAGGGATCGCTTCGTCCTGTCGAACGGGCATGGGTCGATGTTGCTTTACAGCCTGCTGCATCTCACCGGCTATCCACTGTCACTGGACGAAATTAGGAATTTTCGCCAGTTCGGATACCGCACCGCCGGTCATCCGGAGCGCGAGGTCGAGCTGTCCATCGAGACGACGACAGGTCCGTTGGGGCAGGGAATAGCCAATGCTGTTGGTATGGCGCTGGCGGAAAAGCATCTCGCTGCGACGTTCAACCGCGACGGATTCAATATTATCGATCATCGCACCTGGGTGTTCACCGGCGACGGCTGCCTGATGGAAGGCATTTCACACGAGGCCTGCTCGCTGGCCGGAACGCTTAAACTCGGCAAGCTCATTTGTATCTATGATGAAAATGGCATCTCCATCGACGGTGGCATTGAGGGCTGGTTTACCGACGATACAGCGCAGCGTTTCTCGGCCTACGGCTGGCAGGTCATTCGCGATGTCGATGGCCACGACAGCGCGGCGATTGCTGCCGCCATTGAACAGGCCACCGCGGACACGAATCGGCCATCGCTGATTTGTTGCAAAACGGTGATTGGCTTTGGCGCCCCGAATAAGCAGGGTACTGCCGGCACGCACGGCGCGCCGCTGGGTGACGATGAGATCGCCGCTGCCAGGAAGGCACTCGACTGGAATTTTCCGCCTTTCGAGATACCGGCCGACGTGGCTGAAGCCTGGAATGGCGTTGAACGAGGCAATGCGATGGAGCGGGCCTGGCAGGAGAATTATGCAGCCTACCAGGCCGCCTATCCGGAACTCAGCGCCGAACTTCAGCGGCGCATGCGGGGCGACCTGCCCGAAAACTGGACTGAAACCGCAGATCGCGCTATCGCTGCCGTTGACGAGGCCGCTGCAACCATGGCGACGCGCAAGGCATCACTGGTCGCTTTAAACGCGCTTGCGCCGGCGCTGCCCGAGATGATCGGCGGTTCTGCTGACCTGACGGGATCGAACCTGACCAAACACGACGGATCAACCGTGATTACGGCCAGCAATGCCGGCGGCAACTACATCTATTTCGGCGTGCGCGAATTCGGCATGTCCGCAACTGGCAACGGACTCGGATTGCACGGTGGCGTAATCCCTTATTCGGGGACGTTTCTGACATTTTCGGATTACTCGAGAAATGCGCTGCGCATGGCAGCCTTAATGAAGCTGCAGAATATTTTCGTATTTACCCATGATTCGATCGGGTTGGGCGAAGATGGGCCCACTCACCAGCCGGTTGAGCACACGGCCAGCCTGCGCATCATGCCAAACATGAGCGTGTGGCGACCCTGCGACGGGGTCGAGACGATGGTCGCGTGGCGCTCTGCGCTGGAAAGAAAGACTGGCCCGACAAGCCTGATTTTAAGCCGGCAGGGGCTCAAGCATCATCACAGGACGTCGGCGCAGGTTGATTCGATTGGTCGCGGTGGATACGTGCTCATGGATTGCGACAGTCAGGCCGACATCATATTGATCGCGACCGGTTCGGAAGTGACGCTTGCAGTCGACGCCGCCAGCAAACTGGCCGAAGACGGCGTGCAGGTGCGCGTGGTTTCCATGCCAAGCACCGATGCATTCGACGCTCAAAGTGATGCCTATCGCGAATCAGTCCTGCCGTCTGCCATTAGCAGGCGAATAGCGATTGAAGCGGGCGTGACGGACGGCTGGTGGCGATACACAGGCCCATGCGGACGCGTGGTCGGCCTGGACCGGTTCGGCGCATCGGCGCCTGCCGAAGTGTTGTTTGAGCACTTCGGCTTCACTGTTGACAACATACTGAAAAATGCCAGGGCGATCCTGGCGGGATGAATAGTCCGGCGACTGCCGGAAAAGGAAGCAGGAGATTACAATGACTATCAAGGTCGGTATTAACGGTTATGGGCGTATCGGGCGCAATGTATTGCGTGCACTCTATGAAGGCGACAAGCGTTCGGAAATCGAAATAGTTGCCGTTAATGATCTCGGTGACACTTATACCAACGCGCTGCTGACGCGACGCGATACGGCGCATGGACGATTTCCCGGAACTGTTGATGTCGACGGCGACTACATGATCGTCAATGGCGACCGAATTCGCGTTCTCGCGGAGCGAGATCCTGCCAAACTGCCGTGGGGCGAACTTGGCGTCGACATTGTCTTTGAATCCACCGGCTTTTTCCGCACGCGGGATACCGCAGGCAAGCACCTTGAAGCCGGTGCCAAGAAAGTAATTATTTCGGCTCCGGGTGGCCCTGATATTGACGCAACGGTGGTCTATGGCGTCAATCACGACACGCTCAAGTCCAGCGATACGATAATTTCCAATGCTTCCTGTACAACCAACTGTCTTGCGCCGCTCGTTAAGCCGCTGCATGAAAAAATCGGTTTGCAGCATGGCATCATGACGACGATTCACGCGTATACGAATGATCAGGTGCTTACTGACGTCTACCACAAGGACCTGCGTCGTGCCCGATCGGCGACGATGTCCCAGATTCCGACCAAGACCGGCGCAGCCGCCGCGGTGGGCCTGGTACTGCCGGAACTGAATGGCAAGCTGGACGGGTTTTCGATGCGCGTGCCGACAATCAACGTATCCGCCGTCGATTTGACTTTTCTCGCCGCTCGCGACACGAGCGTCGACGAGGTTAATGGCATCATGAAGGAAGCCGCTGACGGCGCACTTAAGGGTGTCCTGGCCTATAACGACGAACCACTCGTTTCGGTTGACTTCAATCACGATCCGGCATCGTCGACATTCGACGCCGGCCTGACCAAGGTCATGCAGGGCAACCTAGTGAAAGTGATTTCGTGGTACGACAACGAATGGGGCTTCTCGAACCGCATGCTCGACACCGCAATCGCTCTGCACAACGCCTGACGGTTTGCAGGCTCTGGGCGAAACCTGAATGACTGTGCTCAACATGAGCGAGATCGATCTCGCTGGAAAACGCGTTCTGATTCGTGAGGACCTGAACGTGCCTGTGGATGCCGGTCAGGTCACCAGCGACGCGCGAATTCGTGCGGCGATCCCGACGATTCGCGCAGCGCAGGAGGCGGGCGCGGCGATCATGCTGATGTCGCACCTGGGACGCCCGACTGAGGGCGAACCCGAGGAAAAGTACTCGCTGGCGCCGGTGGCGAAGCAGCTGTCGGCGCTCCTCGACCAGTCCGTGCCCCTCGTTACTGACTGGATCGACGGCGTGCATGTCGAGCCCGGGCAGGTGGTGTTGCTCGAAAACGTGCGCTTTCTGCCTGGCGAAAAAGCCTGTGATGACGCACTGTCGAAACGCATGGCGTCTTTGTGTGACGTATTTGTTATGGATGCCTTTGGTACGGCGCATCGAGCGCAGGCAAGCACCTACGGTGTCGCGAAATTTGCCCCGATTGCCTGCGCCGGACCACTACTGTCGGGCGAGTTGGCGGCGCTCGCAAAAGCCCTGGACAATCCTGCCCGCCCCATGGTCGCAATTGTTGGCGGTTCGAAGGTTTCCACCAAGCTGTCCGTGCTCGACGCGCTGGCGAGCATCGTCGACCAACTCATTGTCGGCGGCGGCATCGCAAATACCTTTATTGCTGCGGCCGGCCATCCGGTCGGTCAGTCTCTGTATGAGCCTGACATGCTGGATACGGCGTTAGCATTGTCGTCAAACGATAAGGATCGGGCCGAGATCCCCGTGCCTTCCGATGTTGTGGTCGCCGCTGAATTTTCCAAAGACGCGGCCGCATCGGTTCGTAACGTGGCCGACGTCGACGATGACGAACTGATCCTGGACATAGGTCCGGAGACGGCCGAACGCTTCGCGGCGATTCTGCAACAAGCCGGGACCATTATCTGGAATGGACCGGTTGGCGTTTTCGAGTTCGATCAGTTCGGCGCCGGCACGGAAACGGTTGCTCATGCGATCGCGAGTAGCGGCGCGTTTTCGGTTGCGGGTGGGGGCGATACGCTGGCGGCAATAGACAAATACGGAGTCACCGAAGACATTTCGTATATTTCCACCGGTGGCGGTGCCTTTCTCGAGTTCGTCGAGGGCAAGAAGCTGCCGGCAGTCGAGATTCTGGAATCGCGAGCTACTGCCCGCTGAATAGTCTTTGAGCGGTTCCCGCTGAGGCGGACATAGCAGTTCTGTCGTAGGGTCTATCCGAATGAAGTGGGCCAAAAAACTCAAATTGACGGCTGCCGCCAGATTCAATTAGCTAAATGACGACCAGGGGCCGGTAATCGCCAGGGTCATTCCGCGCAACTGGATATTGACAAACATCACGTTCCCGTCAGGCGAAAAGCAGATCCCCGCGAGCTCTGACGGGGTATAGGCATTGTCCGCGATCGCGTACTGAGTGCCGTCCGGGCGTATGCCGACAAGACCGCAGTGTTCCGCAGTGTCTTCGCAAACGATCAGGTCGCCCCATGGACTCATCGTGAGGTTGTCGGCATGGCGAAGGATCGAGTCAGACGTCGATTCGGCGAATAATCGAATTTTGCCCGGGTTCAGGGTTTCCTCGTCCGTGCCTTCGGCTGGACTGGGAACATAGTTAAATATCTGGCCAAGTCTTTCCGGCCCGCCAATGGTTGCGGCGAGCATGATCTCGCCATCCGCAAAACAGATTCCCTCGCCCCGCGAAAACATCGCCGCGCCTTTTTCGGCGCCCTGGAAACGCAGATCGTTCTCTATCGCATCGGGTTGCTCCAGATCGACCCAGGTAGTCTCATACCACTGGTCGACCGGCATGCCTCTCGGATTGCTCCAGTTGCGGGTATCGAATCCGGGCTGTTTCCTGATCCCCATGGCCTGCAGGCGTCCGCCCTCGCGTAATCGACCCGGTACGTTGGGAATGAAGCGATAGAGGAGGCTGCGATGGCGGTCTTCTGTGAGATAAACAAGGCCGGTTGCCGGATCAATCGCTGCTGCTTCATGTTCGAAGCGTCCCATTTGAGTCAGTGGTTCAGGATTGGCCGCCTGCATATCATCTGCCGCAACCTCAAAAATATAGCCGTGTTTCTTCTCGCGATGTACAACACGACCGCGCTCGAAGGCCGTGCCAGGATCAGAGAAACACTCCTCGCAGCTCAGCCAGCTGCGCCACGGAGTCGGACCTCCCGCACAATTGATTTCGGTGCCCAGCAAGCTCATGTGCATATGTGTCTTGCTGCGGCTCGCGGGGTCATAGTGGATGGTCGTTGTACCTCCAAGACCGGGCGTCTTGTCTGCACCGAAGTCATACAGCGGCCGCGAACGCGTTTCACCCAGCCTCTCCGCCGCCGGTCCGAAGGCACTCAGCGTGGTCGGGTAGGGTCGGATTTCGTGATTACAAACGAGAATAATTTTGCCATCTTCCCCCGCAAAAGCGGACATGCCGTCCTGGGCGCCGGGGACCAGCAATCCATCGTCCATCTCCTCTCCGGTCTCGGAGACTATCGAATAGTTCCAGCCTTCGGGAAGATCGATGACTTCAGCCGGGTCCGGCTTCAGGAGACCATCGGACCGCTGTGCCACGGATTTGATTGGCGTCGCGCTGGCGACGGCGAGGGCTTGCATAAATCGGCGACGGTTTATCATCAAATCAAGTGATCGGAAATCTGCCAGCCAAAGAGGTTCAGCATAGCGCTTTTCAGCGCGCGTAGCATGCCGGATTCGCTACAGCAGCGTTATTTGACGTGTGCAATAATCGCGCCTATGAGAAAAAGAACGAAGATCGTTGCCACCCTGGGGCCGTCGACGGATGACCCGCAGACGCTGGGCGAAATGATGGATGCCGGACTCGACCTGGCGCGTTTCAATTTTTCGCACGGCAATCAGGAACAGCAAAAAGAACGCCTGTCCCTGCTCAGACAGGTTGCAACGAAGAACAGCCGCTTTATCGGTGTGATTGGCGATCTGCAAGGGCCGAAAATTCGCATTCGCTGTTTCGAAAACAGCAGCGTGAAACTGGATGCCGGCGATTCGTTTTTTATCGACGCGGCGCTTGCGGAATGCGCCGGAAATCAAGAGGGAGTCGGCGTCGCCTACGAAAATCTGCACGACGATGTTGAAACGGACGACATCCTGTTGCTCAATGACGGACAAATGACGCTGAAAGTGGACAGTGTAGACGGTACGCGCATTAATACGACCGTTATCATCGGCGGCGTACTGTCAGATCACAAGGGTATCAATCGTGAAGGCGGCGGCCTGTCCGCGCCGGCTCTGACCGACAAGGATCGCTCGGACATCAAGTTCGCCGCTGATCAGGGGATGGACTATTTAGCAGTATCTTTCGTGCGCAGTGCGGCAGATATCCATGAGGCACGCAAGTTACTCGAAGAGGCAGGCGGTAGCGGCAAGATAATCGCAAAAATTGAAAGAACCGAAGCACTTGACTGTATAAAAGAAATCATCGATGCGTCTGACGCCATCATGGTTGCGCGAGGAGATCTCGGCGTCGAGATGGGCTACGCCGAGCTCACGGGAATGCAGAAGAGCATCATTCGCCGCACACGTCGCAACAACAAGGTTGTCATTACGGCGACGCAAATGATGGAGTCCATGATTAATAACCCGATTCCGACTCGCGCAGAAGTTTCCGACGTCGCAAATGCGGTCATGGACGGGACCGATGCCGTGATGCTGTCCGCCGAAACTGCAGTTGGCAAGTATCCTGTTGCAGTCATTTCGGCCATGAGTGATGTCTGTATCGGTGCTGAGAAGCATTCGCTGTCGCGGGGCCGCACTACCCATCGAATGGATGACCGGTTTCACGAGGTCGATGAAGCCATCGCCATGGCAGTGATGTACACCGCCAATCATTTGAGGGTTAAAGCAATTATCGCCCTGACCGAGTCTGGTACCACCACGCTGTGGATGTCGCGCATTCGCTCCGACATCCCAATCTATGCTTTTACGCCGCACGATACGACGAGCCGGCGAGTCACGCTCTATCGCGGCGTTTATCCGGTGTCATTCAAGATCGAGCGATCTGATCAGAAATTGTTATTCAGAGATATCTTTTCAACGTTGCTGTCCAATCAGCTCGTCGAAGAGGGTGATCGCGTGATTTTCACGAAAGGAGACTTAAGCGGCGTGGCCGGTGGTACCAACTCCATGCAGATTGTCGAGGTCAGCGCCAGCGACTGATGGGTTTGTAGCGAGATATGCGATGAAGAAAATCCTGGTCCGGTCTTTCCTGGCTATTCTTGCACTGTCGCTGCTCTTGTCGATGGTCGGGTATGCCGTGTTCCGCAACAGCCTGCCTCAGCTTGATGGCGAAATTGCCGTGAATGGCCTACGTGCCGACGTGTCGATCTCGCGCGACAGCAACGGCGTCCCGACAATCGTTGCTGGCAACCGTGCGGACCTGGCCTATGCGACCGGCTTTGTACACGGCCAGGATCGATTCTTCCAAATGGATCTGACGCGTCGCAAAGCCGCCGGCGAACTATCCGAGATCGTAGGAGCCGCTACGCTTGACATCGACCGGCGCAGTCGACTACACCGATTTCGATATCGGGCTGACCGTGTTCTCGAGCAGCTGCCAGATCATGACAAAGCGATTCTCAGCGCTTATGCAATAGGCGTAAATGCAGGTCTTGCAAGCCTCGACGCAAAGCTGTTTGAATATTACCTGCTTGGCGTCGAGCCGCGACCATGGGAAATGTCGGACTCGCTGCTGGCCGTCTATTCGATGTTCTTTGAGCTCAACGACGAAACTGCCTATCGCGATATCGGTCGCGGCGTGGCTCGCGGTGCCTTGCCGGCAGCTGCTTTTTCCTGGCTATTCCCGCGCGGGACGCAATGGGACGCGCCGCTGACCGGAGAAGTTGACCAGCCTCAGCGCATGCCCGGTCCGCGCGAATATTCTCTCGATTCACAAAGTATGCCAGCCGTAGCCAGCGCCGCGCAGCGTTGGCGGGATTTGCCGGCACCCGGCAGCAACAACTGGGCGGTTGCGGGTAGCCTAACTGCGAATGGTCGCGCCATCGTCGCCAATGACATGCATTTGGGCATCACGGTGCCGAATGTATTTTACCGCGCGCGGATGCGCGTCAGCGGCGCATCGGAAATCGATCTCATTGGCTTGACCCTGCCCGGAGCGCCAATACTGGTGGCAGGCAGTAATGGTCACATCGCGTGGGCCAATACGAACAGCAATGGTGACTGGTCGGATGCTGTCATTGTTGTTGACGGTGACCGCCCCGGCACCTACGTCACGCCTGCCGGGCAAAAATCCATCGCGAAAATCAGCGAAACCATATTGATAAAAGACCAGCAACCAGAGACGCTTGAAATCAGCGAAACCGTCTGGGGACCGATCCTCGAGTCCAGTGATGATCCCACTCGCCGTTTTGCCGTCAGCTGGATCGCCCATCACGTTGAGGGTGTATCACTTGACCACTTGCGCCTGGAAGCTGTCACGAACGTGGCTCAGGCACTGGCGGTAGCCAACACAATCGGCATGCCGCCACAAAATTTTGTCGTTGGCGACGCCGAGGGCAATATCGGTTGGACGATTGCCGGCAGAATTCCGGCACGTCGTGCCGGCGATTCACAGATTCCCATAGACTGGAGTATTGCCGAAGGTTGGTCCGGCTGGCTGCCGCCGAACCAATACCCGCGGATTATCAATCCCGATTCTGGCCGGATCTGGACGGCAAATTCCCGGGTGGTCAACGGTGAACTTCCGCACAGCATTACCAACGGAGACTACGCGCTCGGTGCACGGGGACAACAGATCCGCGATGCGTTGTTTGCGCTTGACCGATTTACGCCCGAAGACATGTTATCGGTGCAGCTGGACGACCGCGCCATTTTTCTAACTCGCTGGCGTGAATTGTTGCTACAGACGCTCAATACCGATGTGGTGGATGGCAACAGCGAGCGGGCCCGTGTTCGACAATTCGTGGAGCGCTGGGATGCCCGTGCATCGCAGGGCTCGGTGGGATATCGACTCGTTGATGCATTCAGAACGGAGGTCGGAGAGCGCGTAATCAGTATGGTTATGCTCCCTGTTCTCGAAAAGAACGGTGCAGACACAGAGCTTTTGATTAGCAAGCATTTTGAACAACCGCTGTGGACCCTGGTAAGTGTCAAACCCGCACACCTGCTGACCAGCGACTACTCCAGCTGGAACGACCTGTTGTTGCGTTCAATTGATGCGCAGATCGAATACCTTACGCGAAACTATACGGACGGCCTGGAAAACAGAACCTGGGGAGAAATCAATACGGCGGCGATTCGTCATCCGTTGTCGCCATCTGTGCCACTTCTCGGGCACTTGTTGGATATGCCGGCAGTACCACTCGCGGGCGACACCAACATGCCGCGTGTTCAGTCGCCCGGATTCGGGGCCTCGGAAAGATTTGCGGTATCGCCCGGCGACGAAAAGTCGGGTTTTCTGCACATGCCCTCGGGGCAGAGTGGACATCCATTATCGGGTTTCTACTCAGCCGGGCATGACGACTGGGTAGCCGGTCGGCCGAGTCAGTTTCTCCCCGGTGAAGCTGCGCATCTACTGACGCTCAAAGCCGTACCGTAAAAAGACAGCGCTTGTGTGCACCCTGACATGCACCGATACTTGCCAGTATCCGCATGGCCCGTCCGGAACGAGGATATGACAGAAAGAAAATTTACCGGCACAGACTCCTATATTGCCACCGACGATCTGAAAATGGCGATGAATGCCGCCGTTACCCTGGAACGACCGATATTGATCAAGGGCGAGCCAGGCACCGGAAAAACCCAGCTGGCCATTGAAGTGGCCAAATCGCTAGGCAAGCCACTGTTCGAGTGGCACATCAAGTCAACGACCAAAGCGCAACAGGGCCTGTATGACTACGACGCCGTGGCGCGCCTGCGCGACTCGCAGCTCGGCGACGACCGGGTTCATGACATCGGCAATTACATTGTGCGTGGCAAGATCTGGGACGCCTTCGCGAATGAAGAGCAACCAATCTTGCTCATCGACGAAATTGATAAAGCCGATATTGAATTCCCGAACGACCTGCTGCAGGAACTGGACCGCATGGAATTCTTTGTTTACGAGACCAAGGAGCTGGTCAAGGCGCGCAATCGGCCAATCGTAATCATCACCAGCAACAACGAGAAAGAACTGCCAGATGCATTCCTGCGCCGCTGCTTCTTTCACTACATCAAGTTTCCTGATCGCGAGACCATGCAACAAATTGTCTCCGTGCACTATCCGAAGCTGAAGCAGAACCTGCTCGCGGAGGCATTGAACGCATTCTA
Source organism: Woeseiaceae bacterium (assembly GCA_021773135.1). GTDB lineage: Bacteria > Pseudomonadota > Gammaproteobacteria > Steroidobacterales > Woeseiaceae > SZUA-117. Next base: position 111,011 of record JAJFKP010000018.1, on the reverse strand, counting down.
TAAAGTCAGAGACGTGCGCGGCCTTAAGAAGAAGCCGTCGACATCCGAGCTGCTTGACTGGATCAAGCTGCTGGTTGCCGAGGATATTCCTCCTGAGGCACTGCGACCCGGCGACGCGCGAAAAGCGATACCGCCGTTGTACGGCGCGTTGCTCAAGAACGAGCAGGATGTGCACCTGTTCGAGCAGCTGGTGTTTCTTGATCGGCGCTCAAACCAATAGTATTGCAACGTCATGTTGACCGGTTTTTTCTTCATGCTGCGGGAAGGCGGACTGAAACCGTCTATCACTGAACTCCTGACGCTGCTGGATGCGATGAAACAAGGCCTCGCGGGATATAGCGTCGAAGACTTTTATTTTCTTTCGCGTTCGTGTCTGGTTAAAGATGAGACCAAATTCGATCGGTTTGATCGCATCTTTGCAGCGCACTTCCATGGCATCGAGGATGCTTTCAAGTCTCTTGCAGGTGAAGTGCCCGACGACTGGCTGCAAAAGCAGGCCGAGCTCTACCTCTCAGACGAAGAACGAGCACAAATCGAGGCCATGGGTGGATTTGAGGAATTAATGAAGGCCTTGCAGGAGAGGCTCCAGGAACAGGATGAGCGACATGAAGGTGGCAGCAAATGGATCGGCACTGCAGGCACGTCTCCATTTGGTGCATACGGTTACAACCCGGAAGGCGTGCGAATCGGCCAGGACGGATCCCGACATCGGCGGGCGACCAAGGTCTGGGACAGGCGCGAATACAAAAATCTTGATGACAGCCTCGAGCTCGGCACCCGAAATATCAAGATCGCCTTAAGAAAGCTGCGCAAATTTGCGCGTGAGGGCGCCGCGGATCAGCTGGATCTGGACGACACAATAGATAAAACGGCCCGGAATGCCGGGCTGCTCGATATTCGCATGATCCCCGAAAGACACAACGCCGTTAAGGTCCTGCTCGTGCTCGACATCGGCGGCTCGATGGACGATCACGTCAGGGTTTGTGAAGAGTTGTTTTCCGCCAGCAGGACTGAGTTCAAGCACCTGGAGTACTTCTATTTTCACAACTTTATTTATGAAAGCCTTTGGAAAGACAATCGACGTCGACAAGCGGAGCGAATTCCTACCGCGGAAATTACGCATAAGTACGGTCCGGACTACAAATTGGTATTTGTCGGGGATGCGACCATGAGTCCGTATGAGATTGTCTATGCCGGCGGCAGCGTCGAACACTGGAACGAGGAACCGGGTGCCGTCTGGATCAAACGCCTGCTTGACGCGTATCCGAAAGCGATCTGGCTCAACCCCGAGCCGGAACGGCGCTGGGATTTCACGCCCTCGGTCAAACTGACGCGCGACTTGATGGACGATCGAATGTTTCCGCTGACACTTGCAGGCCTGGATCTTGGCATCAAGTCATTACACTGAATCGACTAGCAATGTGCAATCGTGCCCCGCTGCTCTGTAGTGATTGGATCTAGTTTGACTGGAGCGCGGCAAGGTCTGCCAGTAGTTCCACCGTGTGTGATTCCGGGTCAACTTTCTCGTAATGCCTGGCGATATTGCCATCTGGATCGATAAGGAACGTCTGGCGCTTCGCTAATGTCATACCAAAAATTTTTGATTTCACGCCGTACGCGTCAGCTGTCGTACCTTCGGTGTCGGCCAGCAATGGAAACGGCAGTCCGTGTTTTTCGGCGAAGCCTTTATGTGACTCGGCGTCGTCCAGGCTTACGCCAAGGATTTCGCAGTTGGCACGCTTGAACGCGAAAATATTGTCCCGAAATTCGCATGCCTCGGTAGTGCAGCCTGGCGTGTTATCTTTCGGATAGAAGTAAAGCGCAACCCATTTGCCACGATAATCTTCTATCGAGTGCATGGTTCCGTTCTGGTCGACGAGTTCGAAATCCGGCGCAGCATCTCCAGCGGACACCTGCTCCGCCAGGGAGAGCGTGCTGCCAAAAAGCAATACAGGCGCCATGCATAACAGGCTGATTAATTTTTTCACGACGCAACCCTCAATTGACCACCTTTCAGTTGTGACCAATTCGTGTAATTCGGACAACCGCAATTGGCAGTGGTTCCACTCGGACTATAATACGCCTTAGTTATGAAAATTCACCCGGAAAACATAAGGTCAGCGCTGGTTCTGCCCGGCGGCGGCGCTCGCGGGGCATTCCAGGTCGGCGTACTTCGGGCTATCGCTGAAATGTGTCCGCACGGATGTGAGAACCCGTTCCCCATTATAAGTGGGACATCTGCGGGCGCCATTAACTCGGTCGTGTTGGCGAGCAAAGCGCGACGTTTCCGGGTGGCGGTCACTGAGCTGGAGCGCGTCTGGGCACATTTTCACAGCGACCAGGTATTCCGTTCTGACAGCCTGACAATGTTAAAAAGCAGCCTGCGATGGCTGGGTGCGATCGTTACTGGCGGCACGCTTGTCGATATGCCCAAATCATTACTGGACAACGCGCCGCTGCGGGAATTGCTTAGTCACAACATTCATTTTCCAAGAATCCAGGAATCGATCGACAGAGGACATCTGCATGCGGTCGCCATTACGGCAGCGGGTTACCGATCCGCAAAGTCCAAGTCTTTCTTTCAGGCGGCGCCGGATTGCCAAGCCTGGTCCAGGACCCGACGCCAGGGAATTCGTGAGGAAATCCATCTGGATCATCTAATGGCCAGCATTGCCGTGCCGATGATTTTCGAACCGGTCATGCTGCATGGCGAATTTTTCGGTGACGGCGCCATGCGCCAGGCGACACCGCTAAGTCCTGCAATTCACCTGGGCGCCGATCGAATTCTGGTCATTGGCGTGCGCGATGAGAAGGCTGGCGAAGATACAGATACCAGCACACCTCAGCCTTATCCGAGTTTCGCGCACATAGCCGGTTACATGCTCGATACGCTTTTTATGGATGGTCTCTATTCGGACCTTGAGCGGATGACCAGGATGAATCTACTGATCGATTCAGCGGTGTACGATCAGAATACGGGGTTGTTTCCGAAAGTGAGACCGATTGACACGATGGTCGTCCTGCCCAGCCGCGATTTGCGGGAAATTGCGGTTGATTGTCGTGAAGAAATGCCACGACCCGTAAGAGCACTGCTCCGCGGCGTTGCCGGGCGCAATGCGAACGAAGGTCGGCTTTTGAGTTTCCTCCTGTTCGAACAAGCCTATACGCGTGAGTTGATCAAGTTGGGTTACAACGACGCATTGCAGGTCAAGGAGCAGTTAACCCGGTTTATCACTGGTCAGGAAGTGCCGAGATTGTTTGCGCCCAGTTGGGTCAGCGAGGACCTGCGGGGACTCGAGCACAAGTAGGACAATAAGCCCGGGCAGATCATTTCCTCGTCAGTCGCTGGTTCCCGCCCCATGTTGCGGCATCCAGTTCGCCCGCAGTGCCAAGGGCTGAGAATTGATTGATGCAAATCGATCGCGATTGCCACTTGTCGCGCCCTTAGCTTCGCAAGAACACATGTGTGTTTAAATTCGTTGCCCAAAAATTTGTGATCCTGAGTGGGTAACTCCAGACGTACTGTCGCCGACTCTAACGTAAAACAAATGATTCAAAGCAAGAACGTGGCACCCAATCCCAAAAAAGCCATGTACCCGACAACATCCGTAATCGTCGTCAGCACGACGCCGCCCGCCAATGCCGGATCGATACGCATGCGCCTCAAGAGCAGCGGGATAGCGAAGCCGGCCAGAGCCGCCACTGCCATGTTTACGGCCATTGCACCGGCAATGACAGCGCCAATGCGCCAATCGCCAAACCAGAGGTAGGTTGCCAGCGCCACGACAACAGACCACCCGAGGCCGTTGAGCATCCCGACCAGGAACTCCTTGCGCAGAATTCTTTTGGCGTTATTACGGTCTATCTGGCCAAGTGCGAGAGCACGCGTTATGACGACCAGCGACTGGCTGCCTGCGACGCCGCCCATACTGGGAACCACGGGCATCAGCACTGCAAGCAGCACCACCTTGTCCAGCGTCGTCTGGAAAATATCGACGACGGAGGCGGCCAGAAATGCCGTTGCCAGGTTGATGCCCAGCCATAAAGCCCGCCGTTGTGCGCTGCGCACGACAGGTGCGAACATGTCGTCCTCTTCGTCGAGTCCGGCGGCACTCATCAGCGAATGTTCCGCCTCGTCGCGAATGATGTCGACGATGTCGTCGATCGTTATGCGGCCTACGAGGCGATTTCGATCGTCGACGACGGGTGCTGACAGCAGGTCCCGATTCTCGAATTCCCAAACCACTTCCTCGGACGGTGTGTCCGCGGGTATAGGCTGTATATCTGGTGACAAAATTTCGGCGACCGATTGATTCGGGTCGAGCGTTATCAGGCGCGACAGAAATACGGAGCCGAAATATTCGTTGTCGCGATTAACGACGTAAACGGTGTCAGTGCCGTCCGGGATATCCCCGCGCAGTCGCAGATAGCGTAATACCACCTCAATCGTGACATCCGGACGCACCGTGATGACATCAAGGTTCATGAGGCCGCCGGCGCTGTCCTCGTCATAAGACAGCACCGTATCCAGGCGTTTGCGTTCCTGCTCGCCCAAAGAGCGCAGGACTTCCCGGGTCAGCGCTTCCGGGAGATCTGCAACGACATCGGCAAGATCGTCAGGCTCCATACCATCGAGCGCCGCGACGATTTCTTCCGTCTGCATGCTTTCGATCAGGCCATCTCGCACCTCATCGGCCAGTTCTACGAGGACATCTCCCTCGCTGTCCGTCGCAATCATTTCCCACAGGACGGCACGCTCTGCGAGCGGCAATGATTCAAGCAGGCGCGCTATTTCGGACGGATGCAAGCTGCCGACCAGCATCTTCGCAGAGCGCAGTCTGCCCGCGCCAAGCCGCTCGCGTAGCAGCGACAGATTAGCCAGAGTGTGCTCTCTCGCCTCCATGAGTGTGGTCTCCGGTCAGTGAGTGCAACGGCATTGCAATACGCGACTCTGCGCGATCAAAAGTCGTGCAAGAGTGTAGCTATCTTGGCTCGGAGTTTCAGGAAGAATTTGCGGAATGGCTGGTTAGTTCATTGTGCCGTGTATGAATCTTGTCATGAGATTGACTCAGCGCTTCGGCCAGCTTTCTGGTCATATAGACCGAGCGGTGTTGACCGCCGGTACAGCCCAGCGCAACGGTGAGATAGCTGCGATTGACCTTTATGTATTCCGGAATCCAGGTTTGCAGGAAACGCAGGATATCACCGTACATGTTGACAAAGGCATCCTGAGCGTCAAGGAATTCTCCCACTTTCTGGTCGAGACCGTTCAGGCTGCGGAGCCCGGCACGCCAGTAGGGATTTGGCAGGCAGCGGAGGTCGAACACGAAATCGGCGTCTGCGGGTATGCCGTGCTTGAAACCGAAGGATTGCAGCAGTATCGACAGAGAACGCGATTCACGGCGATCCACACGGTCTCTAATGGCGTCGGCCAGCTCATAGATGCTGGAACGGGAGGTGTCAATGACCAGATCCGCGGCATTGATAACGGGCCCCAGCAAGTCGCGTTCGCGTTCAATTGCGGCGCGCAAATCGTCATCGCCGCTGGCCAGCGGATGGCGGCGTCGGGTTTCGCCATAGCGCTTGAGAAGTACGTCATCGCTTGCTTGCAAAAACAGCAAGTCTGTTTGTAATCCCGACGCCTGAAGCGCGTCAATTTTTTCGGGAAGCGCGACCAGGTTTTCGCGGCGATTGCGCGCGTCTACGCCAACTGCGATTCTGTGCGCCGCGCTTTCGCCAGGTTTTGTGACTTCCTCAATCAGTGACGAAAGCAGTGCGGCCGGCATGTTATCGATGCAGTAGTAGCCAAGGTCTTCCAACGCGTGCAACGCTATGCTCTTGCCGGAACCTGACAGCCCGCTGACGATAATCAGGCGATTGTCGGTGGCCATAGCTGAATTACCTCTATTGAACCTGTGCACTTTGTATTTTTGGTACCGGTTCGACCCGGCCGGCCAGCAGCGCATCACTAAGTTCTTTACTACTGGTTGCAGATCGCAATCGAGTACACAGGGTCGGGTCGCGGAATAATTGCGTCAATTCTTTAATGTCGGCGCAGTCCTGGTCGCTCAGATCTTCCGGCACCATGAGTCCGAACACCAGATCCACAGATTCGCCGTTGATCGTGTCAAAATCGACCGGCTCAGCGAGCTTCATCAATGCCGCGCAGCTATGCCGAAGTCCACTGACGCGACAACGCGGAAATGCCACGCCACGGTCCAGACCGGTACACCCCAATCGCTCTCGTTCGATGAGTCTTGCGAATACTTCTTCATTGGCGATGTCCGGATTCGAGCGCGTCAGAAGCTCACTGAGTATTTCCAGGCAGTGCTTCTTGCTGCGGGCGGAAACGTTACAAAGCACGCTGTCAGGCTTGACGAGATCTTCTAGGTTCATGGCTGTTATTGTTGTTTTGTTGGCCGCCGGATCGGCGCGAAAATACTCCTCGCCGATCCGGAGTGCAACTATTCAGACAATCTTTCTCTTCATTGAATCCCTGGCGTGGTGATCGACCAGTTTTTCCTTGTGTTTGCGGACCCTGCGTTCAAGTTTGTCTGCCAGACTGTCGATGGCAGCGTACATGTCGGATTCGGTTGCATCTGCGTATATTTTTGCACCATTGACGCTGACCGTCGCTTCGGCTTTATGCCGTAATTTTTCCACAGTCAAAATACAATGCATGTCGGTTACCAGGTCGAAATGTCGCTGTGTCTTCTGCAATTTACTCGCTACATATTCTTTCAACGGATCAGTTACTTCGACGTGATGTCCCGTTATGTCTAGTTGCATAATTTTCTCCTGCGTTGGTTCCTATCGGCTGGTACCAGTCGAACATGCTGCTTTCCGGGGTGTCCCTGGTATCCAGCGCCAGTATTAAAGTATCTTGTGTTCCTCCTGAATATTCCAACCGTTTCCGTCATCTATTTTGGCTTGCGTACTTTGCGATCGCTTGATGACTGGATTTTCATCGCTTCCCGATATTTCGCTACGGTGCGGCGCGCGACAGTAATGCCTTCGTCGGCGAGCAGGCTTGCAATCTTGTTGTCACTCAACGGCTTGGCGGGGTTTTCCGCACCAATCAGCTTGCGAATCTTGGCGCGCACCGACGTTGAAGACTGGTCCTCTCCACCAACAGTGGCGAGGTGGCTCGAAAAGAAATATTTGAATTCAAATACGCCACGCGGCGTGTGCATATATTTGTTCGTCGTCACACGTGAGATCGTGGATTCATGCATGCCTATGCTCTCGGCGACATCGCGCAACACCAGCGGTTTCATCGCCTCATCACCCTGTTCCAGAAATTCGCGCTGCCGAGTGACAATACAGGTTGCCACTTTCATCAGCGTTTCGTTTCGAATCTCCAGGCTGCGCACCAGCCATCGTGCCTCCTGCAGCTGCGTACGCAACACAGCGTGATCACCGCTGCCACGCAGCAGTTTCGCGTACTGCTGATTCACCGACAGGCGGGGTATTCCGGATGCGCTCACTTCAACCTGCCAACGGCCGTCAATCTTGCGCACAAAGACGTCGGGTATAACGTATTCAGCGGACGCAGGGCTGACCGCCAGACCTGGCTTGGGATTGCAGCTCTTGACCAGCGCAAGCGCAACTTCAAATGCTTCCTCCGATGTGCGCAGAGATCGTCGGATCTCTCCGTATTCTTTTGCGGCAATCTGCGGCAGGTGTTCAGTGGCCATTGCAATTGCCAGGTCGCGTTCAGGCGTCGCAGCCGCCAGTTGTTGCAGCTGCAGCACGATACACTCGGATAAAGAGCGCGCGCCTACGCCAACCGGGTCAAGGCGCTGCACCTTGCGCAGAGCCTCCTCGATTTCATCAATGGTAACGCCGGTTTCGGCGGCTATGGAATCAGTAATTTCCTCGGGGTCGGCAGTCAGATATCCGTCGTCGTTGATCGAATCAATCAGCGCTTCGCCGATCAACGCCTCTCGCGGCGAAAAATCCTCCAGTTCCAACTGCCATAGCAGATGTTCACGCAATGACTGACCCGATTCATCGGCAAATTCACTAATAGGCCGACCTTCACCATTCCAGCCCCCGTCCTGTATGCGCTCCATCGAACTTGACTGCCAGCTGTCTTCGGCGCGAATTGTCTCTATTTCCGCAGTGGTCTCTGCCGAAGTTTTGGGGACATCGGGGAGGTCCTCCATTTCCAGCATGATATTTTCTTCGAGCGCTTCCTGGATCTGCGCACTCAAATCAAGCACGGGTAACTGCAGCAGGCGAATGGCTTGCTGTAACTGCGGCGTCATTGTTAGCGACTGGCCGAGTTTTAATTGCAGCGTCGGTTTCAGCATTGCCAGATAATTTTCGATGCCGTCATTGGGTTGATGCCAAACATGACGACTGCCCTTGCTCGTTTAATTGCGCAATAGTGACTCAGAGTTTGAACTCCTGTCCGAGATACACTTCCCGAACATGCTGATTTTCCAGTATGTCATCCGGAGAACCCGATGCGATCAGGCTACCGTCACTCAGTATATAGGCTCGCGAGCAGATTCCGAGTGTTTCCCGCACATTATGGTCAGTAATTAGAACGCCGATCTCGCGGTCCGACAGGTGCCTGATAATGCGCTGGATATCCAGCACGGATATTGGATCGACACCGGCAAACGGTTCGTCCAGCAACACGAAGCGCGGGTTCGCCGCAAGCGCACGCGCGATTTCGACGCGTCTTCTCTCGCCTCCGGACAAGCTAATGCCGAGGCTGGTACGCACGTGGCCAACATGCAGTTCGTCCAGCAGCTTATCGAGCTCCATTTCACGACCGGCCCGATCCAGTTCCCTGCGATTTTCGAGAATAGCGAGAATGTTTTGCTCGACGGTCAGTTTCCTGAATATGGAGGCTTCCTGCGGCAGGTAACCCAGCCCCAGCGACGCTCTCTTGTGCATTGGCAGGGCGGTCAGGTCCTGTCCATCGAGCAGTATCTGGCCGCGATCTGACGCGATCAGGCCTACAATCATATAAAAGGCGGTGGTCTTGCCGGCGCCATTCGGTCCCAGGAGCCCAACGACTTCCCCGCTTGTTATCTCAAGCGAAATTCCCTTAACGACTTCGCGGAATTTGTAACGCTTGGCAATATCCTGAACACTCAGAATACTCATTCGCCGCTTTCTCCGCCTTCCTCAGCAGAGTCGGGTTTCGGCGGCGCCGGGTTTTCACCTGATTCATCCGGCGTGTCGGAGCTGACCTCGCCTGGCGTGTAGGTGATTCTGACTTTCGGTTCGCCATCACCGCCCGACGAGGCATTAATGCGTTGTTCGCGAATGTTGTATACCAGGAAATTACTGGCAATCTGATTACCACCTTCAGTAATTCTTGCCTGGTCTGAAAATTCGATGACGCCCGCCTCGAAATCATATTTCAGTCGCCCTGCCTCGGCATACGTGTCCTGCTCGCTGCCTGGCCGGGTAAGTCGGAACGTGGCAGGCGAACCGACGATGGTTGCGAGGCGCAGCTGGTATCCGGAAAACTGCATTTCAGCGGAGTCGCTTTCAATGTGCCCGCCGTCAACGTCGATCACGACGCCGCCATTAAATTGCCAAACGCTGTCTTCAAAATCCATTTGCGTTGCCCGGCCTTCTTCAGCGGAAATACCGAGCGTGCCCTGCGATAAACGCAAACCACGAAACATCAGCATCGAGCTCTTGCCGTCGTAATCGGTCGAGTCCGCATCCAGTTGCATGGGCAGACGCAGCAGTTCATCGGTTTGTGCGAATACGTATTGCGCCAGCAGGAGTGGCGGCAACAGGGACAGCAGCGCCGTTAAGTTTTGCCGAGCAGTCAGGTAACAGCGGTGCATGATGGGTTTCAAAATCAAAATGAATCGGCTCATTTCAGGGAACAAATTTTCCGCTGACATTGGATTTAAGTTTCAGGCGGTTTTCCTGCAGCAATGCTAGCATGCCGGTCGCCGTCAGGCTGCGTGAGCCAATTCGAATCTGCACGCGACTGTCCGTCTCAGCCTGGTAACTCTCAGGGTCGATTTCAAGCATGGGCGTGCGAATCTCTGTTTCCTGGCCAGAAAATCCTTCATTGCTGATCGCCTGCACGTTGCCACTTAATCGCAGCAAACTCATGCTGTCACTAATCGTTGCGAGATCCGATTTGATCACCCACGGCACGTTCGCCGCAGAAGTGTATTTGATCCGCACGTTCTGTAATTCAATCTCACTGTTTTCCGTTTGCTGCGCAAAATCTGCCTCAATCTCATAAAGTAGCTGGCCACTGTCGTCGGTGCCGAGTATCCGTGCCGTGCGCAGGTAAAACCCACCTAGATCCGTATCGCTGATGGTCTGGGTCACTTCCTGCGTCCGCTGGACGCCCGTAAGATACCAGCTGCCGATAGCGGCAATCGAAAGCACAAGCACGGCCAGGACATAGCGCGCACTCATTGCCTGTTAACCGCGACCGGCATTGCCGTTTCGCAATACGTATTCGCATACTTCGCGCACAGCGCCGCCGCCGCCGCACGCAACAGTTACATGGTCGCAGGCGTCTTTCACAGTTGGGACAGCATTGGCGACAGCAATTGAAAAGCCAACGTGTCGCAATAAAGGCAGGTCCGGAATATCGTCGCCAACGAAAACGCAGCGATCCAGTTCGATTCCGAGTTCGGCGACGACCCCGTCAAACGCCGCGACTTTGTCTTTGCAGCCCTGGAAAACGTGCTTAACTCCCAGCTCCTGCATCCGTTTTTCGACCGCTGCCGAATGCCTGCCGCTGATAGCCGCAACGCTAATCCCTGCATTCAGGAGCTGGCGAATGCCAAACCCATCCTGAGTGTTAAATGCCTTCGTTTCCACCCCGTCGTCTGACAGGTAAAATCGGCCGTCCGTAAATACACCGTCCACGTCGAAACCGACCAGCCTTACGCCCGGCGGACAGGACCGCTCGCCTGGCACCTTCACGCAACTACCCTTGGTTCGTCTGATCGAAGCATTGCGTTTTCATCACTACATTATTCCGGCGCGAAACAGGTCGTGCACATTGAGGGCGCCGACAAGGCGATTGTCTTCATCAGCTACCAGTAAAGAGGTGATCTTGTTTTCCTCAAGAATGTACACGGCCTCGGCAGCCAGCGTTTTCGATCCTACGGTGATGCAACCGTTGTGCATGACGGAACGCAGGGTCGTTTTGTGCACATTGATTTCGTCGTCCAGGGCGCGGCGCAGGTCCCCGTCAGTAAATACGCCCAAGATGCGATTGTCGTCGTCGACTATCGCGGTCATACCCAGACCCTTTTCGCTCATTTCAAGGAGTGCATCGCGAACGCTGACGTCGGCACTGACGGCGGGCACCGCAGGCCCCGAATGCATCACGTCCTCTACGTGCAATAGCAGGCGTTTTCCAAGGCTGCCACTCGGATGTGATCGGGCGAAGTCCTCGGCTGTAAAACCGCGGCTTTCGAGCAGTGCTACCGCCAGCGCGTCGCCCATCGCCAGTGTCGCCGTAGTGCTCGCGGTGGGGGCGAGGTTGAGCGGGCAGGCCTCTTCACTGACATGCACGTTCAGATGGGCATCGGCCGCCCTGGCCAGCGTGGATTGTGGCTTACCCGTCATGGAGATCAGTTTTGCGCCCAGCCGCTTTACCAGCGGCAAAATTGTGACTACCTCATCGGTCTCACCGGAGTAAGACACTGCCAGCACCAGATCGTGCGGCGTGATCATTCCCATGTCACCGTGGCTGGCTTCCCCCGGGTGCACGAAGAATGCCGGAGTACCGGTACTGGCAAGCGTAGCGGCGATCTTGCCACCAATATGCCCGGACTTGCCCATGCCGGTGACGACAATGCGGCCTTCCGTTGCCAGGCAAAGCCTGCAGGCCGCAGCGAAGGACTCGTCAAGACCGGCGACGAGCTCGTTCACCGCCCGCGACTCGATGTCGAGAACTTTGGCGGCTAATTCAATAAGGTCTTTGCTCGCGGGGTCCGTCAAAAACTGTTCTCCGGGTAGCGCCTGGTCTGAATGACTGGTCAGGAGCCGATTCTAACGTTTTGCAAGACGACATACGTGTCATAGGCCAGAAAAGCGCCGACCAGCGCAAATCCCTCGTAGCGGGTAATTACACCGCGGCCATCGTATTCATAGGTCATGGCAAACAGCACCAATGTAAATGCGACCATGACGAACAGGTGCAGCGACAGAACAGAAGGGGGTAGTGAGGCCGGCTGGATCGCGGCGGCGACACCGATAACGGCCAGCAGGTTAAATATGTTCGAGCCGACAATGTTGCCGATAGCGATGCCGTATTCGCCCTTGATCACGCTGATCAATGAAACGGCAAGCTCTGGCAGACTGGTTGCCAGAGCAACCAGCGTAATGCCAATGACGATATCGGAAACACCAATGCGGGTAGCAATTGAAATCGCCCCATCCACCAGCAACTCCGCACCGATTAATAGCGCGATAATGCCGACGATCAGCCACACAAAGGCCATTCGCATGCTGGTACCCGTTGGTATTTCGGCTTCGAAATCCGTCTGCAGGGGGTCCGTCGCAGAGGACCTGATGCCCAAGCGTACCAGCCAGATAATGACAATAACCATGCCTGTCAAGAGGACGAAGCCATCGATTCGCCCAACATGCGAATCGAGGAACAGCGATACGGTGAGCAACGTCACCGCAAGCAGCGCCGGCATCTCACGTCTCAGCGTGGCTGATTTGAGTTCGATCGGCCTGAAGAGTGCCACGACGCCCAGGACCAGCCCGATATTAGCAATGTTGGAGCCGATCGCATTGCCGATTGCCAGGTCGGGATCGTTGCGCAGGGCGGCAACCACTGACACCAGGATTTCAGGCGCCGAGGTCGCAAATGAAACGATAGTCAGGCCGATCATCAACGGCGCAACGCCCAGGTTACGGGCTACAGCGGCCGCACCGTGAACGAATCGATCTGCGCCCCATATCAACAGAAGCAGGCCGACCGTAACTTTCGCTATATCGACAAGCATGGAATCAATGACGTTGAGTGCCGGGATGCCGGATTTTCATGGTTTAAGTTCGCTGGCCTAGTTGGTTGCAGCGTCCGATCCAGTTATTCAGGATTATGCGCGGATAATACACAATGGTCTCCAGGCGTGTTTTGTTACACTGCGCGCCGTTTCTTCATATATCAGGCACTTTTAGTGATGGATCCGAAAGAAATCAAGACATTAATTGAAAACGGACTGCCGGGTGCTCAGGTCGACGTCGTCAGTGACGACAATACCCACTATGCCGCCGTTGTGATTTGCACCGAATTTGAGGGAAAACGAGCGCTCGCCCGCCATCAACTTGTTTATAAGTGCCTGGGGGAACTGATGGGTAACGAGATTCACGCCCTGTCTATTCGCGCGCACACGCCTGAGGAGTGGCATGACCTCAACCAGGCCGCGGACACTTAGGCCAGTTTGGATAAGCTCCTCATAAAGGGTGGCACCTGCCTGAACGGTTCGATAACCATTTCAGGCGCCAAAAACGCAGCGCTGCCCATATTGGCCGGATCGCTTCTTGCCTCCGCACCGATCACCGTTCGCAATGTTCCGCAGCTGAAAGATGTCGCCACCATGATCACTCTGCTGCAAAGCATGGGCGTGATCGTGACGTTTGATGATCGGCTCGATATCGAGATTGATACGACCCGTGTTACCGATCGGCGGGCGCCCTATGAACTCGTCAAAACGATGCGCGCGTCAATCCTGGTATTGGGGCCGCTGGTTGCTCGCTATGGTGATGCCTATGTTTCCCTCCCCGGCGGTTGCGCAATCGGGGCTCGCCCCGTGAATCTGCACGTGCAGGGGCTGCAGGCCATGGGCGCCGAGGTTGTAGTCGAGAACGGTTACATTCACGCGCAAGCGGAACGACTCCAGGGTGCGAACATCGTCCTCGATACCGTAACGGTGACCGGCACCGAAAACCTGATGATGGCGGCGGCGCTTGCGGACGGGGAAACCATCCTGGAAAACGCGGCGCGGGAACCCGAAGTGATCGACGTTGCCAATTTCCTGAACAGCATGGGTGCGCAAGTCAGCGGGGCTGGAACCAGCACAATTCGCATTACAGGCGTCACCGAGCTTGCCGGGGCCGAGCATACCGTGCTGCCGGATAGAATTGAGACAGGTACCTACCTGGTCGGCGCTGCAATGACCGGCGGTAACGTGCGCCTGAAAAACGCGGCAACAGAACACCTGGACGCAGTTGTACTGAAGCTAAGGGAAGCCGGGGCCAGTGTCCAAATTGGCGAGCAGGACATTGCTATCGATATGCGCGGGCGACGGCCGGAGTCAGTTGATATCCGGACCACCCCCTATCCAGGATTTCCAACGGACATGCAGGCCCAGTTTTGCGCACTGAATGCCGTCGCAGAAGGCGTTGGCACAATCACCGAGACGATATTCGAGAATCGCTTCCAGCATGTGCCGGAGCTGCAACGCATGGGGGCGGACATTCAGATCGAGGGCAATATGGCCGTGTGTCGCGGAGTTGACAAACTAACGGCAGCACCGGTGATGGCTACAGACCTGCGTGCTTCGGCCGGGCTGGTGCTGGCCGGGCTCGCCGCTGCAGGCGAGACACTGGTTGACAGGATTTATCATGTTGACCGCGGCTACGAGCGTATCGAGGAAAAACTGCGGCAGCTCGGGGCAGAAATAAAACGGGTTCCCGCCTAGGTGCCAGGTCTAGCGAGACTGCGTTGACGGTCTCTCGGCAGCAATCAAGGTCACCCGGAATCGCTGTCCGTCGCGCAAACCCTCCATTGCCACACGATCGTCCGGATTCAATCGGGCGACAATCAAGAGTGCCTGCTGGCGTGAGCTGATGGTTTCTCCATTGATGCTCAGAATTACGTCACCAGGACGTAAACCGGCAGTTTCCGCCGGACTCCCGGCGACGATCGTGTTCAGTAGAATACCGGTGTTGGAATTGATGCCAAGCGCCTCGGATTCCACCCGACTGAGTTCGTCCGGCACGATGCCAACCCAGCCGCGAATTACCCGGCCATTTCTCTGGATTTCGTCGACCACGCCGCGCACAAGATCGATTGGAATGGCAAACCCGATACCCTCCGTGCTGGCATCCTGCATGAGTACCGCCGTATTGATACCGACCAGCTGACCGCTCGTATCGATGAGCGCGCCACCCGAATTACCCTCGTTAATTGCGGCATCGGTTTGAATAAAGTTTTCGAACGTCAGCATGCCCAGAACCCCGCGACCGGTTGCGCTGACGATGCCCTGCGTGACCGTCTTCGTCAGCCCATACGGATTGCCGATGGCCAAAACCACGTCACCGATACGCAATTGATCCGAGCGTCCCAGAGGTATCGCGGGCAGGGGACCTAAATCGACTTTAAGTAGCGCCAGATCCGTCTCTGCGTCAACGCCAATTAATTCCGGATTCGCGATTCTGCCGTCCGCGAGCTGCAGCCTGATTTCGTTGGCAAGGCTCACGACATGGAAATTGGTGACCAGATAGCCCTCCGCATCAATAATGACCGCTGAGCCAACGCTCGTATTCACGCGAAAGCGACCCGATCCGCCCGGCGCCGTATTCGCCATCAGGCGCCTGGTGTAGACATTGGCCACAGACGGGGCCGCGATATCCACGGCGTCGGCGTAACTGGCGGGCTGCACAGCGTCCGTGCCACGACCCAGGTCGATCGCCGGCAACAATTGCGGCCGAACCAAAACGACCACAAATGCGGCAGCCAGGCCGACGACAACGGACTGGATCAGGAAAATCAGAACTGGTTTGAGTCGTGCCATTCAGGATTCCGTTCAGGCTCCCTCGAAATATATCCAAAATTGCGGTGCACTTATGTCCTGACGCCTAGCCAATGTCGAATGGCCCTGTGTATAATGCGCGTCGGGTTCCGCACCCAGCCTCGAATTCCTCGTCATCCTGACGGCGAAACGGGTCTGCTGCAAATCTTTAAGTTTTCGAATTAAAGCGATAAACCGTCTAGGTATTAGTCGTGTCAAGTCGGAGTGAGTGCCTAGGTTAGACAAAACCCAGTGAAAACGCAGACTTTGCGCGATTGAAAAGCGTTCAGGCCTGACTGTTGGAGCGGTATTGACTCAGCTGAAACTTAGGTATTGATTTTGACTTCGACTCTGTCCGGATGGTGTATGGGAGTGCTACATGACTGATGACGTTGATCGCAACAGGCGTCATTTCCTGACTGTTGCTACTGCAGTAACCGGCGGTGCCGGACTGGTGGCGGCCACTATTCCGTTCCTGTCTTCATTAAAGCCCAGTGCACGGGCCCAGGCTCTGGGCGCGCCCGTCGAGGTGCCGGTCGGCTCGCTCGAACCGGGGGAAATGATTCGCGTTATGTGGCGCGGAAAACTGGTGTACGTGCTGCGCAGAACCGAGGAAATGTTGTCACGTCTTGGTAGCGTAACCGGGTATCTCGACGATCCCGATTCCGCCAATGTGGAGCAGCAGCCGGAGTATGCTGTGAATGAGTACCGCTCGGTCAAACCGGAATTCCTGGTTGTCGAGGGTTCATGTACGCACCTTGGCTGTGCACCTCTCGCGGAGTTCCAGGTCGGTCCTGCCGATGACTGGCAGGGCGGGTTTTTCTGCCCGTGCCACGGATCCCGGTTCGATCTGTCCGGCCGCGTCTACAAAGGCGTGCCCGCACCCACTAATCTCCGAGTGCCTCCATACCGGTTTATCCGTGAGGACATCATCATGATCGGTGTTGATTCGGGGGCAGCATAATGGCGCGAATTGAGTCGGAAGTCGGTACCCGCACGGGCGCAGTGATGAAGTGGATAGACGATCGTTTCCCGTTCACGGAAACGATGAAATATCACATCACCGAATACTACGCCTCCAAGAATTTCAACTGGTGGTACATCTTTGGCGTGCTCGCCATGGTCGTGCTGGTCATTCAGATCCTGTCAGGCATTTTCCTGACGATGAATTACAAACCATCAGCGACCGACGCTTTCGCCTCGGTCGAATACATCATGCGTGATGTCGAGTGGGGTTGGCTGATTCGTTACATGCATTCCACAGGCGCCTCTTTTTTCTTTATCGTCGTCTATCTGCACATGTACAGGGCAATGCTGTACGGCTCATACAAGAAGCCGCGAGAGCTGATCTGGGTCATCGGAATGTTGATCTTCTTTGTGCTCTTTGCAGAGGCTTTTGCCGGTTACCTGCTGCCGTGGGGGCAAATGTCCTACTGGGGCGCCCAGGTCATCATCTCGCTGTTCGGGGCGATCCCAGTGGTGGGTGAAGCCCTGGTTGAGATTATCCGCGGCGACTATGCAATCACCGACATTACGCTCAATCGTTTTTTTGCTCTGCACGTCATTGTCTTGCCGCTCGCATTAATTGCGCTGGTATTCGTGCATATCGTGGCACTCCACCATGTCGGATCGAACAATCCTGACGGTGTTGAAATTAAGGAACATAAAGGTCCTGACGGTATACCGCTTGACGGCATCGCGTTTCATCCCTATCACACGACCAAAGACCTGGTCGGAATCATCGTTTTCCTCATGTTGTTTTCGGCGGTCATGTTTTTTGCGCCCGATATGGGTGGTTATTTTCTTGAGCACGCAAACTTCGAGCCTGCCAATGTAATGGCAACACCGGAACATATCGCGCCTGTATGGTATTTCACGCCTTTTTACGCAATTCTGCGCGCAGTCCCGGATAAATTATGGGGCGCGGTCTTGATGGCGGGATCCGTTTTGCTACCGGCATTCCTGCCCTGGCTTGACCGGGCACGAGTTAAATCCATTCGGTATCGAGGCTGGATTTACAAGATGGCTCTGGGTGCTTTTGTGATTAGTTTCTGCACGCTCGGCTGGCTTGGCATGCAGCCGGCTGAGGGACTATATGTCTTGATGGCCCGAATTTTCTCGGTTATTTATTTCGCATTCTTCCTGACCATGCCTTATTACACGACGATCGATAAGACGAAGCCCGTCCCGGAGAGGGTTGTCTACCATGGTTAGCACGAGGTTTGCCGGGTTAGCCCGGAGAGGGTTGTCAATCATGGATAGTTCAATGCTTGCCAGGTTAGGCCGCACGGGGTCGATTATCATGCGTAGATTGTCGTTAGCGGGCTTGCACAGGACTGCTGCGGCAACAGTACTGGCGTTTATTCTGACTTGCGGCGCACATGCGGCGACGGAGGTCGAGCTCGAACCGGCGGGTAACGATCCCGACAACATCAATTCCCTGCAGCGCGGCGCGCGTAACTTCATGAATTATTGTTCCGGCTGTCATTCAGCCAAGTATGTGCGCTTCAATACGCTTGGCCGCGGGCTCGAACTTAGTGAAGATCAGCTGGTTGAAAACCTGATGTTCAATGCCGAGAAGACTTTCGAGACGATTCAGGCAGCCATGCCCATGAATGATGCCGCACGTTGGTTTGGGCAGCCACCGCCCGACATGTCGCTAATAGCCAGGGCTCGCGGTACCGACTACGTTTTCAATTTCATAAAGGGATTTTATCTCGATCCGGATAGCCCGACGGGCGTTGATAACCGCGTTCTCGCAGGCACCAGCATGCCGCACGTGTTATGGGAATTGCAGGGCTATCAAACCGCTGACTATTCCATCGACGAGAATGGTACTGAGCACTTCGAGGGATTCGAACAGGTGACAGAGGGTTCACTATCTGCAGAAGAGTTCGATGAATTTGCTCGTGACACCGTAAATTTCCTTGAGTATATCAGCGAGCCTGTTCGCTCGACGCGGCGAGTTTTGGGTGTGTGGGTGCTGATGTTCCTGATCGTATTTTGGATCATCGCGTCTATGCTGAAGAAGCAGGTCTGGAAAGACGTAACCTGAGATCTTACTGTGCAGGTAGCTTCTCCAGCCCTTCCATAGCAATACTAATAAGAATAATAGCCAGATCCACTAACATTCCAAAGGGGACCGCATCATGGCAGTAATTGCCAACCGACGATCCGTAATGACTCTGTTTTCCAAGCCAACGTGCATTCACAGTCATCGCACGCGCCTGGTACTCGCAGAAAAAAACATCAATATTGAAATTGTCAGCGTGGACGGGCCCGAATTGCCCGAAGACCTGATGGATTTGAATCCCTACCATACGGTGCCGACTCTCGTTGACCGCGACCTCGTTCTCTACGACTCGCGTGTAATCATCGAGTATCTGGACGAGCGTTTTCCGCATCCGCCGCTCATGCCGGTAGATCCCGTCACGCGTGCGCAATTCCGCCTGGCACTATTCCGTATCGAAACAGACTGGTATCAATTCGCCGAACAGTTCGATACCGACGGCGAACGCAAGCTTCCTGCCAAGTCTCGTAAGCTGCTGCGTGAGAGCATTCTCGCCAGCGTTGAATTGTTTGCCGCCAAACAGTATTTCCTGAGTGACGAATTTTCCCTGGTTGACTGCAGCATCGCGCCGATTCTTTGGCGTCTGCCGGTCTACGGCATTGATCTTGGCTCCCAATCCGAGGCGATCGAAGCCTACATGAAGCGAGTGTTTGAGAGACGCTCATTCCAGGAAAGCCTGACGGAACTTGAGCAGGAAATGCATCTGTAGCAGTCCCCCGCGACAGGATCAGAGGTGCTCAGTTCCCTTCGCCAGTGGCGCTCGTGGGCGGTTTCTTCGAAGCAGTAATGGTATCCTGCGGTGTAGCCATGACGAATTACCAGTCGAACCAAAAATCAATGATCGCGACGATTGGCGCATGAGTAACCCGTCCCGGTCAAAGCGTCCCTATCTTCTGCGCGCAATGCACGAGTGGATGGGCGACAACGGTCACACGCCGCACATCGTGGTCGACGCCGCCGTCGACGGCGTAACGGTGCCGACTGAACACGTCAAAGACGGCAAGATAATTCTCAATATCAGCCATTCTGCTGCGCACAATCTGAAACTCAATAACGGCGGCGTCAGCTTCCGCGCACGATTCTCGGGCGTGCCTTTTGATGTCTGGGTACCGACGTCATCCGTAATGGGGATATACGCAAAGGAAACGGGCCAGGGGATGATCTTTTCACATGGCTCTGAGCAGCCGGAGCCGCCAGACGGTTCCGAAGATTCAGAGCGACCAAAAAGTAATCGCAGTCACCTGACTGTCGTCAAATAAGGCGTAAACGCGCTGCCCTGGAGTCGTTCGCGGCGAGGGTTGTCGGTGACCAGCAAAACACGCCGACCATCGGACCGTCCGTCGTACCGCAAGTGATGCGTGGTCCGGTCGCCTGAGGCCTCGCCGTGTGCGCTAAATGTTGCCGAAAAGACTCTCGTCAATCAGGTCACACAGGCAGTGAATGATCAACAGGTGAATTTCCTGAATGCGTGCTGTACGTTCGGCCGGTACGCGAATTTCAACGTCACCGGCATTCAGAAGTGCTGACATTGCACCGCCATCGCGGCCACTTAGCGCAACGATTTGCATGTCTCGCTCATGCGCAGCAACGATGGCGCGATTAACGTTCGCTGAATTCCCGGATGTCGATATTGCGAGCAGAACGTCGCCCGCTTTCCCGAGTGCCCGCACCTGTTTCGCGAAAATTTCTTCGTAGGCGTAATCGTTCGCGATCGACGTTAACGTAGAGGAATCTGTGGTCAGCGCGATCGCCGGCAGGCCCGGACGTTCGCGTTCAAATCGATTAAGAAGTTCCGACGAAAAATGCTGTGCGTCGCCAGCAGATCCACCGTTTCCACAACTCAAGATTTTGCCGTCGTTTTGTAAAGATTGCCCCATCAGCAGGCCCGCGCTGGCGATTACAGGTGGCAGTTCGGTCGCCGCATCCTGCTTGACCGCCAGGCTCTCTGCAAAGTGTGTTGCGACTCTTGATTCGGCGTCCATTTGTTCTTTCCGGTTCCTCGGTGCAGTCATCTAGGGGCGAAACGCATCCTGCAGCCATTGTATCCTGCCTCGACCGTCTCCTGTGGCATCGAAGGCAATAACATCGAATCTCACCGGATCGCTTGTGTACTGCGGATGCCCGGCGAGAAAGACTGACGCGGTATTAATAATTCTGTGTTGTTTTCGACTATCGATCGACCTGGATGCCGAAGCAAAACGATTCCGCATCCGGTAGCGCACCTCGATAAACGCCAGGCATTTTCCATGTCGCATGATCAGATCGATCTCGCCATGTCGGCACCGAAAATTGCACTCTATAAGCTTTAGGCCCTGTGATTGGAGATGGCGTAGCGCTTTTCGTTCAAATCGTGAGCCTATATCGCGCTTCAATTGCCGCCGGTGCTGTTGTCACGCGAATCTTCAGGCCAGTACATCGGTTCTTCCTCACTGTCCTCGGGGACCTGTTCTTCGAGCCTTCCCGGAAAACCACTCATGTCCGGCAGGGCAACGGGCTGGCCGCGCTCAAATTGAGCCCAGGCGAGTCGGCGATGAATGCGACCGTCGGCGGAAAGGAATAGCCGGCCGGTTGCGCCGACAATTTCATTCATACGGTGGTCCCGGGAATTAAATAATTCGCCGACAAGATGGTAGGCGTCATAACCCATCGCGTGCAGGCGGGTAAGGCGTTTTTCAGACGGCCAGTATTCGCCGTAAACGTCCGGGTAATCAGCAATCCAGGCGGGAGGCGCAATAACCCAGGGCGCGTCCGCAAACTGCACGCCATTGAGATCAGCATCAGATCGTCCATCCATCGCGTAGATAAATGACGTTGAATAAACCGGGAGGTCGCCCGCATAGTGAAACTTCAACTGCGATTTAATGAGTCGGCCTGCTTTAGCGTCGGCAGCCAGGAAAATCAGGTCGACGTCTTGCCTGCGGCGCGGATCGAACTGCAGAGGTCCGCCGATGTTGGCGCGCAGACGCTGATAACGCTGCACGCTCTGAGACAACGCCATTACGTTTTCGATTTCAAATGAAAAGTCCTGGCTGTTCGGTTCGTAGCTGCGATATTCGAGCAGCTCGCCGCCGAGGCCTTCGAATTCCGTGGCGAAACTGGTCACCATGCGGCGTCCCCAGTCGTTCGCGGGAACCAGCGCAACCGCGCGCACACCGTCGTTCTCTACGGCTCGTTGGGCTGCGGACGCGGCTTCATCTTCCGGCGACAACGCGAACTGAAAAAAGCCGGGCGGCGACGTCTGGTTATCGTCAAGATAGTTCAGGCTAAGGACGGGAACGGGGAGTAACAGCTCACTGGCAAGCTCGGCGACATTGCGTCGCAGCAGTGGGCCCACGACAAACTCTGCCCCATTCAGGATCGCCTCGGAATAGGCGCCAACGACACCCCCTTCGGCGTTAACATCATAGATGCGAATCTGCTGCTCGCTGTCGATGCCGCTGACGGCTGCGAAATAGGCACCCAGAAATCCGTTCTTTACGGCATTTCCTGCGGCCTCACTATTCCCGGACAACGGCAGCAGAATCGCGATTTGCCGCGGATAGTTAAGCAGGCTGTCTTGTGGTAATGACAGGTCAGACAGCACACCGATGGCCGGGTGGTCGACGTATTCGTCCTGCCAGCGAACCAGGCCGTTGCCCCAGCCAATGCCCTGCTGTCCGGTCGAGTTGGCCAGCGCCGCCAGGGTTAGCCAGCCGCGCACGGTGGTATCGATCGTGACGCTTGCAGCATCGCGTAAATCCTGCACGTTGGCGACCATGAGCCCGGCCCACAGACGCTGCCGATTGGCTTCAATCGAGCGCGTGTCGTTCAACCAGTTCTCGCGTTGAATATAAAGATCGACGGCTCGCAGCGGATCCCCTTTCTGGAACCATGCGTCAGCGCGCAGTGCTTCCACCCTCGATCGATGGTCACCGAACAGCGGTTGTTGACTGAGGGGTTCCAATACGGCAAGCGCTTCGTCCGGCTTGCCCTCCCATAGCGCAAGCGCTGCAGCGTTGGCATTCCATAACCAGAGCAATTCGCCCCCTGCCGGGGTAGGCACAGACCGCAGCGCGTTGCGGGCACGTCTGCCGTCACCTGCGAAAAGCCATTGTTCGACTGCCAGCAAGGTCAGGCGATCTCGTTCGGTGCCAACGCTGTCCGTCGCGGCACCGATAAACGCCCCCGCGGCGTCGTCATGGCGTCCATTCGCAGCCAGAGCGCGGGCCCGTTGTTCGTCTGAGCCGCTGCCGATACCGCCAAAATTCGAAGTCGCGCAAGCGTTCAAAATCAGTGCACAGATAAATAGAAATGCAATGCGTTTACTGGAAAGGACGTAATTCATGTTGCTTGCCTGGGGTGGTAGTTAGCGGGCAGGATGTGGGTCGATAAGTCTCATCAAAGCGTAAGCTTAATACGACGCCGATCGAACCGCAGACGCGTTTCAGTAGAAGAGGACCTGAACAAAGTGAGTATCCACGATTGACTGAGGGCACGTTGTTCGTCGTCGCGACTCCGATTGGCAATCTCGACGATTTGTCCCCGCGGGCTCGACAGGTGCTGGGCGCGGTTGACCTCATCGCCGCCGAGGATACCCGCGTGACGGGGCGATTGCTATCGCATTTCGGCATAAAACGCCGACAAATCGCGCTCCACGAGCACAATGAGGAGTCACTTGCGACGCGCCTGATCGAGGATTTGTGCAACGGCAGTTCCGTGGCGCTGGTCAGCGATGCGGGCACGCCGCTCATCAGTGATCCGGGTTTTCGCCTGCTGCGTGCGGCGCATCTGGCTGGTGTCAGGGTCGTGCCGATTCCGGGGGCATCGGCGTTTGTCAGCGCGCTCTCCGTATCCGGTTTGCCGACGGATCGGTTCGTTTTCGAGGGATTCCTTCCCGCGAAGACAGCGGCCCGGCAAAAGCGGCTAACAGCGTTGGCCCGCGAATCGCGCACGGTCGTGTTTTATGAGTCCGTGCACCGGATCGAGGCTACCCTGGCGGACCTGGTTGAGAGTCATGGCGCGACTCGCCAGGCATTTATTGGTCGCGAACTCACCAAATTGCATGAGCAGTGTGTTTCCGGGGACCTCGAACATCTGCGGGCGAAGCTGGCGGATGGCAGCATCGTTACTAAAGGAGAGTTCGTGCTGGCCGTCGCGGGCGCAGGGGATGGTCCCGCAGACCAGGACGAGGTTAGTGTCGAGCGCCTGCTTGTCGCGCTGGTCAACGAGTTGCCCGGAAAGCAGGCTGTGGCAATTGCGGCGGCTGCCACCGGTCATAACAAGAATGAATTATACCGACGCATGCTGGCGCTTAAGGCGCAGGATAGCGACAGCTGACGCAGCCATGCGGTCGACACCCGTACGAGCCGCAGTGCCGGTTTGTCCGCGCCATGGGAACAACCTGGCCCTGCGGTCAGCGCTGCTAAGGTTGCGCGTCCCAGCCAGCGTAATCAGGCCATGACTCATCGCCCAAAAAAGACGTATGATGCCGGGCCCGCAGTATCGCGGGACTTGAAAGTAAGAGTCGGCCAGGCAATCGCCGGGATTCTGCAGAGAATCCCGGAGGAAAGTCCGGGCTCCGTCAGGCAGGGCGCCAGGTAACGCCTGGAGGGTGCGAACCCATGGAAAGTGCCACAGAAAATATACCGCCTGCACTTTAAGTGCCGGTAAGGGTGAAATGGTGCGGTAAGAGCGCACCGCGCGGCTGGCAACATGCCGCGGCACGGCAAACCCCGCCTGGAGCAAGACCAAATAGGGGAGTACGTGGGCGGATTCCGCTCACACCGGGCCTGAACGGGCTCCCGGGTAGGTTGCTTGAGGCAGTTGGCGACAGCTGTCCCAGATGAATGATTGTCCACGACAGAACCCGGCTTATGGCCGGCTCTTTCTTTCTCTTTATTAATCAATAAGTTATAATAATTCCACGCGATCCTGGCCGAAGGCTTTGCGGTGATTGCGCTGAAGTCAGCGAAAATTCGCTGAAAGCCTGTGCTGTCGCCGTCTGGCGACCCGAGACTTACCAAAAATCGAGAATTTACACTTAACTAGTTGATTTATAGTTCCTAAACCGCGCCACAATTCGCCCGAATTGGGCCACCGATTAGCCCCTAAGTCCCTGTACAACAACAAATAATTGAATTTGCTGGTTGACGATGCCCGAGGGCCCGAATATAGTGGCCAAGAGTGGAGAAAAGTGGGAGGAAAGGGGCAAATGACGCGTGCCGGGCTCATTGAGCATAGGAAGCGTCGTTGATGACCCTTAATAACAATCGTGTTTCGTGGGGCCACCAAAGTCACGCTGGATGCCAAAGGGCGCCTGGCCATCCCGACCCGTTACCGGGACCGGATTGCTGCGCGTTGCGAGGGCCAGCTGGTTGCCACCGTCGACCGCGATTACTGCCTACTCATTTATCCATTCCCGGAATGGGAAGAAATCGAGCGAAAACTGATGCGCCTGCCGAGCCTGGATCAAAAGGCCCGCCGCCTGCAGCGGCTAATGGTTGGACATGCTACCGAGGTCGAAATCGACGGACACGGACGAATCCTGCTATCGCGGGAATTGCGCGAGTTTGCCGGGCTCGATCGACAGGCTGTCCTGCTCGGCCAGGGCAATCGGTTTGAGCTTTGGGACGAAGCGCGCTGGAACGAGACTCGAGACGGGTGGCTGAACGATGGCGAAGACGCCGATTTATCAGCGCAACTTGAGACGCTCACTCTCTGATTCCGTTCCGGCGGTGTGAAAAAAGAAACAAAAGGTGCCAGTCACCATGTACCGGTTCTACTGGGCCCGGCAATAGCCGGGCTGAACCTGAAGGTTGATGGCTGGTACATCGACGGAACGTTTGGCCGAGGGGGTCATTCTGGCGCGATTCTGAACAACCTGGGGCCCGACGGTTACCTGCTGGCAATCGACCGTGATCCCCAGGCTATCAGCTCCGCGTCCGTATCCCTGCAAAACGACCCGCGACTGGAACTTGTACATGGCGAATTTTCGGAAATCAGGCGATATGCGATCGACAGAAAAATGCTCGGAAAAGTGGATGGCCTGCTACTCGATCTGGGGGTCTCATCACCGCAACTGGATACCGCCGGGCGTGGCTTCAGTTTTCAATCCGATGGGCCGCTCGACATGCGAATGGATCCATCAAGAGGTGCAAGCGCAGCTGAGTGGCTTGCAACAGTGGAAGAACACAAATTGAAGCGAATCCTGCAACAATTCGGTGAAGAACGGTTTTCGGGGCGCATTGCTCGCGCAATCGTTGTCGCACGCGACGTGGCCCGCATTACAGGCACTGCGCAGCTTGCAGAAATCGTCAAGCAGGCGGTTCCTGCCCACGGTCAGAAACGTCACCCCGCCACGAAAACATTCCAGGCCATTCGGATTTTCGTTAACAACGAGCTGGCGGAACTAGATCGCGCGCTGGAAGTATCGCTGGACCTGCTACGCCCGGGAGGCAGATTGTGCGTCATCAGTTTCCATTCGCTGGAAGACCGTCGCGTCAAACGATTCATGCGCGACCACGCGCGTGAGGCAGAACCGTATCGCGGCATGCCGGACGTACCTCCCGAACACAGACCAAAGCTAAAACTAATTGGTAAAGCGATCAGCCCGAGCGACGAAGAAATTGCGAATAATGTTCGTGCCCGGAGCTCACGCCTGCGAATTGCGGAGCGTATGTCATGCGTCTGAAGCAGCCGGCTCAGCCGCTACTACTTACTGCGATTTTCGCCGTCGCCTGCGTCATGGCCGCAATCACAATGGTTTACACCAAGCATGAATCTCGGAAGATGTTTGTCGAGCTTGAGAGCCTTTCCGCGGAAAGAGACGAACTCAATATCGAGTGGGGGCAGCTGCAGATCGAGCAAAGTACCTGGGCTAATCACGCGCGTATCGAACGTGTGGCCGCTGAAGAATTGTCCCTGGCGCGACCTGCGTCAACAGAAATTAACGTTATTGAACGACCATGAGTCGAGCCCGGAAAACCAAGCAACAGGCGGTACGACGATTTACTGGCAGAACGACGCTGGTGATCGCGTTCTTTGTGTTGTCGGCCGGCACTCTGTGCGCGCGCGCCGTGCATCTACAGGTATTCAACAAGGACTTCCTGAATCGGCAGGCAGATAGCCGCCACCTCAGAACAGAGAATATTTCTGCAAATCGCGGCGCAATAACGGATCGTAACGGAGAACCGCTGGCAATCAGCACGCCAGTAGACAGCGTCTGGGCTAACCCTAAGGAGCTTGCGGCCGCGGTGGATCGCGTGCCTGAGCTTGCACGGCTTCTTGATCTCGATGCTGAGCTTTTAATGCGTCGCATCACGCGCAGCATGGATAAGGAATTTCTCTATCTAAAACGGCACCTAAATCCTGAGCAGGCAAGCCAGATCCTGGCTCTCAAACTACCGGGCATCAATTCCCAGAGAGAATATCGCCGCTACTATCCGGCGGGCGAAGTAACCGGACACCTGGTTGGCTTCACCAATATCGATGATGACGGACAGGAAGGCCTCGAACTTGCCTTCAACCACTGGCTTGCCGGCGAGTCCGGTTCGAAGCGCGTTCTGAAAGATCGGATGGGACGATCCGTGGAGAACGTTGCGAGCATCAAGCCGTCGCGTAATGGCAAAGATCTCCGTTCCAGTATTGATCTGCGCCTGCAGTATCTTGCTTACCGCACATTGAAAGCGTCGATACAGCAGCACAAGGCAGAGTCAGGCTCAGTCGTAATTCTCGATATCAAGTCAGGAGAAGTCCTGGCAATGGTCAATCAGCCTTCGTATAACCCCAACGATCGTTCGCAGTACTCGGCAGAGCGCTACCGCAATCGCGCCATCACCGATATCTTCGAACCCGGATCGAGTATCAAGCCGCTAATTATGGCGGCCGCACTGGAAAGCGGCCGGTATCGTGCGAGCAGCATGGTGGAAACTGCGCCCGGGTACGTAGTGGTAGGACCGAAAAAAATAGAGGATCCGCGCAATCTCGGTCGCATCAGCCTGACGACCGTTTTGTCTCGCTCGAGTAACGTTGGTGCGACGAAAGTAGCGATGTCGCTGGAACCCGATCAGCTGTGGCGGACGATGACAAAGTTCGGTCTCGGCACGCTCACCTCCAGTGGTTTTCCCGGCGAATCGGCGGGACTGCTGACGCACTACAACGACTGGCGAAAAATCAGTCAGGCGACACTGGGATACGGCTACGGCGTTTCTGTCACACCGCTGCAGTTGACGCAGGCCTATGCAGCACTGGGCGGTGCCGGAGAGGTTCGTCCGGTGTCACTGGTGCGGCTGGAACAGCCGGGCGAAGCCGTGCGTGTAATGAGTGCAGAGACAGCCGAGTCTGTTCGCGACATGATGGAGCAGGTTGTTCAACCCGGGGCGACCGGCAGCGCTGCGGGCGTCGATGGTTACCGCATCGCCGGCAAAACCGGAACATCGTGGAAATTCGCGCCCGGCGGATACTCCGAAGATAAATATTTTTCAGTTTTCGCAGGACTTGCGCCGGCCAGCGATCCACAGCTGGCGGCCGTCGTCATCATCGACGAGCCGACCGGTGATCAATACTACGGTGGCGAAGTTGCCGCGCCGGTCTTTTCGAGCGTCATGTCAGAGTCTCTGAGGTTACTCGCCATTCCACCGGATGACTTGGGGGCATCGGCCGACGGCAGTCTCGTGCAGGCCATGAGTCAATGAGCATGCCTGCTGAGTCCCTGACCACAAACGTAACGCTGCAGGATCTGCTGGCAGGGATGGCCGCTGCGCCGTCAATAACGATTTCCGGAATTACCGCTGACAGTCGGCTACTGCAGCCCGGTAACTTATTCCTGGCATGCCAGGGAGCGACTTCGCACGGGCTCGATTTTCTCGATCAGGCCATCGCCGCGGGAGTGTCCGCCGTCGCGTGGGATTCGTCAACGCGCTCCGATTCGCATCCTGCCGCGACCACAATCGTCCCGCTAATTGGTGTCGACCGGTTGTCCGATCGGCTTGGAGAGATCGCAAACCGCTGGTATCACAATCCGTCAGAAGCTCTTCAGGTAGCGGGCGTCACTGGCACTAACGGCAAGACGACGGTCGCGTTCCTGATCCAGCACTGCCTGCAGTCGCTGCAACAGAAGTGCGGCTATATCGGTACGCTCGGCAGCGGCTTGACCGTGACGACGAGCGAAGCTTCGATGACGACGCCGCCGTGCATTGAGCTGCACGGGCAGCTTGCCGAATTTCGTGACCTCGGAGCAGGCTACGCGGCAGTGGAGGTGTCCTCACATGCACTGCAACAAAAACGGGTTGACGGGGTCGCATTCGACACCGCGATATTTACCAACCTGAGCCGCGATCACATTGACTACCACGGCGGCATGCGTAGCTACTTTGAGACGAAGGCCGGTTTATTCCTCGATTACGACGTTCCCCATCGAATCGTCAGCATCGACACCGAATTTGGCGCGGAGCTGGCAGAGCGCTGTGGCCAGGATGTCATCGCGGTTTCGACACGGTCGGATCGTATAACCGACGAGCGTCCGCATGTTTTTGCCCGGTCGATCGTTGCTACACCGACAGGTTCGAACGTTTCATTCACGACGTCATGGGGCGATGCAAAAATTTCGCTGCCGTTAGCGGGTGAATTCAATGTGGCCAATGCCGCAGAGGTGCTCGCATATCTGCTGTGCCACGACATATCACTACAAGATGCGCGCGATGCGTTGCAGGCAGTTAGTGCTCCGCCAGGAAGGATGCAACGAGTGCTGGCTGCGGCTGATGCAAGCTTGCCAAATGTTTACGTCGATTATTCACATACGCCAGCAAGCCTCGAGGCAGCTCTCATGGCGCTGCGTGGACATTGCGCCGGGCAGCTGTGGTGTGTGTTTGGCTGCGGGGGCGATCGCGATCGCGGCAAGCGATCAATGATGGGAAAAATCGCCAGTCGTTTGGCGGACATCTCGATAGTGACTAACGACAATCCGCGAGGGGAAGATCCGGCAGAGATCATTGCAGAAATTCTCCAAGGAATGCAGTCCGATACGATTTCGATAGAGGATCGTGGTGATGCCATTGCGCATGCGCTGCATTCCGCCAACGCCGGCGACACAATACTGATTGCTGGCAAGGGTCACGAGGACTACCAGATAATCGGTACTGAAAAGCAGCACTTTTCTGACGTAGAAGTCGCGACACGCAATCTCGAGCAGCGTGCTCAATCAGGTGCAGACCGCAGATGATGACCGCCACGCTCTCACACGCAGCGAAATCAATGCACGGTCAGCTGCACGGGGAAGACGTCAGTTTCCGCGGCGTCAGCACGGATTCAAGGTCGCTTAATCCCGGTGAATTGTTTGTTGCGCTACAGGGTCCCAATTTCGACGGCACGGAATTTGTGGACGTAGCCGCGGCGAGCCAGGCGGCAGGAGCGGTCGTGCCACGCAGGATCGATACCGACCTGCCAACGATTGTTGTCGACGATACGCTGAACGCACTTGGCCGGCTTGCGGCCGGATGGCGGCGGCAGTTACAGGCAACGGTCATCGGCATCACCGGGAGTAACGGCAAAACCACACTGAAAGAACTGCTTGCCAGCTGTCTGTCGTTGTCTGCGGAAACGATAGCGACGCATGGGAATCTCAATAATGAAATTGGCGTGCCACTGATGTTGCTCAGAATTGGTGAAGCGCACCAGTTTGCCATCATGGAAATGGGCGCGAATCATGCTGGCGAGATCGCATACCTGACATCACTGACGGCCCCCAGTGTCGTCGCCATCACCAACGCGGCGCCTGCCCATCTCGAAGGATTTGGCTCGGTAGAGGGCGTGGCGCGGGCGAAAGGCGAGATTTTATCGGGTGCAGAAAAACCGCAGTGCGCCATTCTGAATGCTGACGATGACTATTTCGACTATTGGAAATCGTTGACCGGCGATACAGAGGTCACCAGTTTTGGGCTCAGCGCAGAGGCTGACGTGCATCCCAGTGGCGTCGAGGCAACCCACACCGGGTCTGATTTCATTCTACATACTCCCGACAGCGAGTTTCCTGTCGCGCTCTCACTGCAGGGCAAGCACAACGTTCTCAACGCCTGCGCAGCTGCCGCAATTGCACGCGCAGTTGGTGTTAGTGATCAACAGATCAAGTTGGGCCTGGAAGCAGTGCAACCTGTGCAGGGGCGGCTGCAAACGGTGCGCAGCACCAGTGGCGCTGTGCTTTACGACGATAGTTACAACGCAAATCCTGTCAGCGTTCAGGCGGCGGCAGAATTCCTGGCGGCTCAGGAGGGTGAAAGCTGGCTGGTGCTCGGCGACATGGCTGAACTCGGCGACGACGGAAAACTATTGCACGCCCATACCGGTTGGGTCGTCAGAGAGGCCGGCGTTGATAACCTGTTGGCAACCGGGCCGTTAGCCAAACACATCGTCGAATCCTTTGGGGAGAACGGGCGCTGGTACGCGTCCATCGAAGCGTTGCTGGCCGACCTGCAGCCAGCCGTCTCCGCCGACGACGTCATTCTCGTCAAGGGCTCACGTTCAATGGGAATGGAGCGTGTCGTCGAAGCCCTGACCGGCGCCGCCAGGCCGGCAGGAGGCGACTGAGATGTTGTTTTATCTCACCGAGTATCTGTCCCAGTATCAGTCTGGTTTCAATGTATTCAGTTACCTGACAATGCGCGCGATTCTCGGCGCGCTTACCGCTCTGGTTCTGTCGTTTGTCATCGGCCCGCGCATGATTTCCCGGCTAAGCATGAATCAGGGCGGCGGCCAGCCTGTGCGCATTGACGGTCCCGATACCCACCTATTGAAAGTCGGCACGCCAACGATGGGCGGCGCGCTGATCTTGACAGCCATTGTGGTTAGCACTGTGCTGTGGGCGGACCTGGAGAACCGCTTCATCTGGGTTGTCGTATTCGTGACGCTTGCTTTCGGTGTGATCGGATACATCGACGATTACAAGAAGTTGATTCTGCAGGATCCGGCCGGACTATCCGCTGGCAAAAAACTGTTCTGGCAATCGGTGGCTGCGATCATTGCCGCAGTTGCTCTGTACCTGATGGCAACAGATGAAATCAGTACATCTTTGCTCATTCCCTATTTCAAAGATCTGTGGCTGCCGCTGGGCATGTTTCAGATCGTTGTTACTTATCTTTTTATTGTCGGTTTTTCAAACGCCGTGAATCTCACGGATGGACTGGACGGATTGGCCATCATGCCAACCGTGCTGGTTGGCGGGGCGCTTGGCGTGTTCGCTTATGTAACCGGAAATACGAATTTCTCTGAATACCTTGGCATTCCGTATGTGGCGGGTACCGGTGAAATCCTTGTGTTCTGTGCCGCACTTGCGGGAGCAGGATTGGGCTTTCTCTGGTTCAACACCTATCCGGCGCAGGTATTCATGGGCGATATAGGTGCACTTTCGCTTGGTGCAGCTCTGGGTGTTGTAGCGGTCGTCGTTCGACAAGAAATCGTGCTCGCAATTATGGGTGGAGTTTTCGTCGTCGAAACAGTGTCTGTCATTATTCAGGTGGCGTCATTTAAGTTGACCGGCAAGCGCGTTTTTCGGATGGCGCCGCTACATCACCATTTTGAACTGAAGGGCTGGGCAGAGCCGAAAGTGATAGTACGTTTCTGGATCATCACGGTGATCCTGGTATTGATCGGACTCGCGAGTCTGAAGATACGGTGAATGTGGCGACTGAAAACGAAGCTGCAAGCAACGCAAAGGACCTGGTATACGGGCTGGGCGCTACCGGTTTGTCCGTGGCCCGCTTTCTGCAGCGCCAGGGCCTGCGGGCGAACTACGTCGACAGCCGCGCTGTGCCGCCCGGGATGGCGGAATTGAACGACATTTGCGCCGATGCCGTAGTGATAGTTGGTGAGACGCCTGAATCATTACTGGAAAACACGACACGAGTCATCGTTTCGCCGGGGATTGCGGATAATGATGCATACCTCAAATCGGCGCGCGCCAGCCACGTCGAGGTCGTCAGCGATATCGAACTGTTTACCGGCGAGGCCACAGCCCCATTCATCGCTGTAACCGGTTCGAATGGCAAGAGCACGGTAACCACGCTGCTGGCACTCATGTGTGATGCGGCAGGAAAAACAGCGTATGCAGGCGCCAATCTCGGCGTTCCCGCGCTGGATTTGCTAGCGAGGGACAAACCGGATTTTTACCTGTTGGAATTGTCCAGCTTCCAGTTGCAAAGAACCATTAATTTGCCAGCGCACGTGGCTGTGCTCCTGAACATTTCACCGGATCATCTCGACTGGCATGCCAGTGAAGATGAATACAGAGCAGCAAAATATCGCGTCTTTACACAGGCGCAGGCGGCAGTTTTCAATCGCGCGGACAGTGAAGCTGCCAAACACGTTCCGCAGCACATACGCACGACAAGTTTCGGTCTCGACAGGCCACGTCAAAATCAGTTCGGGTTGCTTGATGACCATGGCGAGACGTTCCTGGCACGCGGTGAGCAGCTCTTGCTCGCGGCCACTGATGTGGCGATGGTCGGCAAGCATAACCTCGCCAATGCGCTGGCTGCGTTGGCAACGGGCGAGCTCATGGGGCTCGATATGGCGCCGATGTTGCAGGTCCTGAACGAATTTCCCGGGCTGCCGCATCGCATGCAATCGGTCGCTGAATTTTACGGTGTGCATTACATCAACGACTCCAAAGCAACCAACGTCGGTGCCGCTATCGCATCAGTTGAGTCCGTTGACGGTCAGGTCGTTCTGATCGCAGGCGGTCAGGGCAAAGGCGGCGATTTCAACAAGCTGGCCAAATCGACTTGCAGTCGTTTGCGATCAGTTGTTCTGCTCGGTGAGGATGCAGCGCTGCTGCAAGAGGCTTTCGCCGGCCACGTGCAAACCAGCCTGGCAAGAAATATGGAATCTGCCGTTGCCAAAGCCGCGGCAGTTGCACAACCGGGTGACACGGTCTTGTTTGCGCCGGCTTGTGCCAGTTTCGACATGTATCAGAATTACCTCGCACGCGGTGACGATTTTTGCGCCAAGGTTGAGGTATTGGCGCGATGACTGCAGAAAGCGCAATGATGCCGTTTCCAATCAGGTTGAAGACCCCGATTCGGCTCGATCCGGTATTGCTGACCATTGTAATGACCTTGATTCTTGGCGGGCTGATTGTCCTGGCATCTGCGTCTATCTCGATCGCCGACAATGCGTCCAACGATCCGTTTTTTTACGTCAGCCGACAGGCGTTTGCAGCTCTGCTGGGCGCGGGAGCCGGCTTCGCCTGCCTTTTTATTCCGATGCGTTTCTGGTTTAACACCGGCCCGCTAATGCTGCTATTCGCGTTCATACTATTGATCGTGGTGCTCGTACCCGGCGTCGGTCATACCGCCAATGGCAGTACGCGCTGGATTCGTCTCGGGTTTATCAATTTACAGGCGTCGGATCCGGCTCGTCTGTGCCTGATGATTTACCTCGCCGGTTACCTGGTTCGACAGAATAAGTCGGTGCGAGAGCAATTTACCGGTTCGTTGAAGCCGATTATCGTCCTGGTGCTGGCAGGTGCGCTGCTGGTCATCGAGCCTGATCTCGGTGCGGCGATCGTCCTGATCGCGACGGCGTTTGCCATGATGTTTATTGCGGGGGCGCGTTTTCGTGACTTCTTCGTTTTTGCCGGGCTGGCGTCAATCATGGCCGGCGTGCTGGTCGTCACCAAGGACTACCGTCTGGATCGTTTTATGGGCTTTATGGACCCGTGGGCTGATCCTTTTGACAAGGGCTTTCAGCTGACGCAATCGCTGATTGCGATCGGCCGCGGCGAATGGTTTGGGGTCGGCCTGGGCGATGGTGTGCAGAAACTTTTTTACCTGCCTGACGCACATACTGATTTTGTGTTTGCCGTTTTTGCCGAGGAATTCGGACTCCTGGGCACATTTTTACTGATCGCATTGTTCTCAGCATTGTTGTGGCGAGTTTTTCGCCTCGGCTTGCGCGCAGCCAATGCGGAGCGATTTTTTGAGGCCTACCTTGCCATCGGTATTGGAACCTGGCTGGGATTGCAGGCCTTTATCAATATCGGGGTCAATATGGGGCTGCTGCCCACAAAAGGACTGACCCTGCCGCTCGTAAGTTATGGCAGATCGAGCATGATCGTTGCCATGTTCAGCATTGGCATTCTGTTGCGCATTCATCACGAACTGCAGACTAACGCCCGGCCGTTGAACAAGCGCCGGTCGCCGAAAAGGGCGTCCCGATGAAGGCGGGTCCAATCCTCGTGGTCGCCAATATGATCGGGACGGCTGAGCGATGAAAACCGGTCCAATCCTTATCATGGCCGGGGGCACCGGGGGGCACGTATATCCCGCGCTGGCTGTCGCCAGGTCGCTGCAACAGCAATCTCGCGAGGTTGTTTGGCTCGGTACCCATCGCGGTCTCGAAGCGCGCGTCATTCCGGCGGCTGGTATTCCAATTGAGTGGGTAGCCGTCAGCGGTCTGCGTGGGAAAGGACTGGCCGCGCTGTTACTGGCGCCGATCAAACTGTGTTACGCCCTGTCGCAATCAATCTACGTAATGTTCAAGCATCGACCGGCAGCTGTGCTGGGGATGGGGGGGTTTGTCAGCGGACCCGGCGGGCTGGCTGCATGGCTAACGCGGCGGCCGCTGATCATTCATGAACAAAACGCAATATCAGGATTAACAAATCGTCTTCTGGCGCGTCTTGCCCGGGTTGTGCTGCAGGCCTTCCCGGGCAGTTTTAACGCCCGTTACAAGGCAGAAACTGTCGGCAATCCGGTACGGGCCGATATCGCTGCAATCGACGAGCCGGCGTCACGTTACGCGGACCGCTTAGGCCCGATCAGACTACTGGTTCTCGGTGGCAGCCAGGGAGCGCTCGCGCTGAATCAGGTCGTGCCGGCGGCGCTGGCATTACTCCCGCCCGAAATCCGCCCGGTCATCCGGCATCAAACCGGTCCACAAACCTTGGACGAGGCGCGTGCAAGTTACGCGCAATCTGGTATTAACGCTGAGCTGTTGCCTTTCATTGAAGACATGGCGGAATCTTACGCGTGGGCTGACCTGGTGGTTTGTCGATCCGGTGCACTCACCGTCGCAGAATTAGCCGCAGTCGGTCTGCCAGCGATTTTTGTACCCTTTCCCGCCGCAGTCGACGATCACCAAACTGCTAATGCACGACCCATGGTTGATGCCGGCGCCGCGACCATCGTGCAGCAGAGCGAACTCAGTGATGAAGCACTTGCGAGTTTGCTGAAATCCTGGTTTTCCAGTCGCGATGCGCTGGGAGAACGGGCCGGGAAAGCGCGCCTGCTCGCCCGGCCCGATGCGCTCCAACGTATCACCGATCTGTGTCTACAGTACGCGGGCGTGACGACATGATCCAGCGCATGCGACGTATAAACACGGTTCATTTTGTGGGCATCGGCGGGTCAGGCATGTCCGGTATTGCTGAGGTTATGTTGAGCCTTGGTTACGAAGTGCAGGGATCGGATCTTAAGAGAAATGCTTCCGTCCTGCGCCTGGAAAATCAGGGCGCGACCGTGTTTATTGGTCACGACGAGAAAAATATCCAGACTGCGGATGCGGTCGTGGTTTCGAGCGCGGTTGACGATACAAATCCTGAAGTTGCTGCCGCAAGATCTGCGTTGTTGCCGGTTGTGCCGCGTGCCGAAATGTTGGCTGAACTCATGCGCTTCCGCTATTCAATTGCAGTTGCCGGCACACATGGAAAAACAACGACGACCAGCCTGGTGGCGAGTGTGCTGGCGGAGGGCGGTCTGGATCCTACGTTCGTTATCGGCGGTCGACTTAAAAGTGCCGACACCAATGCCCGACTCGGACAGGGCGACTATCTCGTTGCAGAGGCGGATGAGAGTGACGCGTCATTCAAGCATCTGAAACCTATGCTTGCCATCGTGACTAATATTGACGCCGATCACATGTCGACCTACGACGGTGATATAGAGAAGTTGCGCCGCGGGTTCATCGAGTTCCTGCACAATTTGCCTTTTTACGGCCTGGCGATCGTGTGCGCGGACGACCCGGGCGTTACGGAAATACTGGGTCAAATTGGTCGCTCAGTCGTCACCTATGGCGTGCACGGCGACGCCGATATCCGTGCAGAAAACGTCCGTTTCGACGGCGAGAACGCGGCCTTCGATGTGCACAGGGTGGGGCGCGACGAGCCATTGGAAATTCGTTTGCACCTGCCGGGTATGCACAACGTTAGAAACGCCCTGGCGACCATAGCAGTCGCTAACGAATTGCATATCAGTGATCAGGCGCTGGTTGACGCGCTCGAAAAATTCGAAGGTATTGACCGGCGATTCCAGATGCTTGGCAACGTACGCAGCAAGAACGGGCAGGTGATGCTGGTTGACGACTATGGCCACCACCCAACCGAAATCGCGGCCACGCTGGCTGCTGCGCGAGCCGGCTGGCCTGGCAAGCGCGTGGTCCTGGTTTTTCAACCGCACCGGTATTCACGAACCCGCGATCTTCTCGATGATTTCGCGCAGGTCTTAAGCGATGCGGATGTGTTGTTGATCCTCGAAGTTTTCGCGGCCGGTGAAGATCCGATTGCGGGCGCCGATGGTCGCGCAATTGCACGTGCCGTCAGGACGCGCGGTGGCGTCGAGCCGGTTTTCGTCGAAACGCTTGCTGACCTGGTACCGGTGCTCGAGGAATTGATTGTAGACGACGATCTCGTATTAACCATGGGTGCCGGTGATATTGGTTCATTTGTCCAGGACTTGCCGGAGCGGCTTGCGCATGGACCGCATTTGACGGTGCGGAAATGATGGCGGTCCTGACGATTCCGGCAGTGACAGGCGAGATCAGGGAAGACGAGCCGATGAGCCGACACACTTCCTGGCGCGTTGGCGGACCCGCCAAAGTTTTTTTCAAGCCCGATAGCCTGGATGACCTGTCTCAGTTTCTCGGTTCGCTGGATGCAAACGTGCCGGTTTTCTGGTTCGGTCTCGGCAGCAATTTGCTGGTGCGCGACGGCGGACTTAACGCTGTTGTCATTGCAGCTGCAGGTACATTTAACGTGCTCGAGAAATTGCGCGACCATCGCGTTCGGGCCGGTGCAAGCGTCGCCTGTACGACGCTTGCACGTCAGTGTATTCGGTGGGGATTCGGACCTTCGGAATTCTTTGCCGGTATTCCCGGGTTGCTTGGTGGTGCGCTGGCAATGAATGCGGGCGCACACGGCGCCGAAACCTGGGAGCGCGTGCGGTCAGTGCAAACCATCGATCGCTTCGGAGAGGTTCGCAGGCGCCTGCCTGAAGAGTATGAAATTGCGTATCGAAACGTACGCGGCCCGGCGGACGAATGGTTTGTTGAAGCAGAGCTGGAATTCGATCCGACGGTCGCTGCAAACATGGACACGATGAAAGAAATGTTGGCGCGCCGCAAAGACACCCAGCCGCTTGGCCAGCCGACCTGTGGATCGGTTTTTCGCAATCCGCCGGGCGACTTCGCCGCTCGCCTGATCGAAGCCAGTGGCCTCAAGACCTGTCGCATAGGCGATGCCGAAGTGTCTGAAAAACATGCGAATTTTATCGTGAATCTCGGCGAGGCCAGCGCGCTGGATATAGAGAATCTGATCCGCTACGTACAGCAAACGGTAGCAGATCAAACCGGGGTCGAACTCATTCCCGAGGTTCGGATTGTCGGTGAAGAATTGTGATGAGCGTATTGCCTGACGAAGCCAGGTTGCCTGTAGAAGACGCCGCCCGATTCGGTCGTGTCGCGGTCCTGTATGGCGGTAGTTCCAGTGAACGGGCGGTATCACTCGACAGTGGTAAGGCTGTCCTCGGTGCATTGCAATCGCGCGGTGTCGACGCAGTAGGCTGGGATCCCGCCGAGCGGAGCCTGGTCGATTTTTCGGCAGCGGGTTTTGATCGGGCCTGGATAGCACTGCACGGTCCCGGTGGCGAAGACGGCGCACTGCAGGGTGCGCTGCAGTGGCTAAACGTTCCCTATACCGGCAGCGGTGTGATGGCATCGGCGATTGCCATGGACAAAATACGCAGCAAACAACTGTTCGTAGAAGCCGGCATCAGCACACCGGACTACGCGCTCCTTAAATCTGTCGCGGACGCCAAACTGGCAGCAAACAAACTGGGGTACCCGCTGGTTATCAAGCCGGCGGGACAGGGCTCAAGCGTTGGCATGACGATTGTATTCGACGCGGATGACCTGAATGCCGCTGCGAGTCTTGCGCTGGAGTTCGGCGCACCTGCACTGGCGGAGCGCTGCATCGTTGGTACGGAGTCCACTGTGGCGGTTCTGCAAGGCGATGCCTTGCCGAGTATTCGCATCGAGACGCCACGTGTTTTTTACGACTATCGTGCGAAGTACGAATCAGAGCGAACCCGCTATCACTGTCCGGGCACCCAAGATGCGGAGCTTGAGTCCCGGTATCGCGACCTGGCCCTGGCCGCGTTTGCGGTGCTCGGGTGCACCGGTTGGGGGCGGGTCGACTTTATGACGGCGAGCGACGGTGCGCCGCAGGTGCTCGAAATCAATACCGTACCGGGCATGACCAGCCACAGTCTTGTGCCCATGGCGGCCCATGAAGCCGGCATCGATTTCTGCGAATTGTGCTGGCGAGTTCTTGAAACGAGCGTGACGGACAAACAGGTTGTCGAAGCAGTCGGGGTTGCAGCGAATGACGCGTAAGCAGGCGAAACGACGCAAGCAGAAAAAGGCCAGGCAACTCAAGTTGCCGCAGTTTCCGCTGAAGCGAATATCGGCCATTACGATTGCCATAGCGGTGATTCTGCTCAGCTATAGATTCAGTGCGGAAATGCTCGACCAGCCGATTACTTCAATATCAATTGAGGGGCCGTTTCAACGCGTCAGCGCGCTCAGTATCGAAGAAGCAATCAGCGACCAGTTAAATACCGGCTTCCTAAGTGCCAACCTGAAACTGATTCAGGACCGCGTGAAGGCACTTCCGTGGATTGACCAGGCCGCGGTCGGCAGGCGCTGGCCGGGAACGCTCGAGATCAGCGTGACAGAGCAGGTTCCTGCCGCGATCTGGGGTGATAGCGGTCTGCTCAACACGCGCGGCGATTTGTTTGTCACCGATGCCCGCCACGTACCTGCGGAGCTGCCGCGGCTAAGTGGACCTGACGGGCAATCAGCAGTGGTCGCCGAACGCTACCTGTCGATGCGTGAAAAACTGATTGCGCTGGGACTGGACTTGAGACAGGTCAAACTGGACGCGCGGGGCGCGTGGGCATTGAAACTGAGCAACGGTGTGGATGTGCGTCTCGGGCGCCGCGATGTCGATGTACGCTCGAAACTGTTTCTTGACGTAGCCGCCAATTTAATTTCCAGCCGGGAAGGCGAGATCGAATTCGTCGACATGCGTTACAGCAACGGATTCACGATCGGCTGGAAGACCGGGGCACGCTCGCCGGTAGCAGATCCGGATTCGGTCGATTCAGGGATGGTCGCAGGCCTGTGAATAAGAAAGGTGACAAGAACATGATCGTCGGCCTCGACATCGGTACGTCGAAAGTCGTGGCAATCGTTGGCGAGGTTGGTGAAGACGGCACAATCGAAGTCATCGGCATCGGTTCACACCCCTCCCGCGGACTGAAAAAAGGGGTTGTCGTCAATATCGAATCCACGGTCCACTCGATCCAGCGCGCGGTGGAAGAGGCCGAGCTCATGGCAGGTTGCGATATTCACTCCGTCTATGCGGGCATTGCAGGCAGCCATATACGCAGTCTGAATTCGCACGGCATCGTTGCGATCCGCGACAAGGATGTGAGCCACGGCGATCTGGAGCGGGTAATTGACGCGGCCGGAGCCGTTGCCATACCGGCAGACCAGAGAATTCTGCACATCCTGCCGCAGGAATTTCTGATTGATAACCAGGAAGGCATTCGCGATCCGATCAGCATGTCGGGTGTGCGCCTGGAAGCCAAAGTCCACATGGTTACCGGTGCCGTCAGTGCCGCACAAAACATCGTCAAGTGCGTGCAACGCTGTGGTCTGGACGTTGATGACATCGTGCTCGAACAGCTTGCTTCGAGCTATTCGGTACTTACCGAGGACGAAAAGGAACTCGGCGCCTGCATCATTGATATTGGCGGCGGCACGACGGATATAGCGGTCTTTCTGGGTGGCGCAATTCAACACACGGCAGTCATACCCATTGCCGGTGATCAGGTCACCAACGACATAGCGGTTTCCATGCGCACGCCTTTGCAGTACGCCGAGGAAATAAAGATCAAGTATGCGTGTGCGCTGTCGCAGCTTGCCAACCCGGACGAAACGATTGAAGTACCCAGCGTTGGCGAACGTCCGCCGCGCCGGTTGGCCAGGCAGACGCTTGCAGAAATCGTAGAACCGCGATTTGAAGAATTATTTGGCCTTGTCCGCGATGAACTGCGGCGTAGTGGCTTTGAGGAATT
Organism: Woeseiaceae bacterium; assembly: GCA_021773135.1. GTDB lineage: Bacteria > Pseudomonadota > Gammaproteobacteria > Steroidobacterales > Woeseiaceae > SZUA-117. Next base: position 69,798 of record JAJFKP010000018.1, on the reverse strand, counting down.
AATAGCCGCCGGTGTCGTAATTACCGGCGGCAGCGCCAAGATGGAGGGAGCAGTAGAACTTGCCGAGGAGGTCTTTCATATGCCGGTTCGGCTTGGTGCACCGCAGTACGTAGAAGGGCTACTGGAGGTCGTACGCAACCCGATTCACGCAACCGGTGTCGGTCTGCTGCTGTATGGCTACGAGGCAATGGTGCGACGGGAGCTGCGCTCGCCGCCAACCGGCGGCAGCCTCGGGGAAATTTTTGCACGCATGAAATCGTGGTTTCAAAGACAGTTTTGAGTCAAGGCTTCAGCTTGCTGAAGCAGTTTTTTAACGAGTGAGTAACAACAGAAATGTTAGAGCGGAGGTTTACATGTTTGAGTTAATGGATGCGCACAGCCAGAGCGCGGTAATCAAGGTAATCGGTGTGGGCGGCGGCGGCGGTAACGCAGTAGCCCATATGGTCAATTCGGGAATAGAGGGCGTCGATTTCATTTGTGCCAATACGGACGCACAGGCATTAAACAGCGCCCGGGTGCGAACGGCCCTGCAGATAGGGTGCAACATAACCAAGGGTCTCGGCGCCGGCGCCGATCCCGATATTGGCAGGCAGGCCGGCATGGAAGATCGCGACAGAATCCAGGAAGTAATTGAAGGTGCAGACATGCTCTTCATCACCGCCGGAATGGGTGGCGGTACCGGAACAGGTGCAGCGCCGGTTGTGGCACAGGTTGCCAAAGAGCTGGGAATTCTGACCGTTGCAGTGGTGACCAAGCCGTTCGTCATGGAAGGTGGCAAACGTATGATGATCGCCGAACACGGTATCTGCGAACTGGGTAAGTATGTCGATTCGCTGATTACGATTCCCAACGAAAAACTTCTGACTGTGTTGGGCGGCGAGACCACCCTGCTGGATGCATTTCGTTCGGCAAACCAGGTCTTGCAGGGCGCAGTGCAGGGTATCGCCGAGCTGATTACCCGTCCTGGCCTGATCAACGTCGATTTCGCCGATGTCAAAACGGTAATGGCCGAAATGGGTATGGCGATGATGGGGTCGGGCACGTCTTCTGGAGACGACCGGGCGCGGGAAGCGGCAGAGGCTGCAATTTCGAGTCCGCTTCTCGAGGACATCAACTTGGCCGGTGCAAATGGTATTCTGGTGAACGTTACTGCCGGCATGGACATGGCTATCGGCGAATTCCAGGAAGTTGGCAATACGATCAAGGAATTTGCTTCTGACGATGCCACCGTTGTGGTCGGCACTGTGATCGATCCTGATATGAGCGATCGTATTCGCGTAACCGTTGTGGCGACCGGACTTGGTCAGAATGCGGTCAAGGAGGGCGCACCCATGCGGGTCGTGAAGCGCAACTCAGCCGTATCAGAGCCAAACTATCAGCAGCTGGATAAGCCGGCCATTCAACGAAAACGTGCAGTAGGAGATGGGCTGGAAGAAGCAGGTTTGCAGGAAGAATTGCTGGATATTCCAGCGTTTCTGCGACGCCAGGCAGACTGAGGGAAGGGCGCAGCGGCCGCGCCCTACTCACTCGTCGCGGCCGATTTGACGCGCCATGGACCTCCGCCCGGACCGGACAGTGGGTACTGCACCGGCTGTCCGGTCCGAATTTCACGGATCAGGCCCTTTTGGTGTGGTTGGGGGCCTTATGTTAGGCTTGCGCGCTATTCATTCTCCGATAAGCCCGTAAGCCTTTGAATCTGGAGCGGGTTTCTAAGATATGCTAAGACAACGGACGCTGAAAACGGCCATTCGGGCGACGGGTGTAGGTCTCCACACCGGTGAAAAAGTCTATATGACCCTGCGGCCCGCAGCGGAAAATTCAGGCATTACTTTTCGTCGCGTCGACCTGGACGAACCGGTCGATATTCCGGCCGACGCGACGCTGGTTGGCGAAACAATGCTCGGCACAACCCTGATTCACAACGGTGCAAAGGTTGCTACCGTTGAGCATCTGATGTCGGCCGCGGCCGGGCTCGGCATCGACAACCTGAATGTCGACCTGTCGGCACCCGAAGTGCCGATCATGGATGGAAGTGCCGGGCCGTTCGTATTCCTGCTGCAGTCTGCAGGAATCGAAGAGCAGAACGCGGCGAAAAAATTTATTCGTATCAAGCAGAAGGTACGCGTCGAAGACGGCGACAAATGGGCGCAGTTCACACCGTTCAATGGATTCAAAGTAAATTTCAAGATTTCGTTCAATCACCCGGTATTCAACAAACTTAGCCAGGATGCATCAATTGATTTTTCGTCGACGTCATTTCTTAAGGAAGTAAGTCGTGCCCGCACGTTCTGCTTCCTGCGAGATGTTGAGGCACTTCGAGCGCAGAATCTGACTTTGGGCGGCAGTATGGATAATGCCATCGTCCTTGATGATTATCGTATCCTCAATGAGGATGGCCTTCGTTACGCCAACGAATTCGTCATCCACAAGATTCTTGATGCCATTGGCGACGTGTACCTGCTTGGGCACAGCCTGATCGGGGAATTCTCCGCACATAAATCCGGGCATGACCTGAATAACAAGTTATTGCGGGCACTGCTTGCGGAGCAGGCAGCCTGGGAAGAAGTCACTTTTAACGATCCTAAAAAAGCACCGATTTCGTACGCTACTCCCGCATACGCCTAAAACGTAGCCAAAGGCATTGTTGCTGCGAGCAAGAATCTGCCCTGACGTAATCGGCCCTTTGCCGACTAGGAATTCTAAGCTGCGGCAAAAAAAAGCCTATCCTGGCAGCACCTATGTTTGAAGAAATCCGCTCGGCGTCGCCCCGAAGATCAAACTATTTCAAGCTTGGTTTGCAGATAACTGCTATCGGGCTGCTGCTGTTGGCAATTGCATATTTCATGCGCAAATACTCGGCCGATATTTCAAACCTAAGAGAACTTTCTCTGCTCGAAATGGCAATGATTGGCGCCTGGTCAATGGCCTCGTATACAGCCTACGCGTACGCCGTCTACCTAGTATTGGTCGACCTGGGCCTTAAGAAACTTGGGCTGGGCGCATGGTTAAAAATCTATTTCGTATCGCGACTTGTCAATTTCTTCATCACACAGGGCGGCAATCTGTATCGGTTGATTGTGCTGAAGAAGAACTATGGGTTTTCATACACGAATTCAGTTGGCGTTACCGGTTTCATGATATGGAGCAACGCAACAGCAGCCGTTTTGGCCTCGGTAATCGCACTTTCGAGCTCGCAGCAGGACTACGAGCTGGGTGGCCTTAGCCTGTTGCACTGGTCTCTACTGCTTTTTGCAGCACTTATGCTCGTGCCGCTGCTAGCGCTGCCGTTCGCTGATCGAAAACTGATGTCAGGACTGGCAAGATTCAGGCTACTTAAGCCATTTCTAGATATCGCTGAGTTTTTTGTAACCACGGTAGGCAAACGAAGGCAATTTGCCGTCATCACATTCTGGAGTGCCGTTCATTTCGGTCTTTCGGTTGGCATGATTTACTTCACGTTCAGGGCGATTGGTTCAGAGGTCGATATCGTAACTGCCTGCGTTTTCACCACCGCGTTCGTATTCACACGCTATGTCAACATAGTCCCCGGCAATCTTGGCGTTTCTGAATTGGTTGGCGGTTTATTGTCGGAACAAATGGGTGTTGGATTCAGCAGTGGGCTGATCGTGACTGGCATTCTCAGGGTAGTTGAAATAGCGATCATTTTGCTGGCAGGTGCGCTTTACGGAAAAGCGGCAGTGCTAGCCCGGCTCAGGCGCAGCTAATGCCTGCCAACAATATTCGATCTTTTCGTATGCATAGCAACCCGGCATGAACGACCGACAGATCAAAGTTCTCCTGATATCCCGGAAATGGCCACCGGCCGTAGGTGGCATGGAAACCTACAGCTGGGAGATTTCCCAGGAACTGGCAAAGATGCCCGGAATAGCGCTGCACACCCGCGTTTTGCCTGGAAGAAAAGACGGACGCCCGCCAGCGCCGATTGCTATCGCCTGGTTCTTTGTCAAGACCGCGCACCACCTGCTGGTGAGCAGGAATCGTTATGATGTCGTGCACTTCGGTGACATGGTGCAAATCGGGCTGGCCTGCGTCAGCCGCTGGCGCTCGCCAAAAACGCGGACAGTTATCGCGCTGCACGGGCTGGATGTGATCTACGGTCGCCGTTCGGGTTTGTTGCCGAGAATCTATCGCGCCTACCTTGCCCTCGCCAGGCGTCGCAGCTGTATCGACTGCTTTATCGCGAACAGCCGCAATACAGCGAAATTGCTCGAAGAGCAGGGATTCAGCCCGGTCGCCGTTGTGCCGTTGGGCGTGCGCCTGCAGGACGCTGTCAATCAGCTGCCAATCGAACCCATTTCAGAAGATCGATTTGTACTCTTTTTTGGACGCGTTTTCCGCCGCAAAGGGCCGCGCTGGTTCGCCGAGAATGTCCTGCCACTGCTACCATCCGACTTGAAACTGACTGTTGTGGGCACTGTTTGGGATGCAGATGACGGTACGTACCTGAGCCAGAACCCCCGCGTGAACATGCCTGGCGCATTCCCGGTCGATTTCGACAGGGATCAGTTCGACGCGATGAAGCGGAAGGCGGTCGCAATGGTAATGCCTAACGTGCGAAACCAGGATGGCAACGACGTTGAAGGCTTTGGCTTAACCGCGCTTGAGGCCGCGGACCATGGTGCGCCTTTGGTCGCAGCAGACCTGGAAGGGATTCGTGACGCGGTGCGCGACGGCGAAACCGGATATCTAGTGCCGGCCGAAGATGCGCAAGCCTGGGCTGCCAAGCTGACAGAGTTATTGAATTGGTCGGCCGAACAGCGAATCCAGTTTGCGGCCAACGCGGGTAAGGCACTTCGTGAACACTATTCCTGGGCCCGGGTAGCTGCGGATACCGTTGTGATCTACGAAAATATTAGAAATGCGCAATAGCTGCACTAATTTTCCAGTTCGATTTCGTAAAGTAAAGGCGCAAGCTGGCTTTTTCATTCTGGTCGTGGTCTAGAAGGAATTTTTTCGCGCGTGGAACTCCTTAGTTTTCTTTCAATAACCGGATTTGCGTTGGGTTGGCAACGCTGGCGCGGCTCGTCCGGTTCGTCAGCCATATTGCATGCTGTCTCCGCCGCGCTCGTTGTGCTTTTCCTGGCTGCATTAGCAAACACGCTCTCGTCTGCCGTGGTCATTCTGCTGGCAACCGGATCGTTTCTGGCGTGCTATGAATGTTATCGGCACCTGCGAAATGGCGAGCAATTTCCAGTCCCGCTCGGCATTTTTGCTGTGCTCGGTGTGCTGTACTGGCTGTTGCACTCCGGATCCTCACTGTATTACTACGATGAGTATTCTCACTGGGGTGTTTTTCTGCGAGAGATGCTGGCAAGCAAGGCACTATGGGGCGCCGATACGAACTCAATGCATCCTCGCTATCTCCCCGGAACATCCCTGTGGCAATACTACTTCGCCGTTTACTCTGGCAGGCCCGAAGGCGCAGCTTACCTGGCCCAATTCGTTCTGCTCATGACGCCACTGATGGTGCTCTGGGAAAAGGTAGCCTGGCGACAGGTGTTGTGGCATATCGGTCTGCTGGCGCTCCTGATCGTATTGTTATTTAACTTTGGACATGGATTTACCAGTCTTTATGTTGACCATCTGCTGGGCGCCTGGTTTGCCGGGATATTGCTGAATTTTCTGGTAGAACGGAAAAACAGCAACCTGGTGCATCTCGGCAGCTATTTATTACCGCTCGCGGTAATCGTTCTGACAAAAACGACCGGCGTATTTTTTGCTATGGCCGTGGCGGGCATCATCGCGCTCTTGCTGTTAGTGCCAAAGACCAATGAACCGCAGGAAAGTATGTCTCGACGTTGGTTGCGGGCCGCGGCTTTTCCGAGCGTAACACTGGTCTTGTGTCTTTCAATCTTGTTCGTCTGGAATTCGAATCGTGATTCGCTGGCGGTTGAAGCAGGCGAGGGGGAAGCCGCCTCATTATTAGGCAGCATTGTATCCGGCCAAAGTGTCCTGACCGACAGGCAGCAGCAGGAGTTGACCCGACGCTTCGTCGAAGTGTTGATGCATCAACAAATAAGTAAAGACGAAGTATCCGCGCAGTACAACGCCTTCAGCTACCCGATCATGAGTGCCTTTACGGAACGCTTTCGACTAACGACATTTTCCATGCTCGGCTTCTCGCTGATTGCAATTTTCCTGGCCTGGTACGCGCTGCTTGCAAAGGAAATCCGTCTCAGGTGGCTGGTTGCATCGTTAAGCACGTGGCTCACAGGTGTAGTGTATATAGCTGGTCTTTATCTCGGTTATCGCTACGCTTCGAAATCAGACTACGACCTGTTGCTGTCCTCGTATGTCCGTTACTCACATTCGATGTTGCTGCCCATTGCGCTGTTCTGCTTTTCACCGCTCCTGCCGTTGTTTGAAGGTGCGCAAGCCAAACCAGTGAAATTAGGTGAAAAACTTTTCGTTGAAAAACGTTTCTTCATATTCGCGATACTTCTGTTGGCGATGTACGTGTTCGAATCACCCTATCTGCGGCCGCTCTATTCGGAACAGCCGCCGCATGAATTTCGCGTACAAACAGAACCGATTACAGAGCGCATGCGCGAACTGACGGGAAATTCGCCCTTGTGGGTCTTCTTCCCGAATGACGTCGAAAACGGCGTCCTCGGACAAATGCTGCAGTATCAGCTGTCGCCCGGTCGCGTGCACGTAGAGGAAACTTCGGTCAGGTTGCTCACCGATCCCGATTCACTTCGAGAGGAATTGCGAAACTGGGAGTACATCTGGGTTGCAAATAAGAATCCGGAATTTCAACCTGCCATCGAAGCCTTAATAGGGCGGGGCCTGGGAGATGGCCTTTTTCGCATCAACCTGGTCGGCGATCAACTTCAATTCGTGGAAGTTGCCAATTCGCTCGGTGCAGGCAGCCAACAACAGTGACTAGTCGCGTACGATCTTGTAAACACGCCCGAACGCAAAGTCGCGTTCGTCTTCCAGCCTGACCTCGTCGAGTAACACATACTCTTCGGGCAACTCATCTGCGAACATCAGGGCGACGAAGAGCGGCGCATTAACCGAAACGATGTGAGATATCGGTGCGGGCGCCACGCGTCCATCCGGATCAGCCGAAAATATCTGAAACAGGCGCGCAAAAATGTAGTCAACGTGCGGCGCCTCAACCAGCAATTGCTCCGGGTCCATCTGCAGCAGCCGGTCGAGCTCGACGACTTTCTGTTCATGCTGCGGCGTCATCAGGAAATTGTTGCTTACGACGCTGCAATCGGTGTGATAGCGAACGTGGTGGCCGTCATCGTTGTATGAGATTGCAAGGCCAGGTTGCTCTCTGCAGGCAGCTGCGAGGTCCGGGTATAACGATCGGGTCGCCGCATAGTCAACATTGTTACCGGGCGGGTAGCGCAGAAATAGGCGATTTTTTACCGCCGGCTGATACGCCAGGGCCACGACCATTATTGCCGCGCCGACAGAGGCCAACGAAGTTAATTTAAGCCTGTCGCTGTGTTCCTGCACGAGCAGGAGTCCACCCAGCAAGATCGCCCAGGACCCGAACGGATGAAATCGAAACTGCGCTAACAAAAGCGTCAATCCGAATACAATGAAAATTGAAATATATCGATCTGTTGGCTCACCAGATCGCCATGCGCGCATGGCAAACCAACCGACCAACACTGGCGTTAGAAAGAAAAGCCAGCTGTAATAGGTTGTGATCCAGATCAGGCCGCCCGGTCCGAGCAATCGCGAGATCGGACTTTGCACCTCCGCGACCTCCTGAATAATCTTTAGCTCGCCGCTAAGGAAAGCTGCTCCAATAAGAATTTTCGCAAAGAGGGGAATCGCGAGAACGCCGCCAATACCGGCAAGCACAGCCATATTGCGCTTCCGGAAAGGCTTGATAGTGAAAAACAGGAGGCAGTTGGCGGTACATCCGGCGATGTACAGATGAAACCAGGACAGTGTCCAGAATTCGAATTGCAGGTCGCGGAACGGGCCCGAAGGTAAAGCTATGGCGAGCGTCGTTACGAATAAGGTGCCTGCGAACAGCCGCAAGGATCCTGCAGCCGGTGTCTGAGCGCGAATCCAGGATATCAGCAGGCATACGAGCACCGGCACCTGCAAAATGAACAGGCCGTTATGAAACGCCGGGGCAAGGCCTAGCGCGACGCCAAACAGGACAGCGTCAGCAGGCCTGGTGTTGCGAGAAAAATAGCGCAGCCCCGCCACCACGGCCGCAAGTACAAAAGTCAGCTCCAGGAAGTGATGATCGATGACGCCAACGCCGTGCATGGTTTGTGTTAATGGTGAGAGTGCGAAGCCAGCCATCATCAGCGCCGCAAACGCCGGTCGAAGCCCGCTATACCAGCCAATGAGTGTCAGCAATCCAGCATTAATCAGTAACCAGAACACCGGAATGTGGGCGAGGAAAGCCATCGGATCCAGTGCCGGGCTTATCGCGAGCGCTAATGACAAAGCCAATGCCGCGAGGTAGTCGTAACCCCAGGGCCAGTTCAACCAGCTGCCCTCGGGAGCATGAATCATGGTGTCGTATTGATAGAACCCACGTTCACCGATCGCCGCGTCGAGTATGCGTCGCGCGTGGTAAAACGAATCATTGCCGACCGGAATATAGCTGCCGTCCACGAAAGCTGCGGTCAGCATGTTTAAAGCCATCAACACCGCAATCAGAGTGCCGATCAGCCAGATCACCAGGTAAGCTGTCGATGTTTTCATGTGGTTCTTTCACCGGCTCACCGGCGCAATGCCAATCTCTCTTGGAAATTATCGTTCGAACATGAAGTTTATAGGCATGACTGCGATTTCAGTGTGATCCAGTAGACGTACCATGACCATTATTCTCGCCTGGTTTGGAGGCTACCACGAGCAGGTTCTTTCCCAGGACCTTGGCGAGTGGAACCGACATGAGTCGACTCAGCGGAAAAAGGTAGCGATCGTAAAAGCCCACCGTGCGTGGATTGAGCGGCGCGGGTTCCGGTCCATCGAACAGTTTAAAAGCCAATGTCGCGAAAAAACCGAGCGCATCGGTATACGCACATGTCTCCACCTCGAATCCAGCTCGTAGAACGAGGTTTTGAAGACCCCGCATGCGGTAGCGTCGGTGATGTCCCACATGTGCATCCATTGAAGAATAAAGCAGCATGAATGCAGGAACATAGATCATCAGGCGCCCACCGGGTTTCAGTACCCGGTGAATTTCCGCAAGCGCCGCAGCGTCATCCTCAATGTGTTCGAGAACATTCAACGTAAATACATAATCGACGATCGCATCGTCAAGGCAATGCAGGTCTTTGTATGGTTTATGTCCTTTGCGAGCGAGGAATGTCCGCGAAGACTCATCCGGTTCGATGCAATAGACGTGCTCATCGGGAATTCCGAGGCTGTCGCTGAAGGTACCGATACCGGCCCCAAAATCCAGCGCGGTTTCAGCGTCACCCGCGTATTGGCGTATCAACGCTCGTAGATAGCGATTATATTTTCGTGCTTCGCGCATGACTTCGAGATTTTCGCCGCCAGAATGCTGGTGTAGTGGCGATTCTGTCGTCAGCTGGTTCATCAGGATTTGCGCCGATCCTGACCGAGCCAGGAGAGCGACAGGTAATGCAGGCGCTTGCTCTCTCGTCTGCCGCGGGCTACGGAATCAAGTACCAGGCCGGTCGTCAGTGAAAGAAATGCCAAAACCATGATGCTGGCCGCAAGAATAGCGGTGGGAAAGCGCAGTACCAAACCGGTGTCAAGAAATTCCAGCGCGACCGGTATGCCCAGTGCGAGTGAGGATGCTGCCATCAGCCCAAACAATATCGAGTAAAAGAAAAACGGACGTTCGTCTTTAGTCAGGACCAGGATCGTCCACAGAATCCTCAATCCGTCACGATACGTGTTGAGTTTGCTGACGCTTTCCTCCGGCCGGTCCTTGTACTGGGTATCTACTTCGGCGATTGGCATGTTTAGCGACAGGGCATGTACGGTCAGCTCGGTTTCTATTTCGAATCCAGTCGACAGCGCGGGAAACGATTTGACGAAGCGCCGTGAAAAAATACGATATCCGGACAAGATGTCATCGCATCGCTTGCCAAAAATCCAGTTAACAATGCCGGTGAGCAGACGGTTGCCGAACTGATGTCCGAATCGATACGCCGCGGCGATTTCTGTAACGCGGCGGCCGTTCAGCATGTCGCAATGATCGCGCATGAAAGTTTCCAGCATTGACTGGATGCGTCCACTTTCGTAGGTATCGTCGCCATCAACCAGTACATATACCGAGGCATCAATATCTGAAAACATGCGCCGCACAACGTGTCCCTTGCCCTGTTGCTTTTCGCGCCGAACGACAGCGCCGCTCTGTGCGGCTACTTCCATGGTCTTGTCACTGGAATTATTGTCGTAGACGTATACGGTCGCTGTCGGGAGTTGTTCGCGGAATGAAGCAACGACACTGGCTATCGTCGCCTCTTCGTTATAGCAGGGAATCAGCACCGCGATATCGAGGTCCGTGTGACGGTCAGCTTCAGTGTCCAATTTGTGAATCAATCAAGTGCCCTTTGTGCCACATATCGCATAAACTTCGAACCCGGAGCGCGCCACTTCTTGCCCGGCAATCTAGTACAGCCTTGCGGATCTAATCGGACGCAGTGAATCCGGCTTGGTCAATCTCAGTGCAGCATCACACAGGCAATAAAGTATGAAACTCATCATTCAGATACCCTGTTTCAACGAAGAGTCCAGTCTGCCAGTGACGTTGTCTGAATTGCCGAAAACCGTTACCGGATTCGATACCGTCGAATGGCTCGTAGTAGACGACGGCAGCACCGACAATACCGCAGAAGTGGCCAATAAACATGGCGTGCATCACGTTGTCAGACATGTGCAAAACCAGGGGCTGGCAAGAGCCTTCATGACCGGGCTGGATGCGGCGCTGGCGGCAGGCGCCGACGTAATCGTAAATACTGACGCTGACAATCAGTACCGTGCCAGTGACATCGAACAACTGGTAGGCCCAATTCTCGGGCACGAAGCGGAGATCGTCATCGGGGCGCGGCCAATTGCGCAGACGGCACACTTCTCATTCCTGAAAAAAATGCTGCAACGCCTGGGCAGTTGGGTAGTGCGCGTGGTTAGCGGGACCAGCATCGAAGACGCGCCAAGCGGGTTTCGGGCATTCACCCGCAGTGCAGCCAGCAAGCTGATGGTCTTCAGCGAATACACCTATACCCTCGAGACCATCATCCAGGCGGGCCAGAAGAATATTCCAATCGTGTCTGTGCCGATCGGCACAAACGCAGATATGCGCCCGTCGCGCCTGGTCCGCAGTTTGCCATCCTATGTCTCGCGATCATTCATGACCATCGTGAGAATATTCATTGTTTACCGCCCATTCCGCTTCTTTATCACCATCGGGACTATCCTGTTTACCGCGGGCCTGCTGGTGGGTATCAGATTCCTGCTGTTCTATATTGCTGGTGAAGGTGACGGCCATGTGCAATCACTGATACTTGCATCCGTCCTGCTGGGAATGGGTTTTCAGACCATCCTGATTGCCTTTGTCGCGGACCTGCTCGCAGCCAATCGAAAATTGCTGGAAGAGCAGCGGCAGCGTTCTCTGGTTGATCGAAATTAATCGGTCTTATTGATTTACTGCGGCCCGGCAGCGGTGGTCACCTGTACCTACCGGCTTACCTTAACGACGCAGTGAGCCGCTTGTTGGCCGGATTCCCGAACCTGCACGAGAATCGCGTCAGCCTCGAAACGCAATCGTGATGCCCAGGCTGACGAACTGCACAGCAGGACTAATTCCTCCTGGTCGTTAATCGTTGCAGCGACTAAGTTTTCAGCCAATTCAGGGGCAATTCTTGCCCTGATTCCCGAGGTCAGCGAATCCATATTTTGAGCACGTTGGATAATTTTTTCCAGGCTGCTGTCAGTGCCTGAATTGAGCAATGTTTCCAGTTTTTTAATCGGCATCAGAAGTGTGACGGAGTCGGCGTTTTTTCCGGGCTTGCAGTGAACGGAATCATGGTTCGGATCCGCTGATCTTGTAATAAAAAGCGGAATTTTGCATATTGATCATCCGACAAGGGCATACCCGCCGAAAGACGGGGACGCAAAACCACCGATCTAAGGGACGTTAAGTCCTACGACAGCGGGGCTACCGAAGTGACTAGTACTAGCAGACCTACAACAATGAAACGCCGCCAAAATCGGTCACCGGTCTGTGGCAAAATTAGTTATAAATCAATAACTTATAAGCTAAACGGGCTGGTCCCGAGGAATGCTCAATGAATGTAGTTATATTCGGCAAGGGGTTCGGACAACCTCTGCAAATCAACCTGTCCGGGCGTTCTGCCGGGGCATTGGCGGTGTTGATTGTAGGCGTTCTGGGAAGCGTTATGTTCGGTGCCGGCTACTGGTATTCTGCGCAAACCGGTTCAGGTATCAGTCAGACGGAGGTGTCAATTCTCTCGCAGGAGGTCGTCGCACAACAGGAAAGTATTGCGGAAACCCGACAGCAAACCGAGGATACCCTGGACGCTTTAGCCATTCGCATTGGCCAACTGAATGCGCGGGTGATTCGACTTGATGCCGTCGGGCGGCGCCTGACTGAAATGGCCGAACTTGAAGACGGCGAATTTGACTTTGAGTCTGAGCCAGCCATGGGCGGCCCGGAAGAAAACTATGTCGCTGGTTCGAATATCGCGGTTCCCGAAGTGCTGACCGTTATGGCACAACTGGATACGCAGCTTGATAATCGTGAGGCGCAACTGGGCGTCCTGCAAAACGTCCTGTCGAATCAGAACCTCTCAGACCGCGTCTACCCGAAAGGATTACCTGTTCGGTCCGGCTACATGTCTTCCTATTTCGGGCGACGCACCGATCCGTTCACCGGCAAGCCGGCCAATCATCAGGGTGTTGACTTCGCCGGCAAGGCGGGCGCGGAAATCATCGCTGTCGCGGATGGCGTCGTTACCTGGTCGTCGGATCGTTACGGCTTCGGCAATCTCGTCGAGATCAACCATGGCAACGGCTACTCGACCCGCTATGCGCACAACGAAGAGAACCTGGTGGCGGTCGGTGAAGAGGTCAGGAAAGGTCAGACGGTTGCTCTGATGGGCGACACAGGCCGCGCCACGGGCCCGAATCTGCACTTCGAAGTCCTCCGCAACGGCCGACGCGTCAATCCGGCCGCATTCATTAGTCAGGCCGACTAACTACCCAGAAAAAAGCATGCTTCCGGTAACTTGTCTTTGCCGGAACAGGTCCTATATCCATGCGGCAGTCGAGTATTGATTCTGCGTGGATGGATCGTGCAAATTCCTCATTAGTCCGTAAAATACCCGTTTTTTGTCAATCGTCGGCAGAATAAGCTGTCGGCCGTTCCAGGAGCCCTGAGTGGCCAATTTTCTAACCCGCATTTTTGGCAGTCGCAATCAGCGAATGCTGCGTCAGTTTACGAAAGTCGTCAGGCAAATTAACGATCTCGAGTCTGACATCAAAGCCCTCAGCGATGAGCAAATCCGCGATAAGACCGAGGCGTTTCGGCAACGCCTGCAGGACGGCGCCACGCTGGACGATATTTTGCCGGAAGCGTTTGCTGTCGCCAGAGAGGCAGCCTGGCGAGCACTGGGCATGCGTCCATTTGATGTTCAGCTCATTGGTGGCATGGTTCTCCATCGCGGCAACATCGCCGAGATGCGGACCGGTGAAGGCAAGACACTCGTCGCCACGCTGCCCGCGTACCTGAATGCGCTGTCTGAAAACGGTGTCCATATTGTCACGGTGAACGAATACCTGGCACAACGCGACGCGGAATGGATGCGGCCGGTATACGAATTTCTCGGACTGACAGTCGGCGTATCCAAATCGGGTCAGTCGCATGACGAGAAAAAGGCGGCCTATGATGCCGATATCACCTATGCGACCAATAACGAACTGGGGTTCGACTATTTGCGCGACAACCTGGCGTTCTCGCTGAACGACAAAGTCCTGCGCACACTCAATTTTGCAATCGTCGATGAGGTCGACTCAATTCTGATCGACGAAGCGAGAACGCCGCTGATCATTTCGGGCCCGGTCGAAGAAAGCACAGATCTTTATCAAAAGATTAACAAGCTGATTCCGAAGCTGCGACCGCATAAGGAAGCCGAAGGCAAGACGAACGAAGATATCATGCTAAAGACGGTGGCACTCACCGACGCCAAGGGCCAGCCGGTAACGCTCAAGGACGATGCCGGTAATGATACGAACATTATGTCCGTGGACGATGCGATCGCCATCGGCGAAGAGCGTGGCTGCGACGTCGTGCTGACGGAAAAGGAAGGTGAGGCACCGGTCTGCGAGCTAATTGTTCGCGGTCATTACTCCGCAGACGAAAAATCCAAGCAGGTGCACGTCACCGAGGAAGGACACCAGGAAGTCGAGAAGCTGATGATCCAGTCGGGCCTCCTGAGTGAAGGCGAGAGCCTCTATGACGCGCAAAACATCAAGCTCCTGCATCACCTGAACGCGGCGCTTAGGGCACACGTGATATTCCAGAAAGACGTCGAGTACATCGTCAAGGACGGCGAGATCGTCATTGTCGATGAGTTCACGGGACGCACGATGCCGGGTCGACGCTGGTCGGACGGGCTGCACCAGGCCGTTGAGGCCAAAGAAGGCGTGGCGGTCAAACAGGAAAATCAGACCGTCGCATCCATCACGTTTCAAAACTATTTTCGTCTATATAACAACCTGTCAGGCATGACAGGCACCGCGGACACCGAAGCATTTGAGTTTCTGCAGATCTACGGGCTGGAGGTTCTGGTCATTCCAACGCACAAGCCGATGGTGCGCAAAGACATGCCTGACCTCGTGTACCTGAATCAGCAGGATAAGTTCGATGCCATCATTGAGGACATCACCGACTGTCGCGAACGTGGCCAGCCGGCCCTGGTCGGAACAACGTCAATCGAAACCTCGGAATTGCTGTCCAAAGAGCTGCACAGGAAGGACGTCAGTCACGAAGTGCTGAATGCCAAGCAGCACGAGCGAGAAGCCCATATTGTCGAGCAGGCCGGTCGCCCGGGCGCGATTACTATCGCGACCAATATGGCCGGTCGTGGTACCGATATCGTATTGGGCGGCAATCTGGATGCAGAGATCCTGGAAGCCGGCGAGGGCGCAGACGAGGAGGCTATTCGCGCAGATTGGCAGGAACGCCACGATGCGGTTCTGGAGGCAGGTGGGCTGCACATCGTCGGTACGGAACGTCATGAATCCAGGAGGATCGACAACCAGCTGCGTGGCCGCTCCGGACGGCAGGGAGACCCGGGGTCAAGCCGCTTCTATCTGTCCATGGAAGACAGTCTGATGCGTATTTTCGGGGATCCGCAACGAACCAAAAACCTGTTGTCTCGCGCCGGAATGCGCGAGGGCGAAGCGATAGAAAGCAAGTTGCTTACCCGCCAGATTGAAAAGGCACAGCGAAAAGTCGAGTCACACAACTTCGACATGCGCAAAAACCTGCTCGAGTACGATGACGTCGCGAACGATCAACGCAAGGTTGTCTATCATCAGCGTTCGGAGCTCATGGGTGCAGATGATGTTTCAGAGTCCGTTGCCGCAATTCGCGATGAGGTCGTTGAGGTTTTAGTCGAACAGTACATTCCGCCGGGAAGCCTCGACGAACAGTGGGACCCGGAAGGTCTGGCCAACGCCTTTGAAAGTGATTTTGCGATTTCCATGGATGTACCCGCATGGATTAGTGAAGACAGTCGTCTCAACGAAGATCAGATCCGTGAGCGATGTGTTGCCGAAATGGCGCAAGCGTATGAAGCGAAAGTTGAGTCTATCGGTGCACCGCTGATGCGGCTGGTGGAGAAAGAGATCATGCTCAAGCAGCTTGATTTCCACTGGAAAGAACACCTGGCGGCGATGGACTATCTGCGCCAGAGCGTTGGGTTACGCAGTTATGCACAAAAGAACCCCAAACAGGAATACAAGCGGGAAGCGTTCGAAATGTTTGGCGAAATGCTGGAGCAGGTCAAACACGACACCATCAGCATTCTGTCACGAGTTCGCATCCAGAGTGAGCAGGATGTGCAGCGCCTCGAAGCCGAGCGCCGCCAGGCACAGGCAATGGAATTCAAGCACGATGAAGCACCGAAGCTGGGCCCCAGTGCGCAGGCAGCGCCCGAGCAGGGCCCACCCGGTTTGCCGGGTCAGGCAGCACCGGCACGCGAACCGGCACCGGAGCCATTCGTGCGATCGGGACGCAAGGTGGGTCGAAACGAACCGTGTCCCTGTGGCTCGGGTAAAAAATACAAACAATGTCACGGCAAGCTGAGCTGACCACTAATTTGGCCCGGTTAAGCGTGGTTGCCGGCATCCTTAGCGAGAACGGCCGGATTCTTTTAAGCGATCGCGCGCAGGCGCGCTCAATGCAGGACTACTGGGAGTTTCCGGGTGGCAAGGTGCGGCCTGGAGAGTCTCCGGCAGCGGCACTAACTCGAGAGCTGTACGAGGAGCTCGGAATTACCGGCCTGCAGTACAAACATTTCAAGACCATCCGTCACGACTATCCTGATCTGTCGGTTGAAATCGAATTTTTTACAGTGACCCGCTGGCAAGGCAAACCGGACGGCAAGGAAGGACAGGCGCTGCGCTGGGTCGCACAGGACAGCCTGGTTCTTGAGCGAATTTTGCCTGCGGACGTGCCGATCGTTGCAGCGTTGTGCGACGTCAGCAAATGCTGATTTTGAAATCGACGTCGTGACCGGTTTGCACCGCGCGAGCGTCGATCGTCGACCACTCGAGAAAACGCACGGTGAAACGATGCTGGCTGCCGCTGATCTCCGGATATAGCTGACTACCGTCCGGCATCGAAACCCGCAGCAAGCGGCAGCTCGCGTCCTTCTGCATGCGATGCTGGTACATGCCATTGATAGCCATTTTTGCGGTCGGTCGTGCGCTCTCGCGGATTAGCCAGAGCAATTCGCTGACTGCATCGCAGACGGGTCGTACGAGTACCAGCCAGCCCTCAATATCCTTCGCGCGTCTTTCCGGTGATTGCCGTAACCAATGGCTGTATTCCGGCAAATCGAATTCGCAGGTGCCGCCAGGAATCGAGCTGCGGTGTTTGATGGAGCTCAGAAATTCGCAATCCTTGAGGGGTTGCAAAAACTTGGTGCCCACTGCATCCACCTCTTCACGACTCGCGACCAGGTTTGCCAACAATGTTCCCAATCGGCCACTGTCAACGCCGGGCTGACTCTGGAATTTCGACAGGGTTTCAATCTGCAGGTCGAGTTCTTTATGCACTTCAGACCGAACGTCACCACGGGTTAGAACTGCCATGATGTCGAGCAGGCTCGATATCGCTCCGCGCGTTGCCCAGTCGGAATCACCTTCGCAGCTGAACAGGAGCTGCTGGTACAGGAATTCGAGACGCATGAACGTGCGCATCCGCTCACTGAGTGGCTGCTCATATTCTGGCTGGCGACGCGCTGAGGCTTGCAGCGGGGAAGAGGGAGCGGTGGCGACCATGGCGGTATTCTGCGCTACCGGAACTTTTCAGGCAAATGTAATGCGCTCCGTCAATTTTTTCTCGACAACGTCGGACCCGGATGCACCAAAGATCGCTGCACGGTGCTGATAGCACAACAAAGTCGTAGCACGATGAGCAGGGCGCCCATTTGGAAAATACCTTAGTTGCAATCGAGGCTTAGATAGAATTCGTGCAGCGCGGCTACGGCGGCGCGCGTCTCGTCCGGGCTGCCGTCATTGGTAATAATGTCATCTGCGATTGACAGGCGTTGCTGGCGGCTCGCCTGTGTCGCCATTATGCGACGCGCGCTTGTCACGTCTTCATTGTCGCGCGCCGTCAGGCGACTTAGCTGCGTCTGCTCGCTGCAATCGACGACCAGGATACGGTCCATCGAATCCTTCATTGGGGATTCAAACAGCAGTGGCACAACGATAATGACGTACGGCCCCTCGGCCACCTTAACCTGTTGGTCCGCAGATGCGCGGATAAGGGGATGCAGTATTTTTTCGAGCTGGCGGCGCTTTTCGTCGTCCGAGAATACAATGCGGCGCATGGCCTGGCGATTCAGCGAGCCATCTGTCGCTATCGCGACCGCACCGAAACTCTGCCGAATCTCATCCAGAGCTGGCATGCCGGGCGCTACTACGTCGCGCGCGATTACGTCGGTGTCGATGACCGGCACACCCAGGTCTTCGAAATAACTTGCGACCAGTGATTTGCCGCTGGCAATTCCACCCGTCACGCCAATCCGCATTAGGTGTCGATGCTTGTTGTCGATTTGAATCGGCTCCCTGTTAATTTTCGCAGCAGGCAATCAAATCATCAGGTCCAGGTACCAATTGACGATCGCAGGTCCCCACAGCATGGCGATCCAGCCGGCGGCAGCAAGATAGGGTCCGAACGGAATGGGAACACTTCGTTCGTGACGCTTGGTGACAATCAGCAGAATGCCGACTGCAGCGCCAACGACCGCGGACATGAGAATGATGACGGGCAGCATTTTCCAGCCAAGCCAGGCACCCAGCGCGCCGAGGAGCTTGAAGTCGCCGTAGCCCATACCTTCCTTGCCGGTAATCAGGCGAAAGATGTGATAGATGCTCCAGAGGCTCAAATAGCCGGCCAGCGCACCAACAATGGCCGTTTTCGGGTCGACAAACAGGTATCGAGCGCCCTCCATCGGGTAAAACAGGCTCATTGCAAGGCCCGCCCAAAGTAGTGGCAGTGACATTGAATCCGGAATCAGCTGATGATCGATGTCGATTACGCTGATTGCGATGAGCATCCAGGTTAACCCAATTGCCGCGACTGCCTCCCAGCCGAAGCCGAAGTGCCAGGCCACAATGCCTGTAAGCATCGCAGTCAGCAGCTCTATGACGGGGTAGCGGAGCGCAATTGGCGCTTTGCAACCCGCGCACTTGCCACCCAAGATCACATAGCTCACAACAGGAATGTTCTGCAGGGCCGTGATCTGCTGCCCACAGTTCGGACATCTCGATCGTGGTGCGACGAGGTCGAAGCGTCCCTCAGGCAGGTCCTTTGCCGGTTCGGCCATCAATTCGTCACACTGGGCGCGCCACTCTCGCTCCATCATAAGTGGCAGGCGATAAATTACGACGTTCAGAAAGCTGCCGACCAGCAGCGCCACGGCAAACGCAATCGCAATAAACAACGGCGGTGACTGAATCAACAGGTCTTGCATGAGTCAAAATGCTCCGGAAGACAGAAACGGCGCCAGCGGTGACCGCTAAACGCCGTTTCGTTATCAGCTCTGGCCCGATTCGGGGCCAGCCAATTCCGCAGGTCGTTAGATGACAGAGCCCATTTTGAAGATGGGCAGGTACATCGCCACCACCAGGCCGCCAACGAGAACGCCGAGGATGGCCATGATCATCGGTTCCAGCAGGCTTGAGAGGTTATCGACCGCGTTGTCGACGTCCTCTTCATAGAAGTCGGCCACTTTCGCCGACATCTCGTCAAGTGATCCCGATTCTTCGCCAACCGCGATCATCTGGATAACCATGTTGGGGAACAGATCAGTGTTTTCCATCGATTGCTGTAGCCGTTGTCCGGTGGCGACCTCATCTTTCATTTGCAGTACGCCCACTTCGTAAACGATGTTGCCGGTAGCGCCAGCCACTGACTCCAGCGCTTCAACCAGCGGTACGCCGGCAGAAAACATCGTTGAGAGCGTGCGCGCGTAGCGGGCGATGGATGCCTTTTGCATAATCGGCCCGATGATCGGCATGCGCAACGCCATGCGATCAAGAAAATGGCGCATTGGTCGCGAGCGCTTCTTGAAATACAGGAACGCATAAATGCCGGCGGCAATCATGATGGCAAGATACCAACCCTGATTGCGCACGAATTGCGACAGGTCGATCACCATGCGTGTGAAAGCCGGCAGATCGGCACCAAAGCCCTGGAACAGATCCTCAAAAGCCGGGATCACGAAAATAAGCAGGATGATCGTCACGACAAAGGCAACGACCAGAACCGCCATCGGGTAGGTCAGCGCCTTCTTGATCTTTTTCTTGATGGCCTCGGTCTTTTCTTTATAGGTCGCTACTTTGTCCAGCAGGGTTTCCAGTGCACCAGCCTGTTCACCGGCCTCGACAAGGTTAACAAACAGATCATCAAAATAGATTGGGTGCTTGGCCAGCGCTTCCGCCAGTGCACTGCCGCCTTCGACGTCACCCTTGATTGCCATGATGAGTTTTTGCATCGAAGCGTTCTCATGGCCCGAACCAACAATTTCGAATGCCTGCACCAGTGGGATACCGGCTGCAAGCATCGTCGCCAGCTGGCGACTGAAAATGGCAATATCGCCCGGCGTGATTTTGGACTGTCCTTTGAATAAGCCCGCACTTTGTTTGCGGACTCGACTCGGCACGACGCCCTGGCGTCTCAGGTCAGCGCGCACCGCAGCTTCATCGGCCGCCATCGCCTTGCCCTTGACTTTGTTGCCTTTGCGATCAGTGCCTTCCCAAAGGAACGGTTTACTTCCTAATGTTGCTGTTTCTGCCATCGTAGTTCTCTTCTATTAGCCGGATAACGATTTACTCAATCGTCACCCTGTTGATTTCCACAAGACTGGTCAGTCCATCCTTAACTTTATTCAGACCAGCACGACGCAAATCGAGAACCCCCTCTTCATTCGCCTGGTCGGCAATCTGTAGTGCATTGCCGCCTTCCATTATTATTCTTCCCATTACCTCCGACACTTCCATTACCTGGAAAATGCCTAGCCGACCCTTATATCCGTCATTGCAGCTCTTGCAGCCAACCGGGCCGAAAATGGTTAAGCCGTTATCGATGTCGTCGGCATCAAAACCTTCTTTTTCCAATGCTTCCTTGGGAATTTCCTGCACTTCCTTGCAGTTGTCGCATAACCGTCGAGCCAATCGCTGAGCGATGATCAGGCTGACTGACGTCGCTATTGCGTACGGCTTGACGCCCATGTCCACCAGCCGGGTCAGCGTGCGTGGGGCATCGTTGGTATGCAGCGTAGACAATACAAGGTGGCCGGTCTGGGCGGCCTTGATCGCAATTTCCGCCGTTTCAAGGTCACGAATCTCGCCGACCATGATTACGTCCGGATCCTGTCGCAGGAATGCTTTCAATGATGACGCAAAGGTCAGGCCGACCTTGGGATTAACGTTAACCTGGTTGATCCCGGGCAAGTTGATTTCCGCGGGATCTTCCGCAGTTGATATGTTGCGATCTTCTGTATTCAGTATGTTGAGCCCTGTGTAGAGCGACACCGTTTTACCGGAGCCGGTCGGCCCTGTCACAAGGATCATCCCGTACGGTTTGTCGAGATGTTTCTGGTATAGCGCTTTCTGCTTTTCGTCGTAACCCAGCGCGTCGATGCCAAGCTTCGCACTTGACGGATCGAGTATTCGCAGTACGATTTTCTCGCCGAACAGTGTCGGGCAGGTATTGACACGAAAGTCGATAGCGCGATTTTTTGACAGGCGCATCTTGATACGCCCATCCTGCGGCACCCGGCGTTCGGCAATGTCCATGCGCGACATGACTTTAAGACGGGCACAGACTTTGTTGGCCAGGGCCACCGGTGGCATCGCAACTTCCGAGAGCACACCATCCAGTCGCGTCCTGACGCGAAATATCTTTTCGTATGGTTCGAAGTGAATATCGGAAGCACCGCGTTTGATTGCGTCCAGCAAAACCTTGTTAACAAAGCGAACGACCGGGGCGTCTTCAATGTCGTCCTTGGTGACGCCTTCGTCTTCCTGCTCATCGCCACCGATATCGAGATTTTCCAGATCGAAATCTTCATCATCGAGCGAGGACATGGTCGTATCGACGGCTTCCAGCGCTTTCGATATTCGCTCCTGGAGTTTCGCTTCCTCCACAACGACGGGATCGATACGCAGGCTCGTCTGGAACTTGACGTCGTCGATAGCCTGCAGGTTGGTCGGGTCGGAAATGCCGAGAAACAATCGCTGGCCGCGTTTGACCAGTGGCAACACGCGATGCTTGGTCAGCAGTTTCTGATCGACGGCACGCAATGTTTCCAGTTCGATCTCGATCGCATCAAGATCCATCAGGGGTACGCCGAATTCATGTGAGGCGGCAACGGCGACCGCGCGCGAGTCGGCCAGCTCATTGCTAACCAGGTAGGCGACCAGCGGTTCCTTCGCTTTGCGGGCGGCATTGTTGGCTTCCAGGACTACCTCTTCGGAGACAATACCGTCCTGTACCAGGCGCCGCGGCAAACCCGAAAGTGTCGATTGAGATGCCGTAACAGCCATTAAACCCAGGTGCCCTCGCCCTACAACATGAAGATTGTGAGTTTCACAGTCTCACTGATCTGGGGGCGGGGATCAACCGCATTTTGTGCTGTTGTTCACAGTTGAGGAATTTCATTAAGTCAAACAAGCAAATAGCCGACATTTAACTGAAAAAGATAGGGTTTTTACCCCCCAATTCTAGCGGCAATCTGCCGGTAAATAGCGCGGTTCGACGGTTGGGGCAGCGTGTCCGGAGCCCCCGTTCAGCAGCGCGCCGCCCGGCGGTGCGGCCAGTCCGCAACGCCACACGACGGTTTTTTCAGCGGTCTCGTAAGGGGTCATTGAGACGACGGTACCGATAATGTCCTGATGCGCGAGCGGGCCGCCAAAGGTGACGTCGATGCGGCCGTTGTCGATTTCCACTGACGTTACAAAGCTGCCGCGCATGTCAGTAGCAATCGGCGTCATGCCCGCGGCGATTCTGCTAGCGGGCGCCACGCCGCTATTCGTATAGGCATCGACCACGGGCGCCTTGGCACCGGCGGCGAAAAACAGTCCTTCGGACACCTGGGCCCGAACCGTGTAGGTCTGGTAAGCCGCCACGGCTAACGAGGCGAGAACGCCAATGATTGCCACCACGATGATCAGCTCAAAAAGGGTAAAACCACGATATCGTTGCGACATTTTCTAATTTCGACCCAGCCCGGATGATGTCGCCAGAGAGCACTGGCATACGTGGGGCAAGCCTACCGCTATCGGACGCGATTTTCACGCGACGACCCAGCCTCACGCTGTGTGACAAATGTCGCAATTCACAGGCCAAAAAAAGCCCCGGCACTGCCGGGGCTTTCTTGCGTTCCTGATGCCAGATGTCACACAGACATCTGCCGATCAACCGATAATGTTATCGGCAAGCAGCCGGGAGCCACTTCGGATTGGTGCTGAGCGTTGTACCGCCAGCGCAGTCCCAAACGATACTGCCGCCTGAGTCGGCACCGGTCAGCGTCAACGTAGCAGAGTTGATATTGCTGTTTGCTGAACGCGGCGCAGTGCTTGAATAGGTTACGGTGATGGTGTTGCCCGCAACCGCTACCTGTGAAACGTACTTGCCATTAATGGCAGTGGCCGCTGCAAGACCGGCTTGCGTATTGTTAGCCGGGAAAGCGCCCTGGTCCTGGTAAAACTCAGTAGCGGCCGCTTTTGCACCACCCGTCAGGTTCAAACCTTCAGAAACCTGTGCACGAATCGTGTAGTCCTGGTATGCCGGAATGGCGATCGCAGCCAGAATGCCGATAATGGCAACTACGATCATGAGTTCGATCAATGTAAAACCCTGTTGTTTCTTCATCTCAGTAATCTCCGTGAATATGAGAGTGTTAGTCAGTTTTCGTATACGGCGATTCCGCCTGTAGGATCTATAAAGCAAGCCTCGTGCCAACTCTGTTAGAATTGACGTAAGGATCTGTTTTTACTGTCTAAAATAAGGAAATGGCCGCGCACAGAAGGTGCCATCGGGATCGTCTCAAGGGCAATTTATGTCACCTTTTGTCGCTATGTGACAAAAAGTGTCACCTGGCGCTGTAGCCGGCGGCATGGCTTTGCTGCCCGCTACTCTATTTCGAGTTTCTTGATCCGGTAGCGGAGCTGACGAAAGGTGAGTCCCAGCAATCGCGCCGCCGCGGTTTTGTTATAGCGTGTCTTTTCAAGCGCCTCGACAATTGCCTGCCGCTGTACATCATCGATCTGATGTCCAAGGTCTGTGCCCGTGGGCGTTACGCCCGCAGTCTCTCTTTCCGTCGGCCGCATCGCCAGATCAGCCGCGCTGATCTGCGCGCCGGCAGATAGCGTAACCGCACGCTCGAGCATATTCTCAAGCTCACGCACGTTGCCGGGGAATGCATAGTTGCGCAGGCCTTTGCGGGCACTGTCATCCAGCTTGTCGGCAGACGACCCGAGTCGTCGCAGAATATGTTCGGCCAGCAGCAAAACGTCCGAGCCGCGTTCGCGCAGCGCCGGCACGTGTAATTCGATGACATTGATCCTGTAAAAAAGGTCTTCCCGAAATTCGCCGGACTTCACCATGCCAGCGAGGTCTTTGTGAGTGGCCGACAGAATCCGCACATCGACGGATTCCTCTTTTGCCGCGCCGACCGGGCGCACAGCCTGTTCCTGAATAACGCGTAACAGTTTGACCTGCATGGATAGCGGCAAATCGGCGATTTCATCGAGGAACAGCGTGCCCGTATGAGCGGATTGCGACAGGCCGACCTTGTCGTGGACAGCACCGGTGAATGCGCCTTTGCGATGACCGAAAAACTCACTCTCCATCAGCTCGGCCGGAATCGCACCACAGTTGACCGGGACGAAAGGTCCATCTTTGCGCGGTCCGCTGTCATGGATCAGGCGCGCGACCAGCTCCTTACCGGTGCCGGATTCGCCGGAAATATGGACCGGTGCCTGGCTGCGTGCGACCCGATCGATGAGCTGCCTGAGCTCATGCATGGGCTGCGATTCGCCCAGTAGTCGAGAGCCCTCATTGGCGCGCGTATTACCGAGTTTGAGCGCATTTTCCACGATATTGCGCAGATTCTGCAGATCCAGCGGTTTCGAGATGAAGTCAAACGCGCCCATTTTCAGCGCCTGGACCGCGGTCTCAACGTTGCCGTGGGCCGTAATCACCGCAACGGGTATGCCCGCAGCGTTGCCCTGCATCCATTCGACCAGCTCCAGGCCGTCGCCATCGGGCAGGCGCATATCGGTCAGGCAAATATCGAAATCATGGTTGCCCAGTTCTTTCCTGGCGCTGCCAACATCTTCAGCAGCAACGGTTTCAATACCCATCCGACCCAGGGTCAGGGACAGTAGCTCCCGGATGTCAGGTTCGTCATCAACCACCAGTGCAATCGGTTTACGCATTGATATTTATCGTCAACTCTCTACGGCTTCCCAGCGATCAGGGTCCGCGAAAACAATTCTGAAAATACTGCCGCCGGTTTCGCGAGCCTGATACACGAGGGTAGCGCGGTTCAACTCACACAATTCTCTCGAAATATACAGCCCCAAGCCGGTACCACCGCTGCGGGCGGTATAAAAAGGCTCGAATATCTTATCTTCAGTCGTGGCATCGACACCGTGACCCTGGTCAAGAACTTCGAGAAAGGGCTGGCCGGTGCGCGCCGTTCTGCCGGCCTCCAGTTCGACGCAAATACCGCCGGTTTCGCTGGCATATTTCACAGCATTGTCACAAAGGTTCCACAGCACCTGCCGCAGGTGGCTGGGGTCCATGCGAATTTCCAGGTCACTCGGAATGCCGCTGGCACTCAGTTCACCTTCCTGCAACTCGAGCGTGCGCGTAAATTCCTGCACGAAATCGGCAAGCCACGGGCCTAGCTTGAATCGCTCCGGTTGACTTGCGTCGCGGCGGGATAGCTGCAGCACGTTGTCGATGATATGGCTGACGCGTTCCGCATGGGTGCTGATGATGGAGGTCAAACGCAGGTCTTCCTCGGTCAGCGTGGCCGATTCGGCAAGAAGCTGGCCGGCATGGCTCATTGCGCCAACGGGATTGCGGATTTCATGTGCAATGCTCGCGCTTAAACGACCAAGCGACGCGAGCTTGGACTGCTGTACGCGTGCATTCATGAGGCTTGCGTCCTCGAGGAATACCAGAATCGGCCCCCGTCTTTGCACCCCTTTGCCCAGCGGCGCGAAATGCGCCTTGATCCGCGTCGAGTCATCATGGCCACTCATCGTCAGATCCGTGTGCGAGCTGGCGTCCGGATTGTTACGCCAGCCGGTAATATAGGCGGCCAGGTCCGCGGAGGCCTCGGCTATTTTGGTGCCGTGGCAATCGGCCGGTGCCCCGAGGAGTTGCGCAGCCGAGGCATTAATGAGTCGCACCCGATTCTCGGCATCAACCACCACGATACTTTCCCGCAGGTGCTGCACGATATATTGATTCAGCTCGGACAGGTTGGCGAGATCGACCCCGCGTTGGCGCGCCAGCGCCTCACTGAACTGCAGGCGCCTGGCAAGTGGCCGTGCTGCCAGCGAGATCGCGAATATGATCGCACCGAGGATACCGGCAGCGCTGTAGTTGCTGGTGTTGCTGGCCCCACCTAACTGCGAAAATATCTGTTCGCCAAGCACCGCGAGCGTTGCGACGGCGGCGAAAAACGCCGGAACCTGCAGCGGCAGCACCAGGCTGCCGGCACCTACAAAAACGACGAGAAGGCCGCCCAGGCCACTGCTGATGCCACCACTGGCATGCATCAGCACTACGACCGCCAATATGTCTGCAGTGACCTGGGTATACGTTTGCAGGCCCGCGCTAACCCACCGCCCCTTAATAGCGAAGCCCGTCACCACCGAGAAAACCAGGTAGGCAGCCGCCATCGCCGAAAAAAGGGCCGGGTAGCGGGCCCCGAAAAGTCGCGGTTCGCCGCCGGCGAAAAAGAGGCCCAGTAACATGACGGCGATAAACAGCCGGAACAGGTTTAGCGTGCCGAGAACTCGCCACGTCAGATCAGATTCGTCAATGGCGCGTTGCAGCGGGGAATCGTTTCGCAGAATCCTCGTATCTGTCAGTGACTGGGCCATATTCTCCGCATCTGTCGCCAGGTGTGGTCCCGGCCAGCGCAGATTGTAGTCCATGACTGCCGTTAATTTTGCGTCTTAAGTGGCTTTCCTACAAAATACGCCGACTTTTTTAGAAGCCAAAAGAATCCCAGTCTAATGAATCTTCACGAGTATCAATCAAAGCAACTCTTTGCCGAGTACGGCATTCCGGTGCCGAAAGGCGTTCCAGCGAGCTCGGCTGCTGATGCGGTGGCCGCCATGGACGAACTGGGCGGGGACCTGTGGGTCGTAAAAGCACAGGTGCATGCCGGTGGTCGCGGCAAGGCAGGCGGCGTCAAACTCGCCCGATCAGCCGAAGAGGTGCGCCAGTTTGCCGCGGACATGCTGGGGACGATGCTGGTGACCCACCAATCCGGGCCAGAGGGGTTGCCGGTCAATGTTGTTTACGTGGAGTCTGGCTCGGACATCGAGCGTGAGCTTTATTTAAGTATGCTGGTCGACCGAGAAGTCAGCAAAGTATCTTTTATCGCGTCAGCTGCAGGCGGCATGGATATCGAGCAGGTAGCGGAGGATACTCCGGAACAAATTTTGACGGTGGCCGTCTCCTCCGATGCCGGGTTGCAGCCTTACCAGGCTCGCCAGCTGGCTTTCGGGCTGGATCTCGACAAAAAACAGAGTCGCCAATTTGCCGACTTGCTGCAGAAACTGTATCGCCTTTACCTTGAATGCGACGCCAGCCTTGTTGAGATCAATCCGCTCATCGTAACGGCGGCCGGCGATGTCGTAGCGCTGGACGGCAAAATCAATATCGACGACAACGCGATTTTTCGCCAGGCGCGGCTCGAGGAGATGCGCGATCCCAGTCAGGAAGACGAAAAAGAGCGCGATGCGGCAGCACACGATCTCAACTACGTATCCCTCGATGGCAATATCGCCTGTATGGTCAACGGTGCCGGCCTGGCGATGGCAACCATGGATCTGATCAAGCTGCACGGTGGCGAGCCGGCGAACTTTCTCGATGTGGGAGGCGGGGCAACCAGCGAACGCGTTGCCGCCGCATTCAAATTGATTCTTTCCAACGATAACGTCACCGCGATCCTGGTCAATATATTTGGCGGTATCGTGCGCTGCGATTTGATTGCAGAGGGCATTATCAGCGCCGTTAAAGAAGTTGGCGTAAGCGTGCCGGTTATTGCACGCCTGGAGGGGACCAACGTCGACAAGGGCCGCTCACTTCTCGCGAAAAGCGGGCTCAACATAATTGCAGCAGAAGATCTGACCGACGCAGCGCAGAAAGCCGTTGCTGCGTCGAAACGGTAACAGGAATGACCGTCTAATGAGTATATTGGTTAACCAGAACAGCAGGATTATTTGCCAGGGTATCACCGGCAACCAGGGCTCGTTTCATACCGAGCAATGCATCGACTACGGCACAAAGGTCGTAGCGGGCGTCACTCCCGGACGCGGCGGCGAGGAACATCTTGGCGTGCCGGTCTTTGACACGATGCGGGAGGCCGTTGGCGAAACTGATGCGGATGTCAGCATGATCTACGTGCCGGCACCGTTTGCTGCCGATGCCATTCTCGAGGCAGCAGATTCGGGTGTAGACCTGATTGTGTGCATTACCGAGGGCATCCCCGTATTGGATATGGTCAAGGTCAAGTCTGCGCTGAAGGATTACAGTTGCAGGCTGATTGGGCCGAACTGTCCGGGCGTTATCACACCGGAAGAATGCAAGATCGGCATCATGCCCGGCTTCATACATCAGAAGGGCCGGATTGGCGTCGTCTCTCGTTCTGGCACGCTGACCTACGAGGCGGTATATCAGACCACGCAGAACGGGCTGGGTCAGAGTACCTGTGTCGGTATTGGTGGCGATCCGGTGCGAGGCATGAGTTTTATCGATTGCCTGGCGCTCTTCGAAGCAGATCCCGAAACTGATGGGGTTGTCATGGTGGGCGAAATCGGTGGCACGGATGAAGAAGCTGCGGCAGAGTTCATCCAATCTGAAGTGTCGAAACCTGTCGTCGCCTATATTGCCGGCGTCACGGCACCCCCGGGCAAGCGCATGGGTCACGCCGGTGCGATTGTTGCCGGCGGCAAAGGCACGGCGGACGACAAGTTTAAAGCGCTGGATGCAGCGGGTGTTGCCACCGTCAGATCACCCGCCGAGCTCGGCAGCAAAATGCTGGAACTGCTTCCAAACTGATTGTTGACACAAACCGGGTGCTGCTTTCCGCCCAGCCAGTCGGCAGGCACACATTCTTCTTACTTGGGGATACCCTGAGACATGAGTGAAGAAATCACGATCGCGCTGGCACAGCTGGACCTGGTCGTTGGGGACGTCGCGGGCAACACAGAAAAAATTATCGACTATGCCGGTCGCGCGCATGATGACATGCGCGCGGATCTTATCGTATTTCCTGAGCTCAGTATTTGCGGTTATCCACCCGAAGACCTCCTGTTTCACACCGGCCTGCGGCGGCGTGTTGACGAAGCGCTTGCAAGCATTCGTGAATCAGTACGAGATATCGCGGTCATGCTCGGTTTTCCGGAATATGACGGCGACGATATTTACAATGCCTGCGTCGTTTTTAAAGACGGCAAGGTGCTGGCCCACTATCGCAAAAACCTGTTGCCGAACTATCGCGTCTTCGACGAGCAACGATATTTTATAGCCGGCAAGGAACCCGCAGTGTTCTCTCTTAATGGTATCCGGGTCGGCATCAATATCTGTGAAGACTTATGGAAGAGCGGGCCGGCCGCTGCCAGCAGAGCGGCTGGTGCCGAAGTCATCATTGCCATCAACGGCTCGCCCTACGAACGCGACAGCCAGCGCCAGAGAGAGCGTGCGGTGCAGCAGCGTGTTCGGGAGACGGGCATTCCAACCGTGTATCTGAACATGGTCGGTGGTCAGGATGAGCTGGTGTTTGACGGCGGCTCGTTCGCAATGGCCGCGAACGGCGACGTTACGTTTCGCGCTGAGCCTTTCAAAGAAGACCTTTATAAGGTCGAACTTGCTGCGAACGCGGCGGGTGTCGCGCCACGTGACGGTGAGGTGGTGCCGATCCTGCCAGGCGACAGGAACGACTATGAGGCGCTCGTTTGTGGCACGCGGGACTACGTGCGCAAGAACGGGTTTCCGGGAATTATCCTCGGTTTATCCGGCGGAATCGATTCTGCGCTCGTGCTGGCGATAGCCTGTGACGCGCTGGGTGCAGAACAGGTGCAGGCCGTGATGATGCCGTTCCGCTACACCAGCAATATGAGCCAGGAAGACGCTGCCAAGCAGGCAGGCTTGCTGGGTATTCGCTACGACGTAATTCCTATTGAGCCGATCTATGAGGCGACCGTGCGGCAGCTGCAGGGACTGTTCGCCGGCTGCGAACCGGATGTGACTGAGGAGAATATTCAGGCCCGCTGTCGCGGCCTGCTGCTAATGTCCATATCGAACAAGTCCGGACGAATGCTGTTGACGACCGGCAACAAGAGCGAGATGGCGGTAGGCTACGCCACGTTATATGGCGACATGGCTGGTGGTTTTGCGCCTATCAAGGACTGCAGCAAGTCGCAGGTCTACGCGTTGGCCCGTTATCGCAATTCCGTCAGCGAAGTCATCCCGGAGCGCGTCATCACCCGGCCACCGTCAGCGGAGTTGCGGCCGAACCAGAAAGACACTGATTCGTTACCGGACTACAACGTGCTGGACCCGATTCTTGAAGCATTTATTGAGAAGGACATGTCGGTCGCCGAGATCGTGGCGAGCGGCTTTGATAAAGACGTCGTTGTGCGCGTCCTGGAGCTGGTCAAGCGCAACGAATACAAGCGTCGCCAGGCACCGCCGGGAATTCGAATTTCCGGCCGGGCCTTCGGACGGGATTGGCGCTACCCGATTACGTCCCGCTATACCTTTCCTGAGTAGAATCGCTTACTTGTTTGCGGTCGTGCTAAAGATCAAACCGCACCAAGCTCTGCGGAGTATTTGACCGGGCGGGCGGATTGGGCGGTATCCGATAACTTCTCGTTACACCTTTCCGGAGTAGGATCGCACATCTGTTTACCGGTGCGCTAAAGATCAATCCGCTGTAATCGTAAACTTGCTTTCGAGTACGCGGGCGGATTGGGAGATGCCCAATAACTTCTCGGTATACCTTTCCGGAGTGAGATCGCGCTTCTGTCTGGCGGTGCACCAAAGATCAATCCGCACTGAGCGTTGTAAAGTTATCAGTCAGGCGGGCGGTATCCGATAAACTCTCGCTACAACTTGCCGGAGTAAAAATCGCGGTTTCAGCAGCTGCCACCCGTCCCGATGGAGCGCTGCCAGTCACTATGCGGCTTCAGTTGGACGCGACAGGATCTTCCCGAAAGTTTTTCTCAAGGACCCGACGTGCGTCCTCGGCAAGGCTGGTCATTCCCAGGCCTTCATATGCGGCAATCATGATGCGGAGAGACTCTTCGCCGCTTTCCGCGCCGTGATAGGTCTCCAGCGCTGTCTTGGCCCTGTTCAGCGCCGCCACATAGGCATCTCGTTCGAGGTAAAAGCGCGCAACCGAATTTTCGTACGACGCCAATCTGTTCTTGAGATAGACCATGCGCTGCCGCGCATCCGGTGCATACGGACTGGCCGGGTATCGTTCGACCAGGCGGCTCAGGATAGAAAATGCCCGCTGGCCGTCTCTTGGCGGGCGTCTGTCGACGCTTTTCCTGAACAGCCGTTCGATGAATGTCTGGCCGCGTTCAAAATAGGCGAGCGCCTGAATATATAATGCATAGTCAACTCGAGGATGAGTTGGGTTCTCGCGCAGAAACGTTTCCGCTGCTTCGATGGCCTGTTCGGTGCGCCCGTCTTTGTAATAAGCGTGACTCAGCTCCAGTTGCATCTGGGTGGCAAACTCGCTGAACGGGAAGCGCGCCTGCAGCTGCTCGAATATCGAAATTGCCTTGCGATAGTTGCCAACGTTGACGGCCTGCTGTGCTTCCTTGTAGGCCTCGGCAATGCTCGTGTTGAGGTCAAAATCCTCCTCATTGCCACCGCAGCCTACACACAGCAATGCAATCAGCAGCAGCATTGGCACAGCGCGTTTCCGGCGTAGCGTTGTCATCGTGTGCTTGAGCAATTTGTTGAAAGGATTCATTTTCACGGAGTTAACATTGTTTTTGCCGGCGTCGGCGAGAGAGCGGCCGGACTGTGCATGAAACCGGCGGAATCGGCAAGTATACCGTAAACAAAATCGCTCTTGTTGCAGTCATTGGCCTTAGGCCGTACGGTAACCGTAAGACACTGTTATACAAGGAGTTTTTGAGTGTATGTCAGTGCATGTTCACGCATGTAGTAACACTCAATCGCGCCAAGTGTCTGCATAATTTTTGCATACGGGAGCCAACCATGAAAAAAATGCCAACCACCGATACTGGTATTGCGAAATTGCCACCACCGTCAAGTCAGTGTCGACTTCGCCATCCTGATCGATCCTATCCGCTCTACTTGCTTCACAGTCCGGGCGGAACAAAGACCTTTCAGTTCATTAAGACCATCCAAGGCCGATCAGTTCAGAAAAAGATTGGAACGTGGCCTGTCGTGAACGTTGAACAGGCTGAGGGTGAATCGCTAGATATCCTGCGATCCATCAAGAAAGGCGAGGAGCAGCGAACCAGTGAACTCCAAGAATGGACAGTGGAGCAGTCGCTCGCAGATTATCTGAACGTCACCAGTCTGAAGGACAGCACTGCGAGGGCCTACGAAAGCTACCTTGACAGGCTGGGCTGGAACGACAGGCTGATGGTGTCATTCTCGAATCCACGAGAATTTGAAACCAAAGCGATCAAGATGCGGAAGAGCGGCGAAAGCGAGCACAATGTCAAAAAGGCTTTCAGCCGATTAGCCATGGTCGCGAAACACTGGAATGAGCGACTGCCGCGCGGCGTGTTTCCATTTCCGATTGCGGGCATCAATCTCGCGTACAGGCAGGCCAAACATCGCACGACACATCATCCCGCATTTGCGCGAGACGGCGATTGGGCGACCGCCGTGGCACTCGCGGAGTCCAGCTACAGTAGAAACCCTGTCGCCGCCACTCATTGGCTCGTATGTGCTTTCACAGGGCTACGGACGTGGGAGGAGGCGGCACGGGTGAAGTGGAGCATGCTGCAAGACCTATTCGACGACGCTCCCTACATCGACTTTGATGCCACCGAGCAAAAAATCAATGGAGCCAAGCGACACGATGCTGAAATGCGACCGGATGTTTTCAGGAAGTATCTGAATCCGCTTGCCGTGGCAGCACTGCGAAGGTGGCACAACGATATGAGGCGCGAACGATATATGTTCGACCAGCGACGTGACTTCGTTTTTCCGTCACGGAATAGCACTCGATTTCAGATGACCTCGCCCGGCGAACTCTTGGAGACGGTTAAGGACGAACTTGAATACCGGGTCGTCTACTACTCCATGCGCCGCTTCTACATCAACCAGCGAGACCGCTGTGACATTGAGGCGAAGTATCGATACGCCCTCACAGATCACAGCATCAAGGAGCTTGGAATCGCAGAATCTGAATACGGCGACATCTACGACGAGCACCTGTACAGCGCGGAAATCGTGGTCGGCGACAGGCTGAAAGCGTTGCTAGACAAGCATGGAGTTGCGGTAAGCGTCTAACAGATGTTAGCGTAGTGACTCGAGTTGCCCAAACTCATCAGGTCGCCATTGTGGGGCGTCAACCCAGCTAAATACTACAACCAAAGATGACATTGCGGGCTTCAGGTTTCAACATTGATCTGGAGGGCATTGTCGTGTCCGATGAAAAACTGTTATCAACTGAAGAAGTGGCCAACACCTTCGGCCTGCCGTTGAATACTCTCATCCGTTATCGCGTCAGCGGTGGCGGCCCGGTATTCACCAAAGCAGGGAAAGGCATCAACGGCATGGTGAAATACGCGCCGCAAGATGTTCGTAATTGGATTGAATCACGAAAGGTGACATCTACTGCGCAAGCGGTGGCGCTCGACATGAGCCCAAAATAAACCCCCATCACCGAGCAATGGTGATGAGGGTCTTGGTGCGATGAGCTTCAACAGAGCTAGCTAACCATACGAAATCACCTGCGCCCGGGCAACCGGAGAAGCAGAGATGCAATTACTTCATATCAACAAACGATTCCTGGTGCCGGATCTTTGTTACGAGCCTATGGGCACCATGCTGGCGTCAATGACCGTGAGACTAGCGGACCGACCGTCAGCACCCTTGTTCGTCATTCGCGTTCGCTGGGCGGATCAAATCGACTCCTACGCGAAACTCAGAAAAGTCTTCGTTCGCCAGCACGGCATAGCTTTGCGGACCGACATTCTAGCGTCGAAATACTATGCCGCCCGCTTCAACGATAGTGAGCTGATTACTGATGCGTGGAAGTGTGATGAGGCCATGGCGCTGTGGCGTCACCGACCAACCGACTGTGACGAGCCTCAACGCAAGATCGTTCTGAAACACGAGAAGTATCGCAAGTTCGGAATCGACGGACTGTCGGTTGATGACTTCCGCGCGAAGTGGGTGGAGGTGTTCGCGTGACAGACCCTTTTGCGAAGTTGGCGAAGACGAAACCAAAACCGGACGCCACCATCACACGAATGGCGAAGCTGTTCACAGGCTTGGATCGCGCTCACGGCCAGTACCAAGTTGACGACAACCTGAGCAAAGGCAAGAACAAGAAAGGCGGCAAGGCGCTGACCATCGGCGAACCCGCGACGACGGAGACGTGGCGCGATCATCTTTCCGGCAAGGTTGGACTTGGCATCATACCGATCACCGATGACGCGACGTGTCACTGGGCTTGCATCGACGTTGACACTTACGACGGCGACGCGGTGAAACAGTGTCACCAGTTCATCACAGAGCAGAACTGGCCGCTGGTTGTTTGCAGGAGCAAGAGCGGTGGCGCGCATGTGCTGGCGTTCTTCAGCGAAGGCGTTTCCGCGAAGACCGTGAACACGAAGCTCGCGAAGCTGGCGACAGCGATGGGGCATGACGGCTGCGAGATATTCCCAAAGCAGACAAAGCTGGAGGAGGGTGGCGTCGGCAACTGGCTGAACATGCCGTACTTCGATCATGAAGTGTCAACGCGCTACGGCCTCGACGCGATGGGCAAGCGGCTGGACCTGATTCCTTTCTTGGACTTCGCCGAGTCACGATTGATGACTGCGGAGCAGCTGACGGCTCTGAAAGTACCTACGAAGACCAAACCCA
Organism: Woeseiaceae bacterium; assembly: GCA_021773135.1. Taxonomy (GTDB): domain Bacteria; phylum Pseudomonadota; class Gammaproteobacteria; order Steroidobacterales; family Woeseiaceae; genus SZUA-117. The sequence continues at coordinate 34,712 of JAJFKP010000018.1, read as the reverse complement.
AAGCGGCTGGCGACTATGCCGATGGTCCGCCCTGCCTTCAAGACATGATTGACGCCCGCATCAGCGACGGCCGCAATGAAGCGCTGATGCACTTCTCGGTCTACGCCAAAGACAAGCATGGTGACGACTGGCGCGACGCAATGCTCGCGTTCAACGCGAAGCTACCTATGCCGCTCACGGAAAAGGAACTGAACAACACGGTACTCAAATCAGCGGCCCGAAAAGACTATGGCTACGCCTGCAACAAACAACCGATGAAGCACTTCTGTGACAAATCGGTCTGCGCCAAACGGCGCTTCGGAAACCTCGGACCGATAAACGAGGAGACTGACAAAGCGAAGAACGCAGCCTGCAACGAACTCAACCAGAAATACGCGGTGGCCAAGCGCGGCGGCAAGGTGGCGATTGTCGAGCAGTTCAGAACGACCATGGGCAAGGAGCGACGGATCGAATATCGTTTCTTCAAACCCAGCGACCTCGCAATCTTCGAAGCCAACAACCTGATCGAAGTTGGCGACCGACCTGTCCCGAAATTCAAGCTCTGGATGGAGCATCCTGAAAGGCGCACCTACGAAAGCATGATTATGGACCCCTCACGTGACTGCGGATATTTAGGCAACGGCGTGTTCAATATGTGGGCTGGCTTTCCGTACGAACCCAAGGCCGGTTCCATACCGTATTTCGACGAACTGGTGAACGAGATTATCTGTGATGGCAACGCGGAACTCGCAGAATATTTCTGGAAGTGGAAAGCGCGCGGAATTCAGCGACCCGGACTGCTCGGTGAGGTCGCGCTCGCGATGCTCGGCGGTCAAGGAATTGGCAAAGGCATGTACGCGAGAACCTACGGTCGGCTGTTCGGAAACCACTGGTATCACTTCAGCAAGACCAGCGACCTGCTGGCGGATTTCAATATGCACATGGTCGACCTTTTGTTCGGGTTCGCTGATGAAGCCGTCAGGCCAAAGAGCAGTGTTCAGGCGAGCCAAATGAAAGCGATCATCACCGAGCCGTCGCTGTCCATCCAAGCAAAGTTCATTGACGTGACCCAGATGCGAAATCGCCTCAAATTGATGTTCGCGACGAACCAGAAACAAGTGGCTGACATCGAGGGTGACGACCGCCGCTTTGTCGTGACAAATGTCAGCGAGAAAATGAAGGGAAATTTCGACTGGTTTGACAACGTCGTGAAGGAGATGGACGGCGGCGGAATGAACGTCCTGATGCATCGCTTGCTTCACGAAATTGAGGTAACAGATTGGAACCATCGACTATTGCCGAAAACCGCTGCCAAAGACGCGCAGAAAGACCTGTCATTGAACGCGTTCGAGAGCTTCTGGTATGACAGTCTGCATGAAGGCAATTTCGGTGGAGCGCCGTTTGAATTCGAGCGCGTACCTATCGACGTAATCTGGGAAACGTATCTCACTCACCGACAGCGATCTCCGAACAAGGATGGACCTGAATCGAAGGCGATTTTCGCGCGCGATTATGTGCGAATGGTGCTGCCGGAGAATTACAATCCGCGGCGACGAGCGAGCGGATATGAGTGGCCAAGAGGTCAGCAGCGGAGTGGATGTTGGTACAACCTGCCGACGATTGACGTCTGCCGAGCCGAGTTTGAAAAGTACCTTGGGCGCGTTATTGAGTGGCCAAAAGACATCGACGACGGGAATCCGACGTTTTGAGCATGGGGTGCAGGGGTGTCCGTGCTGGATCCGGGGAAGGCCAAAGCACCGTCGTTGAGCGATTTGTAACGGGTGTTAGGGCTGTACGGGTATTTCGGCATTCAGACTATATAAAGAATCAAAAACGCAGTGTTGTTGAAGCGTTGCTTATGGAGTGTTTGATTGATTGCTTACATAACTTAATTCTATAAGTAACACCCGTAACACCAATAACAAACGGCGGAGCGACGGTAGGTTGAGGGCGTTACGGGTGCGTTACGGATGTAAGGGGTGCGATTCTGGTGAGTTTCACTGCGATGCAGAGGGTCTCTGAAGGTAAGTGCTTGTTGACCGGACTGGCCGAGGAGTTAGACAGACGCCTTCCTTAATTCGGCCTGATCACCACCATTTCACCACCGCCAGCAGTCCATTACCTGCGATCCGCTGCAAAGCCACCCCCGGTAAACCGCGACGAGCCCAAATCATCGCCGATCTCTCACGCTTTCATACCACCATTGGTTTACTGCTATTGGACGCGCCTTGTCGCCTAATAGAAACCCTGTCAAACAGGCAGCGCCAAATAGGCAATAGGCGCACTTTCTAGCGAGCCCAGTAGTTTAGCCAATACTCCACGAGTCGCTCTCAAACCGCCGCGACTCGTAATGTCGTTGGCAACGACACCGCGACCATGCAGAGACAAAGCAAGCTCATGGCGGGTTCGGTTGCAGATCACCCCCAGATCATCGCAATTTGTGGGCATGGCATCGATCAACAAAGGCACTCACGAACGCGAATACCTGGACGGTTCAGGACAGCGCTGGCGGATGGTGAGGAAAGGCACTGCAAAGCACGATCCTGAATACCTTCAGAACCTCGAATTGAGAGCCCTACAGAAGACGGTCGGATCGCAGGAGATTCTGATACCCCACGACATCATCCCTAAGGTGTACAAAGCCGCAATTGATCTCCCCACCTATGCGGACATAGCAGCCACCCTCGGAATACATGAGACCACCCTCGCCAAATGGCGCAAAGAAAACCCCGATATAGAGACCGCGATCAACAAGGCTCGCAGCCGCAAGACCAAGACCATGATCAACGTGGTTGAGAAGGAGGCGAAAGAGGGCAATCTGACAGCCGTCTCCATGTGGATGCGGTACTTCCGCAAGGACCTGTCTGAAGAGCAGCGTGGCATAGCAACCACGAACCTGAATCTCCAGTTGAATATCATTCCCCCAGCAGCGGATACCAAGGACTGGTTGAAGCAGCGCGACGAACAAATCATCATCCAGCAAAGCGACGAACTGAAGGACGCAACCCCACTCTTCAAAGGCCGCTTCTGATGTCCCAAGAAGCCACCGCAATCGACCTCAGTGAATTCCAAGCTGACATTCTGGCAATACCTGAAGACGTGCATCTGTTCTTGGGTGGGGGTCGCGGCGGGGGTAAGACCCAAGTCCTGCCCTTCATCGTCTTTCGCCACTGTATGCAGTACGGCGAACACGCCAAGGTAGAAATCTTCAGACGTCAGTGGCGTGATCTAGCGCAACTGAAAGACTTATTTATCTCTGTGTTCGCGATGCTACTGCAAGACCGCGATGTCAGAAAATATTGGAACAAAGCCGAATCCAAATGGACGCTCCCCAACGGAGCAACCGTCGAGTTCAGTCAGTGCGATACGCGGGAAGATTACGAGCGGCACCACGGCAAATCCTACTCCATGCTCATCTTCGAAGAGTTGCCAAGCTGGGATAACCCGCTCCTGTTCGACCGTCTCAGAAGTACGCTGCGACAACCGAACACGATCCGCCGCATCATCTGCACAGGCAACCCCGGCGGCGTCGGTCACGGCTGGGTCTATGAGGCCTTCGCCAAGCACCACCGCGAGGGCGAGCGCATCAGCACGTTCGTCGAAAAGACGACAGGCGAGATTTTTGCCTATGTCCATTCAACGCTCGCGGACAATCCATTTCTGCCGCCGTCCTACCGTCGTCAAATTGATGCGATGAGTGAACGCGATCCCGCCCTCGCTGAAGCGTGGATCACAGGCAGCTGGACGATCATGTCGGGGAACTATTTTGCGACCGTCCTCAGCACTCAGCGCAACAAGACGAAGCCGTGGCTCGAAACATGGGGCGACAGACCATTCTGGTCATTCGTGATCGGCTATGACCATGGCACCAGCGCGCCCTGTGCCTTCACACTGATCGCCATCGCCAATGAAAATTGTCGAGGTGGCGACGGCACCCATTACCCGCGCGACAGCGTAGTCCTGATTGACGAGCTTCACAGCGCGCAGCAAGAGCACCCCAACAAAGGTCAAGGCTGGCCGATTGAGGAGATCGCCGAACGGGCAATCGAGTGGTTGGAGCGACGAGACCTAGCACCGCGCGCGATTGCTGACGATGCGTGTTTCGCCGACCACGGTACGACGAGCATCGCATCTGTTTTCAGCCAATACGGCGTGAGACTCCTGCCCGCACAGAAGGGTGGCCGCGTAGCGGGCTGGACTATTCTGCGAGACCTGATGGCGAAAGCCGAGCCCGCCCAGCACCGCGTTGACCCCGCGTTCTACTACGCCTCCAACTGCGTCTATTTCGAAGAATGCGCATTCGCGGCGAAGAACGATGACCGTAACCGTGAAGACCTCGATACGGACACGGCTGACCACGTTCTTGATTCACTGCGGTACGGACTGGTGTGGGCACTGCGGCCTGAAAATTACGTCTACGTCACCTCGGCGCCGTGGGCGGCGTCAACGGTGAAAGTCGACAAGCGTCAGATTGACGATCCCAAATATCGCGAGCGGTTACGTCAAAGGCGAACCGTCGTAGACCTATCGTCAGCAACCATGGTGAAGCCCACAGCCCCAACCAAACCCAAGAAGCTACCCACGTCCATGTCGGGCGTGGAGCCAACTCAATTTTCATGAGGTAACGAAATGCCAGTCATACAGAAAGGAAGAGGACAGATGTCAACGGTTCGCCCGCAGCCCGATGAATACGTCAGCCGACACATCAACGGCAAACGGCGTCATTTCGGACACTGGTGGGGCGAACGAAATGACCAGAGCCCGATCTTCAAAGCCTACAACCAAGCGATCCAAGCCGCGGAGGAAGTGGAGAAGATCAAAGGTGCGTTGGCCAGCGACGAAAACCTCACGCCGCAAGGACAGTTGGCAGCACTGCGCGACGCCACGCTACCGTTCTTCAGTGCCAAAGCGAAGTTCATCGCAACGGCATTGAGGGAGCGCGAAAAGCTAAAGGCCACTGCCGATAAGGCACTCGCCCTCACGGACTACGACACGGCGACGAACATGGCACACCACCGCCTGATCCAAGCGTTCACGAACCTCAACCCCAAGCAACGTGCATCAGCCCTGCTGCCGCACAACCTGCAAGCGAATCCCGAATTGGCGCGAGCACTGATCGCTGAAAACGCGATGGTGAGCGGCGTACAGGAGGACGAGCGAGAGCGCATTCAAGAAAGCCTCTTGAGCGAAGACGACATGGATGTCCTGCGCGATGTCGAACTCGCTGACAAGCAGATCACGGCTGCTGAAAAAGCCTTTGGCACCGCGACGCAGGTGCTCGCCGAGTTAGCCGAATTCAGTGAAAGCGATATCGCGATGCTCGAAGACCAAACACATGAACCGTCACCACCGGACAAAACCAAATCCCTGGCTGATGGCGGCAGCATAAAACTCCAAACTGAGGACGCCACAGATGAAACTTAAAACCATACTCACTGAAGACGAGTACACCGCACTCAACGAAGACCTCCACGAGAACTACGTCGAGCGAAAAGACAGCGAGGACCACACCATCTACCGCCTTGAAGTCGAAGGATTAGAGGAAGTCTCTGGTCTGAAATCCGCGCTGAAGAAAGAGCGCGACAATTTCAAAGCGTCCAACGCGCAAGTGAAGGCGCTGGAGGAGAAGATCGAAACGCTGAAGACAAGCGGTGGCAGCGCGGAAGAACTTCAAGCCGCTCAGACGAAACTTGCTGACCTTGAGAAGAATTTCGGCGGGCTGTCAAAGACGCTGAAGACGGTAGTCCGCGACAAGGCGATCACGGAAGCGATTGAAGCGAACAACGGATTCGCCGAGCTTGGGCCTGCTTACCTAAAAGAAAAGGTCAAGGTCGAGGTAGACGGCGACAAGGTCACTGTCCACATTGAGCACGACGGAGCGAAGCTCACTGTGAACGACTACACGGCCCAACTCTCGGCGGCTGCTGGCGATAAATCGCATCCTCTGTACACCGAGGGGCTGGGACGGATGTTCAAAGCCAGTGGCCACAGCGGCGGAGGCACACCGCCTACCGGCGGCGGCAACAACAAAGGCGGATCGCGCGGTCGTACAATTGATACGAAACCTCGCAGCCAGATGCAAACAAAAGACAAGGTCGCCTTCATCAAAGAACACGGTGAAGACGCCTTCATGAAGCTACCCGCATAGAAGCCACCAGGAGAAGGACCATGCTAGACAGATCCAGAATGATACAGAACACTATTCTTCACCACCTTGTTGACGCAGGGCACGATGTCAATGGCGTGATGGACTTGATGCAACAGAACACCGTTGAGGAGCTTGAAGGCCACTGGGAATTTATCCTCAGCAAGCTGAAGCAAGAGCCGAAGCACCAGCATCTATTCAACATCTGGGATGACGGCACCTACCACCCAAGCAAGCCACCGAAGCTGAAGGCCGCGTGATCGATGCGGTTTTCATTCTGACCATCGCCCATTGGGCATGGACGACTATGAGATAGGAGAACGAAAGTGGCAAATGGCGTGAGCAAGAATATGCGGGGCACCAGCAACGCACAGAAAAGTGGGACACCCGGCGGCAGTGGTAATGACCAGAAATCTGGTACACCGGGCGCTGGCACGGGGAACGGCAACATCAAGAAGCAAGGTTCCGGCAACGGTGTCAGCCCTAACATGCGCGGCAGCGGCGACGGTGTGAAAAGTGGCGGTCCTTAGTGCCTGCCTGAAACTAGCCTAATGGCCTTGAAGAGCCTCCACGGAGAACGTGACTTCGCTCAGAGTTTCGCCTTCCTGAAGAAGCTGTGGCTGACGGCTCCATGCAACGACTGTCAATTTCAAGAGAAGTGTCGTGAAGAAGCATTGGCCTGTGAACCCTACCGCCACTGGATCACAACCGGCCACGTCGGTGACGAACCAAAGGAGCCATCAGGATCAGTCTATGACCTTGAAGCTCACAAGAAATTCTCGGTGGCACATTGGAATGAAATGATCCAAATCACCACCCGCGTTGATGTTCTGTCAACCGTTTTTGAAGAGAGTGAAAACTACATTCGCTTCCGCCTAAATAGGCGCAAATCAGAAAGAGAAAACCACGTCCGATAATTGCCACCAACATCAAACTGCCACGATTCTTGGCAGACGAATTTAACGGAAAATCAGTTCTGGCCCTGCGCCCCGGCGTGGTCTTACTTTTTACGTGAGTTACATCACAGGAAAGGAGACTGAAATGTCCACAGCAAAATCAAAAGCACCAACCAAGTCTGAACTCCGCGCGAAGATCACCGCTCTGCGTCCGGACACCAAAATACCGAGCAAAGCCACTGTCGCTCAACTGTCAGAATTGCTCGTATCATTCGAGCAGAAGATTGTCGACAAACCCAAGGCGAAGAAAGCTCGCAAGTCGAGCAAAAACCTCCTCCGCGCTCTGTTCGCGAAGAACGGCTACGTCACGCGAGAGGACATCAAGGCCATCGCTCGTGAATGCGGAGTGAAAGAAGGCAGTGTCGAAACAGGTCTGACGGATCTTAGAAACCCGAAATACGCAGCGGGTGAGGTCGTCAACTCTGTGAAAGATGGTGATCGCTGGATCGTCGCCTAGATTTCAGATGTCATGTCTGTAGTATTTGCCCCGGCAGGAATTGCCCGCCGGGGTATTTTTTTTGGATACGATCTCAACGTCGTCTTTCTATTTTCCAGACTTAGTTCTATTGCACGGTTTGCATAGCATCTGACAATTCTCTGCTGTGGTCTTTCCTCCTTCATGCCATGGCGTGATGTGATCTGCCTCCATGTCGGAAATGTCGAATGGCTTTTCTTCTTTGCATCGAGGGCATATGCCTTTTTGTTTTTCGTAAACCTCTCGTTTCGTTTTGTCGGTAAACGAACGGAGGTTAAGATGTTTCTCCTGTCTTGTAAGGACGTAAGGATAAATACCAGATTTCTTGGTTACATCTTCATCCAACATCAATTCCTTGATTTCGGTCTCCAACTTTCCAGCGTCTAGTTCTGACTCTTTGAAGTCATTGTAGAGTTCTCCCCACGCCACACCCTTCATCTCTTTGCGATAAATCGCGAAATTAGTTCGCACCCATGCGATTACATTTTGGAAATAATTCCAAAGCGCGTCAGCATCTGAATCGTGCTGATGTACTGCCATGTAGTCTGCTACTTCCCCGCTGTTAATCCACGAAAGAGAAGTCTCAAGGTATTCTTGCCTAATTGGCGACCCCTTTAGGAGCGAACCACCGTCGTTCGCCAAGAGATACGCAGCACAGTTAGTTTTGCTAAATTTTAGCTTCGCATCGGAAAGCCACGGGCCTGTATATACCGCATTTCGTAGTTCTTGGTCCGTCAGTTTTTCGCCGGCAATATTGATAATTTTGAACCAATCCAAACGCTCTTTATCTGTACCCTCACAGAAATAGATCATCAGTTCATAATCCAGTATTTGATTCTGTTCTTCGGACGTTAGGTTATGAATAAAGCGGTTCTCGAGTGAGAAATCGCCGTTTACATACTGCCCGATACTGATGGTACGCTGCTGTCCGTCCAGCACCTCGTATCCACCGTCATCTTTCACCATCCAATACATCACGTTAAGCGGAAAATCCTGTTTGATGGTTTCGATTACAGCGTCCCGCTGCTTGCCGGTATACACAAATTCACGCTGATATTTTGGACGTATGTCGAGCTTGCCGCCATAAGCGGTAACGCCTTCTTCGGCGCTGTCTTCAAAGTCGGCGATCACGTCACGCACCGATATCTTGTGGAGTTCAATTTTCATGATGTTTTGTTGGCGTCCTATTTCTAATTAATACTCTTGTGTAAAGAGCTTTGCCGTTTATAACGGGCCCAACATATTTCTTATGCTGCTCATCCACGTATGTTGGTGCGCCTTGAATGAACGCGTCTGATTTTTCTCTCTTGTCGTCAAATATTCCAAGAATCTCAAACTGATCGGGATTGAATTTGCCGAGAAATGTGATTGGCACTCCCATTGGGCCATCGAAATCATGTGGTATGTCGATGTATCGACCTACGTTTATCGCATCGTAATTGTCATAAGTTGCGTATTCTTCGGGAGTATATTTTCTATATAGCGTAAGAGTTTCATGTCGCTTCGTGGTCTCCAAGTTTGTGAACCAAACTATGCTCCCCATGCTGAAGTATTGGACCCCGTCTACAATCTTTTTTCGCGACTCGGTCTTAATGTCGTAGTCATCAGGCACCTGGAACCACTTCGTTCCTCCATTGTCGTAGCCGAGCCAGACTTTGTTTTCCTTAATTAGCTTGAAGACAAAATTGTATTTGACGGCATTTTGATTTCCGAGAATTAGAAATTGCTTCTCGTGCGTCGACAGTTGTTCAACGTATTCACGAAATAGTGAAAACGGGGGGTTTGTTACGACAATATCTGACTCTTTGAGTAGTTCGACACATTGGTCACCTCGAAAATCCCCATCGCCGTCGAGTGGAGTGGTGACATTGGCATCAAGCTTTAGCAATAGTTCAACATCTGACAGACCGATAGCTCCGTCAGAGTCGAGGTCTTTAACTTCGTTAATTTCTATTTTGAACGGGCCCTTTCCGTCAGGCTTTAACCCCTCAACTTCAATCAGCGGCAATTGCCCCCCAACGATCGGTGATGGCACGAAACTTGTGGTGATGAGTTTCTTGAGTTTGAGGGCATTGAAGTTGGCAGCAAAGTATTTGAAGAAGTTGCTCTCAAAGGGATCGTCGCAGTTGCAATACACCACTTTTCCACGAAACTGTTTCTTGTAGTGCTTTAGCTCCTTTTCAATATCAACGAGCTGAGTATAGAACTCGTCTTTCTTGGAGCTTTTCGCTTTGTGAAGGTTTCGACCTTTTTCTTTTGCTGCCATTCAAGTTCCAAATGTCGTTTATGTGCGTTCGATTGATCAGCTTCGTAACGGTTAATCAGTATGATATGAAGACGAGGCAATATATCATCGTTTTAATTGGCAATTAGTGGGGAAACCCAAACGGCGGAATTGGGCGGCAAGCGACCGAAGGATTTCTGTCGTCTCAACGGCTGCGCTGACCGTAGGATCGCCGATGATATTGAACGTCGCTCCGTTGAATGAGCACGTCAACGGACTGCTTCACCATGTCAGAAGCCGTAGCGGTGATGTCGATAACATCGTGGCGATTGGCCCTGTGGAGTACAGTCTAATTCACGACAGAAAAAAATGGGCCCGGCGTCCACCGGGCCCAGTGTTGCCTAGTGCTTGCGATCCTTTGGTGGATGCGGGTCATTGCCGTAGCTGTCTGAATCCCGAATCTTTCCGTCACGACCGTGGATGACAAGCTCAGTCTTTATGCGCTTCGCTTGATCACGACCACGATTGATCGCGTCGCCTTGAGTGCGATGAACAGAGCCAGCACGGCTCGCCCCTTCGCGTTTTGTTGCCCACCCCTCTTTGTGTGGAACAACATGAACATCACGTTTCTTACCCATTTGAAGTTACCTCTTTGAAAGTCAATTTAAGTTCACGCCCGACCCGAAGGCCGGGCGATCCCTATGCTGCCGTTGCTAGCTCTTCTTGTTCTTCGGAACCTGAATAGGCCACGCACGCAATCCATAATTGAATGCGTCGAGAACCTTTCCGTTCTTGGTTCGTCTGAACCGTCTGAAAATCACAACGGTATTTTGGCTAGTGCGCTTCATTGCGAACTCTCCGTTTTGTGGCAGGGATCACAAACTTGCAGGCCGAAGGGGATCGAACCCCGGAGAGGGGTTTAAAAAACCTGCGATAAGGACTAACATTAAGGTGTGAACTAAAAGTTAGACCATCTGCAAGAGCACCCGACCTACCGTTTCGGATGCTTTTATGGACTGAAAGACGGACCTCTGGTCCGTTTTTTTGTGTTTACTTGATTAATCCCCCCTGGCGCAGTACGTCGAACCGGACACTGGCGGCCATGTACGAGACTTCGCACATTTCCATCAGCTCTGTCGGGTCCGCGCATTTTTTCACTGCAGCTATAGGCATCAGCAACTCCGCAGCGAAGTTGTCTGCTTGCCATTCTGAGTCTTCATATTTCTTGTGTGTGGGATTTGGTGCAGATGGGTCGTATCTGGCGAGGTAATTGCCAGAGTGTAGGAGTAGGTGTCCGAGTTCGTGTGCGAAAGTAAAACGGTCTCGGCCGTCCCCTCGCATGGCGCCCTCGTATACGTCCTCCCTTAAGAACATTATTTTTTGGTCGGGTTCTGTGAGGCCGTGGTGCGGCCCCATGATATCGGCTTCCAGAACGTCAAATTTGTACTCGGGAAAATTGCCGCTGAGAAGCAGGTCAAATGCGTCGCTGGGGAATCCGGGCACCTTAACGCCGAGCAAGGATCTAACCTTCTCGGCGCTTTTTCGTAGTTTTAGTCTACTTGTTGGTGCTACTCGAACTTGCAGGTCACTCATTTTTCCCCAGATCCCTCATTGTTGATAGATTCCAGCGCCTCTTTTAAGTCTGAAAACTCTCCGCTGGAGAATTTTCTGGCGAACATCGCCGCGACATACCGCGCTTCATTTCCTTTGCCCTTTAGAGGAATCCGTAGTTCCGGCCCGGTCTCAGCAGCCGCCTTTTTCAGCTGTACTGCGTTGATCATGTCGAGATTGAGATGCTTTATGAGTCCCTCAACCAGATCCTCTGATGCTTTTTTTCTTCCTGTTTCAACTCCTGATAGGTACGACGAGCTCACGCCCAATGTCGTTGCCATGTCATATAGCGTCTCACCTAGCTCCACGCGGTATTTTCGAACCTCGATCCCAAAATTGGTGAGTTTTTCTGATTTCATGTCGGCCCTCGGTCATTTTTTTGGTTTCTCAATGTCTGTTTTGTCGTTTATGTTATTGTTTGACCACAGTTTTCTTAAAAAGTTCACTAAATATTTACACTAAGTGTGCAAATCTTGAACCTTTGGGGGTGATTTGTCAAGCCTTCCGAGAGGCTATGCGGGATCGAGGTACCTTAGGACCTGATTTCTGGCGTCATCCCACGGATCAGCGAACTGAATTGATCGGACAAAAGTTACCTCAAGCCATATTCGCGCTTCCGCCGCCTTCGCTGTTGCTCTAGCGACGAGCTGACCATCGCGTTCTCGCACTGAGATAATGGTGATATGCATCGGCTCCATGTATCCAAGGGTAGGGCCGTGGACTCCGTGACGCACGGCGAGAAAGTTGTCAGAATGGCGAGAAATGAGCGTCCGGTTTCATGCGAGAAGCGGCCGGTCGCCTGATATGATGTTGGCTGACTGCTTGTGACCCAAAGCAGACGGTCGTCAATAGTCACGCTACTGTGCGATAGGTTGCCCCATGTCATTTAAGCAAATGACTCTCGATTCTCTCCCGAAGACTAACCGCGGACGCCAATTGGACCTTAGCCTGGGCCAGCATGTTGATTGCTGACACGGCGCGCCACGTAAGCTCTTTCTCCAAAGCGCGCCACTCCCTTGCGTCATTAGGAAGCAGTAGCACCTCATCCGTTGGGACAAGCATTTCTTCACTTAAGTACGATTCTAAGAGCGCTGTAAACTCCTGCGTTCCCGTTGGATCAAGTGGCGAATCTCTGTAACTCACTCCAAGACTTCGCAAGAACGGCGAGAATCCCTCATCGGAGTACTCACGGTTGTTCTTTTCCATGACAATCTCCGATCGTGCCATTTGGGAAAAGGTTTGAACGATATGATCTCGAAGATCGCGATCTTTGATCAACCCTAGATTCCCAGTACTCGTTAAATCCTCAAAGGCCGCGCTTTGCAGGAATATCGTTCGGCGGCTAGCAATCGCAGTAAGCATCCCCCCGATTGATTGAGTGTCAGCCTCGGAGACACCTGCATGAATTTTCTCATATGCTGATACGGCGAGTTTCGCGATTGCATCTTCGTATTCGATCTGCTCCAAGAGGTCCAGTTCTATATGTTTCAAATCTCGAACAAGCAGTTCGAGGTAAACTCTCTCCGAGACGCGGTCATTCCGTGCGTCGGCCCAATCGTCAATCGCGAGCGCGATAAGGATGCCTAAAACCAGTAAGGCGAGTTCCGCTGCAAGCAATGCCCAGCGTCGATCTAGCAGGCGTGTCGCAACACGACCCGTTGGATTGCTTTTCATGTTTCGGGGTCCACCTAGTGGATTTCAGCGTTGATGCTGACAATGAAAGCAGACATAGTCGTCTACGGCAAGATAATGACTGGCTGCTTCTGGCCGTTTCCAGCCAGTCAGATTGTCGAGATCGACGCGGTTCGAACGGCTGCTTTGGGTGAGAGCAGACGTTGGGCAATTGTCGAACGGGACGCGGATTGTAGATTACCAGCCTATGCGATGATGTCGCCCAATGATCGCGCAAGACAAACTAATAAAGCGGCGCAAATGATGTAGTGTCTTTGCATAGGTCTTTGCATGGGTCTCAAGTGATGCCGCTCAACGCTAACAACGACGGCGGCTGTCGCGACCAACCACCTGTAATACCGTAAACTTATGCGTCTTCTGACCGGTGAGTCCGTAAGGCCCAAGTGACTGAAATACTCGAAAATCACGTCCCCGCGGACCTGTCCGGTCAACGTTTAGACCGGGCATTGGCCATCATGTTTCCGGAATATTCACGTAGCCGCCTTAAAAGCTGGCTGCTCCAGGGGAACGTGACCGTCGACGGCCAGACACCGCGGCCGCGCGATAGCGTAGCCGGTGGCGAGCTCGTAATTGTGAAGCCGCAGCCGGAGCAAAGCGTTACCAGTCGCCCGGAACCGATTGAACTCAATATCGCCTTCGAGGATGAGGCTTTGCTGGTCGTCAATAAACCCGCTGGTCTGGTGGTTCATCCTGGCGCCGGCAACACCCGTGGCACGCTGATGAATGGCCTGCTGCATCATGCTCCGTCGCTCGAGACACTGCCGCGCGCCGGCATCGTGCATCGCCTCGACAAGGATACGAGCGGCCTCATGCTGGTTGGCAAGAATCTCGCGGCACACACGGCACTCGTGCGCGCGCTGGCTGAGCGCGACATATCAAGGCACTACCTTGCCGTATGTGCCGGGGTCCTGACCGGGGGTGGCAAGATTGCTGCACCGATTGCCCGACATCCGGTCGATCGATTGCGCATGAGTGTGCAGGAACGCGGCAAAGCGGCGATTACCCACTTTCGTGTCAAAGAGCGTTTTCGTGCGCACACCTATATAGATGTGCAGCTGGAGACCGGGCGAACACACCAGATAAGAGTCCATTTTGCCCATCGTCGAAACCCCCTGGTCGGCGATCCGGTATACGGCGGCAGGTTGGCGATGCCCGCCGGCGCAACTGAGGAATTGCGCGAGGAATTGCGTCGGTTTCGACGTCAGGCGCTGCACGCGGCACGCCTCAAGTTCACCCATCCGGTCAGTGGCGAAAGCATCGATCTGTCGGCACCGCCACCGCAGGATTTTTCTAACCTGCTGCAGGTCATGCGCGCCGACGCGGAAAAAACAGGATGACGGCTGGACTGGACTGGATTCCTGCAAACTGGCCCGCACCGGAGAACATCATAGCCGGGTGCACCACGCGGACCGGTGGTGTCAGCGCGGCGCCGTATGCGTCGCTGAATTTGGGCGAACATGTCGGTGACGATCCCGGCTGCGTGAGTGAAAATCGCCATCGCCTGGTCGCCGGCGCTGGCTTGCCGGCCGAGCCGCTGTGGCTTAATCAGGTGCATGGCACCCAGATTGTGATTGATCCGCCAGCAGGCAGCAGGCCGCAGGCGGATGCCATTGTCAGTCGAAAGACCGGGTCGGTGTGCGCGGTGATGATCGCTGACTGCCTGCCGATATTGCTGCTATCAGGCAACGGTGCCGAAATTGCGGCTATTCACGCGGGCTGGCGTGGACTCGCTGGCGGCGTCGTGGAAGCTACGCTGGAGGCCATGCAAGGCGCGCCCGGCGACATGCTTGCCTGGATGGGGCCTGCGATATCGAAAGCGCATTTTGAGGTCGGAGAGGAGGTGCGCAGTGCATTCACAGAGCACGACCGGGCGGCGGCCCGTTGTTTTTGCCGCAATGCACGGAATCGCTGGCAGGCCGATCTGTTTGCCCTGGCGCGTCTGCGCCTGCACGGTGCAGGAATTCGACGTATTTCCGGCGGTGACTATTGTACTTACGCCGATTCCGCTCGTTTTTTTTCGTATCGACGTGACGGTCAATGTGGTCGCATGGCATGTTTCGTTTTGCGCAATGAGGAAAAAGCCTGAAACCGCTTGAAATACGCCAATTCGGTGCAATCTAAGGCGGAGTTCAAACTTCAAGAGCCTACACAATGAGAATGGACAAACTCACAAGCAAATTTCAGATGGCGCTATCAGAGGCGCAGTCACTTGCGGTCGGGATGGATCATCAGTTCATCGAACCGGCGCACGTCATGGCTGCATTGCTAGATCAGCAGGGCAGTACAGTGCGAGGTCTGCTCGCCAAATCCGGAGTCAACGTGAACCTGTTGCGGTCGCAGTTGGGCGACGCGCTGGATCGACTGCCGAAAGTGGAAGGTTCAGGTGGCGAGGTTCATTTCGGCAACGATGTTGCAAAGCTACTGAATATTACCGACAAGCTCGCGCAGGATCGCAATGACCAATACATATCCAGCGAACTTTTTGTCCTGGCGGCAATGGACAAATCTTCTCCACTGGCGCCCACCCTGGAACAGGCCGGTGCAATTCGCAGCGCGCTGGAGCAGTCTATTGACGACATACGCGGCGGCCAGCAGATTGACGATCCCAACGCGGAAGATACCCGGCAGGCACTTGAGAAATATACGATCGATCTGACAGAGCGGGCCGAGCAAGGCAAGCTCGACCCGATCATCGGCCGCGACGATGAAATCCGCCGTACGATCCAGATTCTGCAACGGCGTACCAAGAACAACCCGGTTTTGATCGGCGAGCCGGGCGTCGGTAAAACGGCGATCATTGAGGGTCTCGCGCAGCGCATCGTAAATAATGAAATTCCGGAAGGACTGCGCAACAAACGCATTCTTTCACTTGACATGGGTTCGCTTATCGCCGGCGCCAAGTTTCGCGGCGAATTTGAAGAACGCCTCAAAGCCGTTCTGAGCGACCTGGCAAAGCAGGAAGGTCAGATCATATTGTTCATCGACGAACTGCACACGATGGTCGGTGCCGGTAAGGCCGAGGGTTCAATGGACGCAGGCAATATGCTCAAGCCGGCGTTGGCCCGCGGAGAATTGCATTGCGTTGGCGCGACAACGCTGGACGAATATCGGCAATACCTTGAGAAAGACGCAGCGCTGGAGCGACGTTTTCAGAAAGTGCTGGTGGTCGAGCCGACGGTCGAGGATACGATCGCGATCCTGCGCGGCCTGAAGGAGCGTTACGAAGTACATCACGGCGTCGAGATCACGGATCCGGCTATTGTTGCCGCAGCAACCCTCTCGCACCGCTACATTTCCGATCGACAGTTACCGGATAAGGCGATCGATCTGATTGACGAAGCGGCGTCGCGGATCCGGATCGAAATCGATTCGAAGCCTGAAGCGATGGACAAGCTGGAGCGTCGCATTATCCAGCTCAAAATCGAGCGGGAAGCACTCAAGAAAGAATCTGACGATGCGTCCCGCAAACGTCTCGATGACCTCGAAGAACAGTTACAGGGACTCGAGCGCGAATTTGCGGATCTCGAAGAGATATGGAAGTCCGAGAAAGCGGCTATGCAGGGCACTACGCATATCAAGGAAGAGCTGGAACGAGCGCGCCTGGACCTGGAAACAGCACACCGGGCCAATGATCTCGCGCGGATGTCCGAATTGCAGTACGGCCGAATTCCGGAACTTGAAAAGCAGCTTAAGGATGCGCTCGACGCGGAGGATCAGGAAACGACCCTGTTACGCAATAATGTAACCGACGAGGAGGTCGCCGAGATTGTTTCCGCGTGGACCGGCATACCGGTTTCCAAAATGCTCGAGGGCGAAAAAGACAAGCTCCTGAAAATGGAGTCGATCGTGCAGCAGCGGGTAATAGGTCAATCTGAAGCACTTACCGCGGTCGCGAATGCGATCCGCCGGTCTCGGGCCGGCCTGTCGGACCCGAACAAGCCGATTGGTTCGTTCCTGTTTCTCGGCCCGACCGGTGTCGGCAAGACCGAACTGACCAAAGCACTCGCGAGCTTCCTGTTTGATACCGAGGACGCCATGGTACGACTGGATATGTCCGAGTTTATGGAGAAGCATTCAGTTGCGCGCCTGATCGGTGCGCCGCCAGGCTACGTTGGTTACGATGAGGGCGGCTATCTAACAGAGGCGGTACGGCGGCGACCCTACTCCGTCATACTTCTCGATGAAGTTGAGAAAGCGCATCCGGACGTGTTCAACGTGCTACTGCAGGTTCTGGACGACGGTCGACTGACCGATGGCCAGGGTCGTACCGTGGACTTTCGCAATACCGTCATCGTGATGACGTCAAACCTCGGCTCGCAGCGAATTCAGGAACTCGCAGGTGAACAAAACTACGCGGCGATGAAAGACTCGGTGATGGAAATCGTGTCACAGCATTTCAGGCCGGAGTTTATCAATCGCGTTGACGACACGGTCGTGTTCCATCCCTTGAGTCGGGAGCACATACGCGCAATCGTCGATATACAGCTCGGCTACCTGCACGAACGGTTGGCGGGGAGGGACATGAAGATTGTCCTGTCGGAAGCCGCGCGGGACCGACTGGCGGAGGCCGGTTTCGACCCAGTCTATGGCGCCAGGCCGTTAAAACGGGCGATTCAGCAGCAGATCGAAAATCCGCTGGCCCAGGAAATCCTGCATGGGCGATTCAAACCGGGTGACACGATCGAGGTCGGTGTCAGCGAGGATCACCTCGAGTTTCAGAACGCTGCCTGAAGCCGCAAGAAAAATATAATTGATTGAGAGAACCGCTGTACCTATCATGTCGGCGCCCCGGAGTCAGCCCGCCTGGAATGAATTGCGTGACAGGCGGCCGCTGACTGGCACTTGAATGGTGCTGGCGAATATTCCAGGCAAATGGCTAAAGATCAATCCGCAGCAATAATCATTGTTCAATTCAGACCGCCGGCGGATTGGGCCGCGGCCATTTTATGAGACGGAGAGTAGTGCATGCCGATTTACGAGTATGCTTGTAAGAGCTGTGACCACACATTGGATGCGTTGCAGAAAATGAGCGACGATCCACTCGTCGAGTGCCCGGCGTGCGGCAAGCCGGCGCTTAAACGCCTGATTTCCGCGCCGCGGTTTCGACTCAAGGGAGAAGGTTGGTACGAAACAGACTTCAAGAAAGACAACCAGCGCAATCTCGCGAAGGGCGATACAGAGTCGTCCGGAGTTTCAAAGAGTGAATCGAAAGGCGATTCCAAGGGAGAATCCAAAAAAGATTCGAAGACCGAGACGAAAGACACCAAAAAAACAGAAACCAAGGCCAAGGAATCCAGCAAAACCAAGGACGCATGAAAAACTTACGCAAATATATTATTGCAGGACTCCTTGTCTGGCTGCCCCTGGCGGTGACCTATCAGCTACTCAAGTTTGTGGTCAGCCAAATGGACCGCTGGCTCGACAATTTCCTCGAATGGCTACCGCCGACATATCATCCCGATCAATTACTCGGCGTTGCGATTCCGGGACTCGGCGTTATTTTTACGTTCCTGCTGCTCGTCATAACCGGCATGCTGGCAGCGAATTTCGTCGGCCGTGCTTTCGTAAACGGATGGGAGTCCTTACTGGATCGCATCCCTTTCGTGCGGGCCGTCTATTCCGCGGTGAAGAAATTTGCGGAAATGGTATTTTCTGACAAGAGCGAATCATTCAAGAATGTCCTGCTGATTCAATACCCGCGGAAGGGTATTTACAGCCTCGCTTTCCAGACGTCCAGCGAGCTGGGTGAAGTCCAGGGTCGTACCGGTGAAGAGGTTGTCTGCACATTCGTTCCAACCACGCCCAATCCGACCTCGGGATTTATCATTATCGTGCCGAGAAAAGAAGTCACGGTGCTTGATATGGAAGTTGACGAAGCATTGAAAATGATTATCTCGCTCGGCGTGGTAGTCCCCACCTGGCGCGCGGATCAAATCGGTCAGCTGCCGCTGAAAATGCCTGACAAGGCAACGGATTAGCGGCGTAACAATCGGGTTGCTGTTGCAGCCTATCCCGGCAAGCCGTACCATTCCGCCTCCAAAAAACTGGGTCACCACCGGAACTTACAATGCGTAGCCATTATTGTGGACAAGTTGATGAAAGCCTGATCGGGCAGGAAATCTCCGTGTGCGGCTGGGTGCATCGTCGTCGCGATCACGGTGGTGTGATATTCGTCGACTTGCGCGATCGTGAAGGGCTGCTGCAGGTCGTGTTCGATCCTGATCGTCCGGAGATTTTCGCCGAGGCGGAGCGGATTCGCAGTGAATACGTTCTTGCCGTGAAAGGTGTCGTCCGGGACCGGCCGGAGGGCACGGTCAATCCGAACATGCCGACGGGCAAAATTGAGGTTCTGGCCCATGAACTGGTTACGCTCAATGATGCCGAGACGCCACCGTTTCACCATGACGAACAGGCGAATGAAGAGCTGCGACTGAAATACCGCTACCTCGACCTGCGTCGGGAAGGCATGTTGGGCAATCTGCGCCTGCGCCATGCCGTCACCCGGGCAATGCGCAGCTATCTCGACAGCAAAGGATTCGTCGACGTCGAGACACCGATGCTGACGCGGGCGACCCCCGAAGGCGCACGCGATTACATCGTTCCAAGCCGCACGCATCCCGGCAAGTTTTTTGCCCTTCCGCAATCGCCGCAAATATTCAAACAGCTGCTGATGATGTCCGGGCTCGACCGCTACTACCAGATCGTTCGTTGTTTCCGTGACGAAGACCTGCGCGCCGATCGCCAGCCCGAGTTTACTCAGCTTGATATCGAGATGAGCTTTGTCGACGAAGCCGCTGTAACCGGCGCTATGGAAGGCATGGTCACAGCGTTGTTCAAGGAAGTGATGCACATTGATCTGCCAGCACCATTTCCGCGGCTGACTTACGCAGATGCAATGCATCGCTACGGATCTGACAAGCCAGATTTACGAATCCCGCTCGAACTGGTCGAGATTGCCGACCTGATGGCATCGGTCGAGTTCAAGGTGTTTGCCGGTCCGGCAGCAGACCCGCAGGGGCGAGTTGCGGCACTGTGTGTTCCCGGTGGCAGCGAGCTCAGCCGCAAAGAGATTGACGACTACACGGCCTACGTCGGTCGCTACGGCGCTAAAGGGCTCGCGTACATTAAAGTCAATGACGCCAGTGCCGGCCGAGACGGCCTGCAGTCACCCATACTCAAATTCCTGCCGGACGACGCGGTAACTGGAATCATGGAACGTACCGCGGCCAAAGACGGAGATCTTATTTTCTTTGGCGCCGACAAGGCGCGCGTGGTTAACGATGCGCTCGGGGCACTGCGTGTGAAAGTGGGGCTTGATCGCGGCCTGGTTGCCGAGGGCTGGCAGCCCGTGTGGGTCGTCGATTTCCCGATGTTTGAACAGGATGCGCAGTCGAAGGGCTGGACGTCTCTGCATCATCCATTCACAGCGCCCGCCGTCGACGAGGCTGATGCTGTGCGGGCAGAACCAGGCACCGTGCTGTCGCGTGCATACGATATGGTACTTAACGGCTCGGAAATTGGCGGCGGATCAATTCGAATTCACGACAGAGAGATGCAGGCGGCGGTGTTTGACCTGCTCGGCATCAGTGCTGCAGAGGCTGACGAGAAATTCGGTTTCCTGCTGCAGGCGCTTGAATACGGCTGCCCGCCACACGGTGGCATTGCGTTCGGTCTTGATCGTATGGTGATGTTAATGGCAGGTGCAGACAGCATCCGCGATGTGATTGCATTTCCAAAAACGCAGACAGCAAGCTGTCCGCTGACCAATGCGCCAGGCGAAGTATCGGCGGCGCAGCTGAAGGAAACCGGAATTCGAGTTCGCGTGCCGCGATCGGAGTAGAACCATCCTTGAATTCGCCACATGACCAAGACCCTGCAGGAGAGAGTGCCGCAGGTCTCAAAGCAGGCGCAGCATCTTATCGTCGTTGCAGGCAGAAGTCGTAGCAACCGGTTCGATTTCCAGCCGCGACAACGCCAACCCGCCGACTTGGAATAGTCCAGTCGAACGCTCCAGAATTCCTGAATCTGTGCTGGTCATTGTTTACACGGACAATGCAGATGTCCTGCTGCTCAGGCGTTCGGCACCTTTTGATTTCTGGCAGTCCGTTACCGGATCGCTGGAGATTGATGAGACCGCTGGCGTTACCGCGCGTCGTGAATTATTCGAAGAAACGGGACTGGCGAACGAAGGCAGGCTATACGACGCCGATCGCCGCCGCGTATTCACCATCGATCCACGCTGGCGCAGTCGCTACGCCCCCGGAGTTACGGAAAATACGGAGCATGAATGGCATTTCAGGTTGCCGGCGTGGTGCGACGTAAAACTAGACGCTGCTGAACATAGTGAATGTCAATGGGTCCCTATCGGCGAAGCGATAAGTCGCGTCTGGTCTTGGACCAACAAGGACGCATTGCGAATGCTGCGGGCGGAATTGCGCGCGACACCGTAAGCGGTATGATGCAAGCCGCCCACGGCAGACGATACGACAGACAAGGAACCCCATGAATACACAGGTTACCGAGGAAGCGCGCATTACTCCCCGCTATATGTTCCTGCTGATCGTGTCCATTCCCGGTTTTGCCTGGCTTTATTACCTGGTCGGCACGACCTTTTTCGATTCACCGCTATCTCTCGAGGAGTACGTCGTATTCACGACCCTGGTGGCCATTGTGGTAACCGGCTGCTACCAGCTGTTTTTCTGGGTTCAAAGAAACAACTATCGATTTGAATCGCGCTGCTACGTTACCCCGCTGGATGCCTACATTCCGTTCTGGCCATCCTGGGTCTGGATCTATTCCTTTCTTTATTACATCGCAATAGGATTCGTCGTTGCCTCTATTCAATCGATCGCTGAAGGCGTCTACCTGATATTCGGTGCGGTGCTGTTGCTGTTATCACAGGTGACGTTCTTCTACCTGTTCCCGTCCACCGTTCCGCCGGAATATCGGCAGTATGAATCGAATACCATTGCAACCAAATTTCTGCGCTTTGTTCAGGGAAAAGACAATGGCCGGAACTGCATGCCGAGCATGCATTGCTCCGTAGCGATGTACGTGAGTCTCGTACTTCATCCCGTGCTCGGCGGTTACAGCTGGATCTTTGTCGGGTTGATCGCGATTTCCTGCCTGTTTGTCAAACAACATCAGATCGCCGATATCCTTCCAGGTATCGGGCTTGGCTGGATCGTCTGGCAGCTGGCACCGACGCTCTAACGCGATTGATCTTCATCTCGCATTTTCTTGAGACGATAAAGCGCATCGAGCGCATCCCTTGGCGAAAGCCCGTCGGGATCGAGGTCGTCCAGAGCGCTGGCGAGCAGGTCAGGATCCGGTTCGATTGGTGCGCTGAAGGGCAGCTGGGATTGCGGATGCTCGTGTACCTGTAGTGCTTCGAGCGCCGCGAGATATTTCCTGGCGCGCCGGATAACGACCGGTGGAACGCCCGCCAGTGCCGCAACCTGCAATCCATAGCTCTGGTTGGCCGGCCCGGGTTTGACGGCGTGCAAGAAGACCAGCTGGCCGCGGTGTTGCGTCGCATCGAGGTGCGCATTATTGCAGGCCGGGATTTCATCGGCGAGCGCCGTCAGCTCAAAATAGTGCGTTGCAAACAGGGTGAAGGCTTTGGCTGATTCCCCCATGTAGTGCGCCGCAGCCCACGCCAGCGACAGACCATCGAATGTGCTTGTGCCGCGACCGATTTCATCCATGAGAACGAGGCTATTCTCTGTCGCGTTATTGAGAATAGTTGCGGTCTCAGTCATCTCCACCATGAAAGTCGAGCGTCCACCGGCGATGTCGTCTGATGCGCCTATGCGGGTGAAGATCCGATCGATCGGACCGATGCGCAGACTATCGGCAGGTACAAAACTGCCGATATGCGCAAGAATGGCAATGAGCGCAGCCTGGCGCATGTAGGTCGATTTACCGCCCATATTCGGGCCCGTGATCACCAGCAATTTTTGCTGGTCATTCATTGACAGGTCATTCGCCACGAATGGCGTTTCAATCACCTGTTCGACGACCAGGTGTCGACCGCCACGAATTTCCATGCAGGGTTCTTTTGCAAGTTCAGGCTTGACCAAAGAAAGGCTGTCGGCTCGCTCGGCAAATGCAGTAATTACGTCGAGCTCGGCGAGCCCGAATGCTGAATCTTGCAACGCCGCCAGCACCTCATTCAGTGCATCCAACAGCGCTTCGTAGAGGTATTTCTCACGGCCAAGTGCGCGCTCCCGCGCACTGAGCACCTTGTCTTCAAATTCTTTTAGTTCAGGTGTTATAAATCGCTCAGCATTCTTCAGCGTTTGCCGCCTGACATATTCTTGCGGCGCTTTCGCTGCCAGGGTTTTGCTGATCTCGATGTAGTAACCGTGCACCCGGTTGTAGCCAAGCTTTAATGTTGCAATCCCGGTGCGTTCTTTTTCACGAGCTTCCAGGTCGAGCAGGTATTGATCGGCGTTTTCAGCGATCGCCCGCAGCTCGTCAAGTTCGTCGTCGAAACCTGGGGCGATGACGCCGCCATCCCTGATTAACATGGGCGGACTGTCGACGATCGCATTGCCCAACAGGTCCCGTTGCCGGCCGTGGTCCCCGATTTGCTCGCTCAACGAGGCGAGCAGCGGGGAGTCCAGCGATTTAAGTTCGCTTTTCAGATCGGGAATTTTTGCAAGCGTTGTTGCGAGCTGACGCAGAT
Source organism: Woeseiaceae bacterium (assembly GCA_021773135.1). Taxonomy (GTDB): domain Bacteria; phylum Pseudomonadota; class Gammaproteobacteria; order Steroidobacterales; family Woeseiaceae; genus SZUA-117. The sequence continues at coordinate 10,940 of JAJFKP010000018.1, read as the reverse complement.
CCCGCGGTCTTGCTGAGCGTAGCGCGATGCGCGACAGAATCCGTTCGACGTCACCGATTCCGTACAGGATTTTCTGCAGCATCTCGGCGCGCTGTCCCAACAGCAATGTCTCAACCGCCTGATAGCGATTGCCCAGCATGGTCACATCCCGCATCGGCCGCTGAATCCAGCGTCGCAGCAGACGTGAGCCCATAGGGCTTTGGCACTTATCCATTATGCCTGCGAGCGTGTATTCATCGTGACCGGTCAGGCTGTCATTCAGCTCCAGATTTCGCCTGGTCGGGCCATCCATGATGACGGCGTCACCAGGCTGCTCCACGGTGACTGAATTCAGGTGTGGGAGGCTGGTCTTCTGCGTGTCGGTTACGTATTGCAGTAACGCGCCAGCCGCCGCAACCCCAAGCGGCATCGAGCCGCAGCCGAATCCGGACAAATCCCTGGTTTTAAACTGTGCACACAGCAGCCGTGTGCCGCTGTCCAGGTCGAAGTGCCAGGGCGGTCGCCCGGTTACGCGAGTGTTGTCGTGAAACTGCACGCGCCGCGAATCTTCGTCGATAATAATTTCGGCGGGCCGCAGTCTTTCCAGCTCGCCACGCAGCGCATCGCTATTTTCCAGTTCCGTCAGACGAAATCGACCGCCGGCCAGATCGAGCCAGGCGAGCCCGATGCGTTCGCCACTTTCGTGCACCGCGGCAACAAGGTTGTCGCGCGCCTCTGACAAGAGCGCCTCATCGGTCAGCGTACCTGGCGTGACCACGCGCATGACTTTGCGCTCCACCGGGCCCTTGCTGGTAGCAGGATCACCAACCTGTTCACAGATTGCGACGGACTCCCCTTTGCGCACCAGCTTGGCGAGATAGCCTTCGGCGGCGTGGTAGGGCACGCCCGCCATTGGAATGGCATTGCCACCTGATTTCCCACGAGCCGTCAGTGTGATATCGAGGAGTTTGGCCGCCCGGCGTGCGTCGTCGAAAAACAGTTCGTAAAAATCACCCATGCGATAGAAGACGAGCATGTCCGGATAGTCGGCTTTGATGCGCAGGTATTGCTGCATCATCGGTGTATGTACGGGAGTGACGTTGGCGTGCATGCGTATTGTTCGGTTTTTGTTTTTCTAAGCGATCCGATCGAGACATGCTAGCCTGTGCCTGTAATGAAGTCGATGCTCCGTGAATGAAGGTTTGAAGACCGTCCACGTGGAAACAGGGCGCCATTTTTATGGGGGCGCGCAGCAGGTTGTATGGCTGCTGGAAGGATTGAGTGCGGCTGGCGTCGCCTGTCAGCTCGTCTGCCCGCCTGACTCGGACATCCAGGCGGCCGCGGTGAATGCTGGGCTGGACGTTCAGCCTATTCCCTGCGCAGGCGATCTTGACATCCGGTTCGCGTGGCGACTCAGGCGTTTCCTGCGCCTGTCCCGGCCGGATCTTGTTCACTGTCACAGCCGCCGTGGTGCGGACTTTCTCGGCGGCTGGGCGGCAAGCTCGGCCGGCATCCCGGCCATCTTGTCGCGCCGGGTCGACAACCCGGAATCCGCAAGCATCGCGGCATTGCGCTACCGGCCATTCCAGCGGGTCATCGCGGTTTCAAATAACATTGCGTCCGTTTTGCAACGCAATGGGCTTGACGACGAACGACTCCAAGTCATACGCGACGCTGTCGACGTTACGTGCGTCGATCCTGAGCCGGCGGCAGATGTGCTGCAGACACTGTTCGGTATCAACGAGAATCATTTTGCCATCGCCGTAGTGGCGCAACTCATCAGACGCAAGGGTCATCGGTTTCTGTTCGATGTGCTTCCGGGGCTGTGTCTCAAGCATCCGCAAATGAAGGTTGTCATTTTTGGCGTCGGTCCGGAGGAGGAGCACCTGCGGGCCCTGGTCCGCAAACTGGGCTTAAGCGGTGCCGTTATATTCGCCGGATTCCGACTTGATCTCGACCAGTACCTCGCCGCATTTGACCTGCTGGTTCACCCGGCCGAACAGGAAGGCCTGGGTGTCGCCATGCTCAAGGGTGCCGCAGCGGGCCTGCCGGTCATTGCCTTCGATGTGGCGGGTGCAAAAGAAGCGGTTGGTCATGGTAAGACAGGTGCTTTGATTCCCGTTGGGGATCTCGAAAGTTTGCAAAAGGCCATTGAGCTGATGATTGACGAGCCCGAGATGCGGCGCAATCTCGGGGATGCCGGTCGGCAGCGCATGCAGGAAGAATTTTCCGTCACGACCATGGTAGAAGGTCATATTAATTTGTATGAGCAGGTTTTGAATGAATAGCACGGATCCGCTTGCTGTCGCCGCAGAAGCAGTCGTGGTGGAGCTGGTCGCCACCGGTAAGACCCTCGCGACGGCAGAATCGTGCACGGGCGGGTGGATCGCAAAAACACTGACAGATATTGCCGGCAGTTCGCAATGTTTTGGTTACGGTATAGTCAGCTACTCAAACGACGCAAAGACGTCTCTGCTGGGTGTCGATCCCGCGAGCATCGATAAATTTGGCGCGGTTAGTGAACAGGTGGTCAGCGAAATGGCAGTTGGCGCGCTTCTGCAAAGCGGCGCCGACTATGCGGTCGCTGTCAGCGGCATCGCGGGGCCTGACGGTGGCACCGCGGAGAAGCCGGTGGGTACGGTCTGGTTTGGCTGGGCGAGCCGTAATGAAGATGGGGTTAGCACTCAGTGCAGCATGCACCATTTAGCCGGCGATAGAGCAGCGGTACGCGCACAAACAGTAGTTCTGGCGTTACAGGGTATAGGTGAGCGGCTGAAGCATGGCTGACAAGAAACTGTTTTTTGCACTGTGGCCGTCTCACCGGCAACGGGAGCTGCTGCGCGACACGATCAATCCCGTGCTTTCTGAAATTGAGGGAAATCCCGTCGATCGCCGCAATTGGCACGTAACCCTCGTTTTCATCGGCGATTTTCCTGAGGAGAAGATCGCCGGCCTGCAGCCGGCGGTAGATGTCATCACTCCCGGAGAAATTCGCCTGCGATTCGACACGCTGACCTTCTGGCAACGGCCAAAAATCGCCTGTATGCACGCCAAGATCATACCGCCCGAGCTCACGCGCCTGGTCGAGTCGCTCCAGCAGGCGCTGTTGCCCTTCGGCTTTGCGCCGGAAGACCGCGTTTATCGACCCCATATCACGGTCTCACGCCGGGCCCGCATGTTCCAGGATGTACGGCTGGCGCGACCTGTCGAGCTGCTGTGGACGGACTTCGAGCTGGTGGAGTCGATCGGTCAGCGTGGCGATGTGCAGTACCGCCCTTTGAAACAATAGCTTCTGTGTAATTCTTCATGGATTGCTCAATTAGTGGCCGCGGCTTTGACTGTCGCGACGACTGAATTAGTGGAATAATCCCTGGCTTAACTTTTAACACCGGAATGGCTCATAAATAATGGATGACAATCGTAAGAAGGCGCTGGCCGCCGCACTGGGACAAATTGAAAAACAATTCGGCAAGGGGTCTGTCATGCGCCTTGGTGATGGCGGTGTCATCAAGGATATCGAGGCGATATCGACCGGCTCAATCGGCCTGGATACCTCGCTGGGTATAGGCGGATTGCCGAGAGGTCGTGTCGTCGAGATCTACGGCCCTGAGTCCTCCGGTAAAACGACCCTGACATTGCAGGTCGTTGCTGAGGCGCAGAAACTCGGCGGCACCGCGGCGTTTGTCGATGCTGAGCACGCGCTGGACCCGCAATATGCTGAAAACCTGGGTGTCAACGTGGACGAACTCCTCGTTTCCCAGCCGGATACCGGTGAGCAGGCGTTGGAAATTACGGACATGCTGGTTCGTTCTGGCGCGATCGACGTCGTCGTCATCGACTCGGTGGCGGCGCTCACGCCCAAGGCTGAAATCGAAGGCGAGATGGGTGATTCACACATGGGGTTGCAGGCTCGTCTGATGTCCCAGGCACTGCGCAAACTGACCGGCAACATCAAGCGTTCGAACACCATGGTGATCTTCATTAACCAGATTCGAATGAAGATTGGCGTGATGTTCGGCAGTCCGGAGACGACGACCGGTGGCAACGCGCTCAAGTTCTACTCTTCTGTACGGCTCGACATTCGGCGCATTGGCGCAATTAAAAAGGGTGACGAGGTTATCGGCAACCAGACCCGCGTGAAGGTCGTCAAGAACAAGGTTTCGCCGCCCTTCAAACAGGCAGAGTTCGAGATTCTTTACGGCAAGGGTATCTCCCGTGAAGGCGAGATTATCGATCACGGTGTCGATCAGGGCATCATCGACAAAGCAGGATCCTGGTACAGCTACGGATCTGATCGCATCGGCCAGGGCAAGGAGAACGTCAGGGTTTACCTGCAAAGCAATCCTGAAATTGCCGCGGAAATTGAGGCGCAGATCCGGGCCACACTGATGCCGGAGAAAACGCCGGTAGAAAGTACCACCGGTGATGCCGACGCGGATGAGGCTGTCGCGAAGCAGGCGTAAAGCGATGCCCGAATAGTCGGAAGCGCGGATGTCCAGCGAAGCTAAGTCCATCAACGAAATGAACACCGACCTCTTCCAGCCGGAAGAGGTCGATCGTTTTGGGGACCCGAAAGAAGCGCGAAAAAAGGCAATGGACTACCTTGCCAGGCGCGAATACGGGCACGACGAATTGATAGCAAAGCTTACAAAGGCTGGCTTCGAAGCCGACGTCGCTGCGGATGTCGTGAGCGTATTGCGTGACGATGGTCTGCAAAGTGACCAGAGATTCGCAGAGAGCTTCGTTCAGTCGCGCATTAACCAGGGCAAGGGGCCTGTGCGGATACGCCAGGAGCTCGCGGAGCGCGGCATTCGGTCCGTGGATACCAGTGACGCCCTGGAAAATGCCGGTGCGGATTGGTATGCAATAGCGCTCGAGATTCGGCGTAAGAAATTCGGCTTCGATATGCCCGCAGAGTTCAAGGAAAAAGCGCGCCAGATGCGCTTCCTGCAGTATCGCGGTTTCGAGCATGATCATATCCAGGCGGCCATCGCCGCGCATGGTGAACACTAGCAGTTCCCTATAGACTACCGGCTTTTAGAGAAGCGGCCTCGCAGGAGCAGCTGGATCATCGCTGCTTCAGCCGCGCAATCAGAAACTATTTGCAGGGGCGGCGTCAGCCGCGAATAACACCAACGCATGAAAAGAATGACCAGCAACGAGTTACGCCAGGCTTTTCTGGATTTCTTCCAAAGGCACGGCCACGAAATTGTGTCGAGTTCACCGCTCGTGCCCGGCAATGACCCGACCCTGTTGTTTACCAATGCCGGAATGGTCCAGTTCAAGGATGTGTTCCTAGGTGAAGAAAAACGCCAATACAGTCGTGCCGTTACCTCGCAGCGTTGCGTCCGGGCAGGCGGCAAGCATAACGACCTGGAGAATGTGGGTTATACCGCAAGGCACCACACGTTCTTCGAAATGCTCGGCAACTTCAGCTTTGGCGACTATTTCAAGGAAGACGCAATCAGGTACGCGTGGGAATTCCTGACTGAAACGCTTGGTCTGCCCGCAGAGAAACTCTGGGTAACTGTATTTGAAGAAGACGATGAAGCAGCAGACATCTGGCTGAAGACAATGAAAATCGATCCGGATCGATTTTCGCGCTTAGGCGCCAAGGATAATTTCTGGTCCATGGGTGACACAGGTCCCTGTGGTCCCTGCAGCGAAATATTCTACGACCACGGTGCAGAGGTAACAGGCGGCCCGCCCGGCTCGGCGGATGAAGACGGCGACCGCTATGTCGAGATATGGAATCTGGTCTTCATGCAGTTTGAGCGGTCAGCTGACGGCAAGATGTCGGCATTGCCAAAACCGTCTGTTGATACCGGCATGGGGCTCGAACGCACGGCTGCGGTAATGCAGGGTGTGCATAGCAATTACGATATCGATCTCTTTGCAAACCTCATCGATGTAACGGCGAAGGTTCTGCAGGTCCCAAAAGACGGTTCAAGCTCATTGAACGTTATCGTCGATCACATCAGAGCCTGTTCCTTCCTGATTATCGATGGCGTATTGCCTGGCAACGAAGGCAGGGGCTACGTGCTGCGACGTATTATTCGTCGCGCGATCCGGCACGGTAAAAAACTGGGCGTCGATGACACCTTCTTTCACAAACTGGTTGCGCCTCTGGTTGCCGAGATGGGAGAGGCCTACCCGGAACTGTCCAAGGGTCAAGCGCATGTGGAAAAAGTGCTGGCCAAGGAAGAGCGGCGCTTTGCGGAAACGCTCGACCAGGGCATGGAAATACTTGAGAACGCAATTGCAGATTTCGATGGAGACGAATTGCCCGGCGAAGTCGTTTTCAAGCTCTATGACACGTACGGCTTTCCGGTAGACCTGACTGCCGACATCGCCCGTGAGAGAAACCTGACCGTTGACCAGGGCGGATTTGAGGCGGCAATGTTGACGCAGCGAGAGCGGGCCCGGGCTGCCAGCAAGTTTGGGACCAGCGACAGCGCTGCTATTAGAACGGACAACGAAACGGAGTTTTCCGGTTACCAGAAAATAGAAGATTCAGGCTCGATCGTTGCGCTGTTCCGCAGCGGCGAGTCAGTCGATTCCCTGGTCGCCGGAGACGAGGGCGTGATCGTCCTCGACTCAACGCCGTTCTACGCAGAAAGTGGCGGCCAGGTCGGTGACACCGGTGTTATTGAAGGTGCCATCAGTGCGTTTGAGGTGGTCGATACACAAAAGTCTGGCAATGCCAACTTGCATATCGGACGCCTGCGGCAGGGCGTTGTAAGCGTTGGTGACGAGATTGTTGCGAGAATCGATGCCGAACGACGCGCAGCGATAATATTAAATCATTCCGCGACGCATCTGATGCATGCGGCGTTACGCCAGATCCTGGGCGATCATGTGCAGCAAAAGGGATCACTGGTTGCACCCGACAGGCTGCGCTTCGATTTTTCGCACTATGAACCTGTCACCGCCTCGCAGCTGCAGCAAATAGAAGCTGCGGTGAATGCGCAGATTCGAAGTAACATTCCCGCCGAAACGAAACTGATGGGATATGACGATGCCGTCGCCTCAGGCGCCATCGCCCTGTTCGGTGAAAAGTATGCTGACCAGGTACGGGTCCTGAGACTGGGCAATGGCTACTCGGTGGAACTCTGTGGTGGCACCCACGTGTCAGCCACTGGCGATATTGGTGTGTTCAAGATTATCTCGGAAAGCGGCGTTGCTTCCGGTGTCAGACGTATTGAAGCCGTGACTGGAAAAGGCGCGCTGGAATGGATCGATGCCAATCAGCAGTCGCTGAATTCCATAGCGAGCAAGCTCAAGAGTTCGCGGGAGCAGGCGGCAGCCAAAGTTGAACAGCTGTTGCGCCGCAACAGGGAACTGGAGCGAGAACTCGCCGCGACCAGGCAGCAGCTTCTGACCGGTGGTACAAGCCTGACCGAAACCGTGACGGAAATCGGCGATATCAAGGTGCTGTCGAGTCGCATGGACGGCGCTGACGCAAAGACACTGCGTGATGCTGTCGACAGGTTCAAAGACAAACTACAAAGCGCCGTAATCGTGCTGGGTTCTGTTGAGAACGGCAAGGTTCGCCTGGCCGCCGGCGTAACGAAAAACAACACTGACCGAATTCGCGCCGGCGATGTGATAAAGCCGGTCGCCGAGCAGGTCGGTGGGAAGGGTGGCGGCAGGCCGGACTTTGCCCAGGCCGGAGGCAGTGATGCAGGCAGCCTCGACGCGGCCCTGGCGTCAGTTCCGGACTGGGTTTCGGCACACATAAGCCAGCTTTAGTCGATATAATTCAATATGTTAAGTCGGATCCTTTCGGCAATGAGAACACTGGTGTCGAAATTCGTCTACAATAACAAGCGCTTATCGAAAAAACGTGCGTAATAAGAAAGGGCTAGAGGCCCGAAAAAGGCAGGAGTAGGAAGCTATGCTGATCCTTACGCGACGCGCTGGAGAGACGGTAATGATCGGGAGCGATGTCACGATCACTGTCCTTGGCGTGAAAGGGAATCAGGTTCGCATTGGAATCAATGCCCCGAAAGACGTAGCCGTCCACCGGGAAGAGATTTACGAGCGAATTCAGAGCGAAAAAAGTGCCGCGCAGGGGGGAGCTGATCCTGGCGATTAGCGGGCCGCATTCCGGCTTTACCTAGCGGTATCCCATCAGTAAGATTCACGTCCGTTGTCTGTCCCGACCGCGGTCGCTCGACTATGGGAACTATGCCGGGGTGATTGATCCGAGGCGTCCAGAGGGTGCCGACAGACGCACGCAGTGCGCCTGCAGGTCGAGGCGCAGCTCCGAGTCAACGCGCGACGGCAGTCCGCAGATGATGACGGGGACGTTTGTAGCGAATCGCGGACTGACCTTTAGTAACATAAACAAATCTGTGCCGGTTTCACGACCGGTGTGGTTAAACAAAGAACGGAGAGGTGGCTGAGTGGTCGATCCGAGGCACCCAGAGGGTGCCGACAGACGCACGCAGTGCGCCCGCAGGGCGAGGAGCGGAGCTCCGAGTCAACGCGCGACGGAGCGCTAATGGCAGATTGAATATCGAAATTGACTGACTAACAACTTGTGAAGTTCGGAGAGGTGGCTGAGTGGTCGAAAGCGCTCCCCTGCTAAGGGAGTAAGGGTTAAAAGCCCTTCGAGGGTTCGAATCCCTCCCTCTCCGCCACTACGAGGTTCGAACCCTCGAAGTTAGACAATAGGGTTCGACAAACAGGCTCGGCCTGTTTGGACGCACGAAGTGCGCCCCGAAGGGGTGAGCGAGTAAAACGAGCGAATCCATCCCCCCCTCTCCGCCACTACGAGGTTCGAACCCTCGAATATAGACAATAGGGTTCGACAAACAGGCTCGGCCTGTTTGGACGCACGAAGTGCGCCCCGAAGGGGTGAGCGAGTAAAACGAGCGAATCCATCCCTCCCTCTCCGCCACTACGAGGTTCGAACCCTCGAAGTTAGACAATCGGGTTCGACAAACAGGCCCCGCCTTTCTTGGACGCACGCAGTGCGCCCGAAGGGTGAGTGAGTGAAACGAGCAAATCAACCCCGCTTTCTCCACCACAAATAACCTTGCGGAAACGACTTTAGCCGCGAAAACGCACGGCACCCGTACTTCAACAAAGCGAACACAGGTCTGCCATTCCAGGCCGCCTGGCGAATCAATGCGCCGCTCACGAGTCCCTTTTCCGATTGCACTTTCAATACAAACTCCACGCTATTGCGCAGAGAAGCGTCATATTGTTATACCTGCTATCGTCAAAACTTACGCAACTGGAGACTTTAATGGCCGAGATGGTGCGATGTCAGCGAGTTCCCATCTGCCTGTTAGCCCTGTTTGTGTCTGTGCCGCTGGCAGCAGTTGCTGCGGGCAGTGACGATAAACCCAATATTGTCCTCGTCCTCATGGATAACTTCGGCTACGGTGAGATTGGCGTTTATGGCGGCGGGGTGATGCGCGGTGCGCCAACGCCCAATATTGACAGCATTGCCGCCGAGGGATTTCAGTTAACGAATTTCAATGTTGAAGCTGAGTGCACGCCGTCGCGTTCAGCATTGATGACAGGCCGTTACGGAATACGAACCCGACAACGGCCTGACGGACCTCCCCGAGGTGTGTGGTACGGCATTACCAAGTGGGAAATTACCCTGGCCGAGATGCTGTCTGATTCCGGGTATGCGACCGGTATTTTCGGAAAATGGCACCTGGGCGATACGCAGGGCCGATTTCCCACTGACCAGGGCTTTGATGAATGGATCGGACTGCCGCGGTCGTCAGACCGGGCCTTCTGGCCGGATAGCAACAGCTTCACGCCCGATAGTCACCCGGACGCAGTATTCACTCACGTGATGGCCGCCAAGCGCGGTGAAAAACCCACGGAACTGGAGGTTTTCGGGCGCGAAAAACGCAAGACAATCGATCGTGAAATCACCGACCAGGCCATCGATTTTATTAAGCGTAAAGCCGAGGATGAGCAGCCGTTTTTCGCCTATCTTCCCTATACGCAAACGCATGAACCAGTTGACCCTCATCCCGATTACTACGGTAAAACCGGTAACGGGAGTTTTGCAGACGTTCTGGCGCAGACGGATGACTATATGGGAGAACTATTGCATACGATCGAGCAGCTGGGACTGAAAGACAACACTATTTTCATTTTCACTTCCGACAATGGCCGGGAAGGCGTACCCAGGTCGTTTGGATTCACCGGTCCCTGGCGTGCCGGCATGTTCTCACCGTACGAAGGATCATTGCGTGTGCCGTTTCTGATTCGCTGGCCCGGGAAAATTCCGGCTGGACAGGTATCTAATGACGTCGTTCACCAAATCGACCTGTTTCCGACACTAGCCAGCATCATCGGTGCCAGGCTCCCGACCGACCGCGTATATGACGGCGTCGATCAGGCTGATTTTTTTACGGGCAAGACCGAAAAGTCAGCTCGAGAGTCCGTCATCATTTACATCGGCAACGTGCTGTTTGGCGCGAAGTGGCGCAATTGGAAAATATTGCTCAGGGAAATGGATGAAGACACTTACGCGATCAGGGAGATGGCCTATCCCTCGGTGTACAATCTGCTCGTCGATCCAAAAGAAGAAGTGCCCGAACTCAACTATCTCAATGACACCTGGGTCGATTTTCCGTTGTACCAGGTTCTGGAAGATCATGAAGCCTCGATTGAGGAGGACCCTGGCGCACCAGATCCGTAATTCCTGCGACCCGGATTTCCTCAATTTCTGCGGGCGGATCAACAAACTTTCGTTCATTTCGGTCCCTGCAGCCAGGCCGACTCCCAAGAACAAAAAAACTGCCGCGATTCGATGAACCGCGGCAGCCGTTTTGCACTACCTCCTTTGACGTTAGTCTTCCAGAGCTATTCGCGCCCGCTGCTCACTAATGGCATCGAACCATTTGACCAGGCGCAGCTTGATCACCACACCATGCCGATCGACGATTGATCCCATCGCAATAGCGCAGGCTCCGAATATCGCG
>JAJFKP010000017.1 GCA_021773135.1 Woeseiaceae bacterium | reverse complement strand
CCGGCAAGGCCCAGTGTCGCAGCAAGTGTAAAAGACCAATAATAGTTGTCTTTAAGTCTTTCGTGGATCTCGATCGCTTTATCGAACTGCGCAAGTTCGGCGTAAGTGTCGCCCAGCACCATAATCGCCACAGGATAGTTGCGCCGCAGATTGAAGACAGCTTCGGACTCTTCAATCGCTTTTTCATGCTCTCCGGCATCAAGATATTGCCAGGCAAGATAGCTGGCAAAGAAGGGCGACAATGGATCAAGCTCCTTGGTCAGCTCTCCCAGGCGAACTGCGTCTTCATCGCGACCGTATAGTTCGTACAACCAGGCAAGATGATAGTGCGCAGTAACCAGGCTCGGATTGATTTCAGTTGCCCGTTCGAACGCCTGTTCGGCGGCGGCGAAGTCCCACTCGTAGTACATCCTGTACATCGCCACGGCAAGATGCGCTTCTGCCAGCTCCGGATCTAACTCCAGTGCCCGATCAGCAGCGAGCTTTGCACGTCGGTACGCCCCTTCCTCCGGAAAAGGCGTATGTCCCAATTCACCATAGCCAACGGCCAGCCCGGCCCAGGCCAAAGCACTCGACGGGTCGTCTTCGACGGCGTCCATCAGAAGCTGCATGGCCTCACGCATGCCTTTGCCCGTCTCACGTCGAATCCGATACATGGCGCGCAGATAAGTATCGTAAGTATCAGGATTAATCTCGCCGCGCGACTCCAGGCGCCGCATCTCATCCGGCGTCAGTCTTACCTGCACCGCGCTGGCAACAGAGGTTGCAATCTCCCCCTGAACGGCGACGAGCCCCTCTATCGATCGCACATAGCTATCCGTCCACAAGCTTTCCTCGCGCGCTGTGTCGATCAGCCGAATATTGATTCGTACCTCTTCGTCTTCGCGTGTGACCGTGCCTTCAATTACTTTGTCAACGCCAAGCCTTGCGCCAATTTCCGGAATCGTTAATTTCTTCGATAGACGTATCGTTGACGTTCTCGAGATGACCTTGAATGCGCTGATCCTGGCCAGGCTCGTTATCAGCGCATCATGCATGCCGGATGACAGGTAGTCGTCCGTAGAATTGCCCGACAGATTCTCGAAGGGCAAGACGGCAATTGATGAAATAATATTTCGATTTAGCGAGTAGCGTTGCTCCATCGACTGAGGCAGCCGCCAAATTTCATTCGCTGTATTAAGGAGGATGAAAGCGCCAACAACGGCCAACGCAGAAATGATGATGTAGTCTGACCTGCGAAGCCCAAGATCGACATCTTCGCCATCTGATGCGTCCGGAGTGCGGACAATGCCGTCAGCGGTGATGTCGTAGCGCCATCCCCAGACGATTGCCAGCGGCAAGAAAGCGCTAAGCGCAATCCACACATACCGCATACTGGCGACAGGAATGCCGAATGAACCAAAGGCCAGGTCTGCGACCTGGAGAATAACCCACGCTGCGACCAAGTAAATCCCCACCACACGAAATACGTGGCGTCGCCGCAATTCCACTATGGTCCGCGAAACCTTACCCATGGGCCTGACAGCTTGGATTCACTGGACCATTGATTGTAGCGGAGCAGGTCTGCCCTGGCGACTGAGTACGCGTCGAAATTGACCAGGAAGCCGGTCGCTGGCTCCCGGCACGACGTTTTACCAACGAAAATTGTACGTGGGTACTGGCGACAGGCGTCGCGGAGCAGGCACTATGCACGTGTACGCCAATTTTCCTGGTCACCCGGAGGCATAATGACAAACCCGCGCCGTGCCGCACTGCTGGTCGTGCCAGCAGCACTGTGTGCCTGCACCAGCCAGGTGTTGACGTTCGAACCCGCCTGCATCGCTTACGAGGGCGACCGAGTGACATTACGCGGTAATCAGTTTGAGTGGAGTAAATTTAGTGACCAGGTGCCGATGGGCGTTGCTGGCGCGCGTGCAAATCCGTTTCCCGGCTATCCAATGTCCGGCACGTATCGTCGTGACCACGAACGAGTAGAGTTTACTCCAGAGGATGGCGCACCGCTCGAAGACTATTTTTTAATCGAGCACCGCGGCGCACGCTATTTATTGACTACGGAGGCACAGCAGCGATTCACCGCGAACAGTCAGCTCCCGACCTGTGCCCTGAAGCTCGTCACTGTCGAATAAAATCCGCTCGCGAGACGAGCCGCGATAAGTTTTTCAATCTGAGAACTGCCGCACACTTTTCAGGAATCCGGCATCCATAACCGACGCCAGTCGCTTTCCGTACATACACACTTTTTGCAAAGCTAACTACTTTGTGACACCACGCCCGGAAGCCTGAATGAAAACCCTACGTAACGCACTACTGTTGCTGTTCCTCGTGTTTGCCGTCAACGCAAACGCTGCTACCGATATTGTTATTGATCACAGCGAACCGTTGCGGCAGCTCGTTTATGAGCGTGTCGCCGATGTTGATGGCAGTCGCAAGCCAGGTGATGTCCCAGTCACAGCAATGCGTTTCGATGCATTTGGCCGCCGTTTCGACCTGACACTCGAGGAAAACCGGGCGTTAACCAGCATTGTGCAAAACCAGGCGGTTCTTGAAAGCATCGACGTCTATCGCGGCCGAATTGCAGACGATGACAATACGTGGGTACGGGTAACCATCGAAAACGGCAACCCCAAAGGTATGTTGTGGGATGGCCAGGAAATGTACGCAATCGATATAGTCGACAATCAAACGGCCATCTACAGATTGGCGGACCTGCGCATAAGTGGTGACGCGCTGAGCTGCTCGGTAGCTGCGATCACCGGCAATGGTGATGAATTATTCAAAGCTGTTCTCGCCGAGACATCAGCCAATGTCATCGCCCAAAAAGGTCCGGGTGCAACGCAGGAGATCGATGTAGCGGTCCTCGGAGATTTTGAGTTTTCGTCAAATATGGGTGCAAGTGCCGAGGCCGAGATCCTCACGAGAATGAATAACGTCGACGGCATATTCAGCACGCAAGCCGGTGTGCAGCTGAACGTCAACCGGGTAGATATTTTCTCAACGTCGAGCGATCCTTTCACGGACGAGAGCAAAGCGGGAGACCTGCTTGACGAGCTGTCCGCATACCGACTGGCGCGATCGTCACAACGTGGCAACGGACTGTCACATTTGTTTACCGGCAGAGATCTTGACGGCTCGACCGTAGGCATTGCGTACGGCGGAAAATACGGCGCCGCGATTTGTCATGATCGATATGGCGCAGGTCTTACCCAGGCCACGCATGGGGCGACTTTCGATAGTCTGATCGCGGCCCATGAATTTGGTCACAACTTTGGCGCGCCACATGATGGGACTGCCGATTCAGCATGTGAAGCCGAGGCCCAGGATTTCCTCATGGCGCCTAACCTGAACGGTAACGATATCTTCTCGACCTGCAGCCTCGAGCAAATTGAGATAGGCATTGACCGGACCTACTGTGTCGCGCCTCTGCCTACGTCAGAAGTAGCCATTGTCGCCGCGGCATTAACGAAAACGATGCTGTTGGGCAACTCAAGCGACATCGTTTTCGACGTAAACAGCACCGGCACGGACAACGTGGGCAATGTTCAGTTTGATGTTTCTGTACCGACTAACGTCATATTGGATGGTGTTGCGACCAGCAGCGGCAGCTGCACCAGTGGCGCTGGCAATGTAACCTGCTCACTGGGAACCGTCGTTGCCGGTAGCGGTGCTACGGTGACCCTTACGATCTCAGCCCCATCGACAGGCACCGCAGATTTTGTTGCCGGGATTTCGGCCACTGACGATGCGAATACCGGCAACAACCAGGCGTCTACCCTTCTCACGGTCGACCCGGCTGTCGAGCTGGTTCTGAATGCAACGGCAACGGTGCAGATCGACCCAAACCAGAGCATCATGATCAGTCAGCGGGTCGAGAATCGTGCCACGCTGGCTGCCTCGGACGTGACGCTGACGCTGACGCCGAACACAGGAATTACCGTTGACAGCGCAACATGGAGCCCCGGCAGCTGCGCTATAACTGACAACATTGTTACCTGCCAGGCAGCATCACTGGCCGCGCAGGCAGATGACGAGTTACTGGTGCAGGTGACCGGCATCACCGAAGGAGCCCAGTCTTACACGCTGACGATTTCATCGAGCGAAGCAGATCGCAATACGTCGAATAATAGTGTCAGCGGACAGATAAACGTTGGTCAGGTAACGACGCCGGTGGTCAACAACCAGCAAGCCGTTGGTGGCGGAGGTGGTGGCGCCACGAGCCCGGTATTTCTGCTGTGGCTCGCAGCCGGAAGCCTGCTGTTGATTCGTCGCAGACCGTTACAGACGCGACGGTCAAACCTGCCTGGTAACGCGCGAACCTGAAGGCCGACTGCCCGCCGCTAAAGCTAAAAGCAGAAGCAGTACGGCCATAGAGATCCAGGAGGCTGCGCCGCCCCCTCCTCGAGGGCTTGAGAGAACAGCGCCCCTGATTACCGTTGTGTTGCCCGGGTCAAACATCAGATCATTGATGTACTCTTCACCAAAGTTGACCTGCTGCAAAGGGTTTTCGCTAACTATGTTATCCGAATTCTGGATGCGGCCGGTTCCGTTGGCGTTGAGTTCAAGTAGCGCTGGGTGAAAGCGACCATTGCCAACTTCTCTTGCGTTGTATGTCAATACGACGCCGTTGCCGATCAGTTCAGCAACCTGAACGCCATCCGACAGCACAGCCGCCGGAGAAATCTGGAAACTCAGTGAGCTTCCCTGCGCATAAAACTCTTCACCGGTCATACTGCGTTGCAATGCAAACGCCGGAAAGCCTGACGGGGTCCCCGCGACCAACGAACCGGAAACGGAGTAATCCACGCTGATAATGTCGGGATTCACATAGTTACCGGCGGCGAGCGGCGCGTCAATAATCACAGTAATGTCGAAAAGGTCGACATCGCTGAACACATTGGCGATCTGGTAATCCGCATTCGTCGTAGAAAAGGTCATTGTTTGCGCACTGACCGCCGGCGCCAGCAGGAAAGCGAACACCATCCCGGATACGCATCGACGTAACAAACGGCCTGTTGCATTTCTGGAGACGGTCGACGTCTCAACCGTGTTATTCGGGTTTGTAACAAACATGCTAATACGTTCCGCGAAGTCCATCGTTAGCCAGTATGACAGGCTGAGCCGCAATTGGTTGCCATCCTTGTCTTGACTTATTCGTCAAACTCGTTGAAAACGTCCACGTGGTCGATATAACAACAAATTCAATTACCCGGGATGAGATCGACCAGTTCTTTGAAACCGGATGGATTGAAAAGAAGGCGTTGTTCGATTCGAACGAAATAGATCGCATGCGCCAGTGTTTCGATAACCTCGAGGAATTGGCGGGTGGATTGGCCGCAACATCTACATTAGAAGGTTCGCATTTCGTTCTCGGCAGGAATCGCGACCAGGCGGTGATCAAGCGCGTGGTCTGGGCCGGTGGGTCCCAGCCCTACCTGCTTGAGATTGGCGCAGATCGGCGGCTGACGTTGCCGTGCTCGCAGCTGCTCGGCAGCAATGAGTTCGAACAGTTGCTGTCCCAGGCGCATTTCAAACGGCCCGGCGATGGCGTCATTTTCGGCTGGCATCAGGACATACAGCATCGCGACAAGGGCGGTGGCACCTGGAAGGATGTCAACGGCTCCGGAAGCTTCGTGCAAACCCTGATCGTCATTGATGAGATGACGCCGGACAGCGGGCCGCTCAAGTTTATTCCCGGCAGCCCACGCTGGGGCCGCGTCGACTTCGGTGAGCATGATTACGATGATCCTGACTATGCGTTGGCGCAACCAGAGCATTTTCATGTGGACCAGGCGGTAACGATTCTGGGCAAACCAGGGGACACTCTATTTTTTGGCCCGTACACTGCGCATGCCAGCTTCGAGAACACCTCGGCATCATACAGGCGTGTCCTCATTAACGGCTACGCCTACCCCGGTGCCAATCACCGCCAGTACCCGGGCGAGGGGTCCTGTCGAAAACTGACCGTCACGTGAGGCAGGTATCCTGATGTTCGGCACTCTGGACTGGGCTGTCGTGGCTGCCTACATCGTTGTCACGACCATTGTTGGTCATCGACTCAAAGGCCGGCAGAAAAGCACGCGAGATTTCTTTCTGGGTGGTCGCAGCCTGCCCTGGTATGCAGTCTCCGCGTCTACGATTGCGACAACGATCAGCGCAGTAACATTTATTGGTGTGCCTGCCCTGGTTTATGCAAATGAAGGCAGTTTTGTTTATCTACAGCTGGCGCTTGGCGGCATTATCGCGAGAATCCTGGTTGCCCGCTTCCTGGTACCGCTCTACTACGAGAAAGAATTCTACAGCCCATACGAATACATGACCGACCGGCTCGGGGCCGTCGTCGGGCGTGTTACAGCGGGCATGTTCTTCCTTGGAGGAGTCCTTGGACAGGGTGTGCGGGTTTACGCCACCGCGCTGGTTCTCGAGCTGATAACCGGCTGGAGCATGATGACCAGTATTTTCGTTATCGCCGTTTTCTCGATTATGTGGACCTGGATGGGCGGCATTGCAGCGGTTATCTGGACCGACTTCGTGCAGTTTTTCGTACTGATCATTGGCGGATTCGCGGCATTGATATATGTCACCAACGCATTACCTGACCAATGGGAGTCGCTGGTCGCAATCGGCAACCAGGCCGGCAAGTTTCGCACTTTCGACTTTTCTACAGATCCGCGCATTGCCTTTACGTTCTGGGCTGCACTGATTGCGATGCCCTTTCAGAATGTCGCCGTTTACGGCACGGACCACCTGTTTGTGCAGCGGCTGCTGTGTTGCCGCAATCAAAGAGAGGCGCAGAAAGCCGTGTTGTGGAGCACACTGGGTGAACTGGTGCCTGTATTAATGCTGACGGTCGGCGTTGGGCTTTTCGCTTTCTATCAATATTATCCATTGCAGGGTGAACTTGCGGCGCTGGTCGATGAGCGGGGAGACCGCGTTTTTCCCGCCTTCATCATTACCGAGATTCCGAGCGGACTGAAAGGCCTGCTCATTGCGGGCATATTGAGCGCCGCCATCTCAAGTCTCGACTCAATCCTGGCAGCGCTGTCACAAATATCGTTAACCATGTTCTACAAACCCTTTGTCGAGCCAGATGCGGATGAAACCCGCCTCCTCAAGATTTCCCGTTTGCTGGTTATTTTCTGGGGTATTGTGCTGGCCGTGATGGCGTGGCAATTCTCGGCAAGCAAGCTCGACATCGTTACCCTCGCGTTCTCGATGACCACGTACACATGGGGGCCCATGCTCGGCCTGTTTCTGCTCAGCATGGTAGCCAAACGATTCCGGGTGGCCGGCATTGGCTGGAGTGTGCTGCTCAGCATATTCACCGTATTGGTCATTAACGAGCCCGAGATTTTGAACCCATTCTTTGGCACCAACTACGATAGCCCGGTCCTTGCCTGGCCGTGGCTCTTTCCGATCGGCGCACTTTGCTGTTTCCTGACAGCATTGCGTGGCCGCAAGACCGGGAGTACTTAGTTGATGCGTATTCTGCTGGCTGCGGTGGCGTCGCTGGTTGTCGGCTGCTCCTCGCTGCCGACAATTGATGCACCCTCCGCCAATCACAACAGTCGAATAAATTACCTGGTTATTCATTTCACATCTGAACACTTCGCCGAGTCATTGCGGCTGCTGACAACGCGGACGAACAACCCGGTCAGTGCTCACTACCTGGTTCCGGAACCGGGTGATGAAACCTATACGCGCGGAAAATTGCGCATTCACAGGCTGGTTGGCGAAGATCGTCGCGCGTGGCACGCCGGTCGAAGCTTTTGGGCCGGTGCCGAATCGCTGAACAACAATTCGATCGGGATCGAGATCGTCAATCGCTCGGCATGCGTTGACAACAATACGGATTCTGAGACAACTGCGCCGGAGGATCAGACCTGCAGCTTTCTCGAATACCCCGAAGAGCAGCTTGAGCTGGTAATCGAACTCGTCACTGATATTCTCGATCGCTACCCGGATATCGACCCGGTCGACATCGTTGGTCACGCAGATATCGCGCCGGGTCGCAGAGTTGACCCCGGGCCGCTTTTCCCCTGGAAACGGCTTTACGATCTTGGTATCGGCGCCTGGTATGACGACCAGACGATGCGGCAGTACCGGGCGCAGTTCGCGACAGACATGCCGTCAACCCATGAAGTGCAAATGGCGTTGCGTACCTACGGTTATCAGGTCGAGCCTACCGGCAGGACCGACATCCAGACTCGTTTCGTTGTGCGCGCTTTGCAGATGCACTTCAGGCCGGAAGGTGTTTCAGGTCATATCGATGCGGAGACTGCCGCAATCCTGTTCGCGCTCAACGACAAATACAGACCTGGTGATTCGCCGGAATGAGCAGGGCCCGACGGCGATCCGACTCGCGCCGGCCTGCCTGCAGTATGATGTCGCGATGAGTGCGAGAAAAACGATTGACGAGAAAACCGGGTTTGACATCGCAGACGATTTTGAACGCTTCGATCAGCGTAACGAAATCTACTGCCGGTCTGAATGGGACCCCGAAATTCAAAGCAGGAAAGCCGCGGAGTTCTTTGACGGCCACTACATGCCAAGCGCGCGGGCCCGCAAGGCTGACGGTTTCGGGCAGCGCGACTATGCGCTTCGCAATGCAACCTGGCATATAACTAACGTCATACGAGACCTGCGCCGCGCAAGCGACGATCGAAAGGAGGGGTTTTTCGACACGTTTACGGCGCATGAGGAGGGATGGCCGGAACCTTACGAGTTCGAGTCCCCGGAGGCGGCCACGGATAATCTCCGGCGGGCGGCAACATCAATGGGAGCGGGTCTGCTGGGCGTTTGTGAGTACGACGAGCGCTGGATATACAGCACCCGCTTCAGTGAGCGTACAAAGGAAAGCAAGCCCGTCGACATTCCTGAGGATCTGCCAAACGTGATTGTCGTCGGTGAACCGATGGACATCGGCCTGACGGCCACTGTGCCCTCGGCACTGTCAGGCTCAGCCACGGGCATGGGCTATACGCACGATACCGTCGTCCTGCTGACCCTCACGCAGTACATCCGCAATCTAGGTTACCGGGCTGTTGCGTCAATGAACGATTCGGCACTGGCTATCCCGCTCGCCGTACAGGCGGGCCTGGGTGAGGTAGGCCGACACAGCCTGTTGATCACAGAAGAATACGGGCCGCGGCTGCGCCTGGGCAAAATCTTTACTGACCTGCCGCTTGTTATCAGCGAACCGAAGCACTTTGGCGTCAAGGAATTTTGCGACATCTGCCAACGCTGCAGTGCCGCCTGTCCGCCCAAGGCGATTCCGGCCGGCGCGCCATCACGCGAGGCTTACAGCGTGTCTAACCTGAAAGGCGTGCTGAAGTGGACGACATGGGCAGAAAAATGTTTCAAATTCTGGGCCGGACAAAACTCCGACTGCTCGATCTGTATTCGCGTCTGCCCTTACAATCGCGACTTCACCCGGTGGTACAACAAACTCTGGCGAAAGCTGGCCGGCACGCGGCTGCGTCGCGTAATGCTACAACTGGACGTGTGGTTTTTTGATCGAAACCGCAAACCGTCAAAACAATGGTGGCTGGCAAAATAAGGCGTCAGCCCAGGTTAAAATAGAACACGAGTGCGACGGCCAGTGGCGAGACGATTCGTACCAGGATCATCCAGAGTTTGAACACAGCCCCGTCCGCCAGGCCGATTTCAGACAGCACCGTTTCTTTCGACAGCCACCAACCCGCAAACAGTGCATACAGCATGCCGCCAAGCGGCATCAGAATATTGGACACGAGGTAGTCGATCAGGTCGAACGGCGTCTTGCCGGCGAAAACTTCAAACTGCCCGAGGGGGTAGGTGTTTTCCCAGGTCGAGAACGAGAACACGGTGATTAGGCCCAGCAGGAATGTCCCGGTGCCGATGCTCACCGCCGCTGTGGTTCGTGTCATGCCGCGAACTTCACTCAGACGCGCTGTCATCGTTTCGAGCATGGAGATCGATGACGTCAGGGCGGCGAACAGAATCATGGCGAAAAACGCGCTGCCAATCAGCTGTCCTGCCGGCATTTTTGCAAACGCCGTGGATAGCGTTACAAAAATCAGGCCGGGCCCCTCTGCCGGATCAAGATTATTGGCGAAGACGATCGGAAATATTGCGAGACCGGCGAGCAGCGCTACCAGCGTATCGCCGAGTGCAACGATAATCGCAGACCGGAACAGGTTAACGTCTTTTGGCAGATACGCGGAGTAGGTCAGCACACCACCGATTCCGACATTGACTGAGAAAAACGCCTGCCCGACCGCAGCCAGCACAACCACCCAGGTAATCTTGCTTAAATCCGCTGTAAAGAGAAAGCTGACCGCAGCGTCGAAATCGCCCGTGATGCCCGAGTGGATCACCAGTGCGATCAAGGTAACGAACAGGGCGGGCATCAGAATTTTCACAACCCGCTCGAGTCCCACTTTAATGCCGCGTGAAATAATAAAGACAGTTGCCGCGGTGAACAGGGCGTGCCAGAAAATAATTTGTGCCGGGCTATGCAGGAACGCTCCAAAATCGCCGCCGACTTCGTCCGCCGAAAGTCCGGCAATGCCACCGAAACCAACCTTGACCAGGTAGGCTCCCGTCCAGCCCGCGATAACGCTGTAGAAGCTCAATACCAGGAATAGCGCGAAAAGACCCATGTAGCCCAACAGGCTCCATTTGAGACGACTGCCCGACGCTTCACCCAGCTTTTTCAGGGCGGTCGGTGCGCTGGCACGGGCGTGTCGGCCGATGATCATTTCTGCGATCATGATCGGAGTCGCGATCAGGAAAATGGCGATGACATATATCAGGACAAAAGCGCTGCCACCGCTGGAGCCAAGTGTGTAAGGAAATTTCCAGATATTGCCAAGGCCGACGGCCGCGCCAATGGAGGCGAGGATAAAAGCCAGCCGGCCGGACCAGTTTTCAGTAGCAGGAGCACTCACAGCGGCATCCCCAATTATTATTCGTATCGGGTAACTATATGCCAGTTGCTGGAAAAACGTGAACTCCATGCCTGAAACCGCGCCGGGCAGGCGTCGCCGCAAACTTCCTGGCGGCACAAGATAATCCGGCAGAATCCGTCACAGGGAACCACGAGCACCTAATTCGCTCTTATAATCCACCGACATCGTGAAATAATGTTGGCCCACCCGATCGTGGCGTCCCCATAACAAGGAAGAAGCAGTGCCAAATACTCTTATACGAACTTCGTCTCTAATGGGGACATTCTGGATTTTGCTGCTGGCGGCCGCCGCCACCAGCGCCGCGGAGGATCTTTCCAACCAGGTCGAGATTCCTTACGAGGTGTTTCAGCTCGAAAATGGCCTGACGACGATCGTTTACTCCGATCACTCGTCACCCACGATCTTCGTCGGCATGTGGTATGGGGTTGGGTCAAAAGACGAACCGGAAGGCAGAACAGGTTTCGCGCACCTGTTTGAGCACCTGATGTTTCAGGGCACCGCCAATCGAGACGGCGAGTATTTCGAGCCATTCACGAAGGCCGGCGCAACCGGGATGAATGGCACAACGTCTGAAGATCGCACCAATTATTATGCAACCGTGCCTACCGGGGCGATCGATATGGCGCTTTGGATGGAAAGTGATCGCATGAGCAACCTGTTGGGCGCGGTGACAGAGGAGGCGCTCGATGAGCAGCGAGCTGTCGTGCAAAACGAAAAAAGGAGCGGGGAAAACCGACCCTACTCCGGCATATCTGATCGCGTAAGAGCGGGTCTTTACCCGGTCGATCACCCGTATCGGCATTCGATAATCGGCTCGATGGAAGATCTTGATGCCGCAACACTCGAGGACGTGCATGAGTGGTTCAATGAGTACTATGGTGCCAGTAACGTCGTGCTGGTGCTCGCCGGTGATATCGACCTTGAAACCGCAAGGGAGAAAGTCAGTCACTATTTCAGTGAAGCGCCGACCGGCGTGCCACTGACCAAACCACGGCAGTGGATTCCCAACCTCACCGAGAATCGCACTGAAATTATGTACGACCGTGTAGGGCAGACGCGCATTACGCGGGTCTGGGCACTACCGAATCTGAACGCTCAGGATTCGACCATTATGTATCTGGTGAATGAATCCCTGGTTGGCAACAAGAATTCTCCGCTGCGAAAAACGCTGGTTGACGATTTACAGCTGGCCACTGCAATTCGCGGCAGCGCATACAGTAATGTCATCAGCGGTGAGTACACGCTGACGATCAACGTAAAACCAGGCGTCAATCCACAGCAGGTCATCTCGATAGTTGACAACGTCCTGAGCGAATACTTACGAGAAGGGCCGGACAAGGAAATCCTCGAAAACGAGAAGCTTGCAATCAACATGTCGATGATCAGGTCCCTGGAGAGCAAATCGACGATTGGAAGATTCCTGGCTGAGGGACAGCTTTATTCAGGCGACCCTGCCTACGTCAAGAAAGAAATAGCCTGGTTAAATGACGCAACGGCAGACCAGGTTCTGGAAACGGCCAATCGATGGCTGTCCAGGGGGTACTTCGAACTAACCACACTGCCATTCCCCAATCTTGTTAGCGGGGAAAATAAAGTTGATCGATCTACGATTCCGCCAGTAGCGGACGTCTCGGGAATCAGTTTTCCAGAGATCCAAACGGCCAGGCTCGACAATGGCATGCAGCTCGTGGTTGCTAACAGTGGTTCGCTGCCGCTGATCGACGTGTCGATACAGATTGATACCGGCAACGCGGCTGACGATCTTGATTCGCAGGGGATTTCAGATGCCGTCTTTGCGTTGCTGGACAAGGGCACGAAAAAATTCGACGCAAACGAGCTGGCAGCGGAAAAGGATGCCATCGCCATGAGTGCACAGCTAGGTGCCGGAGTGGAGCAAAGTTCGCTGAGTTACCAGATTCTCAGTGACTATTTGGGGCGGTCTTTGGAGCTGGCAGCCGAAATATTGCGTAATCCGGTTTTCCCCGAAGTGGAGCTGAACAAATTTCGGCAGCAGGTTTTCGCCTATTTATCCAATATTGAGCAAAACCCGTCGCGAAATGGCCGCGCGATGTTCAACCGCGCAATCTACGGACTTGATCATCCGCTTGGTGGAATCTGGACCGCCGCGTTGGCGGAGAATCTCAACACCGACAGCCTGACCGAGTTTCACGCCCGGGAAATTGGGCCAGATCGAATGAAAGTATTCATGATTGGTGATATTGACCTCGAACAGGCAAAAGAACTCGTCGAAACCTCATTCGGCGACTGGAAATCTGCGGGCAGCACGACACTGGAGCCGGTCGGCGCCGCCGCAGCACCTCGCCCGCGTGTGATCCTGGTACACCAACCGGAAGCCGTACAAAGCACGATAGTTGCAGGCCACTCGATTCCGCCGTTTGACGCGAAAGATCATACGGAGCTGACAGTCCTGAACGCGATTTTCGGTGGAGACTTTGAAGCACGCATCAACATGAATCTCAGGGAGGACAAAGGCTGGTCGTACGGCATGGGATCGGGTATCCAGAACAATAATAGCGGGGATCGAACCCTGACTGTTTCCGGCAGCGTGCAGACGGACAAGACCATGGAAAGCATGATCGAAATTAAACGTGAGTTTGACGAGTTTCTTACCTCCCGTCCTGCCACCAGCGAAGAGCTGGAGCGGGTCAAGCTTAACCGGACGCGTTCACTGCCAGGTCGTTTCGAGACCAAGCGCGGTTTCTTGCAAAGTATGGTGGCCTCTGACACCTATGGCTTGCCCTATGACTATGCTGAAGACACGGCCGCGCGTGTCGCCAGCGTGACGCTGGAGGGCGTGCGGTCGCGGGCCGTTGCACTGATACGTCCGGACGAACTGACCTGGGTCGTGATCGGTGACCTGGATAAAATCGAGGAAAAAGTTCGTACGCTGGACTATGGCGAGGTTGAGGTCTGGGATGCGTTTGGCAAGAAAATCCGCTAGAGGCCGGGAATCAATCAGGGTTCAGTGGACGAACCCGTTATTTGGGTCATGTCGTAATAAGACGCGACTGGTTTGTCGATCTTCTCCGTACGAAGGAATTCCACAAATGCCTGGCTGTATACATCGCTACGGATTGACCACCAGGTTTGAAACCCCGGCCGGGCGTGGTACGTAAGCATGAGCCGCTTCCATCCCAACCAAAGGTCATTTTCCAGGTAGCCTTTGCGGTGCTGGTAGTACATGTTCTCGAAATTGTGAAAACACATAAAGAACAATTGCGAGATGCGCGCCTTTTCATCCGGACTTAGCGACTCAAAGTCCTCCATTGCATTGACGAACATCAGTGACAGGTCCGGTGTGCTCGCCATTGATTGATTCAGTGCGCTGAAGTCAGAAACCACAGACTGGTAAGTCGAAGTTCGCGCCGTTTCGGTGCTGCTTCTGATCTGCATGGCCAGGTAGATGAGTGATATTAATACGGCGATCGATCCAAGTAGTTCGCCGATGCTTCCCAGTTCTGTAAGTGTCATC
Source organism: Woeseiaceae bacterium (assembly GCA_021773135.1). Classification (GTDB taxonomy): domain Bacteria; phylum Pseudomonadota; class Gammaproteobacteria; order Steroidobacterales; family Woeseiaceae; genus SZUA-117. The sequence continues at coordinate 117,122 of JAJFKP010000017.1, read as the reverse complement.
GAATATGCATCTTCGTCAGGCAAGCGAGTGACGGCGGACCCAATCGGCTGGTTAGTACAGATTGGCCACACGGCTCTGCGTTCATAGTGAAGTCCGATTTCTACTCTGGCATGGATTCGCCGGAGCCGCCCATTTCGGTCGGGAAATCTTTCAGTTTTGGTAATCCGTCTTTCATGCTTATCACTGCAGATGCGTAATTAACATGCACGCCCGGCTGAAATGTAAGCGTTGGCAGTATCGCCGCATAGACGTCAGTAAATTCTCCAGCCGGGTGATCTGACAGCACGTGTCCTCCGCATTTAGTGCAGAATTTTCGATGGCTGGCATCCGACAACGCGAAACTTCCGAGCGAGTCCACACCTTTGGTTACAGTGACCTGGTCCGGTTTCCACAGCGTGAATGCGTTGACCGGGCCGGCGCTCCAGGCCCGGCAATCCTTACAATGACAATAGCCCATGGCGAACGGTGCGCCGGAAGCTTCTACCTCGACGGTGCCGCAATAACATTTTCCCTGGTATTGATCTGATGGCATTTTCTTATTCCTGTTTGACCACGCTTGTTTTCGGTGCCGAGATAATACGATGTGACAACAGGGAATACCCAACTAACTTGCCTTTGGAGCAGGCTCCATGCGGTCGCGGTCGATGAAAATCGTCGCCGGATGCTACGGCATCTCCTGAATCTGTTGCAGTATAGCTGCCGCACCGAACGTCGATAGTTACCCGGAGAATTCTTGTTATAGACGCCAGAACGGCAATTCGCCGAGCGTTGCAGTCCGGTGCCACCATCTTTTTTCTTGTCCGATATTGCCGGCTAGTTGAACATTGAGGTCGGGATTTTCAATAACTCGTACTTTCGACGGGTCTTTCAATAGCCAGTCATTTATGGTGACGTATTAAAACCTTTGCGCACTACGGGTTTTCTGCGCGCTGCGCATCACTGGTAAAGATTCTTTCTTGCGGGAGCGAAAACGACGAACCGACTATGGACAGGACTGACCTATGTTGTCGCTTCGATTGCAGTTGCGACCACCGCCTTCTATTTCGCTGACAGCATTGCGGACGAGGAACAGGTTCTGCAGTTCGGCTACGGCTCCAACATGTCGGAGGCCTACATGAAGCAATATACACCCGGCCTGCAGTACGTAATGAATGCGCAACTACCGAATTTCGAAATTCAGTTCCGCAAATATTCCAATGACATGGGTGGTGGAATCAGCAGCATAATCGAGAAGCCGGGTGGAATGATCTACGGCGTACTTTGCTGGATCCCAAAACAGGAAATCGAGGAACTCGATATGCTCGAAGATGTGCCGCTGGGCATCTACAAGCGTGAGACATTTCAGGTGTCGGGCGAAGATGGCGTTTGGTATGCCGCCGATCTGTATTGGGTAAGCGAGCCAAAAGGTCCGTTCGCGCCAGCCAAAAAATTCCTCGACCTGATGATTGCCGGCGCAACAGAACACGGCATTAACGCTGAGTGGCTCGCCACACTGAAGGAAATGCGGTCGAGTCGGGAATAGCCTCGTTATTCGATAAAAATCGTCGCCGGGTGCTCAAGCATCTCTTTGATCCGCTGAATCATCGCAGCGGCGTCATAGCCGTCGACAAAACGGTGATCGAACGAAGACGACAGGTTCATCATCAGGCGTACAGCGATCTGACCGGCAACGACCATCGGCCTTTCAACAGCTCTGTTCACACCGATAATCGCGACTTCGGGCAAATTGATGACCGGAGTCGAAGCAATGCCGCCCAGTTTGCCAAGACTGGTCAGGGTAATGGTTGACCCACCCAGTTCCTGCTTGCTGATGCTGTTGTCACGAGCAGCGTTAGACACACGGCGAATTTCAGCAGACAGACCTTGCAGGGAAAGCCGTTCGGCATTGCGGATCACCGGCACCTTCAATCCATCCGCAGTCTGCGTTGCTACACCGAGGTGTACGGCTTCGTGGCGTAGTAATACATTTCGCTCCCTGTCGTAGGTCGTATTGCATTGCGGAAATTCCTTCAATGCGCGAATTAGTGCGTGACCGAGAAAGGGTAGCGGCGTCAGTCGTTGACCCTTGTCGTTCGATTTGCTGTTCAAATGCTGCCGAAGCGATTCGATCTCCGTAATGTCAACTTCCTCAATGTATGAAAAGTGTGGGACTTCACGATTCGCCTCGGTCATGCGATCCGCAATGACGCGCCGCAGTCCGATCACCTTGACTTCCCTGGTTTGTGCCGGTTCGGCGGGCTTAATCGACTTGCCCGTCACCCGCGCTTTCAGGAAACGATCGAGATCATCACGCAGTATTCGTCCGCCGGTGCCGCTGCCCTTCACCTCGGCAAGGTCAACGCCAGCGTCGCGTGCTCGTCTGCGAACCGCGGGGGAAGTGACTATCTTGTCATTCTTCATCCCGGGTTGTGGTTCGCTAACGGCTTCCCCCGCCGGTTCCGACTGAACAGTTTTTTCCGATGCGGCGTCGGCGGCATCGGCACTCGTCTCAAAAACGACGAGCGGTGCGCCGACCGCGACAATGTCCCCGGGTTCTCCTGCCAGCGAAATCACCTTCCCGGAAACGGGTGATACCAGTTCGACTGCCGCCTTATCCGTCATCATGGTGCCGACGACAGACTCTTCAGCAACCTCATCACCGATCGCGATATTCCATTCGCCGATTTCAGATTCAACGGTTCCTTCACCCAGGTCGGGCAGTTTGAAAACATACTCGCTCATTTCGCCTCCATGACTTTGCGAATTCCGGCAGCAAAACGCTTTTGTCCGGGAAAGTACTGCCATTCAAACGCATGCGGGTAGGGCGTATCCCATCCGGCCACGCGTTCGATAGGCGCTTCCAGATGATAAAAGCATTCTTCCTGAACCGTTGCCGTCAATTCTGCACCGAATCCGCTGTAGCGGGTAGCCTCGTGTGCAATCAGGCAGCGCCCGGTCTTTTTCACCGACTCGGTCAAGGTCCTCGTGTCCAGTGGCGCGAGCGTACGGACATCAATAATCTCCGCGTTAACACCCACCAGTGCAGCGGCAGCCTGTGCTATGTGCACCAGAGTGCCGTAGGTAATTATAGTGAGTTCGTCACCTGATTCGACGATCTCCGCAGAGCCCAGCGGCACGGTGTAATAGCCGTTTGGGACTTCTCCCTTTGGGTGAGAAGTCCAGGGAACGGCCGGTTTGTCCGGGTCTCCGTCAAACGGACCGTTATAGATTCGCTTCGGCTCAAAAAATATCACCGGGTCGTCGGACTCGATCGAACTGATCAATAAGCCCTTCGCATCGTAAGGGTTTGACGGCATCACTGTCTTTATGCCGCTGATATGCGTAAATATCGCTTCCGGCGATTGCGAATGCGTCTGGCCGCCGCGAATTCCGCCGCCGCACGGCGTACGAATGGTGACGGGAGAGAAAAAATCCCCGCCGCTGCGGTAGCGCAATCGGCCCAGCTCACTAACAACCTGGTCGAATCCGGGATATATGTAGTCGGCGAACTGTATCTCCGCAACCGGTCGCAGCCCGTTAACCCCCATGCCGATTGCCGTGCCAATGATGCCACCCTCGGCGATGGGTGCATCGATCACCCGGTGTTCCCCGAATTTGCGCTGCAAGCCATCGGTACAGCGAAACACGCCGCCAAAGTAACCGACGTCCTCGCCAAGAATAACGGTATTGGAATCCCGGGTCATGACGACGTCGAGTCCCGAGCGAATTGCCTCGATCATATTCATCTGCGGCATGCCTTACTCCTCCAGCGCCAGCATCTGGCGACGCTGTTCTTCGAGGTGTGGAGGGATGTCTGCGTACACATCATCAAACATTTCGCTGGGATCCAGGAATGGTCCCTCGGTCATCGTTCCAAATTTTTGCGCTTCTTTCCAGGCGGCAAGAACCTTGACCCGATATTCATCGATCACTTCTTCGTGTTGTTCGTCTGACCAGTGACCTTCAACAATGAGATGCTGCTTGAGTCGTTCCACGGGATCACCCAGCGGAAACGATTTCCACTCGTCTTTTGGTCGGTACTTTGTCGGATCATCACTGGTGGAATGCGCGCCGCCGCGATAGGTAACGTGTTCGATAATTGTCGGGCCACCCCCTCTGCGAGCACGATCTGCTGCCCACAGCGTTGCAGAATAAACTGCCAGGAAGTCGTTGCCGTCCACCCGGATGCCGGGAATGCCCAGGCCAATGCCGCGCGCGGCAAACGGTCTTCTTTCACCGCCGGCAAACCCCTGGAAGGTAGATATCGCCCATTGGTTATTCACGATGTTGAGGATGACCGGCGCCTGGTAGATGGCGGCAAACGTAATCGCGTGGTGGAAGTCCGCTTCGGCCGTGCTGCCGTCACCGACCCACGATGCTGCAATGTGGTCTTCACCCTTGATCGCGGAGGCCATAGCCCAGCCAACCGCGTGTGGGTACTGCGTGGCGAGATTGCCCGAAAGCGAAAATATATTTGCATCTTTATTGTGATAAAGAACCGGCAGCTGGCGGCCTTTGCACATATCGCGCGTGTTAGACAAACACTGGCACATCATGTCGACGAGTTTCGTGCCGCGCAGCAAGAAAAGGCCCTGGTTTCGGTAGGACGGGAAACACATATCGCCGGCGCGCAGCGCCATGCCCTGCGCAATCGAAACCGCTTCCTCTCCCGTCGCCTGCATGTAGAACGTTATTTTTCCCTGCCGCTGGATTTGCCACATGCGTTCATCAAAAACGCGATTGAGCAGCATCCAGCGCAGTCCGACCTGGAGCTTTTCCGGGTCGAGATTCGGATTCCATGCTCCCAATGCATGATGGTCGTCGTCCAGAACGCGAACCAGCTCCAGGCTCAGGTGTTCGATCTCCCGCGTGGGCACGTCAATGGCGGGTTTGTCGGCCGCTCCTGCGGGCGAAAGATTCAGGTAACTGAAGTCAGGTTTGTCACCGGGACGGGCTGACGGATGCGGTATATGTAGTCTCGATTTTCTAGTCATGCAGGTCCAGTTCGTTGACTTCGATGTCTGAGGCAATTGAATTCGGGGGCTGCATATCCTGCCACTCATTGCGATGCAGCGGAATACGTAGTCGCCCAATATATCCGGCCAAACTGGCAAAGTGGTTGCAAAATACATTGCTAAGTACATGAAACAGACATAGTCTATGCGATATAAGACCCCTATTGATCATAAATTATGCAAAATATACCTATTGATCAGACAGATCGCCGAATCCTGCAACTCCTCCAGACCGAGACAGGCATTAACGCCGCCGCCATTGGCGAACGGATTGGTCTCTCACAGTCAGCCTGCTGGCGACGCATGCAGCGCCTGCGAGAGGAAGGCGTGATCAAGGATCAACCGGTCATTCTCGATCCGGAAAAAGTTGGACTGAGCACCATGGTTTTCGCCCAGGTGAAGCTGACCTCGCACGGTCGCAGCAACCTGACGGACTTTGCGGACGCTGTCAGGGGCTATCCGGAGGTATTGGATTGCTACGTTGTGCTGGGCAACATTGATTTCCTGCTGCGCATCGTCGCCGAGGACATCAAGGACTACGAACGGTTCATATACGAAAAGTTGTCGCAGCTTCCGGGTGTGCAGGAAGTTAACTCCAGCATCGCGTTATCAGAGATAAAGCATACGACAGTGCTGCCGATCTAGGTGCAACGGTCAGAATATTCGGTCGGATCAAGCGAGTTAAAGTTTACGAATCGGCCGAAAATCCGGCCGCCAATAATCCACCAGCCAGCGACCCTGCAGAATTGCATGTAGCGCAGCAGGCTTTGTGCAGTGGAAATTTGTTGTTTCACTGGCCGGCCAGAAGTTGCGCGACTTTAGCAGTCTGATGCATGCGGTGACGTCTGTGGCCAGACAGACAGGCAGCTGTAAACCTGTAACAAGTGAAATATTCTTAAGACGCGAAAGCAACCGCAGACAATGTCGCTCTGGCAACCGAAGACCTGGTAGCTGCCAGCCAGAATCACATCTGGATCGGCTTACCCATGCTGCTTGTTGACGCGGACGAGATAGAACACCGTAAATAAACCAACGGCCGATAGTGCTGCCAGGAACAGGAAGTAGTTCTGGTGTCCCTCGATGCCGGGCGACGCGTCCAGAATGCGCCCTGCAATTGGCGCAAAGAAGATCTCGGGGGTATAGCCGATAAATGACACTATGCCGATCGTAGTGCCGGTCAACTCGGTCGGCGTCTTCGTCTCCTGCAACAGTGCGAAGTAAATGCCGCGGATTGCGAACACCGCAAACACGCTGACATAGATGTTGGCATAGATGATCGTCAGCCAGCCGTTCTCCGGAACGGCCAGCCAAAGCATGCCAAAAGAAACCGTCAAGACCGTAAAAGTAAGTCCGATTACCCGGCTCGCGACAAATCGGTCGGCGACAATTCCAGCCGCTACGGCAGCTATGGGCCGCAGGTAGGACGCATAGGCGAAGAGGCGTGCTCCCTCAACCTCGTTCATGCCAAGTACCTGAACGGCATAGAGAGACAGGTTGTCGAGACCTTTGTAGCCGCAATAGGCAAAAATAACGATTCCCGCTTTTGCCCATACAGTGCGCTTGTGCAGTACGGACATGGCTCCCTTGAATGAGTTTCCAATCGATGCCTGGTCTGGTAGCGATTCGGTATCAGGCAGCAGAAACCATGTGAGCACACCCACCGCTGCGGTCGTAAACGAATACAGCAGTATTACGTTCCTGAAAGCCGCTCTTTGTTCCGCACCTGTCGAGGAGACCACGTCCTCGGGTAGAAAGCCGGCCATGAAGGCTACTGAGAAGACGGCAAACGCAGCGGCTACCAGTCCCCGACCACCGTCGAGTATACCGAACGCTTTCCCTTGCGATAAATTTCCTCCCCATTCACGGGTTGCCTTCAGCATGGCGGCCCAAAAGAGAAAAATGGTCGTGATTCCCCAGTAACCGTAGAGCAGAGCCAGCGAAAATGCGTCGGGAATGGTGGCCATATAGAAGCCGCCGAAGGCCGTTGCCAACATCGATGTTGCGAGCAGTTTTCTTGCGGAGTAACGGTCTGCAATCAGCCCGCCTGGAAAATAGGCCAACATGGCCGTAATGCCGTAAATCGCGAAAATGTCGCCAAGGTTGGTGTTTGAAATATTGAAAACATCGAGAAGAGTCGGCCGAAAAAAGCGGGCCGTGTGAAACGGCAGGCTGAAGATCATCTCGCCGGCGACGATCAGTACAATTATCTGAGTAACGCGTTTCAAGAGCTCACTGCCTTGCTCGCATCACGCGTGCAGCTGTTCGCGTAAGGAACGCATTAACGAAACCGACATTGCGACGCCGACGACAAGAATAGGCGCCGACACAATCAGGAGTGTTACCTGCATAACCCGCAAACCGCCTATAAACATCAGCGTTGCCGGCATCAGGCCGAGTGCAAATGCCCAGAAGACCCTGTGCCATCGCGCCGGATCGTCTCCTGCTTTCAGATGCAGCGTCGCGCCGGATGCAAGGATGTAGGACGCGGAGTCATAGGTCGTGGCGGCGAAAATGAATGCGACCAGGCTGAAGATGCTGATCACCAGCGTCGCAAGAGGCAGCTGATCTAACATGGCAACGATGGCTTCATTACCGCTCTGCGCATTCATTACTTCCGTAATGCTTATAACCCCTTCCAGTTCGAGGAAGAGTGAGTAGTTGCCAATGATCATGTAGAAGACCCAGCTTCCCAGTGAACCGTAAATCAACATTCCACTGATGACCTGGCGAATGGATCGACCGCGGGAAATCCGCGTTACAAAGAGACCGACAAATGGCGCATACGCGATCCACCACGCCCAGTAGAAGACGGTCCAGTCTTCGACAAATCTTGAGTCGGTGAACGGATCGGTCCAAAAGCTCATGCGGACGAAGTTCTGGGCCATCAAACCGACACTATTCAGACTGGTCTTAAACAGAAACGCCGTCGGTCCTACAACAAGTATGAAAGCGAGCAGCCCGAAGGCGAGGAGCATGTTGATGTCGCTTAGCTTCTTAATGCCCTTCTTCAATCCGAGCCACACACTGGTCGCGAAAAGAAGCATGCACAGGACAACTACAGTCATTTCGAGACCAAAGTCATGCTGAACATCAAATATTCGTGCGATACACGCGGCGATCATCGGGGTTGAAAAGCCGAGCGAAGACGCGGCTCCTCCAATAAGCGCAATCATGAAGAGGAAATCGATAAATCTTGCGAGCAAGCCGTGTTCGCGGCCTTTCAGAAAATAGTGGCAGCTGCCGCTAAAGCGCAGAAAATCCAGCTTCTTGACGTAATAGGGGTAGGCAATTGCGATGGTTGGCAAGCAGTAAAAGGCCCACGCCGACACGCCCCAGTGGTACATGCCGTAGGTTGACGCCCACTCGGCAGCTTCAGCGCTGCGGGGCTCTGCCCCAAAGGGAGGCGCCTGATAATAGTAAGCCCACTCGGTGCCGCACCAGTACATGAGACCCGCACCAACACCGGTACAAAAAAGCATCGCGACCCAGCTGAGTGTGGAGAATTCCGCTACGTCATCTTCAGTGCCGAGCTTGACGGTTCCATATTTGCTGCAGGCGAGCCAGACCAGAAAGCCGATACAGGCGACGCCGGCAGACAGGTAAAAAATGCCAAACTCGGTCGCAATGTAGGCGTACATTGCTTCCATGATCTGTCCGCCCCTTTCCGGGGCAAGGGCCAGTGGCAGGCAAACGAAAATAATGATCGCAACACAGGTTCCGAAATTTGGCCAGTCGATGCGACTTTGATCCATGATTGGTCGTTATTCTTGCTGGTTGTAAAAGTGACTATAGCCAACACGACATGCGAAGTCTTGTCGGCGGGTGTGAGCGTTATTGGCGGTTCATCCTGCTGCCAAAATTCCGTTCGAGAACATCAAAGAGAACCGGCTCGAGGTGTGTCTCGCTAGAATCCTCCTTGAAGTAACTCGTAAAGACCGCAACCAGGTCCTGTTCCGGATTAACAATCAGGCCCTGGCCTCCCCAACCACCCTTGTAGAAAGTGCCGTTGGCGTGAATGCGGTCCCACTGATAGATATTGTGCTTTATACCGCTCACCGCTACCGGCGGTAGGCCGGCTTTGGCGAGCAGTTCCGGATTGCCCGCAGAGCGAATGAATTCAATGTGACTGGTGGAAATCACCTGCCGGTCGGAAATCGCCTTAAAGCTTGGTGTGAACAACAATCCGAATCGCGCCAGGTCGCGCATGTTTGACAGAAAGCCGCCGTGAGTGAGCGGAATGCCGTAGCGATAGGCAATATAGGAGGCGTCAGATTCTGCGCCAATGTGCTGCCACACCTCTTCAGTAAAGACATCGTGAAACGCCCTGCCAGTCAACTCTTCAACAAGCCACGCCAGAATGAACGTGTTAACACCTGAATAGGAGAATTGCGTTCCCTGCTCAGCGTGTTTTGAAACCTCGAGCGACTTTAAGAAATCGTAGGGATTGTCCGGCGCATCCTGCTCGCGAAACCCGTCACCAATCGCCATTGAATACTGGTAATAACAGGATTCACGCTCTTCATATTCATCCTGGCAATCAAGGCCGGTCGCCATATCGAGGATATTGCGAACAGTGATGCCAGCGAAGTCGCTTTGCGCCAGGTCCGGAATGTACTCTTCGATAGTTTTACTAACGTCGACCTCGCCACGTTCTTCCATGATACGCAACACAGTTGCAGGCAGGACCTTTGCCACCGACCAGTATATCGGCTTCTCGAATTCCCGCATGCGCGGGTAACGTTCAAACACGATCCTGCCCTGGTGGAGCACGACCACGCCCATTGCCGTGGAATACTCACTATCAAGGAAATCGTCGAACGTCAGTGTGCCGGAATCCAGGCTGACTTCTGTCTGGCCAATTGCAGGCATGAGCCTGGTTTCCAGTGCGCGGACCGGGCCCTTCCGATACACGTTGACGGTCGGAAAAAGCTGATGCGCGTTCAAATGCATCCAGCGCATCTGCTCGCCGCGAACGTTCCACCAGATGTCGTCGTCCGGTACCTGTCGCTGCCTGGCCTGGATCTCGTCCATGCTCGATACGGCCTTAAAGCCTGCGTGTTCATCAGCGTGGGCGGTACCGGCAAATGCGGTCAATACGGCCAGGCAGAATAGTGACTGAATCTTCATCGAAAAAATCCTGTTACCACCAGGTGGCGTAGAGTGCGATCAGCATCATAACCACGACGCCGGATGCCAGGTTAAAGCTGCCGCTCGTCGACGTATCGACAGCCTCGTAGTCCACCGCGTTGGGGTGCTCTCCATGGCCCTGAAAGGTGGATATCAGGATACCTATTGCCAGACACGCCAGGAATACGATTCCGACCCGGTCGATGAACGGCAACGTCGGCAAGAGCAAATAGAAAGCAAGCGAGATCAGGAATGAACCAACGGCGGCGCCTATGGCTCCCATGGCGGTCGCTTTCTTCCAGAAAATTCCCATGAGGAAAATAACGACAACACCAGGCGTGAAAAAGCCGGTGTAATCCTGGATGTACTGGAATGCCTGATCAAAACTCCCGAGCAGCGGCCGGGCGACGATTGCCGCTATGGAGATTGCGGTCAGGCTAACAATGCGACCGACAGTAACGAGTTCGGTATCCGATTTGTGGCTTTTGCTGAACTGTAAATAGATGTCCATCGTAAATATGGTCGAGATTGAATTCATCATCGATGCAAGCGAGGAGACAATCGCCGCAATCAGCGCGGCGAAAACCAGGCCGGTAAGTCCTGCCGGCAATAACTTCATGACCTCGGGGTACGCTTTGTCCGGAGATTCCAGGTCAGGTGCCAGGATAACGGCAGCAATGCCAGGCAATACAACCAGTACCGGCATAAGCATTTTCAGGAAAGCCGCAAAGACAATCCCTTTCTGCGCCTCACGGCTACTCTTCGCGGCGAGTGCGCGCTGGATGATGTACTGATTGAACCCCCAGTAAGACAAATTCATGATCCACATGCCGCCGACGAGCACGGAAATGCCCGGCAGGCTCACATAGTTCGGATTGTCCTTCGCAAGAATAAGGTCGAATTTGTCCGGCGCCTGTTCGAGCACCATCTGAAATCCAGCGATGACACCCCTGCCACCGGATATTTCGTCCATCGAATAATACGCAATGAAGAAGCCGCCCAGCACCAGCAGGACAACCTGGATGATATCGGTCATGGCAACGGCCTTGAGGCCACCATAAAGTGAGTAACCGGTGGCGAAAGCGGCCAGCAGCACCAGTGCATAACCGATATCGAGGCCCGTGACGGTATTGATTGCCAGCGAACCAAGCCAGAGTATCGATGTCAGGTTGACGAAAACGTACAGCCCCAACCAGAACAGGCCGAGTATGGTTTTCACCCGCGAATCGAACCGCTGCTCGAGAAACTGCGGCATTGTGTAGATTTTGTGCTCCAGGAAAACCGGCAGAAGGTATTTGCCGACGATGATCAGCGTTATCGCCGCCATCCATTCATAGGCGCCTATGGCAATGCCCATGACGAACGCGCTACCGGACATACCGATGATCTGTTCAGCCGATATGTTGGCTGCGATCAGCGAGGCGCCAATTGCCCACCACGGGAGTGCACGACCGGCGAGAAAGTAATCCTGTGTATTTTTCCGGTGGCCAGGCTTCTCGCGTGACACCCATTGCGCGAGAAGCAGAAGCGAGATCGCGTAAATCACAACGACAGCCAGATCAAGTGATTCAAGATGCATAGGGTAATCTCAGCGCATAGTGAGTTTGGCAAAGCCAGGCGGTGCGTCTGTGGAATTCGATAACGTATCCGACACTGCAGAAATGATACAAAATCAAACGCTACGCAGTCGCGCTGCCGCCAATTCGGGCGTCAGGTCACGTTGTGGCATGCCAAACATCTCGAAGCCAACCAGGTGCTTGCGTACGCTGGCCGAGCGCAACAAAGGAGGACAGATGTGAGCGTGAAACAGCCATTCCGGATGTGCGTTCCCGTCAGCGGGCTGCGGATGAAATCCGAGCGAATACGGCATGGGCACGTCAAACAACCTGTCGTAAACAGCAAGCACAGATTTAAGTATCTGCGCCAGGCCGGTCACTTCGTCCGGCGACATTTGATCGAATGCGGCGAAGTTCCTTTTTGGCAGCAGCAGGGTCTCGAATGGCCAGGTTGCCCAGAAAGGCACCAGCACCACAAAGTGTCTGTTTTCCACAACGACACGGCTGCCGGTCTCGGTTTCCGCGCGCCGGTAGTCGGCAAGCAGCAGCGTTTGCTTGTCGTTCCACCATTGTGTTTGCGTGAGAAGTTCCTTGGCAGGCTCGTCCGGGATGTGCTCGGTTGCCCAGATCTGGGCGTGCGGGTGCGGATTACTGCTGCCCATCATCTGACCGCGATTTTCGAAAACCTGTACATAGCGCATCGCGTCGTCCGCAGCGAGAGTGACGTACTCCTCAGTGAGCATCTCTATAGCCTGCGCAATGTGCGCGACGCCCATGGTGCTCAATCGCTCGTTATGCTGGTGGCTGTAGCAGACCACCCGACAGCGGCCAGATTCGGGGCGTGATTCAAACAAAGGATTGCCGCCAGACTCTGCATCGCCAGCAGGTGAGAGTGCGGCAAAATCATTATCGAAAGCAAAGGGGCCGCTGTAATCAGGATTATGAACTTTGTTGGCACGCTGATTCCCGGGGCACAGGTAGCAATCGGGTGCGTAGATTGCATCGGGCTCCAGAATGACGCTCTCAAGCTGACCCTGCCAGGGGCGTTCGTTCCGGTCCGGGGAAACCAGCACCCATTCATCGGTAAGCAGGTTTCGGCGGGAATGGGAATGGTGCCCTGATTTCATGTCACCGCAACCTCTCCGGCCGGCGCTGCGGCTGAAACTGTGTGTATCCATGGTTCCGCACCACAAATTGCGCCGTATTTTTCGCCTATCTCACGCCTGACGTCAGAAACGCATTCTGTCCGTACGACGGATAGAACACATCCGCCGAAGCCTGCACCCATCATTCTTGATCCCAGGACACCGTCACAGGCATCAGCAATGCCAACGAGGGATTCGATTTCGTCACAGCTAACCTCATAGTCGTCGCGCAAGCTCATGTGCGAGTGCTTTACCAGCGTACCTACACCGCTAATATCTCCTGCCTGTAATGCATGGAAGGCCTGCCGGACGCGCTGATTCTCACTGACTACGTGGCGACATCGCCGCAGCAGGTCTTTGCCAAGCATCGCCGCGTGCACGTCCAGGGTTTCCGGCTCAACGTCGCGCAGCGCCATGATCGAAGAATCCTTGGCCTTTAGCATCTCAACGGCTTTCCGACACTCATCCGCTCGCTGGTTATAACCGCCCTCGGAAAGCCTGTGTTTGACTCCGCTGTCAGTAACCAGCAGCGTCATTTCCACGGGGATCGTCACCGATTCCGTTGTGAGCGTGCGGCAATCGAGCAACATCGCATCGCCATGTTGACCGCAGGCAACTGAAAACTGGTCCATGATGCCGCACTTGACGCCGCCATAGTTGTGCTCTGCGCGCTGACACGCTTTGGCCACTTCCCGCCCGGGCATGGACACACCGGCAATGCCAAGCATTGCAAATGCCATCGCAATCTCGACAGACGCTGACGAACTAAGCCCTCCACCGATCGGTATTTCGCCAAAAATCGTTAAATCCGCACCTTTCAATTCAATGCCCGTCGTTTCAATCTCAGCCGCCACCCCCTTCAGATAATCAATCCACGTCGGATGTTGCACAGGAGCGATATCATCAAGATCGAATCGTCCATGTTCTGCAAGACTCTCTGCGGTGACCATTACCAGGCGATCATTGCGCGGACTGATGGTGAGCCATGTATACAACGCGGTATTGGTTGGCAGCACCAGGCCATCGTTGTAGTCAGTGTGTTCGCCGATAATATTGGCCCGTCCGGGGGCTCGAAACAGCCGCGCATTGTTAGCAGCGGCATGCGCTATTCTCGATGATCTGGTCAACAGTCTGATCTATTGCCGCGGTCGTTGCGTGTAAGTTTGATACGCTGCTTTCCCTAGTCTTGGACAATCAGTGGCTGGTGTAGCGATCAAACCAGGTGACAATCCGCTGCAGGTAGTCTCGCTCGTATTCATCTGGCCAACCGCCGTGATGTACACCTGGATAGACAACCAGTTCCGAGTCAATACCGCGCACCTGCAGCGCCTGGAACATCAACTCGGCATTGATCACCGGTACGTTCCAGTCGACACGCCCCCCCAGAAACAGAGTTGGTGTTGTTGCGTTACCGGCTCTGAGAAACGGGGACAGCCGATCATATCTGTCGCGATTCTCCCACGGAACGCCAAGTTCCCACAGGTACCACTGTTGGTAAATATCGTGTCCAAAATTGGCCTCGATGAGGCTGTGACCGGCACCAGAGGCTGCGGCTTTGAAACGATCAGTTGACGTGATAACGACGTTGGTCATGTAACCGCCATAGGAATAGCCCGTTACAGCCAGCCTCTCGGGGTCAGCAAGGCCCTGCTCAATGGCGTAATCAACGGCAGCGATGATGTCATCGTAGTCGGTTATTCCCCACGTCCGGTAAATCGCACGAATATAGTCTTCACCGAATCCCGATGAACCGCGCGGATTGGGTTCGACAACGACGTACCCGTTTGCTGCCAGGTATTGAGACGGGAAAGAATAACTCCAGTCAAACTGACCTACCGGACCACCGTGCAGATTCAGAACGGTCGGGTAAGTCCTGCCTTTCTCGTAGCCGTGTGGCACGGTGATAAAAGCCTCGACCGGCGTGCCGCCTGTACTCTCGAAAGCGAATTTCTGCTTGGAATGCACAATGATTTCGTCAAGGTAGTGACGATTGAGGTCGGTAAGCCTGGTCAGTCGTTTGCCATCAAGTCGATGGACATCGGACATGCGCTCTTTCGGACTTGCATTCAGTGCAATCGACGCTCCCGGACCCACGTCGAAAGCGCCGACTGAAATCTCGCCATCAATGACTCTCTCGATGCGCCCGTCACTGACGCGCACGCGAGCGAGATGTGAGCTGCCCGCATTGTCAAAGCTCACGTATATCCACTTCCCGTTCGCCGAGAATTCGTAACCGCTGATCCAGCGATCAAGGCCTGTTGTCAGGATTCTCGGCGTGCCGCCACCGACCGGAACCAGTGCAATGTGCGGCACGCTGTATACGCCGTCACCTGCAGACAGGTAGGCAACCATCGTCCCGTCCGGACTGAAGCTCGGCGAGTACTTGGAATTCTCGTTGTCAGTAAGCTGCTGCAGGTCGCCCTCAGTGTTGTCTGCCACGTCAAGTAGCCAGATATCGGCGCGATAACTCGCATCAGGTTCCGGCTCACGATTGCTGACGAACACAATGGACTTGCCGTCCGGCGACCAGGAGCCGTCGCCCTCATTGAATGAACCTGCCGTTACCTGGGCAAGTTCCCCGGATTCAACGTCGTAGACATACAAATGTCGGCTGCTGCCCGCGGTCAGATAGCCATCTCCGGCATCGCTCTTGAACTGCCGCCTTGTCACCACAAACGGCGGCCTCGGCGTGTCGGAGTCCTGCGCCTCGTTACGTAGCTCGTCATCACGAAATTCTACGAGCAGCCGCGATTCATCCGGCGAAAAATTCGTCGTCGATATGCCGTGCTCGTAGCTGGTGATTGCCCGTGCTTCGCCCGGGCCGACGACAGGCAATGAAAAGATCTGAGCAATGTCGCCGCGGTCGGACGCAAAGTACAGCGAAGAACCGTCGTTCGACCAGCGCGGCGACCATGCAGAACCTGAATCCGTGGTTACCGCGACAGGTTCCTGTCCGCTGTCGTTAATGACGAAGACCGTGCCGTCTTCGGCGTACGCAATCCGGCGCCCGTCTGGCGAGATGCTAGGTGGACCCGGATATCGTAACTTGCTGCGGTCTTCCAGGATTAGTGGTCGTTTGTCTTCAGCCGATTGTGCGCAGGCGCAATCTGGCAGCCACGCGCTGACAATGACGGTAACAAGGACGGACGCATATTTTGGTGGGTTCATTAATAGCGCATCGAACATACGAATCGGCTGTCAGTATAGTGCGGCAGATTCACAAGGTGAAACGGCGGCTTCGTGTTCCTATCTTTGCGCACTAGAATAAGGGGTCGAACACGCCGAATGCCAAAGAGACTGGTAGCCATGCAAGACGACCGACCTATTCGTGAGCTGATAGCCTGCCAGAAGACCGGCTGGTCGCTGGAGCAGCGGTTTTATACCGATCCTGAGATCTATTCGCTTGAGCTAGACCAGATTGTCATGCGCAACTGGATCCTTGCCGGCCATCAGTCCCAGATTGCAGAAGCTGGCGACTTCAAGGTTTTCAAAGTTGCCAACGAGTCGGCCATCATCGTCCGCAGCGAAAACGGCCGGATCAAAGCCTTCGCCAACGTCTGCCGGCATCGCGGCTCAATCGTTTGCCTGCAGCAAGAAGGCAATACGCGTCGCTTCGAGTGTCCCTATCATGCCTGGGTCTATGACACCGATGGGCGACTCATCGGTACGCGTGACATGCCGGATGATTTCGACAAGTCGGCCAACGGTCTGCACCCGGTTTCAGTGGAGATCGTTCACGGACTCATATTCATATGTTTCTGCAACGATCCGCCATCTCTCGAATACGCCAAGCGGGACCTGGCAAAGCCGATGGCCATGTTCGATTTCGAGAACCTGAAGGTAGCCGCGACCAAAACTTACCCGATAGCAGCGAACTGGAAGCTCTCGGTTGAAAACTACCAGGAGTGCTATCACTGCGCGCCGGCACATGCCGAGTATGCAAAGATGCACACGCTAATGCTTGACAAAAAAAAGCTTGAGCGCGTGCAGGATAGAATGCGTCAAAAAATGTCCGCCTGCGGATTGACAGAAATTGACTTCGATTTCGTAGACACGGAAGCACCAAGCGGTCAGCAGGGTTATGGCTATAGCCGCACGGCCATGTTCGAGGGCTATAAGACGGGCAGCCGGGATGGCGAACCACTCGCACCTTTGCTCGGAAACCTTACAGACTACGATGGCGGCGCTTCTGATTTTACGGTCGGCCCTTTGTCATTCCTTCTGGCCTACAGCGACCATGTTGTCGGTTACGTGTTTACTCCGGTTGACCAGGATCACTGTCAGTGTGAAATCTACTGGCTGGTGCGCGGCGACGCGGAGGAGGGCAAAGACTACGATCGCGAAGCGCTTAAATGGCTATGGGATGTCACGACACTGGCTGACGAAAGGATCATCGTTAACAACTGGAAGGGCGTGCAATCCCGTTACTACAGACCCGGCCGGTTTTCCGGCATGGAGCAAATGGAACAGCGCTGGATTGAATGGGTCTTGCACGAGCTCAGGAAAGCGCCAAAAGTAATCAGCTAATTTTCTTAGCGTTTGTATCCCGGCAATCCAAAACGGAAGGCCAGCAAGACCGTTCATGCTTTACGTCACATGTTATCGAGTCCGCGCTTCAAAAGATTGCGGGCAATGATAAGTCGTTGAATTTCGCTAGTGCCTTCCCAGATTCGGTCCACCCGCAGCTCGCGAAAAAAACGCTCGGCAACGTTTTCACGCATGTAGCCACGCCCGCCGAATATTTGCAGTGCCCGATCCGCTACGCGATTGGCCATCTCGGACACATACAGTTTGACCATCGAGCAACGATTGTGCAGCGCCTTTAAATCCTCGCCGCGGTCGCTTGCCGCTGCGGCCTCAAAGGTCATCAGGCGTGCGGCCCAAAGCTCCGTTGCGCAATCGGCAAGCATGAGCTGAATCGCCTGCTTTTCGCTTAGCGGCACACCCGCGACTAATCTCGATTGCGCGAACGCGGTAGCGTCTTCGATCAGCCTGGCTGCGGCGCCGCAACTTCGAGCCCCAATCATCAGCCGCTCATGGCGAAACCAGCTGCGGGTATAGGCCATGCCATCGCCGGCTTTGCCAACCCGATTCGTCGCTGGGACCATTACGTCGCTGAATTGAAAGGTGGGGTGGTGTGCGGCGTAGGTATGACTGAAAAGCGGGTTGTCGGTCATCTCGATTCCCGGGCTATCCTTTTCCACAAAGAATAGTGCGTCGCCGCCTTCGTCGGGCAGTTGCGCCTGGAACCAGAAATAGTCCGCAAAATTCGCGCTGGTCACGTACCACTTTTCGCCATTCAGCCGATAATGGCCATCGTCCAAATGTGCCGTCGCTTCGATGCCGGCCACATCAGAACCTGGCCCGGCCTCAGTAATCGCATAACAGTCTTTTTTCTCGCCGCGCATCAGGGGCAGGACATAGCATTCGATCTGTTCCGCGGTGCACGCCTCGAACATCCACCTCTGCGGCTCCGAAAAGCACCATGAGAGCGCGTTGGTTACGCGTCCTAGCTGCTCCCAGATCGCGACCTGATCGACCAGCGGTAATGCGAGTCCGCCCCAACGTTCGGGCACGTCGATCGCGCTGAAACCGAGTTCGAGTGCACGTTTCTTGTTGCGCCGCGTAGTTTCGCTATCGATCACGCCCCCGTTCAGTTCTGCTTCGACTTCGTGCGGCTGAAGAAAATTATCCGCATATTCGCGCGCCTTGGCCTGCCACTCGCGTGCACTGTCAGTCAGTTCGATTTTCAATGTTGAGACTCCAGTGGATAATGGTCAGGAAAGATGGCGTAAAGATAACTGGTAACAGCGTTGAGTGCTGCTGCCCTTCTAAAAGATTTTGGATTGATGAGACATGACAACCACAGCCCATCGGTTAACGATGACAACACATCCGTTACCGTTTGCGCCTCGATGTTAGCGTAGCTTCCTGAGCGAATGATTGCGTCGGCAAGGTCCAGCACGATGCCGTCATACTTGTCATCATAAGTTGCGCAGATTTTCTGATAGGTGGGTACAGACTTTACTTCGCCCCAGAAAGCAAACCACACGGCGAGTTTCCTGCGATCACAAATCGCCGGCTTGAGATCCATTTTCATCAGCGCAAGCAGGCGAGCTGCAGGTTCATCTGGTGCGCCATCAAGCGTGCGCATGAACTCGGCGTCGTAATCCTCAGCAAGAAACTTCAATGTTTCATGCAGCAGATTATCCTTGCTGTTGAAGTGCAGGTTTACGATACCCTGGGACAAGCCGGCTTCACTTGCGACATCCGATAATGTCGTGCTGCCCAGGCCCTTGTTAGAGATGCACTTGATCGTGGCATCGATGAGTTGTTGCCGTCGCCGCTCCTTGGCGATCTCTCGACGCGTCATGTTTGCACTGGCAGCTGCCATGAGATTGACTCACATCATTCGACCAGCGGTAACTGGCAGAATTATCATAAACATTTGTTGTAGATGCAGATAATGCCAGAAAATGAATGATTATTCATTCATTTTTATGGACTTATCCGGATGGTTCGTGAGATCCTGTGCGCCAGTCACGGAGCAGCGGGGGTGGTATGCGGTCGCTTGAGAAATCCAACAGGCACTTCAGGAAAGCAGTCGGCAAACTGCCGCTCGGGGTTGCGTCAAATTTTCGCTACTGGGGTGACGACAAGACCATTTATGCGAAACGAGGCAAGGGCGGTCGAATCTGGGATATCGACGACAACGAATATATAGACTATCGCCTGGGCTACGGACCAGCGATTCTCGGCTACGCCGATCCGCGCGTGGACGAGGCTGCACGCAATGGAATGCAGGTTGGCGGCGTATTTGCACTGGGTACCGAGCTCGAATATGAGGTCGCCAACCGCATCAGCAGGATGGTGCCGGCTGCGGAATTGGTCAGGTTCTCGAACTCCGGCACGGAAGCGGTCATGGCAGCGCTGAGAATTGCGCGAGCTCACAGCGGCAAGGACGGACATATCGTGGTTGAGGGCGGGTACCACGGAGTATTTACGGAGGTTCTCTGGTACGCGGAAGTTGAGGACTGGGATCCGCGCGACGGCGCACCGGAGATTCTACCCTTCTGTGCCGGCACACCACAGATTGTAAAACCATTGTTTCATACGGTACCGCTCAACGACGCCAACGTTGTAGAAGAAGTTCTGCGCAAGAATCACAACGACATAGGCGCTTTCCTGATCGAACCTATCATGGGAAACTGCTGCGGGCTGACAGCAACGAAGCAGTACCTGCAGGACGTCAGATCGCTGTGCGACCGATATAATGTTGTGCTAATTGTCGACGAAGTCAAAACGGGCTTTCGCGTGGCGATGGGGGGCGTCCAGGAATTGCTCGGCGTTAAAGCGGATCTTTGTACTTTCGCCAAGGCACTCGCGAACGGCTATCCGATTTCCGTCGTCGCGGGTCGCGAGGACATCATGCGAATCGTCGGCGATGGTGTCGTTCACGGCGGCACATTTACCGGCCATTCAGTGTCACTGGCTGCCGCCGACAAAACGCTGCAGATCCTCGAAGAGACTGACGCCCTCGAAACAGTCAGGCGCTATGGCACCCAAATGCAGACTGGCATTGGCAGGATCCTCACGGCTAAAGGTATTCCACATTCCTTTGTAGGACATCCCTCCATGTCTGGCCTGTTTTTCAGTGACGAAGCCCCGCGGGATTACCGGGACTGGGTTAATACCAACTATGATTTTTACGACGCACTGGCTGCCGAGCTGCATGAGCTGGGAATTCTCGTCGAACCCGATTCACGTGAACCGTGGTTTTTTTGCGAGGCTCATGATGTGAAATGTCTCGATGAAACGCTGGACAAATTTGAACAGGCGGTGGAAATTACGATTAGAAAACTGCCGGGCGATAATAGATCAAACAATACGGCCTGAGCAGGTCACCCGAAGAAAGTCATCCGATATTACTGGGGCGGAAAACAGTCGATGAAGAAATACGATGCCATCGTCGTTGGTGCAGGACACAATGGCCTGACCAACGCCGCATACCTGGCTAAATCAGGACTTGATGTCCTGTGTCTGGAGAAGAACGACTATATCGGCGGCGCGACGGTAAGCCGCAACCTCTACAAGGACTGGTATTACTCAAATTGTTCCTACGTTTGCAGTCTGCTGCGGCCGGAAATTTTTCGAGATCTGAACCTGGCACGTCACGGACTGCAGGTGACGCCGTATGGCGGCGGCACCGTTTTCATGGAAAACGGGGACTACCTGGGCAGCTACCCGGACCACGAGGTCCACTATCGCGAATATGCGCGTTTCTCAAAAGCAGATGCAGACGCGTACGAACGCTATTCCGCCGATACGATGCGCCAGTGCCGCTTCATTCGCGACTTTCTCCTGCGTACACCGCCGGATCCCACATCTTTTAAACCCAAGGATCTTAAAGAGCTGGCCCATCTCGGATCGAGGTTTTATGAAATGGGTGAGCAGCGGATGTATGACACGATTCGCTTCTGGACGATGAGTGTTGCCGAGTACCTGGACGAATATTTTGAAACCGATGTCATCAAAGCGGCGCTGTCGGGCAGCGGAATTATTGGCACTGCGCTGGGTATCCATTCACCTGGCACCGCTTACGTACTACTGCACCACTACATGGGCGATGTTGACGGGAGCATGGGAGCCTGGGGCTACGCTCGTGGCGGCATGGGTTCAGTCGCAAAAGCAATCAGCGGCGCGTTCCAGTCTTACGGGGGCGAACTCAGGACGGATGCCGGCGTAGACCAGATCGTGGTTAAGAATGGCAAAGTCAAAGGCGTCGCGCTGACGACCGGCGAAGAGATCGATGCGTCAATCGTGGTCTCGGCCATGGACGTAAAACGTACGTTCCTGAAGTGTATGGACAAGAACGACCTCGACGATGATTTCTATAATCGCGTGAAAAATTTCAAGATCCGCGGCTCTTCAGGAAAACTCAATATTGCCCTGGATGGCCTGCCGACCTTTCCTGCGTTGCCAAAAAACAGTCCGCTACTCGATGGAGATATGCACTTCATCGATTCGATGGAGAGAATGGAGCGGGCTTACGACGATTGGAAAGAGGGTACGTGGTCAAAAGACCCTTACGTGGACATGGTCATTCCAACCGTATGCGACCCAACCATGGCGCCGCCCGGCAAACACTTCATGAGTTGCTTTGTCCAGTACTGCCCGGCGACGGTTGAAGGGCGTGAATGGACCGACGAGGAGCGCGATCAGTTCGGCCAGACCGTTATTGACCAGATTGCCGAATACAGCCCCGATTTCAAGGACCTGATCCTGCACTGTGAAGTCCGGACACCGAAGGAAATTGAAAACGAAGCCGGCTTGACGGAAGGCAATATATTTCACGGTGAACTGACCATGGACCAGCTGATGTTTAACCGGCCCATTCCGGGTTACGCGCAATATCGCGGCCCCGTGGGCGGGCTGTACATGTGCGGATCGAGCAATCATCCGGGTGGAGGCGTGATGGCCGCACCGGGATGCAATGCTGCCAGGGAAATACTGCTGGATCTCAAACGCCGCGATATTACGCCGGCCAACTTCGGTGACGACTGATGAGTGAACGATACGATGCCATAGTCGTGGGTGCCGGGCACAATGGACTGGTCTGTGCATCCCTGCTGGCTAAAGCGGGGAAGAAGGTGCTTGTGCTCGAGGCTAACAGCCAGGTGGGCGGGGCCGCCGTCACGCGCACATTTGCGGACGGCTACTCGGTATCATCCGTGGCACATTTGCTCTATCAGCTGCAACCACAGGTGCGCAAGGATCTTGGCCTGAACATTGAGATGACTGCCAGCGACATGCCCACGGTCGCGCTGTCGACGGACGGCAAGCATGTGCGGATCAGTGGCGATGAAGTATCCGGGGTAAACGCACACGATGTAGCCGGTTACAAAAATTTTTGCACAAGGATGAATCGATTTGCCGATCTCCTGAAGACTTTTCTGAACAAAACGCCGCCACGACTGGCAAAGGATGCGAGCAGGTCAGACCTGCTGACCCTGGCGCAACTCGGTCTCGACATTCGACGTCTGGGCAAGGTCGAAATGCAGGAGTTTCTGCGTTTGATCGGCATGAATATTCGCGATGAAGTGGTGGAGCGTTTTGACAGTGAAATACTGCGAGGTGCAATCAGTCTGGACGCCGTTATGGGCACGCACCTTGGCCCGCGATCCCCGAATACGATTCTCACCTACCTGTACCGACTTGCGGCGACACACGGTGCGATCGACCAGCCAAGCGGAGGTATGAGTGCGGTGTCAGAGGCGCTGGCCCACTCCGCCAGGGACAATGGCGCGACCATACGCACCAATATGAAGGTAAGGCGCATTGTCGTTGAGAATGGGCGGGCAGCCGGTGTAGAAACGGAGAGCGGCGAAAAATTTTCAAGCTGGCTGGTTGTTTCCAATGCCGATCCGAAAACGACAATCATGGAACTGGTAAAACCCAAAAACGTGGAAACCGGATTCACGCATCGTATCCACCACATGCGTATGCGCGGTAATGCAGCCAAACTGCACCTGGCACTCGACGGCCTGCCGGCAATCAAAGGGGTGGATAAGCGAGAATTCGCCGGTCGTTTTATCATCGCCCCCGGAGACGACTATGTCGAGCGCGCGTTCAATCATGCCAAGTATGGAGAAACGTCAGCGAAGCCAGTATTTGAAATCGTCTTCCCGAGTTTCAGAGATAGCAGCCTGGCACCAACTGGCAAGCACGTATTGTCGGCAATCGTGCAGTACGTTCCCTACGAATTAAGGGCCAATTGGAACAAGAAAAGCCGGAGCGCCTTCGAAAAACTGGCTATCGCTACATTGGCAGAATATATGCCGGATTTAAAAGAACGCATTACAGCGACGGAACTGCTGACGCCTGTAGATATCGAGGAACAGTTTCATATCCACGGTGGTCACTGGCATCACGGTGAGTTGACCCTCGACCAGTTCCTTTTTACGCGCCCGGTTGGTGGCGCAGCGCAGTACGCAATGCCGCTGGACGGACTTTATCTCTGTGGGGCCGGCTCGCACCCGGGAGGGGGAATCAGTGGCGCGGCTGGCCGCAACGCTGCCCGAGCCATTCTAAAATCGGGGTATGCACTATGACGATTCAGGAAGTCGAACAAGGCCGGCTGCGCTCGCCGTTCTATCCGCGACAGGCTGAAATTGACCGCCTCAATAACTGGCACGAGTGGAAAGGCTATTCAAGTGCGGACGGGTTCTACGATACGACACTCGAATACTTCTCAATTCGTAACAGCACAGGTGTGTTTGATCTGACACCGATGACCAAGTATCGGATTACAGGGCCAGATGCGCTCGACTATCTCAATCGCCTGGTTACGCGCGACATGCGCAAGATAAAACCGGGCCGGGTTGCTTATGCCGTCTGGTGTGACGATCAGGGCCAGGTCATCGATGATGGCACTATTTTTCACCTGTCGGAGGGCGACTATCGCCTGTGTTCCCAGGAACGGCATATGTCCTGGCTGACCATGTCGGCAATCGGGATGGATGTGAGCATCGTCGACGAAACCGAGGAGATATGTGCATTGGCCGTGCAGGGACCCACATCCTTCAGCATTCTCCAGGCGATGGGAATCAAGGGCATCGAAAAGCTAAGGCCTTTCGGACTTGCCCATTTCGATTTCCAGGGCTCCGGGATAATGATTTCGCGGACGGGATTTACCGGCGACCTTGGTTACGAAGTGTGGCTGTCGCCCGACCAGGCGCTCGACCTGTGGGATGCGCTGTTCGAGGCAGGCAAGATCTACGGCATTATGGCTATCGGTACCGAAGCGCTCGAGCAGTCCAGAATTGAAGCCGGTTTTATCGCAGCGTACGTTGATTTCCTGCCTGCCGATGTAACGGTTCGCAGCGGCAGGTCGCGATCCCCCCTGGAGCTGGGTCTCGACTGGCTGGTCGACTTCAAGAAACCAAACTTCAATGGTCGGCGTGCTCTGGCGGAAGAGAAACGCAAGGGATCCACCTGGCAACTCGTGAAGCTCGATATCGAGGGTAACAAACCGGCGCATCACTCTTACGTGTATGCCAACCCGAAATCGAAAAAGGAAGTCGGTTTCATTACGTCGGCCGTCTGGTCGCCAGTGTGCAAGCAGAATATCGCGCTTGGTACAGTCCGCTCGCCGCACGGCAAGGTTGGCGATAAACTTTATGTAGAAGTGTATTATCAACGCGAAATGCATTGGTCGCGCGTAATGGCGGAAGCAATCGTGGTTGACAAGCCATTCTGGGACCCGCCGCGTAAACGGGCAACGCCACCCGGACCGTTCTAGGTTTATTCCAAGCGGCAAGCGCTGATGCAACACCAGCTTGATCCTCTGCTCCGACCTCGTTCAGTTGCTGTTGTAGGCGCTTCTGCGCGAAAGGGTTCCATGGGTGAGTGGGCGCTCAAGAACCTGCTGCGCGGGCGCTACGCAGGCAGCATTTACCCGATTAATCCCGGTTACGACGAGTTGCGGGGTAAGCGCTGCTTCCCCGCCTTTGCGAATTTGCCGCAAACGCCGGACCTCGTCATATTTGCCATTAGTGATCGCCGGATCGAGGCGTCGCTGGATGACGCGATCGCCTGCGGCGTTCCGGCAGCGGTCATCATGTCCCCACTGGTCCTCGATGATGATGTTACGCCCAACCTAAAAGCGCGCATACAGGTGAAAATTAAGAATTCCGGCATGTTGGTATGCGGGGCAAATGGCATGGGCTTTTACAATTTCAGAGATGGCGTCTGGGCCTGTGGATTTGACAGCAGATGCCACACCGGCAAGGGTAATGCCAGCCTGATCAGTCATTCAGGCTCCGGCATGTCCGGGATAATCGATTGCGAAGAACGACTGCGCGTGAATGTTGCTGTTTCGACCGGAAACGAACTTTCAGTGTCGATGGATCAATACCTCGATTTCGTACTGGACCTGCCCGAAACGAAAGTCGTTGGACTCTTCATCGAGACCGCTCGCGATCCGGCCGGATTTCGCGCGGCGCTTGAAAAAGCTCGCGTCCGCAAGATTCCGATTGTTGCCCTGAAGGTCGGCCGCAGTCAGCAGACCGCCGAACTGGCTGTTTCTCATTCAGGCGCAATGGCAGGCGATGATGCAACCTATACAGCGTTGTTTGAGCGCTACGGCGTGCACCGTGTGGACGACATGGATGAATTCGCTACTGCGCTGATCCTCTTTGCAGAGTTCAATCCCCTGGGGCCAGGTGGCCTGGTAACGTTGCACGACTCTGGCGGCGAGCGTCAGCTTATCGCCGACCTGGCGCATGCTATAGACGTGCCGCTTACGGATTTATCTCACCACACCGTGACAGCGCTGACGCAACACCTCGATCCCGAACTGCCGCCGGTTAATCCATTGGACGCCTGGAGCCGTGGCGGTGCGAGCGCAGCGCAGCAGATGACGGATTGCCTGACCATCATGATGCAGGATGAAAATGCGGCGCTGGGTGCCGTCATGCACGACCGTGCTCCCGATGGCCTGATCTATAAATCCTACATTGGATATATGGAGCATGCCCGCAGCGTTGCCGGAAAACCCGTAGCGCTGGTGGCGGCACGGCAGGGTACCGGTGCCGATTCACTGGCGGTCGAGGCAACGCATCGCGGCTTTCCGGTATTGGACGGAGTGACCCCGTTTCTCAAAGGTGTTCGTGGCCTGATGCGCTATCGG
The DNA here is from genome assembly GCA_021773135.1 of Woeseiaceae bacterium. Taxonomy (GTDB): domain Bacteria; phylum Pseudomonadota; class Gammaproteobacteria; order Steroidobacterales; family Woeseiaceae; genus SZUA-117. Next base: position 90,610 of record JAJFKP010000017.1, on the reverse strand, counting down.
GATTTTCTTGCTGCACCGAAGATGAACGACGAGAAGCCGCCCGCCGACGCGATCAAAAAATGGCAAAAACGCATTTCACAAAATGCTGAAGTCGACGAGGCGACTTCGCTTCATATGCTGAATGACTTTGGTGTACCGGCGACCCGGTGCGGCACTGCTGCAACATTCGCAGAGACGTCGCGAATTGCGAAAGAGATTAAATATCCGGTCGCTTTGAAAACGGCTGCCCCAGGGATCTCTCACAAATCGGATCATAACGGCGTCATTCTCGGAATTGAAGACGAGGCATCGCTACAACTTGCCTATGCCGAGATGGCCGCGCGCCTTGGCCCGAAGGTGCTCGTCTCCGCGATGGTCGGTCCCGGCATAGAAATGATTCTTGGTGCTCACCGCGACCCGCAGTTTGGTCTCGTTGTGGTCATGGGTTTTGGCGGTACACTCGCAGAGGTCCTGCACGATGTGGCATTTGCGTTGCCTCCATTTGACGCAGCCTGTGCCAGGCGGTGTCTGGATGGTCTGCGTTTGCGGCCGCTGCTTGACGGCGTGCGCGGCAACCATCCGGCTGCGATCGACGCCTTTTGTCACGTGGCAGCACGTTTCTCGGTCATGGTAGAGGCGCTCGCCGTGAACCTGCAGGAAATCGATGTCAATCCGGTCATAGTGGGCGCGCAGACCTGCATTGCTGTCGATGCGCTGGTGATCTGCAACGCCGCTGGGCAATGCAGCACATTATCAACTAACCTGTAAATTCTGGCAGGAGGTCCGGAGCGGCAGCCGTCACATGACGATTTCCGACCAGGCTCGAGGCAAACCATGAAAATAGTCTATTCCGACGATCACAATCTGCATGACGGCCTGCTGTTTCCCGACGGTGATACCTGGGGGCCGAGTGCGGAATGCCCGGCACGGGCCAATAATATTGCTGCCCTTTTCCGGGAGGAAGGGTTTGGCGACATTATTGAACCAGACATTTTTCCTGACGGGAGAATTACTCGTTTACATACGCCTGACTACCTGGAGTTTCTCAAAACAGCGTGGACTGATTGGGAGCGTTCCGGGGCGAACGGTAGCAACGCGCGACCTGAGGCCTTTGTCGGTGCCGGCATGCGCTATGCCGAGACAGAAAACATTGTTGGTAAACTCGGCCGTTATTCGTTCGACGCAACTTCCCCAATAGTCAAGGGAAGCTGGCAGGCAATTCGATCGTCCGCCAACGTTGCACTAACGGGCGCTGAGTTGGTCAAGGGTGACGCGCGAATTGCTTTTTCCGCATGCCGACCGCCGGGTCATCACGCAGCGTCCAACTATTGCGGCGGCTATTGTTACCTAAACAACAACGCGCTGGCCGCGCAGTCAATCATCGATGGCGGCGCTCGCCGCGTAGCCGTTCTTGATGTCGACTACCATCATGGCAATGGCACGCAGACCCTGTTCTACCACCGCAATGATGTGATGACGCTTTCCCTGCATGCAGATCCCTTGGTCGAGTATCCGTTTTTCCTCGGCTATGCCGATGAACGCGGCGAAGGTGTTGGTCACGGATTTAACCTCAATTACCCACTACCGTTTGGTACCGGTTGGGACACCTACGGCGATGTGCTTGCAGATGCGTTGCGCCAGCTGCAGGGATTCGCACCGGATGCACTGGTGCTTGCATTGGGACTGGATACTTTTGCCGGTGATCCGACGACGTTCTTTGAAATAGAGACCCAGGACTTCAACAAAATGGGACGCGTAATCGGTGAACTCGGACTGCCGACATTGGTAGTTCTTGAAGGCGGTTACTCCGTTGACTGGATTGGCCAGAATACGCTGGAATTTCTGCGCGGATTAGAGGCCGCGTAACCGCGACAACGGCCGTCATCTGTGATCAGGGTGCTTGATATTTTCCGCGTAAAAAGCTGCAATCAAGGCTATGTATAAGATGCGTCTGGTATCAATTCTCGTCGCTGGAATGTTCCTCACCGGAGGGCTTCGAGGCGAGGATCTGCATGTCACGGCGAGCGGCGAGTCCCTGCTGCCCGCGTACCTCCTCGAGGTTCCGGAATCCGTTACTGATATTTTGATAGCTGACGCGGGTTCCGCCACCATGCATCGATTCGAGCGGTCCGGAAAAGGGGTCGTTGCGGTTGATCAGCGCTATATGTCGATCGGCACAGCGGGGGCAGGCAAACAGCGGGCATGGGACAGGAAAACGCCGCTTGGAGTCTATTTCATCACCGAAACACTCGATACCAGCAAACTGCATGACAAATACGGGGTCGCGGCTTTCCCGCTGGATTATCCGAACGCCTGGGACAGGTACAACGACCGCACCGGTTACGGCATTTGGTTGCATGGGGTCGACCATAACAACCCGCACCGCCCGCCGTTGGATACAGATGGCTGCCTCGCGATCCCGAATGATGAGTTGTTACGCCTGGTGGACAGCTTGCAGCCGCTGGTGACGCCCGTGATCGTTGCTCGTGAAATCGAGTGGGCGGAGCCAAGCGATATTGATGCGACACGTACTGAATTCCGGGCGGCGCTGGCTACCTGGCGCGAAAGCCTCGAAAGCGGTGATTTATTCACCTATCTTTCCATGTATGCGGATGACTTTCGCTATCGTGGTATGGATCGCGACTCGTGGGCGTCATATCGCTACAACGTATTCGACGCACGCAAGCTTGGCAGTGTGACGCTGGCCGATGTGTTCCTGGTCGCAGACCCGGAAGTTCCTGATCTGTATTTAAGTCGGTTCACCCAGGTGCTCCAGACCACTGACGGCCCGGTAACCACAACGAAGCGACTTTATTGGCGGCGCTCTGACGACAGCCGCTGGCGCATTGTTTCCGAGGATGCGGGTTAGCGAACCGATTCTTTGGCGATCAGCTCGTCGATGATCTCAAGCAATTCCGGGTATCCCCCAGCCTCGCCGGCGCCGGTTCGATACTTGCCGTTAACGACAACAGCGGGAACACCTGTAATCCCGTAGCGACGCTGCAAATCGTCAGCTATGCGTAATTTTTGCGAGACCTCAAACGAACCCCAGGTCTTCGTAAAATCTTCTTCACTGACGCCGTGTTTGGCAAACAGTTCCTGAATAGCATCGATGGACGTGAGTCGGTTTCCGCGCCGGTGATATTCCGCAAAGACTGCATTACGAAACACTTCCGGTTCGGCGATCTTACCGTTACTCACAAGGACTTCCTCGGTGTAATAAAGCTGCGCGTGAAGTTTGACCAATGGATTCCAGGTAGCGGGAATTCGAACGAGTCGCGCATTTGCCGGTACGTTTTCCGCCCAGCGATTGATGAACGGCTCAAACGTGTAACAGTGGTTGCAGCCATACCAGAATATCTCGGCAACTTCGACCTTGTCCGCTCCGCCAATGGTCGGCTGGGTAGGCACCATGCGCTGGTAGTGCTTGCCCTCTGTAAATTTCCAGTCCTGTTTCGCAGCAGGTACGTCAGCCTGGGCCAGGACAATGGGGACATCTGCAGCTTCCGTTTCATCTTCCTCAGCTCCCGATTCTTCAACCATTTCAGCGGGCTCGGCCTCGTCGGCCGGGGTCGCAACCGGGGCCGCGGGCATCTCGTCTGCAACCGTATTCTGCTCAGCTGGGGAAACCTTCGGCGCCTGGACGGCCGCATCATCGGAACCGCCGCAGCCACTCACGATGAATGCTAAGAGAACAACTAAAAAACTGATTCGCGTCATTGGGAAATCTCCGCTGAGAACTATCTTGGTCTGACAGCTTCTTTCAAAAATGGTTTAGGCCTTTTTACTGCAGGCCCTGCATGTACGAGGTGACCGCGAGGATCTCCGCTTCGCTCAGCTTGGATGCGATGTCACGCATCACTCGCGTAGGACCGTCCGAAGTCCGCGCGCCGCTGGCGTAGGCGCGCAGCTGAGCGGCGGAATAAACAGCATACTGTCCCTTCACCGACGGCACAGACGCCGCCGGATTGCCGCGTCCCGTCGGGCCATGGCAGGCGCCGCACGCAGCAATGTTGTCTTCCCGGTCACCGCCGCGATAGAGGCGTGCACCGAGATCTACGCTGGCCGGGTCGGCGACTGACTTGGCTGCAGCAGGTTTTTCGCCATAAAAAACGGCGAGGTTTGCCATGTCTTCGTCGCTTAACAACATGACCTGGCCGAGCATCAGGGGCTCATTCCGAACGCCGTTCTTGAACGCCTGCAATTGCTCAAGAATATACGTTGGGTGTTGCCCGGCTATACTTGGCCAGACCGGATTTACGCTGTTGCCATCCGCGCCATGACATGCGCTGCAGGTAACAGATTTCGCCTGCCCGGCGGCGGCATCGCCCGCAACGAGGCCATCGGCAAAAGCGCTGCCCGCAAATAGAAACAAACCGGCCAGCGCGCTAAAAATCTTCTTCATATCTTTCAACCGTTACTTCAAAGCGGCCATCGCAATACCGCCTGAGACTATCAATCTGAAATTCTAACGTCGTGACGCAAATCTGAAATCTCTCACGCCGAGCGCCTGACTGGCTAACAACTGCGAGTTGCTGTTATGCCTTGCTGCTGAGCGAGAGACCCGTCAGTATTGAGCCCCGGCCCGCGCCGCAGGCCCGAATTATACACATTCCCATGTCTCAATTCCCAGACGCAAAGTTCATTATGAGCGCCAATTCCGCAGCTCAGTTCCTGCCGGATGAGGGCGCCGAGGTTGCCGTAGCCGGGCGCTCCAATGCCGGTAAATCGAGCGCCATCAACGTCATAGTCAATCGCCGCCAGTTTGCCAGGACCAGCAAAACGCCGGGCAGGACCCAGCTGGTCAACTTCTTCGAATTGCGGCCCGGACAACGACTGGTGGATTTGCCCGGATACGGCTTTGCCTGGGTAGCAGATGCCGTGCGGGAACACTGGGGCCGCCTGTTGCAGGGCTATTTCGAGCAGCGGGACTGTCTCAATGGCCTGATTCTGGTCGTTGATATCAGGCGTCAACTGCAGGAATTCGACCGGCAAATGCTGGCGTTCGCCGCCTCTGTTGAACTGCCGGTTCACGTATTGCTGACCAAGGCCGACAAGCTAAAGCGGGGTCAGGCGTCTACCGCTCTTCTTACGGTCAGGAAGGAGCTTGGCAGCAGCGCAAGCGTACAGTTGTTTTCCGCGCTTAATCGGCAGGGCGTCGAGGAAGCCCGGGAAGCACTGGAAAAATTGTTAGGCGACGGTGCTGCGGCCTAGTTTCGATTTTGCATAACGTCGCGCCCGGCGACTTTGTCCCGGCATCAGTGCGTCCCTGCACAAGCGCCGCTCCCGGACGTCCTGTCGTTGCAGCGGACTATCCTGCCCGCTGCCCCTCGGGCCAACACCTGTGGTGTTGTCCAAAATCGCTCCCGGCGATTTGGTCGCGACATCAATACATCCCTGTATAAACGTCGCTCTCGCACATCCCTGTGCGTCGCGACATAAGTGCGTCCGTGCACAAAAAAACCCCGACGTGTCTTGCGACAGTCGGGGTCTAGCATTAGCAACCGGCTTGGGGTTACCGGGTTGCAAGTCTGCTTAGGGAGGTAAACAGACAAGTGACTAACGCACTCGAAGAATTGGAACAATAATGGCCCGAGGAGTTCCCCTGGCTTATAACCTATTGAAAATAATGTAGTATTAAGCGGTGCCTACCATCGGCGGGTGCGCGACGCCAGGTTGTCCAAAACACCGTCGAGTAGCCGGCGGGGCGAGCGGTTCCTGTGGAAAGGCCAGCAGCAAACTCGTAGCGGCTGCCGGTCAATGGGGTCGCCGGCCTTTGGGCAGGAGTCAGTGGGCCTGGTCCCAGTTCTCGCCGACACCCGCATCAACCTTCAGCGGCACAGAAAGATCGGCTGCCGAACTCATCAGTCTGACAACTTCATCGCGGACCGAATTCACAGCGGCTTCGTCTACCTCGAGAACCAGTTCATCGTGTACCTGCATGATCATTCGGGCCGGCACTTTATCGCTGTGCAGCCAGTCCTGCACCGTAACCATTGCCCGCTTGATAATATCCGCCGCGGTACCCTGCATCGGCGCGTTGATCGCGCTGCGTTCTGCATACTGTCTTCGTTGTGCATTACGGGCGTTGATGTCCGGCAGGTACAGGCGGCGCCCGAACTCCGTTTCTACAAAGCCTGCCGCGCGCGCCTGCTCGCGAATATTATCCATAAACTTGCGCACGCCCGGATACCGGTCAAAATACAGATCGACATACTCCTGTGCCTGCCCGCGGCCAATGCCGAGTTGCTTGCCTAGGCCGAACGCGGACATGCCGTACATCAGCCCGAAATTGATGGCCTTGGCGGAGCGGCGATGATCGGCGGTCACCGCGTCGGCTTTGAGCCCGAAAACTTCCGCGGCCGTCGCGCTGTGCACATCCAGGTCTTCCGTAAATGCTTTAACGAGGCCCTCATCGCCGGACAGGTGCGCCATGATGCGCAATTCAATTTGAGAATAGTCCGCCGCGAGCAGAACCTTGCCGTCCGGCGGAATAAATGCCTGCCGGATCCGGCGACCCTCGGGAGTGCGAATCGGGATATTCTGTAAATTCGGGTCCGTTGACGAGAGTCGCCCTGTTGCGGCTACCGCCTGGTGATAAGACGTGTGGACGCGACCGGTGTGCGCCGCAACCTGTTTTGGTAGTTTATCTGTATAGGTGCTTTTCAGTTTGCTGACGCTGCGATACTCAAGTATCACCCGCGGCAGATCAAATTCATTCGCCAACTCCTGCAGAACATCTTCTGCGGTTGAGGGCTGCCCTTTCGGCGTTTTGCGAATGACCGGCAAGCCGAGCTGGCCAAACAGGATTTCCTGCAACTGCTTGGGCGAGCCGAGATTAAACGGTCCACCTGCAAGTTCGTGCGCCTCTTGCTCCAGGCTCTGCATGGTTGTAGCCAGCTCGCTGCTCTGCTTCTTCAGCATGCCCTTGTCGATCAAAACACCGGCTTCCTCCATTGCCAGCAAGACCGGCACCAGAGGCTGCTCGATTTCTGCATAGACCGAACGCAGTGTAGGTGTCTTTTCCAGTTCGCCCCACAGCTGGTTGTGCAACTTCAGGGTAATGTCGGCATCTTCTGCTGCGTACGGAGCTGCCTGTTCGAGATCAACCTGATTGAAGGTGAGCTGCTTGGCGCCTTTGCCGGCAACGTCCTCGTAGTGAATGGTGTCGACGTTCAGGTAATACCGAGCGACAGAATCCATATCATGCCGCGTTGCGACACTATTGAGAACGTAAGACTCCAGCATAGAATCGAAAGCCATGCCCCGCATTGCGATGTCGTAGCGGGCAAAAATGTGCGCGTCGTACTTCAGGTGGTGACCGACTTTCTTCTTGTCCGGGTTCTCGAGAAATGTTTTCAGCGCGGCCAGGACAGCATCACGATTCAGCTGATCCGGCGCACCCGGATAATCATGGGCAACCGGTATGTAGGCCGCTTCTCCCGGTTCCACGGCTAGTGAAATTCCGACCAATTCGGCTTCCATGTAATTGACGCTGGTCGTTTCCGTGTCGATTGCGGTCAGCGTCGCGGCGTCAATTTTTTTCAGCCAGCGTTCGAATCCATCCTGGTCAAGTACGGTCTCGTAGTTTCCCTTTTCTGCGGGCTTCGGAGCATCGACCGCCGTTGCGTCAGCGTCGGTTTCGCCTAATAGTGTCAGCAGTCGTTTCAGTTCAAGGCGGCTATACAGCGACCTTAGCGTGTCAGTGTCCGCCGGGCCGCGCTTCAGGTCCGCAGGACCTTGCGGCAGGTCGACGTCCAGACGAATCGTCGCCAGTTTCTGTGACAGCCTGAGCTGTTCAATATTGTCGCGGAGGCTTTCTCCGACCTTGCCCTTTATTTCCGCGGCATTGGCGACGATTGCATCGGCACTTGAATATTGGTTCAGCCACTTGGCCGCGGTTTTTGCGCCTACTTTTGGTACGCCTGGAATGTTGTCGGAGCTGTCACCGACCAGGGCAAGGTAATCGATTATCTGTTCCGGGAAAACGTCGAACTTCTTCTTGACTCCGTCCCGATCGAGAATCGATCCGGACATTGTGTTGACAAGCGTAACTCGCTCGTTGACGAGTTGCGCCATATCCTTGTCACCTGTGGATACCAGTACGTCCATCCCGGATTCGCTGGCCTGCTGGCACAAAGTGCCAATGACATCGTCGGCCTCAACGCCGTCAATTCTGAGCAGCGGCAGTCCCATTGCCGGAATAGCCTCGAGCAATGGTTCGACCTGTTCGCGCAGATCATCCGGCATCGGCGGACGATTGGCTTTGTAGTCGTCATACATGTCATCGCGAAAAGTCCTGCCGGGTGCATCGAAGACCACCACCAGGTGTTCGGTGGATTCCTCCTGCGCCAGTTTGTTAATCATATTCAGAACGCCGTGAATGGCGCCGGTCGCCTCACCGCGGGAGCTCGTGAGTTTGGGCAGCGCATGATAGGCGCGATACAGGTAGGAAGATCCGTCCACCAGGACGAGTTTGCTGTCGCTCATCAGATTTTACTCGCGGGTGCGGCCCGCGTCGGTTTTAGTTGCGGATTATTGTTAGTTCTTCGTCGTCGTCTTCGTCTTCGTCGTCTGTCCCGGGGTTAATCTGTGCCTGCTCTGCAGATGGCACAGACTGAACCTGGCTCGCGTCGCCAGGCAAAAACAGCGGACCCTTCTGACCGCATGCCGACAGGAAGGCCAATGACAGCAGCAATGCGATCGAACTGACAGTTTTCTGCATGACGGTCTCCACCAAAATGACGGTAACAACGATTTCTCAAATGGTATACCAGAACGTGATTGAAATACTGTGAAGTTATTCAGCAGCCTCTAGTTTGTGTGCTATGCGCCGATAAGCTTCGCGAAACGGAATGCCCTCTGCGCGCACCAACGCAAACGCCTCTTCGGTTGCGAACAGTTCCTTGCCCATGCGAATGTTCTCCGGCAGGAACCGAACTGTCGTCATGAGATACGCCATGATATCGACACTCTCGATGGTCAGGTCAATTGCCCGGAATACCGGTGCCTTCAATCGCTGCAGATCGCGCTGAAAGCCCGACGGCAGCTTCGTCGTGATCAGCTGACATTCGTTAAGGCAGGCCAGAACAGTGCCCGCCGCGGCGCGAACCAGTTCAAGAACATCCGGATTTCGTTTTTGCGGCATGATGGACGAACCGGTCGTGACCTCAGGCGCGAGTGACACGTAACGATATTCCTGTGTATAGAAGAGGAGCAGGTCGCTGGCAAGACGACTCAAGTCCTGCATCAGCAGCGACAGTTCGAACAGCAGTCCGGCTTCCGCCTTGCCGCGGGACAGCTGTACCGCTGTAACCGGTTCCTGGGTTTGCGCAAAACCCAGTTTGCGGGTCGTTGCCTCGCGGTCAAGATCGAGCCCCGGCGTGCCGTAGCCGGCCGCACTGCCAAGCGGATTCTTGTTAATGCGTCGTAGCGCGGCGTCCAGTCCATCTATCGCGTCCTGAAAGCCTTCCTGAAATCCGCCACACCACAGGGCAACGCTCGATGGCATGGCGTGTTGCATATGGGTCGTACCGGGAAGTTTGATGTCTCCCTGAGCGGCAGCGAGTCCATCCAATGATTCGCAAAGGCCGGAAACGCTTGCGGACACTTCGGCGGTCGCCGACCGCAGGTAAAGTCGGATTGCCGTGAGAACCTGATCATTGCGGGAGCGGCCGAGATGGACCCGGGCGCCAGCTGCACCAATTTTTTTCGTTAGTTGTGATTCGAGGGCAGTGTGAACATCCTCATCCTCAAGTTGAATGCACCACTCACCTGCGTCGAACTCAGACTGCAGCTCGCCTAGCCCGTCCGTAATTGCCTGGCAATCTTGCCCGCTCAGCAAGCCCTGTTCCGCCAGCATTTGCGCATGTGCAATTGAGCCGCGAATATCGAATTCCACGAGGCGCGCATCCAGCTGATGGTCTTCCCCAGCCGTGTAACGCAGCACACGTTCGTCAAGCGGCAGGCCTTTTTCCCAGAGACGACTCATCGTGCTTAAGTATGTCACGGTTCCACACAGAGCAAAAAGAATCTTGCGCGCCACCACGACTGCCGCGTCCGCACTCGTTCATTTTTTGCTGTTACCATGCGCGTCCGCTGTGTGGAGTTATAAATGTCAGAAACCGAAGTGATCGTGGAACCCGCCGGAGAACCCGACGGAAGTATTATCTGGTTGCATGGGCTCGGTGCGGACGGCCATGATTTTGAGCCGATTGTGCCTGAATTGAGACTGGCTGAGGACTTGAACCTGCGCTTCATTTTTCCGCATGCGCCGATCCGGCCGGTCACTATAAACGGCGGTGTGTCGATGCGTGCGTGGTTCGATATTGTGTCGCTTGACCGAAGCGGGCCGATGGATGAAGCGGGTATTCGTTCCAGTAGCAAGCGATTGACCGAGATCATCGAACAGGAACACGACCGCGGAGTGCCCTACGACAAGATCGTCCTCGCCGGGTTTTCGCAAGGCGGCGCAATTGCTGCACATACTGCAATCAGCTTCGGACTTCCGCTTGCCGGAATGATGGCCCTGTCAACCTACCTGCCATTGCCGGCAGGTGCAGGGTCAGACCTGCCGCAGCCTCACGATCTGCCGATATTCATGGCACACGGCGCCTTTGATCCGGTGCTGCCAATGGAGCTGGGGAAGGCTGCCCGCGACAGCCTGTCAGCCTGCGGGTTCACAGTGGAGTGGCGCGAATATCCGATGGCGCATGCAGTATGTCCGCAAGAGATTCTCGATATCCGGGAGTGGCTTCTCAGGGTTTATGGCATTCCCGCTTGAGCTCAGTTCGCCGAGATTGACAGGCGTGCTTCACCGACTGGTGTTCCGCTTGCGTCGTAGCTACGTTCGCTGATGCTGGTCTGACCTGCTGAATTGCGCAATACCACGGTCGTGCACCGCGTACCGTACTCCGGTGTAACGATAAACGGCGCAGTGATCGCACGCGCAAGCGCAAAAGGAAGGGCGCCCTGCTCAATCGCAGCTGCCGATGACATTTGCCGGTCGGCCAATAGTCGCATGAGCGTCGTTTCATTCGCATCGCCTGTCGTTACGATATTGCGGAACGCTTCTCGCGTTCTTAAGAGCTTTGGCCATGGCGTGTCGAGCGATGCGTTACTGAGGCCATAGATTCCGGGCGACAGTCGCGTTACCGCATCACCCCGATTTGAAAGGTAGCAAATTTCATCCGCATCTGACGTCAGAAGACTAAAGCCCGCGTAGCGTGCGCAATCGATCGAACTTGAGAATTCTTGCGGTGTTTCGGAACCCAGGAGAAAATCCGTAACAAGCTCACCGCGCGAATGTTTGCCTGTTCGCTTTGGCTTTTCTTCCCGGTAGTTGGTGACAGCGGCAAGTTTTCCTGACGGACCGACGCCCAACCACGTGCCACCCGCCTGCAGGTCACGTCCCGCTATAACGTCCGGTTTATCCGGCCACCTGTGCAGCGACTGCGTCGGGCGCTGATGAAACTCGTCGCGGTTCGCTACCAGCACCAGGGGGTAATCCGGATCGATTTTCCAGGCAAAGAGGATCAGGCACATCGGCGTACGCTAATCACTACGTACCATCGGTAAGCCAGTTGTCGACCAGGCGTCGCGCAATGGAAAGGCGGTATGGCAATTTTGGGAAACCGGACCGAAGTTCCTTGCGGCTAAACCACCGTGCGTCTTCGAGTTCGCCATCGTTCAGTTGAATGTCTTCGGACTCAGCGCTCGCGGTGAAGCCAAGCATCAGGGACGACGGAAAAGGCCACGGCTGCGAGCTGTGATAATGCACGCTGCCAACGCGAATGTTTGTTTCTTCGAGTACTTCTCGCCGCACCGCATCTTCGAGGCTTTCGCCCGGCTCAACGAAACCTGCGATCGTTGAAAATCGTCCCTCTGGCCATGATGACTGGCGTCCAAGCAGGCACCGGTCGCGACGGGAAACCAGTACAATGATGGCCGGATCTACGCGGGGAAAAACTCGATTCACGCATGTTTGGTTTTCACAAATGCGCGTGTTACCACCCGATTCAGTGCGGGTTGATGAGCCACAGATTGTGCAAAACCGATGTAGCCGGTGCCAGTTGATCAACGCGATTGCATGGGCAGCCAGGTTGGATTCGTCGGCCGGTAGCACGCTGCCAAGGTAACGCAGGTCATGAAATCGTTCCTCTGCATCAATTGGGGCATCCACCGAATCCGCCATCGGCAGGGCGAAAGCGGGCCTGTCCTCGTACAGCCCCAAAAATATCGTTTCATCTTCCACGATGTGTTCCGCCACGTCGGCTCGTTCGAGGAGACTGATTCGTGGCGATTCCCCAAATGTCAGGCATTTGTTTTGCCAGACCGGCAGGAACCTGGAATCGGATCCGTTAATGGCGGTACTCAGCCAGTCTGAGTCCTCGCGACGATGGCCCGACCTGTCGACGAATGCGCCGGCAAATACGTTTTGATTATTCATGGCCGCCACAGTGTAGCGAAACTTTGCCGCCCTGGATCAGCCGGGTTTATCTGCTATTTCGCAGCTGGGACAGATCCGTCGGTCCAGGGCGTACGCATCCTGCACATAACGGCTGCGACAGCTTCTGCAAGCAGCGAGATACAGCTCATCGTTTCTGCTAATGCTTTGCAATAGGTTCCAGGCCCATTCGAAACTCAGCGATGGTTCAGGGTGCAGTAGCAGATAGGTCTCGTAAGCGCGACAAACCCGATGGCCGAACTCCACGTCAGGCCTTGGCCAGCAGGAGTGAACGTTGTTACTGGCATCGACCCGCAGTAGCAGGCTGGCGCAATACAGGGCGATCAGCGTGGTTGCCTCCAGCTGATTCTGCGGCGTTTTCACGAACAGGGTTATCTGGCGCGGTGATTTGCCCCGCCGGCGTTTTACGCCGCAGTCGCCTGCATCCCGGAAATAGGTTGTATATACCTTGCGGATCCGGTCGTCACTCAGGCCCGTGCATTCGCGGATGGTTCGGGTTCGGGCCTCGTGTTGAATCATTCTCAGGGCGAGCTCGAATTGTTGTTTTTCGCTCGCATAGCGGTTGTCCGTAAGCCTCATTTCTTTCCTTTTATGCTAGTTAATAACCATATATAGTATTTAAAGAGCCTATATCATCCATAAATGGGAAATCAAACAACAATACCAAATTTGACCATTTTCCCTAATAACAAGCGAAAAATCGCGAAAACGGGAGGAAAACCATGGGATTTAACGGCCCTGATGCCACTGACTACGAAAATGTTCTGACACTGAATCAAGCCTGGCTTGAACTGACACCGCGCGATGCGGCTTTGCAACGCGGGCTTGACGGCATGCCTGTTGATCTCTGCAAACGCATGACCAGCCTGAGCAGCAGCCAGATCGCTCGCCTCGCAAAGACACCGTTTCTGCTATTTTCGTTTCGCGAAACTGATGAGGCCTACTGGACACAGACTCTGGCGGAACGTCCAGGCGCCGGGCTTTTTGACATAAGGTCAACGGAAGATGCTGATACTTTAATTTCGGCCGCGCTCGGCTTCATCTGGCAACTTGCGCGCAGAAACCCCTACGCGTTAAGGGTGATATGCGGTGCCACGCTGTATTGGAGTGAGCGCATTGCAGAGCTGACGTTTTTCGAATTACTCGACGCAGTCAGGGCGACCGGAGAACCTCCCGTCGCACGCTTGGGCCGCCACACCGACCTGTGGCGAAAACTACTAGGCAGTGGTGTCAGTCGACAACTGCTGTCATGTCACGCGGCACAAATGGCGGCACTGCAATCAATCCTTACGCAGGCTACCGATGTCACGCAGGACAAATTCACGCTGGCCGCGCGGTCAATTGCCGTGCCCCAGCAGCGAATTGCCAGGTCAAACGAAACAACACAGAACTAGCGAGCGCGTATACAATACGCGACGCTATGCATGCCCTAACCATTAAAGACCTGACGAAAACGTACTCAAACGGTGTCCAGGCATTAAAGGGAATCGATCTCAGCGTCGAGTCCGGCGATTTCTACGCGCTGCTCGGGCCGAATGGCGCCGGTAAGACGACGGCCATAGGTATCATATCTTCGCTGGTGAACAAGACCTCCGGCAGGGTCGAGATTTTCGGTCATGATATCGATACTGATCTGGAAACCGCCAAGTCCTGCATCGGCCTGGTGCCGCAGGAACTAAATATGAACACGTTTGACTCGGTGCTGAACATCGTCGTCAACCAGGCCGGGTACTACGGCATTGAACGAGGGCTCGCGCTGCAGCGAGCCGAGACCTATCTCGGCGAGCTACGGCTATGGGACAAACGATCAGAAATCGCGCGCAACCTCTCCGGTGGTATGAAGCGCAGGCTCATGATTGCCCGCGCTTTGATTCACGAACCTCGCCTGCTGATCCTTGACGAGCCGACGGCCGGCGTCGATATAGAGATTCGCAGATCGATGTGGGATTTCCTGCGCCGCACCAACGAAGCAGGCACTACGATCATTCTGACGACGCATTACCTGGAGGAGGCGGAGAGCCTGTGTCGGCATGTCGCGATCATCGACGAGGGCAAGATTATCGAAGACGCACCAATGAGCACAGTTCTACGCAAGCTGCAACGCGAGGTCTTCGTGTTGAGTGTGCGCGATCCACTGGAGTCAGCGCCGAACCTGCCCGGATTCGAAACCAACCTGCGCGACTCGTGTGAACTCGAGGTCGCCGTAACGGCCGGCACTAATCTCAATACACTTTTCGGCACGCTTAGCGATTCCGGCATCACGGTTCTCAGTCTGCGTAACAAGGCAAACCGGCTGGAAGAGCTTTTCATGGGCCTGGTTGAAAACAAGCAGTCCGCAACCGGCTAACAGGAAATCCAGCAAAATGAATTTCAGAGTCAACTGGATCGGTTTCAAAACAATCGTAAGAAAGGAATTCATCCGGGTTGTCCGCATCTGGATTCAGACGATTGTGCCGCCCGCAATAACCATGACTTTGTACTTTATTATCTTTGGCAACCTGATTGGGCGACGCATCGGCGAGATGGACGGCTTTGACTATATGCAGTACATCGCGCCAGGACTCATCATGATGTCGGTAATCACGAATTCCTATGGCAACGTTGTGTCGTCATTCTTCGGCGCCAAATTCGGTAAGCACGTCGAGGAAATGGTAGTAGCGCCGTTGTCCAATGCGACCATCATTCTGGGGCACGTTGCCGGCGGCGTGGTGCGGGGGCTGTTCGTCGGCGCCATGGTCACAGCGATTGCATTGTTCTTCACTAACCTGACCGTGGCACATCCGCTGATTACTTTCTCAATGGTCATACTCGCATCGGTCGTCTTCGCCTTGCTAGGTTTTGTGAACGCCGTATTTGCCAAGAAATTCGACGATATCTCAATCATCCCTACGTTTGTGCTTACGCCGCTGACCTACCTTGGCGGCGTTTTCTATTCGATTTCCATGCTGCCCGAATTTTGGCAGAATATTTCATTGGGAAACCCGATTCTCTACATGGTCAATGCGTTTCGTTACGGCATCCTTGGCGTTTCCGATATCAGCATAGAGTATGCCTACCTCCTGGTCGGTGTTTTCGTCGTCGGCCTGTTTTCACTGAATTTGTTCCTGCTGAATCGCGGCATCGGGATTCGGGAATAGTATGTGCGGACGATTCGCCTTCTATTCCCCCAGCGAAGCAGTCGCCGCGTTATTCGGCGTGGCCCAATCGATCGACGTGAAGCCCCGCTATAACATTGCGCCGACACAGTACATTGCCGCAATTCGCAGGGATGAAAACCAATCGCCCGAGCTAACCATGCTGCGCTGGGGATTGGTTCCGTTCTGGGCCAAGGACCCGTCCATCGGAAATCGAATGATCAACGCCCGCTCCGAAACTGTTGCGGAAAAACCGTCCTTCCGGAACGCGTATCGAAAGCGCCGTTGT
Organism: Woeseiaceae bacterium; assembly: GCA_021773135.1. Lineage (GTDB taxonomy): Bacteria > Pseudomonadota > Gammaproteobacteria > Steroidobacterales > Woeseiaceae > SZUA-117. The sequence continues at coordinate 74,742 of JAJFKP010000017.1, read as the reverse complement.
CTGATCCTCGCGGACGGCTTTTACGAGTGGCATCGTGAGGGCGATATCAAGATCCCGTACTTCATTTCGCTGGCTGATGGAACGCCGTTCGCATTCGCCGGACTATGGGAGCATTGGGACAGCAAGGACTCAGACGAGTCATTGCAAACAACCACTATAGTAACTGCGGCTGCCAACGATTTTCTTGCGCAGGTACACCATCGCATGCCTGTGGTGCTGCAGCCTGAAAACGCAAAGCGCTGGCTGGATGGTGACACAGAATTGCTGGAAGAAGTCACAGCGGACGCACCTGCATTTCGTACCTGGCCGGTGGACCGAAAGGTCAACAACGCCCGCAACGAATCAACGGATCTCATCGATCCGGCTGGAGACACTATTATTCAGCAGCAAAGCTGACCACTTCTTGAGCGAGATAACGGTTGCTATTGCCGCGGCAGCAGAAACACTTTGTCGCGGTGCTGGAGAACAACACCATCCGGCGTGATTTCCTTAACAACAGGGCCTTCGCTTAAGGTCGCGTTCTCTTTGTACTTCGCCATGTTGACGAACACGAATCGATCCTCAGGCGCGCCGCTGTATACGTGAATGTCCAAATGCATGTCGGGCAGCTGCAGTTCGCCCTTCACTCGCAGGTCATTGAACGATTCCAGGCCTGTATTGACCTGTCCGCGCATCGCGTTCTCTGCCGGCGCAGGTGGCGCAGTCGTAGTCACAGCATCGTCCTCGGTCTGCTGTTGCACCTCTGCCGGTGGACCAACGCTGCGCTGGCTGCGCTTGACCTCGGTTACCATTTCAGAAAACGTGGCGGCGGGCGGCTCGAGTTGAGTCGAGGCGATCGGCGTCTCCACCGGTGCTTGGCCACCACTTTTCCAAAGAAGCAGAGCGCCGAGAGCCAGCAGATTGACAGCCAGCAATCCCGTCACGAGCCATATCCATTTGCCGGATGTTTTCGCTTTGTGCCGCTCGGGGATACTCGCGATTCCCGGCGCATTCTGGCGCTGTCGCTCAGCTTCGGACTTTTTCAGTGCGTCAAGAATAAATGACATTAGTCGTGATCCGCGGAAGGACTAAGGACTGGTCGACAGGCGCGGCAAGTCGTCTGTCTCCAGCAGTGAATTAATGATGATCTGCGTTTTCAGGCCGGCAATGCCATCGGCTTCGAGCCTGTGCTTGCGCTGAAACGCCTGCAACCGCCCAACGAGTTCCTCGTCAAAGGCGTCCGCCGCGTCCGCGGCCACTGCATATTCGTCATCCAGGGCAGCGAGACTCTCTCTCAGCCAGCGGACGTTCTCACCGCTCGAAGCAGGCCCTATCGGCTGGTCACTGCCGGTCGGCGGGCGCCACAATATCAGGGCCTGTCCAAACCAGTACGGAGCGAGGCTGGCGATCGGCACCACAACTTCGCCTCCGTTGACCATCAGCCGTGCTTTCTTTTCGTCCAGACCGACAAGTGCTGCTCTCCAGGTTGATCCGTCACTGCGGGTCAGCGTAATAACTGCCGGTCGATCCAGCTGTTGCAGCGTCGTCCACGTGCCGCGTTGAAAGTAGCACCGCAGGCCCGCCGCCGTGGCCTGTTCACAGGCCGTTCCACGAGCACTGTCAAAGGTTTCATTCCAAAGTTCGAACAACGTTCGAAAGCTCTCGCCGTCGTCATAGCCTGCAAACAGCGCATCAATATCGATAGCCGCAGGTTCGGCGTCCGGAATGACCTCCGGCGTGCCGGTCGCCTCGGTTGCTGGTACATACGCAGCCAGGGCGGCAGATTCCTCGCCGCTGCTGTCAACGGATGGCGAAACTATACTGCTGGCGTCATCCGGCGTGGACCGTTCACCGAACACCGGCCATAGAACGGAAATCACTGCGACCAGGGCGGCGATGCCGAGCACAGGCAACAGCCACCTCAGGAAAATCGGGGTAACTTTCTGGCCTGCAACCTCACCGGCTGCTTTCCTGACCAGGTCTTTGTCGACGGTGCGGGATTCACGGCTGTAGGCGCCGAGTAGTGCACGATCGCAGATCACGTTCATGACCCGGGGTACACCCCCTGATATCCGATAGACTTCCTGCTTTGCGGCCGGCGTAAAAATTTCTGTCAGCGCGCCCGCGACTCGCAGCCGATGATCGATATATTTCGCGGCCTCTTCACGAGACAACGGTTCCAGGTGGTATCGGCCAGTAATGCGCTGTGCCAGTTGGCGCAGACTTTCCTGAGATAATTTCTCCCTGAGCTCCGGTTGCGCGATAAGAATAATCTGTAGCAGTTTCTGGCGCGCGGTTTCCAGATTGGTCAGGAGACGCAGTTGTTCCAGCACGCCCTCTGACAAATTCTGTGCTTCATCGATGAGCAGAATTACCCGGCGTCCGCGAGAGTGCGCCTCCAGCAGATGCCGGTTAAGGGCATCAACCATTGCCTTCGAGCTGTTCTTGATAGAAGGAATCGCTACGCCTAACTCTTCACATATCGCGAGCAAAAACTCGAGCGAGGTAAGCTGTGGATTGAGAATCAGTGCGATATCGACTTCAGCAGGTATCTGGCCGAGAAGCGTTCTCACCAGCGTGGTCTTGCCGGTGCCGACTTCGCCGGTGAGCTGGATGAAGCCACCGCTTTCGGTGACGCCGTAAACAAGGTGTGCCAGGCCCTCGCCATGGCGTTCGCTCATGAACAAATAGCGCGGATCAGGCGTTATCGTAAATGGCTTTTCGTTCAGGCCAAAGAAACTCGTATACATAAGGCGCAGCGTGCAAAGGCTTATATTGTTTGTCGGTCGGCAGATCTTACCTGATTCAGACTAATCCAGCGTCCGTGCGCGACCCAGCGAAAGATCTCCGAACCGATCCCGAATCTGGTCTACCGTCTGATCGAGTGCTGAACCACCGGCAGTCACGGCCGGCGCGAACAAATCGGGCTGCGCATCACGCACCAGTTCACTGCCACCCACGCCAAGCAGCCGAATCTTCGCGTCCGGGTTCTCCGCCATCCAGTCATCGAGTAGCCTGCCGGCCGCCGCATAGATGGTCTCGGTGCCATTGGACGGTGGGCGCAGCGCGCACTGCCGCGTACAGGTCGAAAAGTCGTCACGCCTTATTTTGACCTGGACCGTCCCGGCAACAAGCTCCTTCGATCGCAGTCGTCCCGTTGTTTTTTCACTCAAGCGCAGCAAATGGCGGCGCAGGTCTCTGCGATTACTCAGATCAACGTCGAACGTTTCCTCCGCGCTGATCGATTTGTCCGTGCGCGACGCAACTACCGGTCGCTCATCGATGCCGGATGCTCGCTCCCGGGTCCGTGCGGCAAAACGTCCGAAAACGGATTCAAGGTCCCTGTCTGCAGCGAGCCGCAGATCGGCAACCGTGTTAATGGGGATTCGTTGCAGACGCGCGAGCGTTTCCTTGCCAATACCCGGAATGACCTGCACCGGCAACGGATCAAGGGTTGTCCGCAGGTTGGCGGGCGTTACCACGCAAAGGCCGTCCGGCTTATCAAGATCGGAAGCAATTTTTGCAACCAGCTTGTTGGGTGCAACACCCACCGATGCGGTAAGCCCGGTGCATTTACGTATGCGACGTTTTATTTCTGCAGCAATTGAGACTTCGTCGCCAAACAGCTGCAGGCTCTGGCTAACATCGAGAAACGCTTCGTCCAGTGAGAGACCCTCGACCAACGGCGTAAATTCGCGAAAGATGCGGAAAACTTCCTTAGACACAGTCTGATAGTGAGACATGCGCGGCGGGACCCGACACAAATCAGGGCAGCGCCTGAGCGCATCACGCATGGGCATTGCCGAACGGATACCGAACTGCCGAGCTTCATAGCTCGCTGCCGCGACGACGCCGCGGGTATTGCCACCGACCACCACTGGCTTGCCTTGTAGTGACGGATTGTCCCGTTGCTCGACTGATGCGTAAAAAGCATCCATGTCGACATGCAGGATGCGACGTCGCGCCATCAGCGGCGCCGTGAAACAATAAAATGGGCAAGCAGTCGCAGCGGTTCGGCCTGCAGTCCAAAGGTATCGAGGTGTTGCATAGACGCGGCGAGCAGCTCGTCGCAACGACGGACGCTCTCGTCCATGCCAAATATCGCCGGCCACGTTGCCTTGTTCATACTCTGATCTGATCCAGCCGGTTTGCCGATGACATCGGTTTGACCGGTTACGTCCAGAATATCGTCGCGAATCTGGAAGGCTAAGCCAATGTCGCGGGAAAAACCGTCCATTGCCGTCCAGTAACTCTCGCAGAGGTCGCCCGCGAGGTAGCACGGTGACATGGCGGCGGCACGAATCAGCGCGCCGGTCTTGAGGCCGTGCATTTCAGTAAGTTCGTCAATGGAAAGGTTCTTGCCTTCCGAGGCGAGATCAATCGCCTGTCCGCCAGTCATGCCGCGCGAGCCGCAGGCATCTGCTATCAGCTTTGTGAGTTGCCGGCTTTCCGTATCGTCGAGCGCCACCGCCGCTGCTATCGTATGAAAAGCCAGTGGCTGCAGCGCATCGGCTGCCAGTATCGCCGTGGCCTCGTCGAATTTTCGATGCACAGTTGGCTGGCCACGACGCAGATCGTCATCGTCCATTGCGGGAAGATCGTCATGCACCAGCGAAAAGGCGTGCAGGAGTTCGATTGCTGTAGCCGGAACGTCCAGTTTTTCCGGCGCGACGCCGAGACAGGCTCCCGCAGCATAGACCAGTAAAGGTCGAATGCGCTTGCCGCCGTTGAGAACAGCGTAACGCATCGCTTCATGAAGCCTCGCTGGCACCTTGTCGGCTGGCCGCAGTACACGATCCAGGCAGCGCTCCGTGCGATCCGTGTAGGTACCCATTCTTCGGACGAAATCTTCACTGTCCGACTCAATCATGCACACTCCTGTCATCGCGACAAGCGTACACGAATCCTGCTTTGGATGCGCTCCGGCGCTATAATCCGGCTCCAGATATTCAGCGTTGATCGCGCCAGGCAAGAAGCCGCATAAATATGAAAGCCGTAGCACAGGCACAACCTAATATCGCGCTGATCAAGTACTGGGGAAAACGTGACCATGAGGCGAATCTGCCCGCAGTCAGCTCTTTCTCCTTAACACTGGACAGTCTGCGCACAACGATGTCGGTAGAGTTTTGCGATCGCCCGGGCCGCGACACGCTGCGTGTCAACGATGCCCCTGCACCTGGAATGCTGGATCGGGTGAGCGCCTGCCTGGACCTTGTCGTCGGTTCGAAGCGCGCGGCCGCGGAAGTCATTAGCGAAGTCAATTTCCCGATAGGCGCCGGACTTGCGTCGTCGTCGTCTGCCTTTGCGGCACTCGTTGTCGCGGCCGCCGCGTCTTCACGAACAACGATTGATACGCAGACACTTGCGCGACTTGCCGGCGCCTGCTCCGGGTCCGCCGCACGCTCGCTTTACGGTGGCATCGTTGAGTTGACTGCGGGCGAGGAACAGATTTCGGTGCAGCCACTACTGCAAAGCCAGCCATGGCCACTCGAAGTTGTCGTTGCGGTAACGGAGAAAGGGAAAAAGCCGGTGGGGTCCGGTGAGGCAATGGTACGGGGTGAGAAAACATCTCCCTTTTATTCAAGCTGGCTGGCTCGGCAGGACGAAGACCTGGAGGTAGCGAGAGCGGCAGTGCTGCGACAAGACTTCAACAGCCTTGCAGAGGTTGCAGAACACAATTGCCTGAAAATGCATTCAGTCATGTGGAGTTCAAAGCCGCCTATCGTCTATTGGAACAGTGCCACGCTGTCCTGCCTGGAGGCCATTCGCACGCTGCAGGACCAGGGGCATGCTGTCTTCTTCACGATGGATGCCGGCCCTCAGGTCAAAGCAATCTGTCTCCCAGATTCTGTCGATGTCGTTATGGCGGCGCTGCGACAGACGCCCGGCGTGCAGGACCTGATGCACAGCAAACTTGGCGCTGGTGCAAGGTTGCTGCGGTCAACATGAGCCCCATTATGGTCTCGGCGCCGGGCAAGGCCATTGTAGCCGGCGAATACGCGGTTTTGGTTGGCGCGCCTGCAATATCAATGGCATTAGACAGCCGGGCAATCGTACGAATCGAGGCAGCGAAAGACGAGTTTCACATCGTGCGAACACCCGGTTACGCAGACGGAGAGTGGCGCTTCCGGGTGAGTGCAGATGGCAAGCTCGAGTGGCAGGACCGCCACCCCGAATTGGAACTGATAGAGGCCGCATGGACCAGCGCAGTCAACGGTGATCCTGACCCACTGGCAATCAGTGTGGATACGACAGCATTCACTGATCAGGAATCAGGCCAGAAATTCGGGCTCGGCTCCAGTGCTGCCGCAACGACCGCCCTGGTGGTTGCGTTATGCCAGTGTTGTGAGCAGACAGCGGAACCTGGTGCACTCGCCTACCAGGCACATGCGAGTTTGCAGCGCGGACTAGGCAGCGGGATTGATATTGCGACCAGTCTCAACGGCGGCGTGATTGAATACCGCATGCATGAAAACGTTGTGGCAGCGCATCATTCCTGGCCCGACAATTTATTGTATCGTGTCATCTGGAGTGGCCATTCCGCTGATACACCCTCCCATCTCAGGCGGCTGGACACCGGCAGCCCGACTGATCGAAATTGGCTTCCATTCATTGCAGCGGCGGAAAACGTTGCCGTTAAGTGGGCCGGAGCCGACGCCGCCGGGATGGTTGAATCGATACGGGCCTACACAGCAACACTGCATCGGTTCAGCGCTGCACAGGCACTCGGAATTTTCGCTGGCGGTCACAATGAAATTTACCGCTTGGCTTATGGCCGTGATGTCGTGTACAAGCCATGTGGATCCGGCGGCGGAGATATCGGCATCGTATTGGGCACCAACAGCAATTCAATTTCGAGTTTTTGTGAAGCCGCTGGCGAGCACGGCTTTGTCGAATTGCCGGTCGAACTGGACCTGAACGGCGTGAAAGTATCCGGCAGGGAGCAGCGATGAGCGACTCGCGAATCAGTGGGCTGTATCGCAAATCGATTAGCGAGCGCATAGAGGTACTGCGGGAACGCGGTTACCTTGACTCGAAAATGTCGGCGATGCTGTCTGGCGGACAGCCTTTGCTGCCGGTAAGAAACGCTGACCACATGATCGAGAACGTAGTCGGCGTATTTGGATTGCCCTTGGGCGTTGCACCCAACTTCCTGGTGAACGGACAGGACTATCTTGTACCAATGGTGGTAGAGGAGCCATCGATTGTGGCCGGCGTGAGCGGTGCCGCAAAGCTGTTTCGCGACAGCGGTGGATTCACTGTCACCGGCAGTGAGCCCGTGCTGATCGGACAAATACAGGTGTCGGATGTGGCCGCTCCGGATCAATATATCCAGCGCCTGGAGACAGCAAAGTCAGCGCTTATCGAGTTCGCGAACAAACTCCAGCCAAGCCTGGTTGCGCGAGGTGGTGGCGTCAGGGGCATCGAGTTTTTACAGCACGAACTGGAAGGTGGTGAGCCAATCGTCGTGGTGCATTTGCATGTCGATACGCGCGACGCGATGGGCGCGAACGTTGTCAATACACTTTGTGAGGCCCTGGGCCCCGAGATCGAGCGCGTCGCCGGCGGCCGAGTCGGGCTGCGTATCCTCTCAAACCTTGCCGATGCGTCACTGGTCATCGCCCGCGGGAATGTCCCGCTTTCCGCGCTGGATGCCAATGCCGATACTGCTCTGGCAATTCGCGACGGGATCGTCAGGGCCAACCGGTTCGCGCTTGCGGACCCGTATCGGGCGGCGACACACAATAAAGGCATTATGAATGGCATCGACGCCGTGGCGATTGCTACAGGGAACGACTGGCGGGCTATCGAGGCCGGCGCGCATGCGTATGCGGCAACAAAAGGCCGCTATCGAGCGCTGACTGACTGGTTTGTCGGAGACGCTGGTGATCTGTGCGGTGAGCTTAAGCTGCCGCTGAAGCCCGGCATTGTCGGCGGGTCACTGCAATCAAATCCTGGCGCCTCGCTTGGGCTAGCGATCAGCGGGGTAACGAGTTCAACCGAGCTTGCCGAACTGATGGGTGCGGTCGGTCTGGCGCAAAACTTTGCGGCACTCAAAGCGCTTGTATCCAGCGGCATTCAAAAAGGCCATATGCGATTACACGCCCGCAGTGTTGCGGCATCAGCAGGTATACCTGACGAAATTTTCACCGATGTCGTCGATGCAATGATTGAGTCAGGTGAAATAAAGATCCGCAAGGCCAAGGAACTCAAAGTCGTTCATGCCAGCAGCACCGTGCCTCAGTTGCTACGCGATCGTGACGATGCCGCGGCAGGCAAAGTAATTTTGTTTGGAGAGCACGCGGTCGTTCACGACCGACATGCGCTTGCGATACCCATCGATCGGGCTGTGGCTGCCGACATTGAGGAGGGTCAGCATGGGGTGCGACTGGCTATCGCAGATTGGGGAATCCAGCAGCAATGGAGCGCAGGGAGTACTGGTCTGGACGGCGCAGCAGCCATCGTCGACCTGATTCTCAGAGAATTGGGCTGCACCACGCGTGACATCGACCTAACGGTCAATGCCCGTATTCCGCTGGGCATGGGTCTCGGCTCATCAGCGGCTTTTGCGGTTGCTGTGATACGCGCTGCGGCAAAGTTCATCAAAATGTCCCTGACAAACGCCGACGTGAACGAACTGGCGCTGAAGTGCGAGACCATAACCCACGGAACGCCATCAGGCATCGACAATCATGTCGCGACATTCGCCAAACCGATTCTGTTCCGCAAGGGTAACGCTTCGGGTCCGACCGTCGTACATCTCGATGAGCCGTTACCTTTGGTCGTTGCCGCAAGTCATACCCGAGGAAATACGAAGTCTTTGGTCAGCGGCGTCCGCGGACGATACGAAAATAACAAGGCGCTGTATACGGGCATATTCAATAGCATTGATGAAGTCGCGTTGGCTGGTGTCGAAGCACTCGAGGCGTCAGACTACGGGCGGCTGGGTGAGTTGATGAACGTGTGTCACGGTTTACTGAGTGCAATCGGCGTCTCGTCTCCGGATCTCGAACAAATGACAGGCATCGCGCGCTCTGCCGGGGCAGTTGGCGCAAAACTGACAGGCGCCGGCGGTGGCGGGTCGATCATAGCGCTCTGCCCGGGGAAAACGGATGCTGTGTCTTGCGCTTTGGTCAACGCGGGATACACAATAATTCAAATTCGGATTTAACGGGAACCAGGTGTCACAGGAATCAGCAAAAATTGTATCTTCGGAAGACGAGCTTCTTATTCTCGTCGACGAGAATGACAACCAGTCAGGAACGATGAGCAAAGCAGCGTGCCACGATGGCGATGGCGTTTTGCATCGTGCGTTTTCGGTTTTTTTGTTCAACCGCAGCGGTGAACTTCTGCTACAGCAACGCGCACAGGGAAAAAGACTGTGGCCGGGTTTCTGGTCCAACAGCTGTTGCAGTCATCCCCGACAGGGTGAATCAATCGAGGTAGCCACAAGCCGTCGCCTCAGTGATGAACTACAAACGCAAGCTGATCTGGAGTTCGTCTATCGCTTTACCTATCAGGCAACTTTCGGTGCGCTGGGTGCGGAAAACGAATTTTGTCACGTGTTCCTTGGGTCGCTGGCGGAAGACCCGCAGGCAAACGAAACAGAGATCGAGGCGTTGAGATACTTGAGTGCGAGGGAGCTTGATCGGGAGTTAGCGGAGACGCCTGATGTTTTTACGCCTTGGTTTAAGCTGGAATGGGAACGATTAAACTCCGAGTTTTCGGATACTTTGGCCCGGTATACGAGCCCAGTCTGAGTTGCTTTTCAGCCGTGGACTAAAGATCAATCCTCACCGGTCGCTGAGGCACGTTTCTCCGTCGCGGGAGGATTGGATTAAAGTGGCAAAAAGCGCCGCTTCATCGATCGTCGTCGTTGACGATAACTTCAATGCGGTCACTAACAGTTTCTGGCTCGAGATCTGACGCCACAAAGACATAGAATGATTCTCTTTGTTCGGCCCGCGAATCCGAAATTAACGGCACGTACAGTGAAATGAATTCAACGCCTGCCGCGAAAGTCTCGGATCGAACGCCAAGATCTGCATAGTCGAGATCAGCGATCGCAGTGTTGTCACCGGTCCACCAAAATATCGGCATTTCGGTCTCGGCGTCGCCAACACGCTGCAGAACAACTGAGGCCATATCCTGGCCTTCGCGCACGACCACGGCTTCCTCGGCAAAAGCAATTGCGGGAGGCACAGCTATCGGTGCGGCAATCGGCGCTTCAGCCACTACCGCGATCGTTCCGGTCGTATCAGCGACAGCGAGTTCGCTGACGCTGCTTGCCGCCTCCCGAAGCGGGGTTTCATTGAGGGCCGCAGGCTCCTGCGCCACAAAGCCTGGATCGGCAGGCACGGCGGCATCAGCCATTGGGACCTCAACCGGGCCGGATTCGGCGCCTGCTGGCTCACTTGACGGATCGGGCGTCGTTTGCAGCAGGACCTCGTCGAGCTGGTTGTCGACGATGACAGCGTCGCCTGCAGCAAGGTCTTCTGCGGTAATTGTTTCCGCAACAAGTTCATTATCGGTAACGGCTGTTGGTACACCGGCGCTAATCCGCTCTCGAACGTCTGACAGAACTTCGGCGGGATTCCAAACACCGAATTGCGCCAACGAAACCGCTGCCGCAACGGTAACCAGCAGCAAAGCCGGCAAGAACAAGCGTCGCTCTTTCGCTTTTTCACCTGCTTCAATGGTCTGCAGAGATTCCGTTCCGGTAATACCGAAGTCTGTGGCGAATTGCGATACCGTCTGCGTCCGATCGACCGGCCGGAGTTGAAGGGCGCTTACGAGTGCCTTCCACCGGTGACGCGCAATGCCTTTAATTCGTCGCAGCCGCAATCCGCGCTTGCGCGCGTGGCCGCGGGGCAGTCCTTCATAAGGTGCAACGCTTGCCAGAAGTTCGTAAGCAACCGCCGCGATTCCGAACACATCTGCAGTCGGTTTGAGCGCCTGTTGCGAACTGGCCGCGAGTTGGTCGTCAGGATTGCCGAGAGTCCGTTTCAATACCTCAATGGCAAGGTCCGAAATCTTTACTTCATAGTCAGTCGTTATAAATATTGAATCCGAACTGATTCCGCCGTGAATGAAACCTTTGGCGTGCGCATATTGCAGCGCGTCTGAAACGTTACGAAGTACCGCCAGAATCTCTTTGTCTGAAAACGAATCGGTCGAGTCAGCGTCGAGCATCGAGTTAAGCGAAGTACCTTCCATCAACTCGGTGGTAAAAAAGATCGTTTCGCCATCGATTCCAAAATCTAAAATTCTTACGATATTGGGATGAGATAAAGAGAGCAGGTCCACAAACTCGCTGGCGAAACGTGTCCGCAGGTGAGCTTGTTCGCTCGGCAAACAAAACAATTCTATGGTGACGCGGTAATCGCTGCGGCTTGCCTGCATTAGCTGTTGATCCGTCGCCTCGTAAACGACGCCCAGACGGCCGGGACCGACCCGCGTCTGCAGTACATAACGATTGCCGACGATGTCACCAATCAGGTGCGCTCCCGCGTCCCGCGAAACTGGCGCAAGCGAGTGAGAGGTCATTGCAACCGGTTCTGCTGTAAAAGCCGGGTCGCCTCTTTTAGGAAGTGGTGCCGTTTGTGACAAACCGGCCTTGCTGTTTTCTTGTACGTGCATCGATATCCCCGTTGCGAGCGGCCATTCTACTGCAAAAAAATCGAAATCGAGCGGGACTCGGAAGCCTGGGTGCGGCAAAAACCGGAAACTGAATTATTTTCAGATATCTATAGCCACTACTGGATGTTGGTTATGGACAACCAGGGGGTAAATCGTTAAATGCAGGCGCATTTCGTCCAAATAGGCTACAACAAAGCCGCTTGTGGCTCGCGCTTACAAGTCCGCTGAAAACCGCGGCCCGCCGGTCATGGCTGACAACGCTGACCGCCAATAGAGGAGCTGGATACGGCCTGCAGGTGCAGACTGGTCAACCTGACCGGCAGTGGAGGAATTGGCAGGGCCTGCATCGGTCTTGCAAGCATTTCGCTATGCCTACTCAGTGATGAGCGGCTCTCCGTACTCATGATGAGGAACGTGCAGTATTCCTTCTGTGGGAATGTCCGGTTTGAAGGCGTCGTGGCAGCCCTCACAGGTGTCGACCAGCCTTTCCCCGGATTCTTTCAGCGCAGCCTGGTCCTTTGCGTCGATGGCAACCAGTGCTCGTTCGGTTTCCTGGATCATTTTGGCTGACCATGTTTGCCATTCGGCGTTATTAGCCCAACCCATATCCGCCTTGCCGTTGCCGCCGAGTGATACCAGAGTGCCGGATGCCAGTAGCTGAATGGCAAATTGCTTGGTCGTTAGCCAATTGCGGCCGGTCATCGTCTCTGCATAGCCAGCTTCCCAGATTTCATGTGCGGCCCAGTCAACAACGGCGACCATCGTCGCATTGATACTCGTTTGCATTTCAATAAACTCGCGCTCGGTCCTGGTAGGCTCGGCCGCGAAACTCACGCCGTAAAGCCCCATTGAGAGCATCGCCATAACGATCGCCGTTCCAACCACGCTCCTTTCTCTGCCAGTCATATCGTTTCTCCGAAAATTGCCAAAACGCGCACGGGAGTAGAGACGATAGCAAGCGCACCGGAATGTCAGAATATGTACATTCCACGAGGGCGGTTTTGCCAACAGGGAATAGCGAGGGATCATCCACAAGTGCCGGCGTGATGTGGCATCGCTCGGTGGATTCTGCAGACCGTCGAGACTCTGCCTAGGGTCTAGCTGACGTATTTGTAGTACTCGATTCCGAGGTCCTGGAACTGGCGTTCGTCAGTGCGGCCTACCTTGTCTATGACGAACTCGTTACTTGGCAGGTAGTCGAGATTGGGCGGGCGCCTGCCACCATGCAGCGCATCGTACTGCGCCTCATTGATATCGACCGCAAATTCCATGGACTGGCCGAACCTGATAGCCGCGGTTGCCTCGCGCCAGCTATCGGCGACAATGAAAGGAATGACCTCGGCGGCATCTCCGCTGCCATACCCCAGGGTCAGAAGTTCTTCACCTGCCATATCGAGATTTTCGTCTGCCGCCTGTTCAAACCCTGCTGCGATCCACGCCGGCAAAGCGGCTGTATACAGGTTGCCGAGATCCAGCATTGTGTCGCTGCCCAGCGCCAGCTTGTCGAGGATTTCGCGACGATAGCGGCGTGATGCTCGAAATATCCGGAATACCGCCATGGTGAGCGGGTACGCTTCGTAGTTAAGCCGTTCGGGATCGGCGAGCAACGCAATTTCAGGTTTGCTGCTCATTTCCGCCAACAACGCCTCCGGCTCGACACCTGCTTCATAGCAGAACGATGCCAACTCGGCGCGATCTTCAGGAGACCCGTTTCCCAGTGCAAACAGGTAGGCGACTGCCCATCCGGTTTCCGGCATGCGCCGATACGGTCGATGCATGAATACAGTTTTTAGCGAGCGCAGGTATTCGGAAGCTTTCAATCCCCGCTTTTCATACATGTCATTCAATGCATGTATGGTTTCGTCGATGTAACACGTGGTCGAGTATTTACCGTTAAAAACGGGAAAGTCCTGAACCTGGTGGCCCTCGCTCCGGTCCTGCCCGCAAAATCGCATCATTGGTTTGCGGAAGTCCATAATGCGGTAGTCAGACGCCGAGCCAGATTGCACCAGGTCTACTTCCACGAGTTTGGGATTCTCTTCCAGCAGCATCGCAACGGCGCCGGCACCCTGGGTGGGTTCACCGCTCGATCCGCGGGCATATTCTGCAATGTCAGCACAGACAACAATAGCCTGACCGCCAGCGCCATCGAGCGCCAGGTGCCGGATCGCGTTTTTCATGCCATAGACACCGCCGAGACAGGCGTGCTTGAACTCGGGAACTTCACAGCTGCGAGCAATCGGCTGTTTGCCCTTAGCAACCAGTGCCTGGTCGACCATTCCTTTTACAATAATCGCACCAGCTGAATTATCGGTGCTCGATTCGGTGCCAAGCCCGAGAAATTTTACGCGGGCAGGGTCAATGTCGTATTGATCGATCAGTCGTATGACGGCCGTCGCCGCCATCGTATATACGCTCTGATTCCGTCCCCGGACCCGGAAACTACGACCAACAACCTCGCGAATCTTTGGCCATTGGTTGCCAGTCCAGTCACACCAGTCCTCGAGCCAGACTCGAAACGGAGGCGTGTAAGCAGCCAAACCACTGATTCCTATGCTTTTTTTATCCATGGTCGACTGATTGTGAGGGTCTCATTTTATCCTGCGACGGACGTAGCCCTGAAATTCTAGTGGTGTTCGATCCTGCGCTCAAGGCAATTCCACCATGTTGTGGCCTGCAGAGCGTAGCAAGCTTAGATGGTAAAAGCCGCCAGTGCCGCCGTAATCATCAGAATCACGAGCAAGCCGATCGTATACGCCAGTGTCAGAACCACGAATTTCAGAAACGTGACGAACCAGTGTTGCTGATAGACACGCCGCATTGATCTGAAGAAGTAGACGGGGATGTAAAGCGTTACTGCTACGGACGTTATCGTCGCCAACGTGCCGGACAGTGTGAGTAATGAGGTCAGTCGAGCAAATAAAATTTGCAAAGTAAGGATCAGAAATACGAAGGCGTGGAAATGGACGACGAACAAAACGTGCTCGACGTAATATCGTTTCGAAAGCGGATACAAAATTTTCAGAATAAATGCCATTAGCGGCAGTAATGCAATCAGCGCAGCCGGCACGTTGTCCAGCAATTTACCCGCGAACGCTTTGCCATCATCTGCAAAAACTCGTTCACACATGGCTTGCAGGCGGTCAGCGGTCATCCAGGCCGACATCCATTCGGGCAGGTCTTCGGCATCTATGTCGTCACAATTACGATTTGCCGTTGTGCCGTCCCTATCAATCTGAATGCTGACACCCTGGTCGCTTCCGGCAACCTGCTCGGGTGTTGCTGACTCGGGGCTTACGAATTCTGAATCATCCTCATCCGAATCGCCCTCAGCAGTCAGCCCATCATTAACGCCGTCGCGAAATTCCTGAGTTGGCGACGGGTTGTTTTGCTCTGCTGCGGGTGATGGTTCTGCGGTATTGAGAAAGACTCCAAACTCTTCGGTTGGATCAAAAAATGCGACGAGGAAAAACACGATACTCAGAACCAGGTAGGTCCTGAAGGGCGGCATGTAACGTGCTCGCCGGCCTTCAAGATAATCGCGCGTTAACTTTCCTGGCCTGATAGTGAGCGGAATGAGCGTTCGCCAAAGTCTTGAGTCGAGCTCAAGCAGGTCGCCGAACGCGTCCCTAATCAGCTCCCAGATGCTGATCAGCCGGTTCTGTGCTCGCTGACCGCAGTGACCGCAGTATTGACCTGCAAGCGTCGTGCCGCAATTCAGGCACTTCGATTCCGGTTTGAGATTTTCATGAAATTCGCCTGCACGGTGCAGCACTCGACGCGAGACGCTAAATTGCTCGCCGAACTGCCTGTCGGCTTCCAGGCGCATCGTCGCAGCAGGGCCGTCAAGATAGGTGGCGAGATGCTCGTCATTGTCAAAATGATAGTGCGAGACCCGCATGGCGCTGCCGTCATCAGTATCGCCGGCAACATGGATATTCACACGATGAATGCCCTGCACCGAGAGCATTTCTTCCGCGTGCTCGTGCAGCCACAGGTCGAAGTCCGCGACAATCGCGCGATCGATCTTATGCGTTACTTCGTAGACCGGACCTGAGCTGACTGCCATATCCTGCTACCCAAAGCGACTTCCTGCGGTTTGCAGTGCGGCCGCGGACGTCCACACCGTCCATGCTCCGAAGGCACAAAGTGATTCCGTGCTGTGTGCACGGAGTCGTCCTGCGATATTGAGCTATGCCCGCGAAAGGCCGCTATCCTGCTTTCTTATCGTTCTTGGCACCTGACTGCCTGGGGGAACTTTTCTTGTTACTGGTTTTTTTCTTGCTGCTGCTTTTTTTGCCGGTAACTTTTTTCTTGGCCGCCTTCTTCGCGACCTTCCTGCTGCCGGCAGCCTCATTTTCGTCCGGTTCGTCCGGCGCTATAACCATCTCGACCGGCGGCCGATTCGTTTCTGCAACGACGGGGCTATCGGTATTCGAATCTTGGCGCCCCAGTTCATCCGGCGAAAAATCGTCGACGGACAGGAGATGCAAAACTTTTTCATGATATTCACGCAAGGTGCTGGCCTCTTTTTCACTGATAACGCCTGCACGCCCTGCCTCTTCTATCTGATGACCGAGATACTCCGACTGAATGAGCCCTTCCTTACGTGCCTGGCGGAGCTTTTTCTCCAGCGGCAGCTGTTTCTCTGATAACTCAAGGGCTTCCTGCAGGAGTCCCAGTGGACTGCCAGGTTCAAGAGCCTTAAATGCTTGTTCGCTTAATCTTTGCCTGGCCTCTCCCGTTTCAGTGATCAGGTCGACTATCTTCTTGCCCAGGTCGTCGGAGGGAGAGGAATAGGTTCGCCCTCGTGGAAAGATGATCAGTCGAAGGAGAAATGCAACCGGACGATTCGGAAAATTCAGTAGAAAGCTGTGCAACTGTTCCTGGGCGCTGTACATCAAGGTTCGCACAGACCATTCGACCAGTGGAATATCTGTCGCGCGCCGGCCCTGGTTTTCGAAGTGTTTCAATACCGTCGAAGCCAGGTACATGCTGCTTAGCACATCACCCAAACGTGCAGATAACAACTCTTTTATTTTCAGTTTGCCGCCCAGCGTCAACATGGCGAAATCGGTCGTCAATGCAAATGCAGCGCTATACCGATTTACATTCTGGTAATAGCGTCGCGTTGGCGTATTCAATGGCACATTGCTGAATTTAGCGTGGGTCAGTGCCAGGAAAAACGCGCGCGCGGCATTGCTTATCGCATAGCCGATGTGTGAAAACAGCGCATCGTCAAATTCGTGTAACCCGCGCTCGGAATCGGTGTCCTGTGCAGCCTGGAGTTCACGCAGTACGTAGGGATGGCAGCGCATGGCGCCCTGGCCGAAAATAATCAGGCTGCGGGTCAGAATATTGGCACCCTCTACGGTAATTGCGATGGGTGTCGCCATGTAATTTCGGCCAACGTAATTCTTTGGGCCCATCATGATCGCCTTGCCGCCGTGAACATCCATTGCGTCGTTCGCGACTTTTCGACCTAACTCCGTACAGTGATATTTCAGGATTGCCGATGGCACGGCCGGCTTTTCACCCTGGTCAATTGCCCCGGCTGTAACTGACACAGCGGCATTCATGGTGTAGGTGTAGCCTGCAATGCGCGCAAGGGCTTCGCCAACACCCTCAAACTTAGCAATCGGCAGGTTAAACTGGCGCCTGATTTGCGCATAGGCGCCGGTTGCGTAGGCAGCAGCCTGGCCACCTCCAGCGGCCGTTGACGGCAATGTAATGGCACGTCCGACCGACAGTAATTCGACCAGCATCTTCCAGCCTTTGCCGGCCATTTCCTGCCCACCAATAATGAAGTCGAGTGGTACAAACACATCCTCGCCGGAAGTCGGGCCATTCTGGAACGGGATGTTCAACGGATAGTGTCGCCGGCCGATGCTGATACCAGGCAGGTCCGTCGGTATCAGGGCGGCCGTGATCCCGTATTCATCCTGGTCGCCTATCAGGTGATCAGGATCGTACAGTTTGAATGCGAGCCCCAGTACGGTTGCGACCGGTGCCAGGGTTATATAGCGCTTTTCCCAGTTCAGCCGAATGCCGAGCGTCTGTTTGCCCTCCCAGGTTCCTTTGCAGATTACGCCGGTATCAATCAGTGCTGCGGCGTCCGAGCCGGCCTGCGGCGACGTTAGCGCGAAACATGGGATCTCATCTCCGGAGGCGAGGCCCGGCAGCCAGCGATTCTTTTGCTCTTCGGTGCCGTAATGCAGTAACAACTCCGCCGGCCCCAGGGAATTGGGGACACCCACCGTTGACGATGCCGTGGCGTTGCGACTGGCAAGTTTCGTAATTACCATTGCGTTCGCATACGCGGAGAATTCCAGCCCGCCGTAATGTTTCGGGATAATCATCGCGAAGAATTTGTGCTTCTTGATATATTCCCAGGCAGCTGGTGGCATGTCAGCACGTTCGTGCGCGATCTCCCAGTCGTCCAGCATGGAGCAAAGTTCCTCACACGGTCCGTCCAGGAACGCCTGTTCCTCGTCGGACAACCGGGGCGCGGGGAACGACATCAATCGATCCCAGTCGGGCATGCCGGAAAACAGCTGCCCGTCCCACCACGTGCTGCCAGCTTCAAGCGCTTCTTTCTCGGTATCGGACATTGAGGGCAGCATTGTTCGATAGATATCGAGCGCCGGCCGCGTGACTTTCTCCCGCCGGAGGTCAACGAAGTTGGGGAAGACAAGTACGCCGTACAACGCAAATAGTACGATCAGCCACAGCAGGTTCCAGTCGCCGAAAAACACGTATGCCAGCAAGATGGCTCCCATCGTAACCGTCGATGAAAACAGGCTTACGCGGCTATAGGCGAGATAAATTGCGCCGCCGAAAAAGAGTAGAAACCAGCCAAGACTCAAAAGAAAACCGGACACGAAATATTCCTCATTTGAATAAGCGTCGGCGAGGATCGCCGCAGCCCTGAGACCCTATCATCGGGCGCCAGGTGGCGCCAGATCGCGAGTCACATTCAGGTAGAACGAGCTACCGTCTTACAATAACGATTCGATAGCAGCGCGCTCTTCTCGCAGTTCAGTTTCGGTGGCTGACATACGCGCCCGACTGAATTCGCTGATATCGAGACCCTGCACAATTTCGTAAGTTCGCGCCGCGCAGCGAACGGGGTACGAATAGATAATGCCTGCTTCGATGCCGTAACTGCCATCAGCCGGAATTCCCATGCTGACCCAGTCGTCATCCGGCGTACCGAGCGCCCAGTCGTGCATATGATCGATTGCGGCCGACGCAGCTGATGCCGCTGATGATGCACCGCGAGCCTTGATGATAGCAGCGCCGCGCTGTTGCACGGTTGGAATGAATTCTTCGCTAAGCCAGGCCTGGTCGACAAGCTCGGTCGCCGCCTTTCCCGCGACCGATGCATGATTGATATCCGGATACTGGGTTGCCGAGTGGTTACCCCAGATCGTCAATTGCCGAATATCCGTGGTATGACTGTTCGTCTTGGCCGCGAGTTGTGCCAGCGCCCGGTTATGATCGAGTCGCGTCATGGCCGTGAAACAGGACTTATCGATGTCCGGTGCGTTCGCGCTGGCGATCAGCGCATTCGTGTTAGCCGGATTGCCGACCACGAGTACACGGATTTCACGATTCGCGTGATCGTTCATTGCCTTACCCTGCACGGAAAATATCTGTGCGTTGGCCTCCAGCAAGTCTTTCCGCTCCATACCGGGTCCGCGCGGGCGGGCGCCAACCAGAAGCGCATAGTCGCTGTCCCTGAATGCCACATCAGGATCATCAGTGGCGACGATTCCGGCCATGGTCGGGAAGGCGCAGTCATCAAGCTCCATAACAACGCCATGCAGTGCCGGCAATGCCGGTGGGATCTCAAGTAGCTGCAAAATGACAGGCTGATCGGCTCCCAGCATCTGTCCAGATGCGATTCGAAATGCCAGCTGATAGCCGATTTGTCCGGCTGCGCCGGTAATTGTGACGCGAACGGGTTTTTTCATTGTGCGGCAACCTTATCTAGGGAGCGTTATATTCAGGTGTATCTGGCGAGCGATGCCTGCAGGCCGAAGAAAGCGCGTTGGCGCAGGCAATCAAACATCCAGCTTGGATCAAGACAAGACGCAGTTTGCAGGAAGTACCAAGCCCTTTTCAAGGATCGGAATACCCTTAACTGGACGCCAGGCTTGATAACAGGCGTTTGCCGGGGGCGCCTATTTCGAGCCGAGACCTAATTGGGTACGTCGAATCCCGGGTTGGCCGCAAAAAGTGCCTCGAGTTCACTCCTGGCCAGGTCGGTCAAGCCGCGCTTTTCTAGCGACTGGATACACTGCCACCAGCTAACCGACGACGACTTCTGCTCTGCACTGCAACCCTGGTAGTCGATCGTGGATCTGTTCAGAGCGGGATCAGGCCCAACCCGATTGACGGGTGCAGTCGGCGGGTCCGTTGGGCCCGGGTTTGCACGGGCTGCTGCTTCAGCTTCCCTGATTCGTTCCATGCCAGCCGCCGCCGCGGCATCGAACACATTCTCGTTTTGCGGCGCAGCTGTCGGCGATCCCAGCTCGCGGGGAATGGATTTCGTCGCACCTGTATCCGCGACTTGCAGCACCAGGGCAACGCTTAGTGCCAACGTTGCGGCCAGCGCCGCCGGTCGCAGCCACCACAGTGTTCGGTTGCCGCTACCGCGCGCCTCAATGGTCGCCGCTCGCAAGATTTTGCTGTCCAGTTCCTGCGGGGCCTGCTCTATTGCAATCTGCTGGTATACAGCAGATACCGTGAAACTATCGGTTTGCTGACTGTTGTCTTCTGTTTTATCGCGCATGATTAATTTTCTTCCGTCAGCGCGAGTTTTAGCTTACGAACCGCGTAGCGAAGTCGGCTTTTGGCTGTTTCCCGGTTGACGCTCGTTATCTGCGCGATTTCATCAATCGACAGGCCTGCTTCTTCATGCAGCAGGAAGACGTCGCGTTGGTCGTCCGGAAGTTTCGCCAGGCAGGTATGCAGGCGTCGGCGGGCGAGATGCCTCTCGGTCAGGTATTCGGGCGAATCGTCTGCGGTAGCGCTCAGGTCAGGGTCAACATCGATTTCGTTCGTATGGCGCTTATTGCGCCGTACATAATCGATAAAGCAGTTGTGAGCAACCCGAAAAAGGAAGGTAGAAAATTTTGCGGTAGGACGATAGTTGCCACGTGCTTTGACAATCTTGCCCCACGTTTCCTGGAACAGATCATCAGTCGTAGCCTGGTTCAGACACAGTCTTAACAGGTACCGGTAAAGCGAATCGTTATGGCGTCGGTACAGCGCCTCGAAAGCGGCAACATCACCGTCCCGGTAGCGCAGCATCAAAGCGGAATCATCGAGATCGGCCGTCATATTGCGAGCATAAGCGACGTTCCGGCGAGCGCATAGTCGCGGTGGGAGTTTGTCGATGCCCGTCGCAAGCGTTGTCATCGGCATATCCTGGCGGTCGTAAACAGCACGCACCGAAGACTCGCTACCGCGCGCCAGAAAGCCCGGAGATGGCCTGCGTAAAAGCAGTAGATTTTACTATAACTCATTGATTTCAAAGTTTAACCAGCCTGTCGTTGACTAATTAAACGCGGGCCGGCCGAGTTGCGGGTTATTTCGCAGGCTTGCTTGCATTCAGCTAGCTTGGTGTTATAGTCAACTATAACACTACGTCACTTAACGGGGGCCGTGCGCACTGGCACTGGCGGGATGAGATGAGCAAACAGTTTATTCAAATGACAAGCGGCTGGATTCCTATCGTGGTGATGGCGCTGCTGGCTGCTGCATTGGTGGCAGGTCAGGCACGGGCGAATCTGCCGCATGCACAGAGGCCTGTGCCCCTGCACACGGCACCGACCGAAATCACGCCAGACACCGAGCAGCTGCAAAAACTTGACGTGTTACCGGGGATAGTCGATCGCCTGCTATTGATGCCTATTAATATCGAATTGCGCATCGATACCAGGATACTGCGCGGCGACGTCTCTCAGGAGAATGTTGCACCGCTTAAGTCCAAATAGCGGAGCCCCCTGATGACAAACTGGAAACAAAAAGGACGCCGATTGCTCACAAGAATTGCCCTGTGGGCGCCGCTGCGTTCATACGGTGAGCTGGTGCTCCGCCCTGTTACCACTGCCGAGAAGACCGCCGGAATGCAGGTAGTCTTCTGCGACGCAAATAGCGATAAGAAATAGTCGGGACCGGATACGCAATGGATCCAAAATGGAACGACGACCAGCCGATTTATCGCCAGCTGCGAGATAGAGTTGTGGCGATGATGTTGGAAGGCGTTCTTAAAGATGGTGATGCTCTGCCGTCGGTTCGCAACGTCGCTGCTGAATATCGGCTGAATCCTCTCACCGTACTTAAAGGCTACCAGGAGCTGGTGGACGAAGGACTGGTGGAGAAAAAACGTGGTCGTGGCATGTTCGTTACGGAGGGCGCTCGCAAGCAGCTGTTGTTGGATGAGCGACAAAAATTTCTCGAAAAAGAATGGCCACTTGTTGCAGCGACAATAGCGCGACTGGGGCTGGACGCTGAGGATCTGCTGAACCGGGCCGAACAATACGCTGCCTCTGATGCCACAGAAGAAGGGGAGCAAGATGACTAGCATTGTCAGTGCGCGTAACGTTTCCAAAAGCTACGGCTCTACGCTTGCTGTGGACAATGTCAGTTTCGATATCGAAAAAGGGCGCATCATGGGCCTGATTGGTCCGAACGGCGCCGGCAAGACCACTCTGCTGAAAGCCGTCCTCGGGCTGACGGACTGCCAGGGCACGCTATCCGTTTTAGGCCTTGATCCATTCCGGCAACGTAAAGACCTGATGCAGAACATTTGCTTCATTGCGGATGTAGCGGTTTTGCCTCGCTGGATCAAGGTTTCGCAGCTGCTCGACTTCCTCGAATCGATTCATCCGCGATTTTCACGTGAGCGCGCGGAAGAACTGCTTGCCCAGACCAAGATTCACAAGACTGCAAAAGTCAGAGAACTGTCCAAGGGCATGGTTACCCAACTGCACCTGTCAATCATTACCGCTATTGATGCCAAACTCCTGGTCCTCGATGAGCCGACAATCGGTCTCGATATCATCTTTCGCAAAGATTTCTACGCAAACCTGCTCAACGACTATTTTGATGAAGAGCGCACGATCATCATCACAACGCACCAGGTGGAGGAGATCGAAAACCTTCTTACCGACGTGATGTTCATAAACGACGGGCGCGTAGTTCTGGATACGCCGATGGAAGCAGTGTCAGAGCGGTACGTGGAACTTATGGCTACCGCTGAAAATGCGGCCAAGGCGAAACATCTGAATCCGATCTATGAAAAGGATGTCTTCGGCAAGAAAGTCATGACGTTCGAGGGCGTCGAGCGGGAACAATTGCAGGGACTTGGTGACCTCCGGACTCCGGACGTCGCAGATCTGTTCGTTGCGAAAGTTAAAGGAGCGGCACAATGATCAAGGATCAGGTCGCGCTCATCAGAAGGGAACTTTGGGAGCATCGTTCCATTTATCTGACACCCGCGATTATTGCGTTGCTGGTGTCGCTTGGCACCGTTACCGGTCAGGCAACCTTTTCAGCGTTCGATCAGGCAGTGGACCTCGCTATGCTCGGTGGTTCCAATCTCGGCGAGAACGAACGCGCTGCGGCAATTTCTGCGGTCATGTCAGGCGTCTCTGTTTTCTTCGTGATCGGAATGTGGTTTCTGACAATCTTTTATACGCTGGATGCACTCTATGCCGAGCGCAAGGATCGCAGCATCCTTTTCTGGAGGTCGATTCCGTGTACTGATTTCGAAACCGTGCTGTCGAAATTACTGACAGCCATTTTCGTTATTCCGCTCATCACGTTTGCATTCGTAATGGCTACGCATATCGCAGTGCTGGTGATCTCAAGCATATGGATCGGCTTCCAGGGCGCCGATGCCGGGCATATGATCTGGAGCGCCGCGCCGTTGGTCGACAATTGGGCGGCTACGCTCGTATTCATGATAGCGGTGCCGTTGTGGTCAGCCCCGTTTATCGGCTGGTTTCTGTTCGTTTCCGCATTCACCAAACGCTCGCCGCTCATAATGGCAGTACTGCCTCTCCTGATCCTGCCCATGCTTGAAAAAATTCTGCTGGGGTCTTCGGCAGTGGCAGAGGCGTTCTATATCAGAGCGTGGAAGATGCCGCTTTTCCAGGGCGTAGATCCGACAGATTTTTTCGATGAACGCAGTAACACCGTTTCGGAGGGCGTAAGCCTTTTTGACATCATGGATCTGGGCGGATTCCTCACGAGCGGCGGCCTCTGGATTGGCATTGTAGTCTGTGGTCTGTTTACCACCGCGGCAATCTACGTACGACGCTATCGGGACGACTCCTAGCGAGACGACTCCTAGGTTTCCATGTTGCGGACATCGAGGGTGTGTTTCCTGATCTTGCCGCGCAGCTGGTGGTAACTCAGGCCAAGCAACGTTGCTGCAACTCGTTGATTGAATTTCGCCCGCCGCAACGCTGCCAGGACAAGTTCCTTTTCGAGCTCCAACATTCGCCGCGTCAAATCGACAGGTAAAACGTGTTTCCGATCTGGCGCTGCCGATTGTTTCGAGCGAGCATGCGTCTTACTTGGAGCGCTTAAACGATACGGGGAGTCAAACGGATCAAAAGCGATTTGCGAAACCTGTTTGGACTTGTCGGGAAGGCGGTAAACGGATCGCTCTACCGCATTTTTCAGCTCACGCACGTTTCCGGGCCAGTCGTGACGTAACAGAGACGATGAGGCCCGTGCACTGAATCCCGGAAACAGTGGCAGTTCAAGTTCGCTTATCATGTTGAGCGCGAAGGCATAAGCGAGCGGCAATATATCCTCGAGCCTCTCGCGCAGAGGCGGTATTGTGATCACGTCGAAGGCAAGCCGGTCCAGAAGGTCTTCCCGAAATTTGCCATCCTCAACCAACGCTTCCAGATCGGCATTCGTTAAACCTGCAATCCGCACGTCGACCGATAGCGTTTCACTGCCACCGACGCGCTGCATTTCGCCATACTCGATTACGCGCAGAATCTTTTCCTGCATGCGCAGCGAAATGGTTGCAAGTTCATCCAGAACGAGTGTGCCGCCGTCGGCGCGCTCGAAATGGCCGATATGGGCTTTCACGGCACCTGTAAATGCACCTGCCTCGTGTCCAAACAGTTCCGACTCGAGGATAGACTCCGTCAGTGCCGCGCAGTTGACCTTCACCAGGGGCTGCTCCCAGCGTCTGGACAAGAAATGCAGACGGGAGGCGATGAGTTCCTTGCCCGTGCCCCGTTCACCAACGACGAGTAATGGTTTGTTCAGCGGGGCGGCCCTGGACACATGCTCGAGCATCTCCAGAAACGCCGGAGCCTCGCCAATAATAGGTTGCGCTGGTCTTTCTGCTGACATTGGTCAAATAGACCAAATTCTCGTCAAAAAAACAAATATTTAGCCTATTTGGCTAAACAGGAGTTCCTGGCAATCGCGCTGAAATTCGATTAAGTAATTTAAAAACAGTAACTTAATATCCGGCCACACAGTTGGCACGGTTACTGCAACAGTAGGTATGCAACGTTAGCCATAAAGAGGACATAGCAATGGGCATATTCACGAGATTCAGCGACATCGTGAACTCAAACATCAACGCGATTCTCGATAAAGCAGAGGATCCCGAGAAAATTGTGCGACTGATGATCCAGGAAATGGAAGACACACTGGTGGAAGTACGTTCGGCAGCTGCCAGATCGATTGCCGACAAAAAAGACCTGAACCGCAAACTTGGGCATCTTGAGCGTGAGGAACGTGAATGGGACGGCAAGGCAGAATTGGCCTTACGCAAAGGCAGAGAAGACCTGGCGAAGGCGGCGCTGATTGAAAAATCTCGGGCATCTTCGGCAGTGGAATTGCTTCGTGCAGATTATGCAGCAATCGACGAAGGCTTGAGCAAACTCAACGAAGACATATCCCGGCTTGAGAAAAAACTGCAGGATGCAAAGGTGAGGCAAAAGTCATTGCTGGCGCGTCACAAGACTGCCAATAGTCGACTGGCAGCAAGGAAAAAAATTCATGACTACCAGATCGATGACGCAATGATACGGTTTGAGCAATACACGCAGCGCATCGACGACGTTGAAGGACGAATTGAAGCCTATGACCTTGGCCTGCCAAAAGACCTCAACCACGAACTGGCAGGGCTCGAGGCCGAAGACTCGGTCGCGCAGGAACTTGCGGATCTCAAAAAGCGAGTTGCGAAAGAGGCGGACACAGCAGCGGAGGCCGAGTAATTGAATTTCGGAATAGGCGAATTACTGATCCTGCTGTTGATCGTATTTATCGTCATTCCGGCACCGCTTTATATCGTTTTACACTTCATTACCAAATGGAAACAATCCCGCGAAATATCCGGGGGAGACGAGAAAATGCTGGAGGATCTGTGGGTGTTGGCACAACGCCTTGAAAGCCGGCTCGAAAGCCTCGAAACCATTCTGGATAGTGAGTCGTCAGACTGGAGGAGAAAAGTATGAGCAGAGACACCTGGAACCTGGACTTCGGGCCACTCCGAGGCCTTTACCGCGACCGGGAAAACGGCTGGATTTTCGGCGTCTGTGCGGGAATTGCCGACAGGTTCCACTTCAGGACCGGCACCGTTCGGCTCATAACCGTCATCAGCCTGGTCCTGTTCTTTTGGCCGACGGTGCTCAGCTACCTGGGGGCTACGTTATTGCTCAGGGAGAAACCACTGATTTATTCAGGCAGACACCGAGAGTATGAGTTCTGGAAACGATACTCACGCGACGACAACTGGGGTCGCCCATGAACCGGTATGATGAAATTCCCAGCAGGCGTTTCTACCGCAACAGGGATCGGGCCGTCATCGCTGGCGTATGTGCCGGTCTGGCAGACTATTTCGGTTTCAATCTCAAGGTTACCCGGGTCATGGCAGTGGTATCGTTGCTGATGGCGATGCCAGTGACTTTGCTTATCTATTTTGCGGCAGTCTTCCTGATTCCCTCAGCGCCCGATCCCGCATTGCAGCCGCATGTTGATGCAGATTTCAGGAAAGCGCTTCGGGCTGCGCCGGCACAGACTCTTGGTGACGTCAAACGCAGATTTCAATCGCTGGATTCGCGCCTGGCCCGGCTCGAGAGGCATATAACATCGCCGCGTTATGATCTCGATCGCGAGATCAGGAACCTGTGAACGGACGCTGTGAAGATTAGAAGGAAACGTTATGAATGGATCTTTTGTATTAGTAATCTGGATCGTAACGGTGGTGATGATCGCCAGCGTGATTCGAACCTGGATTAAGCAGAAAAACGTCAAGCCGGAAGAAAACGAAGAAGTTCGGGAAACAATCGCCAAGATCGACCAGCTGGAGGAGAGAATCAAGGTCCTTGAAAGAATAATAACCGAGAACCGATTTGATCTGAAAAGTGAAATTGATCGCTTGTAGATTGACGTCGGCAGCCGCAGATTCCACTCAAAAAAAAGCCCGCGCAAACGCGGGCTTTGTTATTTTCCGCCGTAGTTGAACCTTAACCTTCTTCCTGCGCTTTGTAGGCCTGAACTTCGGAGTTGAATTGCGCCGCCAAGCGCTCCATCTCGTCGACAGCAGCATTATATTTCTTATTCAGCATGTCCTCGCGTTCCTGCTCCTGGTCCGCCTCAAGATTTCCGAGTTCGCGTCGCGCTGTTTTCTCTTCATCGACGATACACTCAAGATAGATTTCCATGTCAGCGACGTATTTTTTCACGCCCCGCTGCCCTTCGATCATTTCTTCCTTCGTTGCCGTGCTGCCATTCGGAATCAGCACGCGTGTCGGATAATCGCACGCAAGCACTGACTGCGTTCCGAACATCACTGCAAATGTGCACACTATCTTAATTATATTTTTCATAGTCCTGACTTTTAGTATTAGGCCAAGTGGTCTTCTTCTGACCTGTGGGAGCGAAAATCGAATTTGACCGGGCTATTTAATCACGTCGCCAAGAAGGAGTGAAGTCAAGCGTCTTGTACGTGCAAAAACAATTAGTTATGAGAACAATACGGTTTTATGCAAACAGTGTTTTGTATTTGTCAGTGCCTTCTTTCTGCGCCAGTAAAAGTTCGAGGTAATTATCAGAACTCATCGGGTCGCCGAACAGGAGCCCCTGTACATAGGTGCAATTGAGGGATTGCAGATAGTTCAACTGTTCCTCCGTTTCCACACCCTCTGCAACGACGTCCATTTGCAGGCTTTGACCCATGTGAATAATCGTGCCGACGATCGTTGCATCATCCGCACTGACGGCAATATCCTGTACAAACGATTTGTCGATCTTCAAGGTGCTGATGGGAAACTGCTGTAGCGCGCTAAGCGACGAATACCCGGTTCCAAAGTCATCGATTGCGAGGTGCAGTCCGAGCGAATAAAGCTGGTTCAGTATCTTGATCGTACGAGTCGGGTTCTCCATCAATGTTGTTTCTGTAATTTCAAGCTCGAGAGAGGTTGGCGAGACTTCGTAACTGCGCAGAATTGCACTGATACGACTAATGAAATTGGGCTGGCGCAACTGCTTCAGCGACAGGTTGACGGAGACACGTCCGGCGGACGAGACGGACCGCTGCCAATACCTAAAATCTTCACAGACCCGATCAAGGACCCACTCGCCAATTTCGATGATCAGGTTCGTCTCTTCTGCGATGGGAATAAAATCCGACGGCAAGATGATGCCACGCTCCGGCAGCTCCCAGCGGACGAGTGCTTCTGCGCCAAACACTTCTCCGGTTCGCAGGTCGTACTTCGGTTGATAATGAACCAACAACTCGTCGCGCTCAAAAGCCCGTTTCAGCTTGCTTTTCGTCATCAGACGTTCAACCGCCGCCTCATTCATCTCCGGAACGTAATATGAATGAACGTTGCCGCCGGCTTTCTTCGAATGGTAGAGAGCGGCATCCGCATTGCGGATCAGATCAATCACATTCGGCGCATCAATCGGGTATAGAGCAATGCCCATGCTGGCCGTCATAAACACTTCGTTGCCCTGAACGTTAAACGGTTCGGCGAGCTGGTCGAGCAAACATCGGGCAAACTTATCCAGTGCGTCGCGGTTGACAATGCCGTCATGCAGCTTGTCGACAATGACCGCAAACTCGTCACCAGCCAGTCGGCCTATCACCGAATCAACAGGTAGTGCCGCCGTCAGGCGGTCGGCTACGGTTTCCAGTGCGGCATCGCCCGCCAAATGACCAAACGTATCGTTGATGTCCTTGAAATGATCGATGTCAATATAGAAGAGCCCGATAGTGCGATTCTTCTTCTTGGCCCGCGCGATAGCACGCTGCAACAGGTGCTGGAACTGCATGCGATTGGGAATCTTTGTCAGCGCGTCAATTCTTGCCAGGTATCGAATTCTTTGCTCGGCCTTGCGGCGCTCCGAAATATTTTGCGCTGCGTAAATTCTGTCTCCGCTGGTGCCGGCATCGGATTCAATTGCCGAACTTGTGTAGGAGACAGGAATGCGCTCGCCAGCCTTCGATAACAGGAATGCTTCGCGCGGCACGCCCAGTTGGGAACCTGTCTCAAGTGCTTTGCCCTTCTTCTGGTCAACGATCAGGTCGATGTGGTGACCGACCAGTTCATCGTCCGAATAGCCCAGCATGCGTGACGTGGCGTCGTTGATTCGAGTGATCATGCCGTCGTCAGAGGTAACTATGATTGCCTCGTTCATACTCGCCAGCAGACTGTCGACATAGTCTCGAGATATCGTCGTGCGTTGCAGCTTGTCGCGCATGTCATTAAAGACACCGGCAAGATCGCCCAGCAAATCGTCACGCACAACCTTAAGCGGTTCACCGAAATCGGAATCGCTCAGTTTTTCGGCTTGAACTTTGAGCGCATGAATGCGCTGCGCCTGCATTCTCGCGACCATCCAGATGACCAGTGCGCACAGTGTAAGAGTGGCAAGCGCGCCGGCGCCAATCCAGACAAGACTCTCTTTCTGATCCTGGGTACCCAGCGCGACCAATCGCTGTTCAAAAGTCTCTGTTTGGGCAATGATCGATTCGAGCCCGAAGCTGCCTGTAAGTTGGCCGATCTCTACATCGTCCCGGATGACAGGCTGACTCACGAACAGCTGGCTGCTTGTCCAGATTGTCGACCCCGCTCCTGGCGTTTGGGCGACCACTCCTGACGTGATGTCGATCTGAGCCTGATCATTAAATCGCAGCCCGACTAACGATTCGTTCACTGCGATAGCGCGATTAAGAATACTGCGAATCGATTCGATAGTGAGTTCATCGGCATCTGCAATACTGTCCGTAATATCGGCAAGCTGCATTAACGTGCTGCGTTCGAAACCCTCGGCAAGGGTTTCTTCATGTTGCTCGACGCTACTGGCTACGATGTCCGCGGTTAACCAACGATACTGACCGTAAAAAAGCGTCAATATCGCGGCAGTGCCGGCCAGCGTCAGGGTCGACAACAGTATTAAATACTTGGGTACAATTCTTCCGGCCATAATAGTTAGTCAGACACCAGCAGCTCAGGCAAATTCGCAGTGAATGCGTTGCCTGGGGCCAATACCTGTTTTTATTTTTTTATAGACGGCGAATTGAGGTAAAGGAAAATCCAATATATTCGACCGTGCTGCTAGCCTTTTCCCCGGGTAGCGCTATTCTAGCACTGCAATCCTGACCGATCGATTCATAAATATTCGACAGCGGGGAAGAACAGGTTCCGTGACATAATCGGAGGCCGGGAGACCAGAGAAACAGTGCAATTTCGACTGATTTCCGGCAGATTGTAAAGAATTACGGCACTCGTATTACAAGGATGATCGGTGAGTAAGACGGCGCTAATTGTTGATGATTCCAGATCCGCGCGCGTGGTCCTGAAAAACATGCTCGAGGCTCACGAGCTAGAAGTCGATACGGCAGAGTCCGCCGAGGATGCCCTGGACTATCTGAACGATCATCGTCCGGATGTCATTTTCATGGATCACCTGATGCCGGGCATGGACGGCTTCGAAGCCGTATCTGCAATCAAGAATAATCCCGATACAGCGACGATTCCGATCATGATGTACACCTCGCAGGAGGGTGAGCTCTACGTCGGCCAGGCGCGCGCCCTCGGCGCAGTCGGTGTGCTGCCCAAGCAAATCGAGCCCGTCGAGGTATCCAAAGTTCTAAAATCCCTGCGCGTTATCGGCGGTGACCATGCTCAGGAGCAAATCGAATCAGCGGATGCCACTGTGGCAGAGGTCAGCGGCGAGTTTCCCGCGCTGGAAATGCTGGACCAGGATCTGCGACTTCTGATTCAGGACCTGTTTAATCAACAAAGAGCGGTACTACGTCGGGATTTGCTCGACAGCTATGAAACGATTGCCGCTCGGGTAGTCGACGAAATCAGGCCGCCAGAAAAGCCGCAGGACGTGGAAGTCGAGTCGGTCGACCAGGATGGGCCACCGCAGTTCCTGTTGGGTTCACTTGCGATTCTGACTGTTGTAACGATGGTGTTCGCGTGGCTTTACTGGCAACGGGAACAAAGTTGGCAAGCCCTGCAAGGCCAATACACCCAGGTTCAGCAGGAACTGGCGCAACTTCGTGACAGTGATGCCAACAGCATCTTGCAGGCCAGTGAGCAATTCGACAATTACGAAGCGACAATTGAGGCGATGTATATTGCGACGCTTGAAAGTCTCGAGTGGGGTGCCAATCAGAGTGCGCAGTATGCGTTTGACGATCTACCACTGGGCGACAGCCGGCTTGCTGTGCTCGAGCAACTTGACGACAGGCTTGCAACGCTGAATTTTTCTGGCGTCGTGCGCATCGAAAGTCACGTCGCGGACTTCTGCATGATTGCTGCAGGTACCGATGGTTACCAACTGGCGCCGGGAGATGTGCCTGCTGTAAGTTGTGATCAAATCGGTTTTGCACCAGGTGAGGCTTACGAATTCGGCTTGCGACAATCGATTGCATTTGCCAATTTCATACGGCTGGCAGATGTCCGCTCAGGGGGAAAAATTCGTTATGAGATTATTTCAATTGGCAATTCAGACCCGGTCATGGCCTACCCGGCAGCCGCTGACGGACTGAGCGCCGGTGCCTGGAACATGATCGCAGCAGCGAACAATCGGGTCCAGATGTCTATTTTTGCGGAAAACTTCTAACTACTTGCCCGTTTTCTCTTGCCGTTTCTCCACATACCCTTGTGGTTCGTCATTGCCGGTCGTCTTCATTACCCCTTCGACTACGGCGCCTTCGGCAACGGCGATTGCCTGACCGGTAACGGTGCCGCTGATGTTGGCCGTATTGCTGATTTCTACCGGCCCTGCGGAGACCACGTCGCCATCAATAGTGCCGGCGATAATGACGGACGCTGCTTTTAACATGCCCTTGCAGTATCCGCTTCTGGCCAAAGTAATGGATCCCTCGATGTCGCATTCGCCATCGACTTCCCCGTTAATCATGAAATTACCGGTTCCCGAAATCCGCCCCTCGATCTTGCAACTTTCGCTGATCAGGGTGCCCGGGCCAACAGCAGCGTCTCTAAGGCGGCGTTTTTTCGAATCAGTCATGGAACGGCAATCTCCCGGTGGTGAAGTCAGAATGCTCACCCGGATAATACCCCGTCGGTACGAACAATATTGTGACTCAGTCGAAGCTGACTGCTAGTCTTTCGGACGGTGCCCGTAGCCCGCGGTTTCGATATAGGTCAGGCGGCCGCCTTCAAAACGGATCAGGCGCATGAGTTTTCGTGGGCCAAAGTTGAATAACATTTCGGTGACTGCCAGTTCTTCATGAAACCCCGCATAGACGTGTCGCTGCGAGCTCAGCCCACCGATTCCGGACGGACGTTTTACGGTATGAGGACGCAATACGTAACCCAGAAACCGGGTTGAATAGGGTTCACCGCACAGCTGAATGACACGTGTTTCACTCATGCCTTCCTGAATGATTCGATTGCCACAGCGCAGTGCCCAGGCATCGCTAAACAGTGTGAGTCCACAGGTGATAACGATTATTCGTATGCAATTTGTCATCGCTTGAACTGCAACCAATCGGACAGGAAGGACGATGTCGGCATTATAGCGAATGTATGCCGTCGAGTGTTTTGTGCCGGCTGACTAGCTGTGAATTGGCACTTTCCGGTCGCCGCTGTATAGTCGCCGATTGGTCGATCTGGCCTTATGTCCAACCGGAGAAGACGGTTTGAGTCGAGTGGTAAAAAATCGTATCGAACAGCTGGCCGCACGCGGTTCCGCAGATATTCTTGCGCATTCACTCAAGGGCATCGAGAAAGAATCACTGCGGGTATTGCCCGACGGGGGGTTAGCGCAAACGCCGCATCCGACCGCGCTGGGATCTGCACTGACCAACAAATTCATTACCACCGATTTTTCCGAGATGTTGCTGGAGTTCGTAACGCCGGCATATTCGAGCACCTGGGAAGCGCTCCGCGTCCTTTGCGAGATTCATCAGTTCAGCTATGCGCGTCTGGATGACGAACTTCTGTGGGTTGCGAGCATGCCGTGCCTGATGGCCGACGACAAAGACATTCCCCTGGCACAATTCGGCACCTCCAACGTTGGCAGGATGAAGACCGTTTACCGAAACGGGCTCGGGTATCGTTATGGCCGCCGGATGCAAACGATCGCCGGCGTTCATTTCAACTACTCACTTCCGGCAGATTTCTGGCCGCAGTACCAGGCGCTGGAGGAGTCGACCACCCCGGAGGCAGATTTTCGCTCGGCCGCCTATATGGGTCTGGTGCGAAACTTCCGGCGGATGGGCTGGCTGATTTTGTATCTTTTCGGCGCGTCGCCGGCCCTCTGCAAATCGTTCATCGGGCAGGCGGACACGGATCTAAAAAGCTTTAACGACAGCACCTATTATGAACCCTATGGCACGTCTCTCCGTATGAGTGACCTCGGCTACAGCAACAATACCCAGGCCGGGCTCAACATTTCGGTAAATTCAGTCGATGAGTACATCAGTGATCTCACTTGTGCGATTTGTACCCCGGAGCCGGCGTACGAAAAAATAGGCGTGAAAGTTGACGGCAGTTATCGACAGCTCAGCGCCAATCAATTACAGATTGAAAATGAATACTACAGTCCGATTCGACCTAAACGGGTCGCAATGTCGGGTGAACGGCCAACGGCCGCGTTGCGCCGCGGCGGGGTCGAGTACGTCGAAATCCGCTCGCTTGATCTGAATGTGTTCGATCCGGTTGGCATCAATCAAAATGCAATGCGGTTTGTCGAAGCCTTTCTTGTCTATTGCCTTCTGCAGGAAAGCCCGCCGCTCGACGAGCAATCATCCAATGAAGCCTCCCGGAATCACGGCGAAACGGCCAAACGAGGTCGCGATCCGGAATTTCGCTTGATACGGGATGGCGCTGCGGTGGCCGTCCACGACTGGGCCCGGGAAATATTCGCCGACGTTAGTGCGATCGCCGAAGTGATCGACAGGGGCGAGGGCGGCGATTCATATGTTCAGGCGGTCAGCGCACAGCTGGAGCTGGTCGAGAATCCCGAGGCGACGCCGTCCGCCCGCATTCTGGATGAGCTGCGCACGGCCAATACGGGCTTCTATCATTTCGCGATGGATCGTGCGCTGGGCCACAAAGAATATTTCAGTGAACTCGCTCCATTAAGCGACGCGCGCCTGGGGCTGTATGTTGACGAGGCATCTTCCTCGATTCGACGTCAGGAAGAGATCGAAGCCAGCGACGAAATCAGTTTCGATGAATATCTTCAGCAGTACTTTTCCGAGCAGGGCTGCTGCTAGTCGGGTGAACTGACGAAGGGCAGCGGTTCCCCGGTTTCGTAAGCAAACTCGCGGTGCAATGTTTGCAGCCTCCGGGTAAGCGTGCCGATCTTACCGTTGGCGACGATTCTGCCATCAGCCTCGAGAATCGGCGTAAGTTCGCCCATCGTTCCGGTCGTGAACGCCTCGTCTGCGGTATACAGCTCCGTAAGGGAAAGGTTCTTCTCTGCGGCTGGAATTTTTTCAGCACGGGCAATTTTCATGATCATGCGGCGAGTCAGGCCGGGTAAACAGGCATCAGCGAAAGGCGTCACCAGTTCGCCCTTTTGGACCAGGAAAATATTGGTGTCATTCGTTTCAGATATGAATCCATGAACATCGAGCATCACTGCACTGTCCACGCCTGCAACATTGGCATCTATTGCGGCCAGAATGTTGTTGAGGAGATTGTTGTGATGAATTTTTGAATCAAGGCATTGCGGTGTATTGCGGCGGATTGTCGATGTAACAACTCTTATGCCGTCATCCGAGTAGACGGGAGGCTTCCATTCAGCGAGCACAATCAGGGAGCAGCCGGACTGATTCAGCTTTGGATTCATACCCGACGTAATCTTTTCGCCCCGCGTCAGCGTAAGCCGAATGTGGGCATCATCCGTCATGCCATTTGCTTGCAGCGTTGCAAAAATTGCCTCGCGAATTTCGTCGGAATCGGGCACTCGCGCAAACGCCAGAGTCTTCGCTGAATTTTGCAGTCGTTCCAGATGCTCGCCGAGAGCAGCTATCCTGCCTTTGTAGACGCGGAGTCCTTCCCATACTGCGTCCCCGCCCTGCACAGCACTATCGAAAACGGATATGCGTGCTGCATCCCGGGCGACCAGTTTGCCGTTGACGTGCACGACAATGTCGGCGTTTCTTGGATCGGGTTTTTGCACTATTCCTCCAGCCTAATTTGCGCGCGAAGCGCGAATTGAATATTCGAAGAGCTTTTCATACCAGGGGTTGCATTCTGCCAGCAGCCCTTCCAGGTGTGCGGGAAAATCGGTTTTCGCGACGTACGGAGCGAAGCCGTCGCTTTGATGGACTGCGTGATACCAGTGCTTCGCCCAGATTCCATCTTCACTGCGTGGGCCTGTTGGCCATTTGAGCATGTCATCGGTGTATTGAATTCGGAGCGCCGCACACAGTTGCGCCAACACGCTCGGCGGATCCAGAAGTAACTCCCTGGAATCTATGATTGTCGGCGCTTGCCCGGCCGTCCGCAGCGAATCAAACAAGTGCCACTGCATCTTCAGTCCGGTATCCGCAAGCGTTGCATTCGGCAACTGGATCGTGAGTGATGGCAACATTTCGCGCGGATCCCTAACCAGAAAAATATTGCTGGTCTGTTCGAGAAACGATCGATCAATGTCGACGAGATGATGCGCCATCTGTTTCATAAACAGTATGTCGAAGTCTCCGTTATCACCACGCAGCAGCTTCTGCATTTCCGCGTCGCCGTCACAATTCACATTCTCGAGGACTTCGTCGCGACCAGGATGAAGAGTGCCGGTAACTCTCAGGAAATGTCCGTATAGCGGTTCGTCAACAACGCGCGTGTCGCTGCGCTGAGCAAAGCTGTACATCAGCGCAGTAGAAACATTCCTCGGACCGGACCACAGACAGATAGCCTGCATGATTAAATAATGTAACTACGACATGAACGCATGCGGCGGATTGTACGCGCGCAGCCGTTTCAGCGGGAGTCATATGTAAAGCCCCTGCCGGCAGCGAAACCGGGACCCGGGCCTGTTGAATGGCCGTGGTTTGTGCACCAGGTCACATTTCGTCCGCCCAATGATGAGTCTGCCAGGCAATTTAACTAAACTTGGCCATCGAACGAAGTGTATCTTCTGGATGGCCAGACCGGTTGCAGGTGAGCGGATTGTTTAAGACCTTAATTATTGGTGTTTTTCTCGGCATTGTCGGTGCCGGGGCGACGGTCTACCTCGCGCCGGCCGTCGACCTGCATCGGGAGCGATCCCTGATTGATGTGCAGCCGAACGGCGGCAATCTGGAGGTGTTCCGTATTAACCTTCCCCGCGACCGCCTGTTGGTCGGGTTGTCCGGGTCCGTTGGCAGTATACCGGCAGGCCTCGAATGGCCTGGCGAAGAGCTGCTGGGAGATATGCAAGCGGAGCTGTTCAAAGTCCGCAACAGAAACAACGCCGTTGTCGGCGTCGCCAGCCGGCTGGCGAGCTCAACGGAGGAAACCGGGCCATTCATCGAGTGGGCGCTGCACTTGCCGGCGCGAGGCACGATTTATGCCCAGATGGAATTGTCCCCTTCAGTAGAGGGCTATCGTGACGGCAAGCTGCGCGCAGGTACCCGGGATTTCCAGGAACTTACCGGTTCGGTACGCGAACAGTTTATTGCCGGCGAAGCCGGTAACGAAGAATCACAGGGTCAGATTGAACTGCAGACCATACTGGTTGCCCCGCTTGGCGATATTGATGAAGAAACAGACGGAGACATGCTATGAAGTTTCTGCTCACGCTCCTGATCGGCGTTGCAATTGGCGCTTTCCTGTTTCTGGCCGGTCTTTACTACAATCCATTTGTTGCGCAGGCGTCGGTTTCGCCGATTGCTGTCACAGATGCTCGCGTAATGGACCTTTCATTCTCAGCAGTGCCTGGCGACGGACTCCTGTACACCAATAATGGCGAGTCCACAGTGCAGCCATTTCCTGAGCGGGTTGGCGAATTGTGGGAGGCTTCCATCGCCGATTCAGAGGTGTGGGTTACAGAGCTGCAAAATAGTCGCGGTGTCCCCGTCGGATTAGGCATCAAGTTTTCCACACGGTCGGAGCAGACAGAGCTGATTCGCGGCGCAGCGATGACCAACAGTATCTGGCACGTATACCTTCCCGGCAGGGGGACATTTGTCATTGATCAGACCGAAAACTTCTGGTCCTACATTCGTGACGTGGTCATTCCGGCGCGCTGGAGCTCCGGGGACAACTGGCGTGGCACCTATAATCGAATTACGACTGCGGGGCCTGGTTCCCTGGGTACAGGACGACTGACCGGTGGTAGCGGGGAGTTCACCGATCTAACCGGCGAAGCTGTCGAAACCCTCACAGCGCGTGCCTATTCTGTGCAAACCGGCCCCGTTTCCATGACCGGAAACCTGACAATGGCATTGCCCGTCCAGGCTGCGTCACAGTAATCGAGCAGTTAGTCCGCGGTTGAGTAAGGCATATCCTTAAGTTCGGTTTCTGCATTCGCCAGCAGCGACGGATCAATCCGCGCATGATTGGCAATCAGTGCTTTCGACTGAATAAAATCCTTGGGCCGATTGATGGCGTCGATAGCAATTAGCTGGCCGGATGCCAGGTAAAGGCAGGCAAAAGACTGTTGCTCGATGCTGCCGCGAATGACCGCCTCATCGTAATTTTGCGACAGTCCCGCTATTTGTAACTTCAGGTCGTACTGGTCGGACCAGAACCAGGGTACCTGGCCATAGTGAAGTTCTTCGCCGCAAATGTTGCATGCCGCAGTCTTGGCCTGCTCCAGCGCGTTGTGCACGGATTCCAGCCTGATGCTGCGACCCAGAATTGCGTTCGGGTGCCAGGTACAATCACCAACTGCGAATATGTTCGGATCGGATGTCCGGCAGCAATCATCGACGACAATCCCATTGTCAGTTTCCAGTCCTGCCTCGGCGGCCAGCTCGGTGTTGGGAACGATACCGATACCAACGATGACGATGTCGGCGGGCAGTGTATCGCCGGAATCCAGGACGACCCCGTTAACACAGTCACTACCAGCCAATGCTTTCACGCCGGTCGCCAGCCGCAATGACACCCCATTTCTTGCATGCACGTCCTGGTAGAATGCCGATACCTCCGGTGACACGACCCGGCTCATGACCCGATCAGCCATCTCAACGACAGAAACGTCGTGCCCGAGCCCGGCGGCGACCGCCGCAACCTCAAGTCCGATATAACCTGCGCCAATAATGACGACCCGGCGGCGCGCATCGAGCCGCGATCGAATGGCATTCACATCATCGATTCCCCGCAGGTAAAACACACCATCCAGCTCGGCGCCGGGCAACGCCAGCTCTCTCGGACGGCTGCCAGTGGCGATGATCAGGAAATCATAGTCGAATGCCTGTCCGGAATCTGTTTGCACCGACTGGTTGTTGCGGTCTATCGCGGTGACCCGCGTGTTGATGATCACGTGAACATTCGGATCGTCGTCGTAAAAATTTTGCGGCTTTACGTACAGGCGTTCGGCAGGCATAGCGCCGGCCAGGAACTTTTTTGATAGCGGCGGTCGCTGGTACGGATACCACGGTTCCTCGCCAAGCAGCGTAATCTCGCCTGAAAATTTCTTCTGTCGAAGTGATGCGACCAATTGTCCGGCCGCGTGTCCGGCACCGATAATGACGACCTTTTTCATGGTTGGAATTCTACGTGCCGGGACGATGTAGTAACAGCGTACTTATCTTTCGGCTCGGGCTTCGCTATTCTGCGTGCTCACTGAACAGGATGGCAGGCGATATGAAAGTAAAAGCAATCAGAATTCACGAATACGGCGGGCCGGAAGTGCTGCAGCTTGAAGACGTCGAGCTGGCAGAGCCTGGCGAAGGAGAGGCGCGCGTCCGACATACCGCCATCGGGCTGAATTTTATTGACACCTATCATCGCAGTGGACTCTACCCTATGGAATTGCCGACCGGACTGGGCAGCGAGGCGGCCGGAATCATCGATGCCGTCGGTCCCGGGGTAACCGAAGTCAAACCAGGCGACCGCGTGGTTTATACGGGACGTCCTGCGGATTCCTATACGGAATGTCGCAACTTTCCCGCATGGCAGTGCGTCCCGATTCCCGACAGTGTTTCTGATGAGCAGGCGGCGGCTACCTTCCTGAAAGGCCTGACGGCCTGGTACTTGCTGAGGCGCAGCTATCGAGTACAGCCCGGGGATTCGGTATTGCTGTATGCCGCAGCGGGCGGCGTCGGTTCGATCGCGAGCCAGTGGGCCAAATCGCTTGGGGCAACGGTAATTGGCGTAGTCAGCACAGAGGCGAAAGCCGAACTCGCCCGCGCAAACGGGTGTGACCACATCATCATGGCCGACAATCCTGATATCGCGGCTGCCGTGCGCGAACTGACCGGAGGAGAAGGCGTGGCAGCGGTTTACGACTCCGTCGGCAAAGACTCCTTTATGGCGTCGCTTGACTCGCTAAGGCCGCACGGGGTGATGGTGACTTTTGGCAATGCGACCGGGCCGGTTGATCCAGTAGCGCCGGTCGAGCTCGCGAAAAGAGGCTCGTTGTTTCTGACCCGGCCGATTCTTTTTGACTTCATAGGCACGCCCGCCGAACTTAAGGCTGCGGCAGATGAATTGTTTGGTGTCATCGGTGACGGCACGGTGAAAATCAGCATTAATCAACGCTATGCGCTGAAGGACGCCGCACAGGCGCACAAGGATCTCGAAAGTCGTAAAACCACGGGTTCGACGGTAATTGTTCCCTGAGGCGGGGCCTGCCCGCTACGGCGAAGCCGCGGTTAACGGCCACAGCACCGGCAACAGGAACATGACGGTGATAAATACGACGATGGTCAGCGGTACGCCGACTTTTATATAGTCGACGAACCGATAGCCGCCGGGACCCATGACGAGAATATTTGCCGGATGAGATATCGGGCTGGTGAAACTGGCGGAAGCTGCCATGGCGACCGCCATCATCGCGGTTTCCGGGGCGAGGCCCATTTCCGCCATAGCAGAAAGGACGATGGGCGACATCAGCACCACCAGGGCGGCGGTCGGAATAATCATGGTTGCCATGGCCGTCAGCACGTACAGACCGGCGATCACCGGCCAGGGTCCCGATTCTCCAAGCAGCAGCATGACCTGATCGGCGAGGTAGGCCGCAGCGCCACTTTGCTGCATTGCGGTGCCGAGTGGCAACATTCCGGCGATCAGGAATATTGCGCGCCAGTCGATCGCGCGATAGGCCTGTTCCATTGTCAGGCACCCGGTCAGCACCATGATGCTGCCGCCGACCACTGCCGCAACCGAGATGGGCGCATAGCCGGCCATCACGCTCAGGACGACGGCCAGCATGATGAAGGCAGCCAGTGGCGCCCGCTGCGTATCGGGCGGGTCCTGGCCTAACGGCGTAAGGATCAGGAAATCCGAATCGTCGCTCAGGAGCTGCAGTCTGTCGCGTGGCCCTAGCATCAGGAGCGCATCGCCCACCTGCAGGCGTTCTTCTGCAAGATCGACGCCAATCGGCCCACCTTCGCGCCAGATACCAGCAAGTTCTATGCCGTACCGTTCGCGAAAATTAAGCTCGCCAACGGTTGTGCCGGCCAGGCTCGAGCGTGGATCGAGCGTTGCATCCATCAACGTCAGGCGTTCCGACTCCAGCGAGCCCAGATTCGCCGTCACTTTCGTTTCGACATCAAGTTCCTGCAGACCACGCAGGACATCCAGGTCCTCATGCTGCCCCTCGATCAGCAGCAGGTCGCCACCTTCCAGTACCTCATCACCACGCGGCATTACCTTCAGGTTGCCATCGCGGAACACTGCGACCACTCGAAAATCGAACACATCGGCAAGCCGGCTTTTCTCCAGCGTTGCCTCTGCCAGGTCGCTGTATTTGGGCAGCCTGACCACGAACATGCGCTCTTCCGTGTTGTACTGCTCGCTCAGCTGTTCTTCCGTCAAGGGGCGTACTGCGCTGAAGTCGGCAAATTTCTCCAGCTCGGCAATAGCTTCTGTTTCTCCCTGTACCAGGATCCTGTCACCGGCGCGCAGTGGCACATAAGCCAGGTTCGTCAGCCGATATTTGCTACGTCGAAAGACACCCACTACGCTGATATTGAATCTCGTTCTGAAGCCTGCGTGACGAATCAGTTCGCCGACCAGCGGTGAACCGTCAGCGAGATCGACCTCGGCATAGGCAATCTTGGCGGCCACCATTGACTTAAGCACCGGCGCTTCACGCTCGATGACGAGGTCGCTCCAGCGCTGCAGTTCTTTGAACTGATCGACACGACCCTGCACCAATATGCCGTCGCCACCGCGAATGACGGTTTGCCGACCGGGTAATGCCTCGCTGCGACCGTAGCGGGTCAGCGCCAGAATGATCAGCCCGGTGGCAGAACCAATACGTGTTTCGCTCAACGTTTTGCCCACGAGAATCGATTCCATCGGCACACGCAGCATGAACGTTCGTTCCTGCAGTTTGTAACGATTGCGCAAACTGCGCTGACTCTGGTGGCGACCACGATCGGTCTTTATTCGCGGCAATAAAAAGCGACCGACAAAGGCCACGAAAATCACACCCACGACCATAATGACGCCGCCAATCGGTGTGTAATCAAAAAGCCCGAAGGCCGCATAGCCGTTCTGCGCCATCACTTCACTGATCAGCAGGTTTGGCGGGGTGCCAATCATGGTCATCAGGCCGCCGAGCAGAGTTGCGTACGCCAGCGGCATGAGTAGGCGGGACGGTGGAATTCGCGTGCGCCTCGCAACTTCAACCACCACGGGCAGCATGAGTGCCGCAACGCCGATGTTGTTCATGAAAGCGGATAAGACTGCGGCTGTGATCATTATGACGATGATCATCGCAATCTCGCGCCGGCCGGCGAGCCGCATGACCTGGCGGCCGATAATGTCCGCTATTCCGGTGCGAGTGAGCCCTTCGCTGAGAATGAACATCGCCCAGACGGTGATTACGGCGCTGTTGGAGAAACCTGCGAAAGCCTCATTGGTGGTAACGAGGCCGGTGACTGCCAGTGAGCACAATACCAGCAGTGCAACGAGATCCATTCGAATGACTTCGCTAACAAACAGTATTAGCGAGATGGCCAGAATGCCTAAGACGAGTGCGATCTCAAATGTCATTAGCCGCCGTGGCCTGTACTACAGGTAATTCATGGTTGAGAATGTATTGGTTTATACACGACTGCTCTAGCATGAGCCAAAGAGCGGCTGGCAGCAAATGACAGAGTCACAAAAATATGATGCCGCACGGGCGGCCCGCTCGACATGGCTGGACATTCGCGGCGTCAGGTACCATCTCCTGGAATGGGGGGACGCAAGCAGTCCGCTGGTGATGATGTTGCACGGCTGGGGTGATTGCGCGGCGTCGTTTCAGTTTGTCGTCGACGCATTACAGGAGGACTGGTTAGTCGTCGCCCCGGACTGGCGCGGTTTCGGCAGGTCTCACCATCGATGCGACAGCTACTGGTTTCCCGACTACCTGGCAGATCTCGATCTGCTCCTGGAGCATTACCAGCCGGATAAACCGGTAAATCTGTTAGGTCACAGCATGGGTGCGAACATCGCCGGGCTCTATGCGGGCATATTTCCCGACCGGGTGCTGAACTTCGTGAATGTCGAAGGTTTCGGCTTGGCAGACAGCGACCCCGCAAACGCACCCGAAAATTACAGGCGGTGGATCACCCGCATGCGCACATTACCGACCTACTCACGCTACTCGTCGTATGCCGGGTTGGCGGATCGAATAATAAGCCGCGCGCCTGAAATGAGCGTCGACAAGGCGCTATTCGTCGCGCATGAGTGGGCTTATACGGATGACAACGGCGAGATCGTGCTGCGTGCCGATCCCGCGCACAAACTGCCAAACGCTGTGCAATACCGCCGCGCCGAATCGATCGCATGCTGGGAAAACGTGTCTGCGCAGGTACTGCTGGTGGTCGGTGAGAACACGGATTTCACCGCGGCGGCAAAAGGCTTCATCGATCCTCAAGTTACGGCGCACCCGTTTCGCAATCATCAGACTGTGACCATACCCGGCTGTGGACACATGGTGCACTTCGAACGACCGCTCGAGCTGGCGCTTGAGGCAGAGCGATTTTTGCATGGAGCGGCCGCAAACGTTGTGTAAATAAAACCAGTACTGTATAAAAACCCAGCTATGGGTGAAGCAGCAGAAATTCAGAATGACTACCTTGGCCGCCTGAATCCGGCGCAGCGACAGGCTGCCACGCATGGCCAGCTCGTGAATGATGGCGGCGTACGAGCGGGCCCGCTGCTGGTCATTGCCGGCGCCGGGACCGGCAAGACAATGACACTTGCTCACCGCGTAGCGCACCTAATCATCCAGGGCGTAAACCCGGAAAGAATACTGCTACTGACATTCACGCGCCGCGCCGCGCAGGAAATGACACGCCGTGTTGAAACCATCGTGCGGCAGGCACTACGCGGGGAAACCAACGCGCCGGCCAGCGGCAATGTGCTGACGTGGTCGGGTACGT
Source organism: Woeseiaceae bacterium (assembly GCA_021773135.1). Lineage (GTDB taxonomy): Bacteria > Pseudomonadota > Gammaproteobacteria > Steroidobacterales > Woeseiaceae > SZUA-117. Next base: position 31,109 of record JAJFKP010000017.1, on the reverse strand, counting down.
TTCATTCGATTGCCAACCGTTTGTTGCGGCGGTATGCGCACAACCTTGACCTGGATCCCGGATTTTCAGTTCTGGATCGCGGTGATGCCGCCGATTTGATTGATGTCGTTCGGCACGAGCATGGCCTGTCCCGCAAGTCGCGGCGATTCCCTAAAAAAGATACCTGTCTGGCAATCTACTCGCGCTGCGTCAATTCCGGAAAATCATTGCCGGAATCCCTGGCTGAAACCTACCCATGGTGTGCGGATTGGGAAACTGAGTTGCGGCAACTGTTTCGATTCTACGTTGAGTACAAACAGCGCTGTCAGGCGCTGGACTATGATGATCTGTTGCTCTACTGGAGCCACCTGGTGGGAGACGAAGAGTTCGCCGAAGAATTAGGGTCGTGGTTCGATCATATTCTTGTCGATGAATATCAGGATACCAACGTCTTGCAGTCGAACATCCTGAATGCCATCCGGCCGGACGGTTCCGGCGTAACGGTCGTTGGTGACGACGCGCAGTCGATCTATTCTTTTCGTGCCGCCGAAGTTGAGAATATTCTGTCATTCCCCGACCAGTTCATGCCGTCGGCCAGGATCATCAGCCTGGAAGAAAATTATCGGTCGACGCAGGCGATTCTCGATAGCGCCAACTGCCTGATCGCAGAAAGCACCCGACAGTACAAAAAGAACCTGTTCTCTGAAAAGAAAAGCGGTGGCAAACCTGTCTACGTAACGGTCGAAGACGGAGACGCCGAAGCAGAATACGTGGTCGAGGCAATTCTTGCGAGCCGCGAAGAGGGGACTCAACTGAAAGAACAGGCCGTCCTTTTTCGCGGCTCACATCATAGTGATCGCCTTGAAATTGAATTGGTACGCAGAAACATTCCTTACGTAAAATACGGCGGCCTGAAATTCCTCGAAGCCGGCCATGTAAAAGACCTGCTGTCGATACTTAAATGGGGCGACAACCCGAAAAATAAAGTAGCCGCTTTTCGCGTGCTCAAGCTCTTACCTGGCATGGGACCTGCCAATGCCGGGAAGTGTTTTGACTATCTGGCAGTCAACAGTTTTACTTTTGAATCGTTGCCACAATTCACACCGCCGGCGGCAACCCGCAACGACTGGGCGGGCTTCTGTAACCTGATGCGGACGTTAGCCGCGGTGGAACGTGATGAACACGCCTGGCAAACGGATGTGACGGCCGCGCGTCGCTGGTATCACCCGCACCTGGAACGTCTTTATGACGGGCTGGAAACCCGTGAGGCTGATCTGGAACAGCTGGAGCAAATCTCCGGGAAGTATGCAACTCGCGAGCGTTTCCTGACTGAACTAACGCTGGATCCACCAGCGGCGGCCGGCGACCTGGCAGGGGACCCGTTTCTCGATGAAGACTACCTGATCCTGTCGACAGTGCATTCTGCGAAAGGTCAGGAATGGGACGCTGTCTACCTGTTGAATTTTTCGGACGGTAATTTTCCGTCCGAGTTTGCTACCGGCAAGCCTGAACTCATCGACGAAGAACGCCGCCTGTTATACGTAGCCATGACCCGTGCCAGGGAGTCACTGACCTTGATTGCGCCGCTGCGCTACCACGTCACCCAGCAGCGCAGGGACGGGGATAAACACGTTTACGGTGCGCGCAGCAGGTTCATGTCTGAGCAGCTGATGGCAACCATGGACGCGGCGTTCCGTGGCAGGCGCGACGGGACGAGCCAGCTTCAGCCACGCTCCGATAAAAGAATTGCAGTCGCCGAGCGCCTGAAAGAAATGTGGTAGTACACGAGCAATCCTTGCATGCCACCCATGCTCATGCCCAGGCACCGATGATGGTTCCCATGACCGCGTACAGCACGACATAGTAGCCGGCGTTGATTAGCCAGAGTCGAAACGTGCGTTGTTCAAACAGGTAGGTAACGCCATAGGCGGTTGCTATCCAGAACAGGCCTACCCACAGGCCGGTTTGCAGCCCGGTCAGCCAGCTGCCGTCATTGCCAATTAATGCCGACATGGCCACGGCTGCTATTAGCTGCAAAACAAAAGTTGTGCCGAAGGTGCGCGGCATATTGGCATTGTTAATTGCTTCCTCGGTCAGTCCGATTTCCTTCATCCAGGTATTGCCAAACAACACCTTTGAATACCAAAGACCACCGAGCATGAAGGCAACAATCGTAGCGACCAGAACTGCAAGCCAGTTAACATCAGACAGGATTTGCACAAGACGCATCGTGTTCTCCTTGTTCTTATTAGAGGGCGCAGTCTAGCAGAGCTTAAGGCCAACGTATCAGTGCGGTCGCAGGGAGGTATCTGTCAGCAAAAAAAAACGGTGGCCGAAGCCACCGTTCAAGTTACGAAACAAAACCTTTGGGAGATTTAATTGCTTCGTTTGCCACCCTGACATGAGACGAGCTCAGGTCAGATAACCCGGTTCCCGTTCCTGACGGGACTATTCGTTGGATGCGGCGAGTTGCCGAATAGTTGCAATAAAATAGGCATAAGATTGCTTGATATGACGAAAAATACGTTTCACCGGTAACCGACCAGCGGCCGTTTTAATGAAGCCGCCGACAAGCCAGCGAGGAGTTTCGATATGACTGTAACGCCAGATCAATTTTCGGCCAGGGGCGAGGTAAGCGATGAGGAGTGGGCGGTACGGGTTGACCTTGCCGCCTGCTATAGATTGATCGCTCTGTTCGGTTGGGACGACCTCGTGTTTACGCATATTTCGGCACGCGTGCCTGGCCCTGATGAGCACTTCCTGATCAATGCCTACGGATTGATGTTCGAAGAGATGACGGCCAGTACCCTGGTCAAGGTCGACCTTGACGGACAGATCGTGTCAGATACGCCGTACGTAATTAATCCCGCAGGCTTTACGATTCACAGCGCAATCCATGCAGCACGTGCCGATGCAGGCTGTGTTTTGCATACGCATACGAAGGCCGGTGTGGCCGTATCTGCACAGGCAAACGGACTGCGGCCGCTGTCGCAGATTTCACTATTGCCCTATGCGTCACTGTCCTACCATGACTACGAAGGCATCGCTTTAAACGAGGACGAGAAACCAAGGCTGGTAGCGGATCTCGGTGCCAGCAACTTCCTGATCCTGCGCAACCACGGCTTGTTGACTGTCGGTGGCAGCATTGCTGATGCGTTTCTGTTCATGTATGTGCTAGAAACCGCCTGTCAGACGCAGCTCGCTGCGCAATCAGCGGGGGTCGCATTGCTCGAAGTCGATGCTGCAATCGTTGCCGGAATTAAGGCGCAGGTCGAACTGGTTACGCGCGGTATGGGCGGCGAGCTTGCCTGGCCTGGCTTGTTGCGGAAGCTGGACAGAATCGACCGATCATACCGCGACTGATCGAGCGGCTTTGCCGCCCGGTTCGGTAGAGCTGAAACTCAGTCCGCGCCCGCCGCGGCGAAATCAGACGAGCGTAGTATTCAGCGGCACGGCCGGACCACGCGTTGTTACGCCAGGAACATCGTGTAGGCGGGATTATCACTTTCTTCGAAGTGCTCGTAGCCGAGCTCTGCGAGGTGTGCTTCCAGTTCCTGCGACTCATTTTCAGGCACCTGTATTCCTGCAAGGACCCTGCCGTGATCGGAACCATGATTGCGGTAGTGAAACAAACTGATATTCCAATCAGTACTCACGGCCTGCAGAAAGTCCAGCAGCGCGCCGGGACGTTCGGGAAATTCGAAGCGAAACAGCCGTTCATTTTCGATACCCGTAGTATTGCCGCCGACCATATGCCGGATGTGCAGTTTAGCCATTTCGTTGTCGCTTAAATCGACTACAAGGTAACCGAGCCTGGCCAGCTTCTGCAGCAATCCGGCATGTTCCTTAGCGCCGTGTCGTAATTGCACGCCGACAAAAATGTGCGCCTTCCTGGCGTCATTATATCGATAGTTGAACTCGGTAATGCCGCGCCGGCCGATGGCCTCGCAAAACTGGCGGAAACTCCCGGGCTCTTCCGATATCTCTACGGCCAGCAGCATCTCCTGCTGCTCGCCAATTGCCGCGCGTTCGGCGATATGTCGCAACCGATCGAAATTGACGTTCGCCCCGCAGTTGATGACGACAAAAGATTCGCCTGCAACGGCGTGCTCCGCGACGTATTTTTTTACGCCCGCAACTGCCAGGGCGCCCGCCGGCTCAACGATCGATCGGGTGTCCTCAAAAACGTCCTTTATGGCCGCACAAATCTGATCCGTATCAACGGTGACGATTTCGTCCACTAATTCCTGGCAAAGTCGAAACGTTTCATTGCCAACGCGCTTAACCGCAACCCCGTCGGCAAATAAGCCGACATGATCCAGGGTCACAGGTTTTCCCGCCCGCAGAGAATCGCGCATTGCGGCCGAGTCCTCGGGCTCCACCCCGATGATTTTCAGACCCGGTCGACTGTGCTTCAAATAAGCTGCGATTCCTGCAATGAGTCCGCCGCCCCCGATGGGAACAAATACCGCTGCCACGTGATCGTCCATCTGCTCAGACAGCTCGCGGCCGATTGTGCCCTGACCCGCTATTACGGCGGGATCGTCAAACGGGTGAATAAATGTCAGGCCTTCGGCCGTTTCAATTTCCTTGGCCCTGGCAAAAGCCTCGTCGTAGTTGTCACCATGCAGAATAACTTCGCCACCCAGCGCCTCGACAGCGTCGACCTTGATAGACGGCGTCGTAATCGGCATCACGATGACCGCCCTGGCATTTCGTCGCCTGGCGGCAAGTGCGACACCCTGCGCGTGGTTGCCAGCGGAGCTGCATACCACTCCCGCAGAAACGGCCGCTTCGGAGAGACTCGAAAGTTTGTTGTACGCGCCGCGTAGTTTGAAGGAAAAAACGGGCTGCAAATCTTCTCGTTTCATCAGAATGTGATTGCCAAGACGCGCCGACAGATTGTTCGCCAGTTCCAGCGGCGATATGTTCGCCACGTCGTAAACAGACGCATCGTCGATGAGTTGTACATAGTCGCGGATATTCATGGCGCTCGTTTCTGAATTCTCTGGCTGTTACTTACGCGGAACAGATTAACGCATTGTTCTGCACCAGGGCGATGGTTTCCGGCGCATCGACCGGCCATGGAAGACGAAACTGCGAAAACTGGAGCAATTGGCAAATCGATTGCGAAGGCGTGACGTGCTGCACTTCGAGCGCCGGAATGTAAGCAGGTGCAGGTCAGTGCAGAAGGATGTTGCGAGGCGCAACGCTCAACAATCGCTTTTTCGTGAATCCGCGATAGACGCAGCGGGCTATCGACTGTTTGGCGCAGTTACGATCGTCGTCCCGCCATCGGCAGCCTACGCTGTACTCCTGGGAAGCGTAATCGTCATGGCGCTGGTTGTTGCCGTAACCTTGGTCGAAGTACCGCAACGGTCGAGGGCTATTGGTGTCCTGATGCCAAAGGGCGGCCTGATTGATGTTGTTGCAACGGACTCCGGTCGCGTGCGTGAGGTCCTCATAAACGCCGGCACGATAGTCGCAGCCGGCGAACTCATGCTGACGGTGGCCGGTGGCGACGCCTCGATACAGCACCGGCCGCTGCCAGCACTGACGCTGCGGTCACTGCGAAAAGAGCTTGCCCTTCGCGAACAAGCCTATCAACGCAATCTGGCCATGTCGTCAGACCGGATGGCCCTGCTGGAACAGTCGCTGGCAGCGAATGAGCAGGAGCGCGATCTCGGTCGGGCGCGCCTGCAGGCGTTCGAAATGGCACTCACTGTTCGGGAACGCCAGCTGGCACGCTGGCGATTGATGACGGCCAACGGTCATGCAAGCCGCGATGCGCTCGATGCCGAACGTGTTGCGATATTAACTGCGCAGGCAGCTGTCGCCGATAATTCTCAGCGCGACGTGGCACTCGCACAGGAGGCGCGCGTTTTACACCAGTCTAAACAGGCTCTGCACGACCAGAGTGCGCTGGACGAAATTCAATTTCAGATTGATACGGAACAGATTCGACGCGAAATAGCACACACCGCGCAACAGGTTGCCGGCGACTACCGCGCACCCGACCGAAGACAGGTAGCCCACGTCCTGGTTCAGCCCGGCATGGTTGTAACCCGGGGTCAGGTACTTGCCAAGCTGCGCCGTCCCGGGCGACACATGGAGGCATGGCTGTATGTATCGACGGCGGGCGCCCGGCTGCTGCACCCGGGACAGCCTGTTGAGATCAGGCTTGATGCCTATCCACAACAGGTGTTCGGCACCTTTAGCGCCACGGTGACATCGATTTCCGGGGTTGCCCTGCTGCCGCGCGAAATTAAAGTGCCGTTGCAGGTCGCAGGGCCGGTTTTTGAAATCAGGGCGCAACTCAATGACGTCGTTGTCGAATCAGGTGGCGTGGAATGGCCGCTCCAGCCGGGGATATCGTTCCGCGCTGACGTCATTCAACAGCGCCTGAAATTATACGAATGGTTGCTGCGTTCGTTATCTGGCAACTCGATCGATGTATCAAAAGGTACCGGTGCCTGACTTGCTGCGGCTCGGTGGACGACACGCTGTGCCGGTTGTCCTGCAGCAGGAACGGGCGGAGTGTGGGCTGGCCTGCCTGGCAATGATTGCCGGTTATTTCGGCAAAAGTATTAGCCTGGAAACGCTCCGTGCCGGCAGCCGCCTGTCGGGCTTGGGTGCGACTTTCCAGGAGCTGGTTGCAACCGCGCAGGCGCTAGACCTGATCGCGCGGCCGGTCAGGCTTTCGATTGAGGAGTTAGGCGAGCTGAAGCTGCCCGCCATACTGCATTGGCGCATGAATCACTTCGTCGTGCTGGTAACCGGACGCAGGCGCCAATGGCAGATTCACGACCCGTCGAGCGGGAGCCGCAAGGTCAGCCCACAGGAACTCGACGAGGCGTTCACGGGCGTTGCCCTGGAATTTGTACCCGGCCAGAATTTTCGACCGCAGGCGAACCAACGGAAACTCGGTTTCATCCAGATCGTCGGCAGTTTCGGCAAACTCCGTCGCTATCTCGCGCTGATGCTGTTTCTGCTCTTTGTAACGCAGTTTCTGTCACTGGTTCCCGCCATAGCAACCCAGGTGCTTATCGACGAAGTGGTTCTCGGTCAGGATCGCAGGTGGCTTTATCGCGGCCTGGCAGGACTTGCGCTCGTCATGCTCGCAGCACTCATACTGGAAGGTCTGCGTAGCTGGATCGCACTATATGCTGGAACCCGACTGGCGACGGACAGCACGGTTCGAGTCATGAATCACCTGCTGGGATTACCGGTCGAATTCATCACAAGTCGCCACGTTGGAGACCTGATGTCGAAGCTGCAGTCGTTGACGCCGATCCGTGAAGTGATCACCACGCACGGTGTCAGCGCCGTCGTGCAATTCTCTGTGCTCATCTCGACAATCGTCATCATGTTCTTCTACAGTCCGCGCCTGACAATGGTCTCCATCGGCGGGTTAGCGCTGTCCATGCTGCTAACGGCAGCACTGATTCCGGCCAGCCTGAGACTCAGTCAGCAACAGTTAATCCACCGCGCCGCCGAGAGTACGTCGCTCGTGGAAACGCTACGAGCATTCGATACCGTCCGCTGCCTGGGACTGGGCGTCGTGCGTCGCCTGCATTGGCAACAAAGCTTTCTTGCTGCAACTGCAACCGGTGTCCGTCAAGGGCGGTTATCGATCGTTCGCACGGTCGGTACTGCATTCATCAATTCAAGCGAACAGATTCTTTTTCTCGCGGTCGGTATCAGCGGAATAATAGACAGAGAGATTACGCTTGGGGTCCTGTTTGCGTTCGTTGCGATGCGCGCACGCGTTGCCGGCGCGATGGTGGTTGTCATCGAACAATTGCAGCGATTCGCACAACTTCAGGTTCACACGCACAGGATTCTGGACATCCTGAGTGCAGCACCGGTGCCCACCGGACCTGCCGGCGCAGTCACTGGCGCATTGGTGGGCAACATGCAGGCAGCTGAGGTTGGCTTCGCCTACGCAGATGGCAAACCCGTAATCCGCAACTTTGCTTGTCACATCGAGGCCGGTACCCACGTTGTCATCAGGGGTCCGTCAGGCTGTGGCAAAACGACGCTCCTGCGGCTTCTCGCGGGCCACCTGGAGGCCACTGCCGGCCATATTCTGATCGACGGCGTCGAGCTGGGATTGTGGAACCCGCAGGCGCTGGTCGCGCAGACCGCGTGTGTACTGCAGGGCGACCAGGTTTTCCAGGGAACGATCGGGGAAAATATTGCAGCGTTTTCGCCGACTCCCGATTTGGCCCGCATACGGCTGGCGGCAGTCCAGGCGGAGGTCTGGAGCGACATTCAGGCGCTGCCAATGCGATTGGAAACACTGATCGGTGAGGCGGGCACCGGTCTTTCTGGCGGACAAATCCAGCGACTCATGCTGGCCCGAGCCCTTTACCGTGCACCGAAGGTTCTGTTTCTCGATGAAGCGACCAGTCACCTTGACGTTCAAACAGAGAGGCGCGTCCTCGCCAATATCTCGAAACTTTGCGTTACCACGATCAGCGTTGCACACCGTCCGGACGTCATCGCGTTAGCCGATCAGATTATCGACCTGGGAAGCGCCGGACCTTCTCGATCAGCCTGAAGCCTGCCACCACCGCTCTCTGCAAAAAGGTTAGCAATCGAGGGCCACCCCTTCCATAATCCGCGCATGACAACAGATACGACCAGGCGCGAACTTTATGCGCCGATTGAAGCAAATCGTAGCGGGTTTCTCGAAGTCGGAGGTGGTCACACACTCTATTATGAGGAGTGCGGTAATCCGCAAGGTAAACCCGCGGTTTTTCTGCACGGCGGCCCCGGCGGCGGATGCACTGCGGCGATGCGTCGCTTCTGGAATCCGGATGTCTACAGAGTCATCCTGTTCGATCAACGGGGAAGCGGCAAAAGCAAGCCTCACGCCAACCTCGAGAATAATACGACCTGGGACCTGGTCAACGATATAGAGCTGCTGCGTACCGCGCTGCAGATTGACAAATGGCAGGTCTTCGGTGGATCGTGGGGCAGCACCCTTGCACTTGCGTACAGCCAGACTCACCCGGAGCGGGTAAGTGAAATCGTTCTGCGAGGCATATTCATGTTGCGCAAGAAGGAGATTGACTGGTTTTATCAACACGGCGCCAGCGAGATTTTCCCGGACCGATGGCAGCATTACCTGCAGCCCATTCCTCCGGGTGAACGCGACGATCTTCTGAGGGCCTACTACAGTCGCCTGACCAGTGATGACGCAACCGTGCGTATCGAAGCTGCGAAAGCGTGGTCTACCTGGGAAGGTACGACCAGCACGTTGTTACCAAACGAGGCCATCGCAGCAGATTTCGCAGCGGACGAAATGGCCACCGCGCTTGCCAGGATCGAATGTCACTACTTTGTTAACCAGGGTTTTATGCAAGACAACCAGCTCATTAATGATGTTGACAAGATTCGACACATCCCGGCGGTCATCGTCCAGGGCCGGTATGACGTTGTCTGCCCGGCCGTATCTGCCTGGGAATTGGCTCAGGCCTGGCCTGAAGCAGATTTTCGTATTGTGGCGGACGCCGGACATGCGGCATTTGAACCCGGTAACATCCACGAACTGGTCATGGCTACGGATGCATTCGCCCGATGAATAAACTGCTTATTACCAATGCGCGGCTGGTCAATGAGGGCGAGACACGCGATGCCGATGTGTTGGTCGTCGGTGAGAGAATTGAAAAGATCGGCGCGGGGCTCACGGCGGACCAGGATACCGAGGTACTGGATGCTGCCGGCAAGATGTTATTACCGGGGATGATTGACGATCAGGTGCATTTTCGTGAACCGGGATTGACCAATAAAGGCGATCTTGCGACCGAGTCTGCCGCGGCTGTTGCAGGCGGCATTACCAGTTTCATGGACATGCCCAACGTCAACCCGCAGACCACAACCCGGGCGGCACTGGCGGACAAATACGAAATCGCAAGGGGCCGCTGCCGGGCAAATTACGGATTTTATCTCGGTGCGACGAATCGGAACATCGAAGAAATCAAAGCACTCAAGGTCGGTGAGGCGTGCGGCATTAAAGCATTTATGGGCGCGTCGACAGGGGATATGCTGGTCGACAGCCCGGAAGCGCTGGAGTTGCTGTTTGAACATGCGCCGGTCATTGTGCTGACGCACTGTGAACATTCGCCCAGCATTCGCGACAACGAGGCTCGTGCGAAAGCGGAGTTCGGTGACAATGTACCGATGTCGGAGCACCCGGCGATCAGGTCTGCCAACGCCTGCCTGCTGTCGTCCAGCCAGGCGGTTGACCTGGCCCGCCGGCACGATGCACTGCTGCATGTGTTGCACCTCACAACAGCGATTGAAATGGGCCTCTTTTCGAAAGGCCATCGTAGTGAGAAACGCATAACGGCGGAGGTCTGTGTTCACCACCTGTGGTTCGAGGAGAGTCGCTACGAGGATCTCGGTGCGAAGATAAAGTGCAATCCGGCAATCAAGACCGCGGCCGATCGTGATGCACTCCGGCGGGCAGTGGTGGAAGACCGAATTGACATAATTGCCACGGATCATGCACCGCACACCGCCAGCGAGAAAAGCAGAACCTACTTCAAGAGCCCGGCAGGGTTGCCGCTGGTGCAGCACGTCATGTTGTGCCTGTTCGACTTGGTCCGGGACGGCCACTTCGACTACGAACGAGTCGTGGATAAAACCAGCCATGCGGTGGCTGACATATTCGGCGTTGTCGATCGTGGTTATGTCCGTGAAGGATACTTTGCGGACCTCGTCATAATGGATCCCGACAAGCCGACGCATGTAACGAAAGCGAGTTTACTTGCGAAGTGTCACTGGTCACCGTTCGAGAACCATACCTTTCGGTCGACCGTCGATACCACCATCGTCAACGGTAAAGTTGTCTACCAGGATGGTATGTTGGCCGAAGGCAGCATCGGACAAAGAATGGAGTTCCGCAGGGCGCGATAACGGCCAGTATCCGGCTCGAAACCCGACGCGCCAATTTGATATAAGTTGGAAAGCAACCTTCGAACATATGCAATGGATGCAAAAGAGTTTACTTTCCGGCCGATCTCGCTATCCTACGGAAAATAGCAGTCCGCGGCGTTCAACGCCGGATAGCAGGAGCGCCGGCCGCGTGTTACGCGAATGAAGCCAACTGATACATCAAATCCAGACTATTTTCACAAGGTAGTCGACTGTCAGTGGGCATGTCCTGCCCACACTGACGTGCCTGGGTATATTCGACTGATTGCCCAGGGTCAGTTTTCCGACGCCTACATGCTGAACCGGGAATCAAACGTCTTTCCCGGCATCCTTGGCCGGGTATGCGATCGTCCCTGTGAGCCCGCCTGCAGGCGCGGTCGCGTAGAGGACAAGCCGGTCGCAATCTGCCGACTCAAACGAATTGCGGCTGATCACCGCGACGATATAACCGATCGCCTGCCGACCGCGCCGGAACAGTCAAACGGTAAAAAGGTCGCTTTGCTTGGCGCAGGATGTGCATCCCTGACCGTCGCGAACGATCTCCTGCCCCTAGGGTATGAAGTGACTGTTTTCGAGGCGCTGGACACGACCGGCGGCTTGATGCGGACCAATATTCCACAATTCCGGCTGCCACCCGCGGTGCTCGATGAAGAGATCGGCTACATCGTCGACATGGGCGCCGACGTCAAAATGAACCACCGTATTGAGAGTATGAAAGAGCTTCTCGATGAGGGTGGATTCGATGCCGTCTTCGTTGGCACCGGCGCACCGCGAGGCAAAGAATTAAAACTTCCCGGTCGCTACGACACCGAAAATATCTATATTGGCATCGACTGGCTGGAATCCGTTGCCTTCGAACACACCAAGTCTATAGGCGAGAAAGTTCTGATAATTGGTGTTGGCAATACGGCAATGGACTGTTGCCGAACGTCTCTAAGGCTCGGTGCCAGGGACGTTAAAGTCATGGCCCGCAAGCCGCGCGGATTCTTCAAGGCATCCGCCTGGGAGCTCGAGGATGCGGAGGAAGAAAATGTAGAAATCGTAATCAATCATTCTCCCAAGGAGTTTGTCATCGAAGATGGCAAGCTCGTTGGCATGAAGTTTGATCAGATGGAATACAACATCGACGAACAGGGCCGAATCGATCGCGGCACGCCGGTAGGCGAGGTGATCATCCCGTGCGATGACGTGATACTCGCGATCGGACAGGACAACGCGTTTCCCTGGATCGAGCGGGATATCGGCATCGAGTTCGATGAGTGGGAATGCCCGGTGGTCGACGAAACCACGATGATGTGTTCTCGTGAAGGCGTGTTCTTCGGTGGTGATTCTGCATTCGGTCCCAAGAACATCATCTGGGCAGTCGCGCATGGCCACGAAGCCGCGATTTCGATAGACAAATACTGCAATAACGGGGCCATGACCGATCGTGTGCCGCCAAGCGTTGCGCTCAGCAGTCAGAAAATGGGCATCCATGAATGGAGTTTTTCCAACGATTACGATCCGGCCGAACGCCGGCTGATGCCTCACGTTGAGCTTAAAGAGCGTTTCAAGAAACTGGACATCGAGGTCGAGCTGGGTTTTACCGTCGAGCAAACAATCAAAGAGGTTGAGCGTTGCCTCAACTGTGACATTCAGACCGTGTTTGCTGCAGAGCTGTGTATCGAGTGTGACGCCTGTATCGACGTTTGCCCCGTCAACTGCCTGACGATTACGGCGAATGGCGAGGAGCAGGATCTTCGTACGCGCCTGTCTGCACCGGCTGAAAACAAGGAACAGGACCTCTATGTTTCCGCGGGGTTGCCGCAAACGGGCCGCGTCATGGTCAAGGATGAAGATCTCTGTGTGCACTGCAGTTTATGTGCGGAGCGCTGCCCGACGGGAGCCTGGGATATGCAAAAGTCTGAAATTCTGATTCCACAGGTCAGCGACAATCAGAATCCTGACACCAAGCCGTTGGCGCGAGCTTCCGGCGAATAAGTCTGGCGGTTAACCGGCGCAATGAATATCCACCTCTTGTCACCCGGTATTCACATTCTTCCCTGAGGTTTTACAAGCGTGTCTAGTGTAAACGACGTTGTCATCAAGATTGCCACGGTCAATGGAACCGGTTCAGCAAGTGCGAACGGACTCCTGATGAAAGCGATCTTTCGCATGGGCGTACCCGTGGTTGGCAAGAACTACTTCCCGTCCAATATCCAGGGATTACCAACATGGTATGAGATTCGTGTGACTGGCGACGGTCATCAATGTCGTGCAGACAGAGTTGACCTCATGATTGCAATGAATGCGCAAACGTACGCGGCAGATCTGGCCGCGGTGTCACCTGGCGGTTGGCTGCTTTACGATTCAACCTGGCCGCGAAGTCGACTGCTGGAGCGGGATGATATCACTGTTTTTGGTGTGCCCCTCTCGCGCATGTGTAACGAGCACTTCGATACGGCGCGCGCCCGCATTCTGATGAAGAATATTGCCTACGTTGGCGTGATCGCCGCACTGCTCGATATTGACCTCGACGTCATTACAACTCTCCTGAACGAAACGTTCGCAGCAAAAAAACAGCTGGTGAAATCCAACCTCGAAGCAATTCGCCTCGGTTACGATTATGCCAAAGAAAATTTCGTTTGCCCGTTACCGGCAAGAATCGAGGCCTCTGACAAGACCAAAGACCACATCATTATTGATGGCAATACCGCCGCCGGACTGGGTTGTGTTTACGCGGGAGCAACGGTTGGGGCCTGGTACCCCATTACTCCGTCAACGTCGCTGATGGATGCGTTCACGTCTTTTTGCAAGCGCTATCGAACCGACGAAGATACCGGCGAGAACATGTACTGCATCATTCAGGCGGAGGACGAGCTTGCGGCCATTGGCATGGTTTTGGGCGCTTCCTGGAATGGCGCCAGGGCATTCACGCCCACCAGCGGTCCCGGCATCTCATTGATGAGTGAGTTTATCGGATTTGCCTATTATGCAGAGGTGCCTGCGGTCATTTACGACGTGCAGCGAACCGGTCCGTCCACGGGCATGCCAACACGCACACAGCAATGCGACCTGATGATCTGCGCTTATGCATCGCACGGCGATACGAAACACGTGCTGTTGTTTCCGGCGAATCCCGAGGAATGCTTTTACATGGCGCCGACCGCTTTCGACCTTGCGGAGCGGCTGCAGACGCCCGTCATGGTTCTTTCCGATCTTGATATCGGGATGAACGATTGGATGTGCCCTGATCTCAAGTGGGACGACAATTACGTGCCCGATCGCGGCAAGGTATTGAGCGCCGCCCAGCTTGACGAAATGGCCAAATTTCACCGTTACCTGGACGTTGACGGAGATGGAATACCTTATCGAACGCTGCCAGGCGTTCATCCGAAAGGCGCTTATTTCACGCGCGGATCCGGACACACCAAATACGGCGGTTACACAGAGGATTCGGCCGAGTACCAGGATGTCGTCGATCGACTGCTGGTCAAATGGGAAACTGCCCGCACCATGGTGCCGGAGGCGGAAATCGAATACTCGAAATTCAACCGACAGGCAGTGCTTACCATCGGCAGTTGCGACGGCGCTGTGAAAGAGGCGTTGGGCACGCTGCAGGAGCAGGGCGTTGGCCTGAACTATTGTCGCGTCAAGGCGTTCCCGTTTACGCAGGCGATCATTGAGTTCATCGAGAAGCATGAACGTGTGTATGTCGTTGAACAAAATCGTGACGCGCAGCTACGCGCGTTACTGCTGCTTGATGCCGGCACGAATCCCGAAAAACTTGTGTCGATACTTCATTATAACGGCAACCCATTGAGTGCGAATTTCGTGGTCGACAGCGTTCTCGAAGAGGTCTCCAAAGGACAGGCGGCCTGACCAGGGCGACTAAGGAATAGCGATGAGTTATATAACGAAACCGAAAGTGTCCCATCCTAAAATGCCGCGCAACAAGCTGGGCCTGACCGCGCGGGACTATGAAGGCGCCGTGTCCACCCTGTGTGCCGGCTGCGGACATGATTCAATTACTGCGGCAATCGTCCAGGCCGTTTTCGAGCTGGGAGTGGAGCCGCATATGCTGGCAAAAATGAGTGGTATTGGCTGCTCATCCAAAACGCCGGCTTATTTTGTCAGCCAATCCCATGGATTCAATTCTGTGCATGGCAGGATGGCGTCCGTTACTACCGGCGCCAATGCCGCGAACCGGGATCTGACCTATATCGGCGTCTCTGGCGACGGCGACTCGCTGTCTATCGGCATGGGACAGTTCGCACACGTCATTCGCCGCAATCTCAACATGTGTTATCTCATAGAGAACAATGGCGTGTATGGTCTGACGAAAGGTCAGTACTCGGCTTCCGCCGATATTGGCAGCGTCGCAAAGAAGGCCGCACCTAATCGGCAAATGCCAATTGATCCGGTGAGTACGGCTATTGGTTTGGGCGCAACCTATATCGCCCGAAGCTTTTCCGGTGACAAGGAACAGCTGGTGCCGCTTATCAAAGGTGCGCTTATGCATAAAGGTTTTGCACTTCTTGATGTGATTAGTCCCTGCGTAACTTTCAACGATAACGTTGGGTCGACCAAGAGTTATGCCCATACCAGGGAGCATTTTCATCACGTTATTGGCGCAGATTTTGTTGCGCCCAGCGAAGAAATCGTGGCGTCGTACAATGAAGGTGAGGCGATGCCAGTCAAGCTTCACGATGGCAGCCAGATCGTGTTGCGAAAGTTGAACCAGCAGTACGATCCGACCAGCAGAGCGGCCGCGTTTTCATTTTTACGCGACAGCATCAATCAGGGCGAGATTATTACTGGCCTTCTATATATTGACCAGGGCCAGGGAGACATGCACCTGGATGCCGGAACGGTTGCGACACCCTTGTCACATCTGCCGTATGACCGACTTAGACCCGGTCCAGACGCGCTTGCCAGCCTCATGAACCGGTATCGGTGAGGCAACCAAATTACTGTTAGCCAGCGACGACAGATCCTAGTCGCAGACAGCCGCTTCGCTATTTTCGCGTGCGCCCTTTACAATCGATGTCAGAAGTCGGTCGAGCGGAATCAAGCCTGAACTCCGCTATAGCTTTTCGAAACTATAATTAGAAAAACAGGGATCGAATATCGATGAACAATACCAGACGGCGATTTATCAAGTCGGGATTGCTTGGCAGTGCCGCCGTAGCGGCAGGCTGTAGCACCGAAGTATCGCTCGACGACGATGTGCAGACCGCGGCATGGCGTCCGTTGCGAATTCTGATCCTTGGCGGAACCGGGTTCATCGGGCCGCACATGGTCAAAGAAGCACTGCGTCGCGGACATGAGGTAGAACTTTTTAATCGCGGCAAAACTGACAGCGAGCTGTTTCCTGATCTCAAGCTGTACGTGGGCGACAGGAAAAACGGTCTTGAGTCACTGGAAGGCGGTGAGTGGGATGCGGTTGTTGACAATTCCGGTTACGTGCCGCGGTACGTTGAAGAATCTGCCAGGTTGTTGGCTCCGGCAATTTCACACTACCTGTTCATTTCTACAATTTCCGTCTACGGCGATTTTTCTCAACCCATCGACGAAGACACTGCAGTCGGCACTCTCGAAGATGAAAGCGTCGAGGAGGTCACCGGTGAAACTTACGGGCCTTTGAAGGCGATGTGTGAACAACGTGTTGTTTCCGAGGTGGGTGCTGCTCGCACGACGATTCTTCGCCCCACCTACATTTGTGGCCCGGGAGACCGAACCGACCGCTACAGCTACTGGCCGGTTCGTACGATGCGTGGTGGCGAGATGCTCTGGCCTGGTACGCCAGACGACAACATCCAGATAATCGATGTTCGGGATCTGGCAAATTTCACGGTCGACTGCCTTGAGATGAAAATCAATGGCGTTTACAACACGGTTACCCCAAAGGGCGCTTTCAAAATGGGAACGTTGCTGGAAGATTGCCTGGCTGTGACCGGGGCTGACACCACGCCGACCTGGGTTAGCACTGAATTTATTAATAGTAATGAGGTTGGTGCCAGCGGTGGCTTGCCAATTTGGGAAGATCCCAACGGCGAAAGTTCACAGCTGCTGACGGTGGACGGAAGTCGTGCGGCGGCGGCTGGTCTGAAGAACAGGCCGACACGAGAAACCGCGCGCGATACGATTTCATGGTGGAAAACGCTGCCAGCCGATCGTACGGCCAGCCTGCGCGCCGGGCTGAGTCCGGAACGAGAGGCGGAACTACTGGCGAGCTGGCACGACCGGAACGACTGATTCTCGGTTAGTGCCGGGTTTTCACATACACGACAGGATCGATCCTTTTGTCGCGGCTAAACGCCAATTCGCCCGCATTGCCCGGCATCGATTCACGTTCGGTGAGGATTGATGTTTAGTGCGATCAACGCCAGGTCGCGCCATACGCTGGCGCTCAATTCAAGGTGTCGGGCGACTAGCGATTTAGCCGCCTTTCTTAAGCTCCCCTTCCCGACCTCAATGGCGCCTCCTCGCAGTAACGTAGTCTGACTGCAGCGGCAACAACAACGCCCCGGCGGCTACTACTGATATGGTAACTTGCTGATACCAAATAAGAATATCCTGGGTCGCCAAACTTTAGTCAGTTATTGCATCCAAAACTGTTGTGGCAGGTATCTACAATCTGAAGAGCAGCAATGCTGCGTAGATCGCTTAACTGGAGCCAGAAAATGCAAGAAGAGATGATTCCCATTGTAATGTTTGTTGCGATGGCCTTCGTATTCATAGTTTTTTTCTACCTGAAGTTCAGGGCCAGGTTGGAAACACAACAAACCATCCGCATTGCCCTGGAGAAGGGAACCGAGCTTAGCCCTGAATTTATGAAACAGATCGGAGAGCCCGAGCCCCCAAAGGACCGAGACTTGCGGCGCGGCATGATCTGGATTGCGATTGGTCTCGGTTTTGTTTTGCTTGCACTGGGCATTCGCGAAGATGACGCTACCGGACCAATGCTGGGGACGGCATCCTTTCCGACCCTGATCGGTATTGCATACCTGATCATGTGGCGATATGGGGCGCGTAAGTAATAATCTCCGTCGGCAAGAAATCGGGTGCGCCTGGTGTGAGCGACACCGAGCTTGTGGCCCAGGTATTGGCGCAGCAAGATGCCAACGCATTCGGCGAACTGGTGCGTCGTCACCAGGCGCATGTCAGAAATTTTCTGCGCAAGTTATCACGCGACTACGTGCTGGCCGACGACCTCGCACAGGATACGTTTCTGCATGCCTGGGACAAACTGCATACATTCACAGCCCGGGGCACGTTCATTGGCTGGTTGCTCAAAGTGGCTTATACAACCTTCCTGCAGTCGAAACGCAAGTCGAACCGCTACAACGAGGTTGTGGCGGAGATGGGCAGTGAGGCGGATGCGCGGGGGGTCCGGCATGCCGAAGACTCGGATGAGATATCCGACCTCGACAAGTTCCTGGCCGTATTGACCGAAGAGGAAAGAGCGGTGATGATTCTCTCGTATGCTTGCGGGCTGTCGCACAGGGAAATCGGCGATGCCGCGAATCTGCCGATTGGCACAGTTAAATCGATCATTTTTCGCGGTAAGGAAAAAGTCAGAGTGAGTTTTGGAATTGAAGATCATAAATATGGCTGACAGAATGAAAGACAGAGACGACCAGCAGCTTAAAATGCTGTTTAGTTCGGAGCCGATCAGTGATGGCGATTTCTCTGTTCGTATAGTTTCCCGTATTCGTCGCCGGATATGGGTGCGACGCCTTGCGCTCCCGATCGCCTGCGTTGCAGGGATCGTGTTCTGCGCAAAATACCTGATGCAACTTGCACAAATCATTCCCGACCTGCTGGACTCCGTTCCGGTTGCGGCGCTTGGCATCGACCGGTTGCCCATCGAAGGCTTGCCGCCAGTGTCGACGCTTATCATGGGCGCGGCTTTGCTTGCGACGGTAATGATGATCGGTAGTATGCTCGAGGAGAGCTGAGTCGGCTGCGTACCAATCTTAAGCCGATTTTCGTGAGCGGTTTTCGCCAATCGCATCATTGTCACGAACACCGACCTCGTATACATTCAAATTATGAGTCTGCGTGCACAAGTCGAGGAGCTTTTGCCCAACTGGGAACGCTGGTATCCCAGCCTGTTCGACGCAGCCAATGACCTCGGCTTGATCAAGGCCGAGGTCTGTGATCCCAACTCTCTGCTATTGTCCTCGCGCCATTCAAAAGTTCGCCAGGAAGCCGCAGCTGCGCACCGTGAAAAATGGGGTGGCCAGAATGCAGAGGTGCTTCCGGTCCGGCGTCGCAGGACGAGTCGAACACGCCGCTGAAAGGCGCGCTATCCACAACAAACCATAGACAGGTTTCATCCATGCCAATAGATCTAGATGCGATCCGCGCGCAGTTTCCGGCGTTATCGATTGTCGACAATGACGTTTCCCGCGTGTATTTCGATAACCCCGCAGGTACGCAGGTGCCTTTGAGCGTCGTGGAAAAAATGCGTGATTGCCTGATCCAGTCGAATGCAAACATACAGGGCAATTTTCGCACCTCGGTGCAGGTTGATGCGTTGATCGCTGAGACTCGGCAGGCAATGGCAGATCTTTTGAACGCACCGTCGCCCGATGAAATCGTCTTTGGCCAGAATATGACCACGATTACATTACATATTTCGAGATCTATCGGACGTCTGTTGCATGAAGGTGACGAGATCGTTCTGTCCCGCATGGATCACGATGCGAACGTCGGACCCTGGCTGATGCTGGCTGAAGATCTCGGTCTCACTGTCAGGTGGCTTCCTTTTGATACTGAAAGCTACGAATTCGATATCAATATGCTTGACGAGTTGCTGAACGAGCGCACGAAACTGGTCTGCGTCGGATATGCGAGCAACATGACCGGGACCATCAACGACGTCAAAGCCATCTGTGAACGGGCAAAGGCAATTGGCGCAATCACCTATATTGATGCGGTCCAGGCCGTGCCGCATATTTCGACCGACGTGCAGGATATAGGCTGCGATTTCCTGGTGTGCTCTGCTTACAAATTTTTTGGTCCACACCAGGGGATCTTGTGGGGTCGTCGCGAACTTATGGAGGGCTTGGTACCGTACAAAGTCCGGCCTGTGTCTGAAAAAATTCCAGGCTGCTTCGAGACCGGTACGCAAAGTCACGAAGGTATGGCCGGAACGCTGGGGGCAGTGGACTATTTCTCCTGGATCGGTCAAACAATGGCCAGGTCATACCATACCAACTACAGTCAGTTTTCAGGCCGCCGACAGGCTCTGCATGCGGCAATGGATTGCCTGTTCGACTACGAAACAACAATGGCGAAAAGCCTGCTGGGGGGCTTGCGACAGTTGCCGGGTGTCACGGTGCATGGCATTACTGATCCGGCAGCGCTCGACCGACGCGTGCCAACCGTGTCATTTACAGTGGAAGGCGTGCCGCCCGACGCTGTGTCGCGAGAGCTCGCTGCGCAGAACATTTTCGTCTGGAGCGGTCACTTCTATGCCGTCGAGGCAGCCCGCTTGCTCGGTATCTACGACCAGGGCAGCGCGGTGCGCGTCGGCCCGGTTCACTACAACAGTGCCGCCGAAATCGACACGCTCCTGAATGTCCTTGAAGATTTCCTGCCACGTGCTCATGTCGCCTGAACTGACAATCGCCCTGACGGCTTGACAATATCTGCTACCCTTAGGCCAGTGATGCCGGGACTCGAAACCGGCATCACTTGCCACAGAAAAATAACAGGGGATAGCCATGAATAATCTGGTAATACTGGTATGCACTGGCAGCCTGGTTGCAGGAATTGGCAGTGCGCTTGCGCAAGACGATGAGCCAGCGCTCGAGCTCGCCTCGAAAATCGTTCCGGTCGAGATTTACGCCTGCAACTATAACGACGGCCAGGGTCCGACGGATCTGAATGAAGTTATCGAAGGCTGGAGCGGTTTTCTGGATGAGAACGGGGTCGACGATTACGCTGCATGGACGCTCGACAAGTTTTTTACAGGGCCGGATCAGGAATTCGACTTTCTCTGGTTAGGTGCCTGGACCGACGGCAATGCGATGGGAGCTGACCTCGATATGTGGGTGTCCACCGGCGGTGAGCATATAGCCAACTTTGTGAGAGTCGCCGACTGCGGAACGCACGTTTCGGCCGCATCGATCAACTACAAACTGCCGCAGGGTGGAACAGTCGCTGATGGAGTCCTGACGTTTGCAAACTGTACGATCATTGAAGGGCAATCCTATGCAGCGGTCGCCAACGCTACCGGCGCATGGGTAGACGTTCTGACCGATGCCGGCTCGAATGCGGCAATCTACCACTGGTTTCCTGTTTACGGCACCGCTCCTGACACGTCTGACTATCAGCTGGTGACTGCTTATGCAAATTACGCCGAGTTAGGAGCAGATCTGGAGCGTCGCACGAACGGAGAGCTGTTTCGGCAGCGGAACGCGCTGCTGTCAAAACTGGTGCAGTGCGACGTTGCGCGAGTTTATAACGCTACCAGCAGAAGGTCTGCCCAGCTCCGATAGAAGAGAGGCGTGTGGCGAACGACAGTGACGGGTGTTGTCCGTCACTGTCGTTGGTCGATTGTTGTCTTAACCCGCAATAAGCATCACAGTCTCTGTAAGAATACTAGAATGCTCTTACCGGGCATTCATTATATGATGCGTTGTGTTGCCGGCGCGCCGCAACCGGCTACTTTTGAAGAAATACAATGAAGTTGTTGCGCCAATCGAAAGCGCAAGGTTTCACCAGGAATCAGACTCCCAATCCGTCGTCAGGAATTCAGAGCATGCTCATTTGACTTCAACCGCCGGGACCATTGACCCCACGGAAAACGTGCCACTGCAAACCTATCAGAAGGTTGGCCGGATAGCGGGCCCGTTAGTCTTTGCGCTAATGCTTTTCGCCGACCAGTTCCAGGGCGTCATGTCGCATGACGCCTGGCGTGTCGCGGCGGTGGGCCTGTGGATGGCCATTTGGTGGGCAACCGAAGCCATTCCTGTGCCGGTTACCGCATTCATCCCGATACTGATCTTCGAACCATTGGGTATATCCAGCATTCGCGATGCGGCAGCACCCTACGCCAACCCGACGATTTATCTTTTCCTCGGCGGGTTCGTAATGGCGCTTACGCTGGAACGCTGGAATCTGCACCGACGTATAGCGCTCGCAATTCTGGATCGGACCGGTACAGACGGACGCCGCCTGGTTGGCGGCTTCATGTTCGTCTGCGCATTGTTAAGCATGTGGATGACCAACACCTCAACCACGATGATGTTACTGCCGATCGTGCTTTCAATTGTCGGCGTCATTCGCGACAACGTTGCCGACATCACCGATGAGGATCGAAACAATTTTGAGCTGGCGATGTTACTCGGGCTCGCATACTCAGCGAGTATTGGCGGCCTTGCAACATTAATCGGCACGCCGCCAAATGCTTTGCTGGCCGGATTTATGGCCGAGAGCTACGGTTTCGAAATCAGCTTCGCCCGCTGGATGCTGGTCGGCATTCCTGTCAGCGCAGTCATGTTGCCGATTGCGTGGCTAGCCCTCACGCGATATCTGTATCCGGTCAACATACCGGCAAGCAAAGCCGTTGATGAGCACCTGCATGACCTGCGCGAACATCTGGGCCCCATTACCACGCCTGAGCGGCGGATCGCGATAATATTTGGCGCGGTCGTTTTTTCATGGATGTTCAGGCTGCCGGTGACCGAATGGCTGGGGCTCTCCGGCATCTCAGATGCAGGCATTGTGATGACTGCGGCAGTATTGATATTTCTACTGCCAAGCGGGCGGAAATCGGAACCCCAGTTGATGACCTGGCAGGACGTGTCGCGCCTACCCTGGGGTGTGCTGATTCTGTTTGGCGGCGGGCTGAGCCTTGCGGCGGCAGTTTCCGACTCCGGCCTGGCCCTGTGGATGGGTGAACAGCTGGCGCCTCTGAATGTCTGGGGAACCGCGGCGCTGGTGATCGCATCCGTAGCGCTGGTTATTTTCCTGACCGAATTGACGAGTAACCTCGCGACAGCCGCAACGCTGTTGCCGGTGATGGGGGCCATCGCAATTCAGGCGGGCGTGCCACCGATCGTGCTGACTGTGCCGATAACCATCGCCGCAAGCTGTGCGTTCATGCTGCCAGTGGCAACACCGCCCAATGCCATTGTGTTTGCGACCGGGAGAATCAGTATTCCACAGATGGTGAAAGCGGGGATCGTCCTGAATATTATTGGTGTCGTGATTGTGTCGCTCGTGGCACTGAATCTTGCGCCCGTCCTGGTGGACTAATTTGGAGTGAATGCGAAGATGAGACTGTTCTGTTATTCCCTGGTACTCCTGATATTTGCCGGCTGCGATCGAGCGAGTGAACCGGAGGAACCACTGGATATCATCCTTGAGTCCGGATCGGTCTACTCCGGCGAGAATACAGAACCCAAATTTGCGGACGTTGGCATCCGGGGAGACCGGATTGTCGCCATCGGCGACCTTGCCGGTCGGTCTGCAGCAACCCGTATCGACGTGAGTAATCTCGCCGTCGTGCCGGGCTTTGTGGACATTCATAGTCATGCAGTTCGCAGCGATCCTGAAGATGGCATCTTCCGTTGGCCCGATGCGGAGAATCTTATTCGGCAGGGCGTCACTACGGTCGTCGGTGGGCCGGACGGAAGCTCGCCCCTGCCGATTTCAGGCACGCTGGACGCCATCGAGCGAAATCCGGCGTCTGTCAATTTTGCGACCTTTGCAGGTCACGGTTCGATCAGGCGCCTGATTATCGGCGACGACGATCGAGCGCCGACTGACGAAGAGCTCGAGCTGATGCGTGGCGAAGTACGCACCGCCATGGAGCAGGGCGCCTTTGGTCTGTCGTCGGGCCTGATTTACCTGCCGGGTCGTTTTGCGACAACGGAAGAAGTCATCGAGCTGGCCAAAGTAGCCGCTGCATACGACGGCATTTACATCAGCCACATGCGAGAAGAAGGCCTCGACGTTTTGAAGAGCGTTGAAGAGACCATTCGCATCGGTGAAGAGGGCGGACTCCCTACGCAGCTGACACACCATAAGATTGTCGGTGCGCCAATGTGGGGGAGTTCGACAGAGACGCTGCGACTCGTTGACGAGGCCCTCGCCCGCGGTGTTGATGTTTCTATCGATCAGTACCCCTACACTGCTTCATCAACGAGTCTGACGATCCTGTTTCCGGGTTGGAGTCTCGATGGTGGTCGCGAGGCGCTTTTACAGCGGCTTGCCGATCCTGAACAAAGACAACGAATTCAGGCTGACATTGTCTACCGTATCGAGGTTGACAGAGGCGGCAATGATCCGGCGAACGTGGTGCTGGCCAGCTGCCCCCACGACAACACAATCAATGGGCTCAATCTGTCAGAATTGTTGCGACAAGAGGAGCGCGAGGTCTCCAAAGAGAACGCCGCCGAACTCCTGATGGAACTTGTGGAAGACGGCAATTGCAGCGCGGTATTTCATGCAATTAATTCCGAAGACGTAAGAAACATAATGCGTCATCCTGCGACCATGCCTGCCTCAGACGGCGGTATCGAAGGGCCGTCGGAGCGCGTACCGCATCCCAGGAACTACGGGACATTCGCACGCGTGCTCGGCTACTACGTCAGAGAGCAACAGGTAATGCCGCTGCATACCGCTATTCACAAGATGACGATGTTGCCGGCCGATAGAATCGGGCTGAGTGATCGCGGCAGAATCGTCGCGGGCGCGATCGCCGATATCGCTGTGATAGATCCGGCAACTGTTATCGACAAAGCAACTTTTGAAGATCCGCACCAGTATGCCGAGGGAGCACACTACGTTTTCGTGTCTGGTGTTGCCGTACTGTCCAATAGTCAAATGACCGGCGAGCGGCCTGGCAAGGTATTGCGGTCTCGCTGATTACCTGCGGTCATCCCGTATCGATGACCGCGCGGCAGTGACCAAGACCCGAGCAACATTTCAATATGAAGCTGTCTCAAGATTTCTATATTCGCGATGACGTAATTGAAATCGCGCGCGAACTCCTGGGCAAGGTGCTGTGCACGCGCATCGACGCCAGTCTCACCAAGGTTGTCATCACTGAGACGGAAGCCTATGCGGGCGTCACTGACAAGGCCAGTCACGCCTTCGGAGGTCGACGGACGAAGCGTACCGAACCGATGTTCAGCACGGGCGGTGTCGCTTATGTGTACTTGTGCTATGGCATTCACCATCTGTTTAACGTGGTAACCAGTGTCAGCGGCACGCCGCATGCGGTCCTGATCCGGGCAGGTCAGCCACGCATTGGTGAGAAGATCATGATTGCGCGCAGACAGCGACCGGAGGTTGATGCCAGGTTGCTGGGAGGTCCAGGGTCTTTGGCAAAGGCGATGGGCATCACCACGGGTCTGACCGGCGTCAGTTTGCAGGGCAGGCAGGTCTGGATCGAAGATTGCGGCATCGAGCTCGATGCCGCCGCTATAACGGCTGGGCCGAGAATTGGCGTCGATTATGCGCAGGAGGATGCGGATTGTCCGTATCGATTTGTTGCGACACTCGATGATAGGTTTTCCTGAAGCACCGCCATTTTCGGGAAACTGTATGATCATTTTCGTGGGCGGCACTATCGGTGCCGGTAAATCGACGATCGCACGTGGACTGGCCAAGCACTTCACTTTTCCCTATTACGATGTAGATGAGGTTAAGAAAGTTGTCTTTCGCCGGGACCCGGACTTCGAACGAAACATCAGCGAGGGCATTCCTTTTAGTGATGACATTCGGCGCGAGCTGTTTCGAAAGGTATTCGTCGATCTGGAGGATCTGATCGGGAAGCACCCGCATATCGTGGTCGACGAAACGCTGCATAAACGTGAGATTCGCCATGTCCTCTATGATCAGGCCAGGAAAATTGCCGGTGGCTTCATAGTGATCTGGGTGCAGGCACGTGAAGAGGTGATCATTAAACGCCTGGGTAAAAAGAAACGTATCGGGCATTTGCTCGACGATCCGTTGCCGCTTCACAATGCGTTCACAAAAGAGTTTGAAGATTACAATCGCTGTGTCATTGACTGCCCGAACAACGGCACAGTTGCGGAGGCAGTCGCCGACCTCGTGCACCTGATAGAGAGCATCGGCGCGCTTGCGGGGAATAACGGCGCCATCCGCGAGTAGTGACTACAACCTCACCACTTATTGCGCGAATTCCTGATTGTCCCCTCGATATCATCGGGGACGTCCACGGCGAGTACGACGCTCTCGAAAAACTGCTGGTGCAGCTGGGCTATGACCGGGAGGGCGCGACAGACGATGGTCGCAGACTGGTCTTCTTGGGCGATCTCGTTGACAGGGGGCCTGACAGCCCGGCGGTTGTCGACAAAGTCATGGCTCTGGTCCGGGAGGACAAAGCGTACTGCCTAATGGGCAACCATGAACTCAATATACTGCTCAACAAGCCGCTTCCTGGAAACGGCTGGTTCATTCAGCCGAATCCGGTTGAGAAAGCCGGCGAGTTTCATTCCGCACCGGTTGCGCCGGGCAGAGTTGACGACTATCGGCGATTCTTCGCCTCCCTGCCACTGGTCCTGGAGCACGGCTCACTAAGACTCGTGCACGCGTGCTGGCACGGGCCATCGGTTGCCCGGCTGCGCAGTGATGTCGGGCAACACGCGCCGGTTACGGCGCTGTATGAACAGTATGAAGCGGAGGTTGCCAGGCAGAGAAATTCTGCAGAGCTCGCTCACATGGTTGAGCAGGAGCGGAACTTCTATGCTGTTTCGCTGCAAGATCCCGACTGGGTCGCAGAGTTACTTCCAGCGCATGCAGAGGCGGAAGTTATTGGCCAGATGAGCAACCCGATTCGGGTGCTCTCTTCTGGTGCTGTACATGCGGCCGATCAACCGTTTTTTGCAATGGGCCAGTGGCGCATGATCTACAGGACCAGATGGTGGGATTCTTACGATGATGATGTGCCCGTCATCATCGGGCACTTCTGGCGTCGCTTTGATGATGCAGCCGAACGCATTTCGGGTGTTTTTGGCAGGGATGTGTTCGAGGGCATTTCGAGTCACGCGTGGATGGGTCGCCGCAAGAACGTCTACTGCGTCGATTATAGCGTCGGTCAACGTCACGCTGAGCGCCGCCGCGAACCAGGGCATGATCGATATCACGGCAAATTGGCGGCACTTCGATATCCCGAATGGGAAGTGCATCATGACGATGGCACCGTAATTGCTGTCGATTGAACGGCTGTTTTCGCTGGCTTGTTCTCGTGGAACAAAACCGCAGCAGTCAGTTCAAAGTGTGCATGCTTAGATTTGCGCTGCTGATGTTGCTTGCCGGTGCTGCCGTCGCTGACGGTACGGTGTCAGAAGATATTCGGATCTCCAGCCGGGTTCTTGGATATGACCTGCAGTATCGTGTCTACCTGCCCGAAGGGTTTGGGGAGCAGCAAAGCCTGCCAGTGCTCTACGTGACCGACGGACAGAACTACCTGTCTCGCGGTCGCATGCACGAAGTTCTGAACAGCATGATCGCGAACGCAGAAATCGAACCGCTGGTGGTCGTATTCGTTGATGCACGCGACCCCGATAATCTGCAGGTGAATCGGCGCAACGCTCAGTTTCTGTGTAATCGTGACTACCTGAAGTTCTATGTAGACGAACTGTTACCAAAAATAGAATCGGATTATCCGGTTGCGACGAATCGAGACGGCAGAACGGTCATGGGACTGTCGTTTGGTGCAACCAATGCCGCCTGCTTCGGCTTGTATGGATCCGAGGCGTTTTCCGGAATGGCGATGCAGTCACCCGCCAATCACCCCCTGCCGGAGCTACTACCCGCATTCGATGAAGCGCCGCTGCTGCCTCTCAAAGTATTTTTAAGCACCGGCAAACCCAACGACAACACTGCAGCGAACAGAAAATTTCACAGACTGCTTAGTGACAAGGGGTACAACCTGCAGTACATCGAAGTTCGGCAAGGCCATAACTGGAAAAACTGGCAGCCTCTGCTGGATGACCTACTGCGCTATTTCTATGCGCACTAACGAACGCGTTTTCGCAGGCGAGCTGCCAGCGTTTACAAAAGCCCATCAAGGCCATCGAGGTCATTGATCACCCGCCAGTTTCCCCCGGATGATTCTACTTTGTGCTGCCACTCGGACAGTCGCGACAGGTATTCCCGGGGATCGACGTTGTCTGATCGCAGCTTGGTTACATTCAGAGCGATAACGTCGAATCCGTCCAGGTCAAACTCGATATCCCGAATATAGCCGTCCTGCAGATCTTCCTTCAGATCCGAGAAGATAAGCACAGTCTTGCTGGCGGGCTCTTTCTCATTGAGATATTCGACAGCCTGTAGCAAGCCGCCGGTGATGTCAGTGTAGGCCGACGATTGTGCTCCCGATACAAACGTCTCGACCTGTTCGGCGAACTGGCGTTTCTGCCGGTTCGCCGTGCTGGGCCGGTCATCGAATGTCATTTTCGCCACAATGTCTCTTTCACTGAAGCTGCCGGTGTCCACTCTGGCAACAGCGAAAGTATCGGTTGAATCCAGGCGGGACAGCGTATAGCGAATGATCTGCTGGGCTTTCTGTATTTCCTCGCGATAGGTGCCCGACGTGTCCACGAGCATATAGACCCCGGAGCTGTTGGTGCGTGAGGGAGCGCAGCTGGCGAGTACCAGGCCAATGAGAATAATCGTAACTCTGTATGTGATTGTCATAGCCGCGCCTCCGTGAGGTCATTCTCATTTGTGGCGACGTCGCGTGCCGCCCACCACAACGGGATAAACAATGGCAGGTCATATATGTGCGTCAGCAATCTGCCGAGATGCCTGGCACCGTTGCCAAGTAGCCTGAACAAGAGAGACAGGAGTCGGAGCAGGCCAATCGCTGCGAGCCCTACGACGGTGCGCAGGGAATGTACAAACGTCTCCAGCGGAATTGCGACAAAGGTCAGTGCGAATGGCAGAATGAACCCCATTCCCATCTGCGCGGCCGTTGTAATCCACATGTACTCGCTGGTTGCAGCAACATCCAGACTGCCTCTCAGCAGCGCGCTGGTCGCCAGTTCGTCATGCAGCAGAACCTCGCGCATGTAGGCCAGGCCGGCCTCGACACTGGCAAGCAGGAACAGGATGGTGAATGTGATCCAGATCATGCGCACGCGCGTATTGTCAGGAAGTGCTCCGATTACGGGGAACAGCCGTGTAATTCGCAGCGATTCCATCAGGAACAGGCCCATGGAGATTTCCACGAGAATGATCACCAGTGCCGCGATATCGGCAGTACGGAACTCACCAATAAGACTGGTCCCGCCGACCATTTCCGCCATGGGCCGTGCGATTAACGAGAAATTGATGGTTGCGCCACCGACCGCCACGGCCATGACCAGCGCTGAGACAAAGAAATACACCAGTGAAGAGGAAGATAGAATCGATACCGCCCGGTCTTCTCCCTGAACAATGCTTTCGTACTCCTGCATATGGCGGTCGATAGTGACCGATCGGCCGAGCAGGCTGTCTACGTTCTTGCCGATTTTTCCAAGCGTCTGCTGAATAAGCCGCCATTCCGGGCGCATCTTTCTCAAGGTGGCGTGGCGCTTGCCGCTTGCCTCACTGTAAGCGGACATTGCTTCCTTGTGATCTTTCACCAATGACTTGTGAATATCGGCCAGCACATTGCCGACACCGACACGATTATCCTTTGAGTCAATCGCCGCCACGGCCTCAACCGCATTGACCCAGCCGGGCGGATCAGGCGGCACGTCAACGGCGCTTTGATGGTCGTCCTCAATTCGGCTAATCGATTCGCTTAAATTTCGATGCAAGGCGGAAAAGTTAGCAAGATCCTTGCGCACCGTTTCGTTTATGCGATCGAATTCCCGTTCGACAATTCTTTCCTTGGCTTCGCGGCCGGCTGCCAGCAAAACCTCGCGGTTTCTTGCGGCAAGGCCCTTCTCGGCGCCGGTGATGGACACGGAGCCGGTTCGAAATACTCTGTGCAAGGAATCGCCAAGCGACAGGAGTAGCTGGTGTGCTGTCGGCCGCGCAAAATAAAGTGCTGTGATAACCAGTACGATCCACAGAACTGCAGATAGAACAGGCGAGGGTGTGATGTTTAATAGAAATTCCATTTCGGTAACTCCGCTGTCTGTTAACTAGACCGGTAGCTTTGCGACCCTTTCTCACGAAAGGTGTGCCCTTAGTCGTCGGTTGACGGAGACTTTCACAAACGAAAAAGCGCTGTCAACAATGCGGAGTGAAATAAAAAAACTATTTTTTCTTCATTACGAAACCTCAGTGAAATCAATATGCTTTGGTTCTACATAATTTTCACGAAAAAAAGGTAACAAAAAAACTATTTGTCGATTGCGTAAACACGTTTTACAAACACATTGATCGCGTAAACATAAGATCACAAACTGTCGGGCTAAAAGGCGATCATTAGTTGATGGTTTTCGTCGCGGTATTCGACAGAGTGCTTTCCACGCCCTGTGAATTTACCGAGCTTATAGAGAAGTAGTAGGTGGCCGGAGCCAGGTTGTCGACGACGAAGGAACTGAGCCCAGGATTGTTCACAGGGACCGGGTTGTTCATCGCATTTGCTGCCGTGCCGTAATAGATAACGTAACCGTCGAGATCATTCAACGGGCTGCCGTCCGTATTCTGCGTTGGCGGTGTCCATGTCAGTGTGGCACTACCGAGAGCCACCGAGTTGACCTGAATATCAAACGCAGCAAGCGATGTCGTCAAGTCGCCATCCGATACCGAGATCTGGATATTGCTGTAGGTTCCGACATTGGCAGCTGCTGTGTTACCCGACAGCATGCCCGTATTTTCATCGAAACTGGCCCACGCAGGAGCGTTCTGAATGGAAAATACGAGGGTGTCGCCATCGGCGTCAGATGCTGTTGGGGTAAATGCATATGAGTCGCCGGCTGACACCTGGGTCGCAGGTGTACCGCTGATCTGGGGTGCGGAGTTGGCGGCGGTTACGTCAATATCGAATGCCGCCAGACTCGCGCTGGCAACGCCGTCGCTGACCGACAGCATGATTTGTCCATGATTGCCGACATCACCGGCCTGCGGCGTTCCCATCAGTTCGCCGGTGCTGGAATTCAAAGCCAGCCAGAGGGGTCTGTTTTGAACCGAAAACGTGAGCGTGTCGCCGTCGGAATCTGTTGCTGTCGGCGTGAAGCTGTACCGGGAACCGACGGTTGCCTGGCTTCCAGGTGTAC
>JAJFKP010000016.1 GCA_021773135.1 Woeseiaceae bacterium | reverse complement strand
GCTGGTCGAGTTCTATCGCAGTCCGGCGCGCGTCCTCTGGACACCAACAGGCACTAACGTTCCTGACTACCCGAAACTGGCTCAATTATGGTGGTCGAATGTCGCCAATGCTGTTAGCGGTGAGGTGACCGCCCAGGCAGCGATGGACTCCCTGGCAGAACAGCAGGACCGCGTGCTCGAGCGTCTTGCGCAGCACAACGTGCAGGGGGCCTGTGGGCCGTTGCTCAATGAGCCGCGAGAGGCCGAATATTGGCTACAACAACCGGGTGCACCCAAAGCCAGGCTCAAGGATGAGAAGCCGCGCGGTGAAACCGTTCCCTACGATGTTCTTATCGAGCAGTGGAGCGCCGAGTAGGGCGGTCATTCATGCAAAGGGTTGCTGCATTGCCGGTCTTACCGCAACGGTGATTCATTAAGGTGCGACGCGTCCTGCGTCTTGCGCCGACAATCCGGAGAACCGAAGTCGGTGGCGTGCGCGTCGCGATTTCGGTCAATACTTCGTAGACAATTGAACTGTCGATTGGACCTGAGTGCCACGCGGCCGGCTTGACGTAGTAGTGCGGAAGATTCGGCGACGGGGTAAGGTTTTGTTGAAACCTGTAGCTTTCTATCGGGGTCCGGCACATCGGTAATACGCACCAGAATCGGGTGGACCTCGATTTTTTGCAAATCGCCACCACATTTTTCTACCCATCCTGCCACCTGAGGGCGCAGGAGTTCGAACGTGTGTTCACTGAGCCGGTCGATCGGGATGCTGACCCCCGCAGCCAGGGAATCTCTGAAAGTTGGTCCATTGATTTTGCGATCAGCTTCGTGGGTAAGATCAAGCATTGCATCGACCACAATCACAACAATGCCGCGAAGATCACGGACACGCTGCATTTCTTCATCTGTGCAGTCACGATCGGCGGCGAAAGCGACGTCATAAATTCCGCGGAGACCTAAATTGTCGGAAACGCCGCCGTCAAACAGGTGGACCCAGTCGATCTTTGTTTTGTCCCGGTAATTGCGCACGGCTCGCGCGCGCCGCAGCTGCGGCAGTGACGGCGAATTTGCTCCGTTTTCGGAATCCAGGGCGCTGCTGACCCATTTTGGTTTTCTGACTTCCTTGCAATAGTTTTCATCGTGGTTGCGTAACGTAACCGGGCTGCTCGCCCCAGGCACTGCGGACGATGCTGCCACTGCGCGCGACAGGCTGTAGGTATCGAGATTGGAACAAAGCTGATCGAAATGTTCCTGGGTGAAGCCGAAGCGTGTGCCTGAGGAGATGTCCGTGGCGTTTATGAGGAAAAAGGGCTTATTGCCCCTGATATCGGCAAACGTCTTTTCGTTGAATAACTGGTCGTCCATGTACTCAGCCATAACGTCAACACGCTCAAACTTTTGACCTAACAAACGCAAATTAGTAACTGGCGACAAGAATCGCAGCAACAAATCACGTTTTACATGGTGGTCGAGGAATTGCACCGGGTACTCGCGCAGTAGTATCTCCTGGCCGTGAGCCGCCCAATAGGCTGCAGTGATACTTCCACCTGAGACGGAAGAGACGAGATCGACTTCATGGAGTAGCCGACGGTTTGATCCGTTCCAGTGAATTACAGATTCATGAAGCTCCTCAATTACCCCGAACGAAAATGCAGCTGCCCGTGCACCACCGCCGGACAACGCAACAGCGACCAGTAAGTCGTCCGCGCCGTTGTCCCATCCCTGGTACACGTAACCGCGTTCCGGTACGCCCTTGACCTGTTCGTAGCTGAGCAATTCGTTTTCAGGAAAATGGGCACAGCCAGCAAGCAAAAATATCCCGGGTAGACCAGCGAGGACCAGATTCGAGTGCTTCATGATTCAAGAGGATAGACTGTTTAGTGGCGATTCGCACCAGAAGGTGTGAACCCGGTCATGTGCTTATATACTCATATTCAAGATTCGATAGATCGGGAGGTGGAACATGAAACGACGCGATTTCAACAGCGCACTGAGCGCGATCGCCGTTGCTCCTGCAATTCTGGGTAACGCCGGCACGGCCGCAGCAGCGCCCGTATGGACGTTAGCGGCAAACGTCGCAGAGTGCTGCAGCTGCGAAATTCCCTGTCCATGTAATTTCGGTCGGCCAACTGACCTACGTTGTGATGGCAATCGACTCATTGAAATTGTCGAAGGGCAAGTCGATGGCGCCGATCTTGCCGGCATCAGTTTCCTGGTGACGTTTGAGATGGGCAAGTGGAGCAAGATCTATATCGATGAGCGCCTTAACTCAGCGCAGACGGAAGCATTCGATGCCATTATGCCGCTGGCGTTCGGCTGGTTTCTACGCCAGTCGCGTTCCATTGAACGTGTACCGCTGGCTGTTGAACGAACCGACGATCTGGTCGCTTTCTCGACACCTGCTTCCACAGTTGAAATGAAGCCGCTGGCTGGACTGGATGGTGGCCGTATCAAGGTTAGCGGACTGCCGTCAAATGTCTTTCACGACTACGTGCAGTACGAATCTGTGAAACATACTCACATGGGCCAGGATCGGGAATGGTCTTACAGTGGCACGAACGGCTTTACGTCACGGATGATTGCGAGCGGTTAGTCGAGTCAAACCTGTAGCATCCGTTGCACGACATTGATCCAGATTCGAATTGGGACATAATTTCGATTGTCGTCTGGGCAAGGGTCTTGATGTTATTACGCTCGAGTTGCGGCGAGCCTGGACTATAGTGCTGGATGGCCTGTATCAGGCATGCACGCATGCGGAAACCGCCGTGCAATAGTTTCTGATGCGTCACACATACCCATCGTGGAATGCCGCTATTTACTGGCGAGCTGTGATAGTTGATCTTCTCCCTGACGCGTTTTTTTGCCAGCGATGCAGGCTGTCCAATGAAGATCACTCACTATCTCTACAACACGTTTCTCATCGAGACGAGCAACCTTAAAATTGCCATCGATCCAGGTGCATTGTTCCTGTACTACTTTCGACTCACAACGCTAATTCCCGAATCGGAGTGGCATAACATCACTCATATATTCGTTACTCACGGCGACCCGGATCACTACTGGCATACGGATCGGGTTGCCGAGGCTTCCGGTGCAGCGATCATCTGCAACGAAACGATGTTACGAGATGTCTCGGGAAGTAAAGTGATGCTGGCGCCGCGGGGCAAAGGCCTGACATTCACTACGGCGATGAACAATGTGCATACAATCGCCGTTAATGAAACGCTGGAACTGGACGGACTGGTTATCCGCGGCATCAAAGCAACGCACGGCAGCCTGGTTTTGAAGATAGGCCCGTTTTCCAGAACTTTTACGCCGGGGGCAAACGAAAGAATAGGCTGGGGCGCAATTGGTTTCGATATCGATATTGATGGAAAAAGAATCGTTAACCTCGGAGACACGCTTCTGCACGCGAATGAGTGGAGTGTAATCAGAAAGCCAGACATCTTGATGATACCCATCGGCGGCAGAACTGCGCACAACACAATGCATGAGGATGATGCGCTGGAAGCAGTGCGGATCATGCAGCCGACGAAGGTAATACCCTGTCATTATAATTGCCCGGGCTTCTTTACAAAAAAATACAATCCCGCCAACGATGCGTACTTCCGCAAAGAGGCGGAGAAGCTGGGGGCGGAGTGCGTGATATTGAGCAATGCGGAATCGATTGCAATCTGATTCTCGATATCGTGACTTGTTCCAACGTTCCTGACTGACATAGGACAGGGTGGCGAATCACGCTCTAAAGCCGCCGCTTGTGTCTCTATCCAGACGAAAAGCGACATTCGCTGTATCCTGATGCCCAATGAGTGACGTATTGAAAGGCATTGAATCGCATATAGTCGTCGAGTCAGCAGAGGAAAACGCTGTTGATCTCCTGCAGCGAAACAGCGGGCTTTCCCGGCAGCGATTAAAGTCCGCAATGATCAAGGGTGCTGTGTGGCTGAGCCGCGGCAGAAACACCCGGCGTTTGCGGCGTGCAACACGGAAGTTGCAAGCAGGTGATGAGATTCACCTCTACTACGATTCGCGAATTCTCGACGAGGTACCCGCAGAGCCGACCCTCGTGGCCGATGTTGGCGAATATTCCGTATGGAACAAGCCTTTCGGGCTGCGGTCGCAGGGATCAAAGTGGGGGGATCATTGTACGTTGACGCGCTGGGCTGAGC
This sequence comes from Woeseiaceae bacterium, assembly GCA_021773135.1. Taxonomy (GTDB): domain Bacteria; phylum Pseudomonadota; class Gammaproteobacteria; order Steroidobacterales; family Woeseiaceae; genus SZUA-117. The sequence goes on along the minus strand of JAJFKP010000016.1, from coordinate 59,553 downwards.
GAAATCTGCAACCAGAGCGCCCGGCATTTGTCGTACATCGTCTTGATCGTGCCGCGAACGGTCTCATGCTGGTGGCACACACGAAAACCATGGCCGCGGCGCTGTCGAAACTGTTTCGAGAGCGGAGGGTTGAAAAGCGCTACCGGGCCATAGTGGCCGGCGACTTTTCCCGACAGCCAAATCCATTGCACGTTGATGCGCAAATTGATGGCAAGAGCGCGCTAAGCGAGTTTTCATTTCTACAAGCTCGAGAACGCTGGTCCGAAATCGACGTTCGTATCGAGACTGGTCGCAAGCACCAGATTCGCCGCCATTTGGCAGGGCTTGGTTTTCCCATCATAGGTGATCGCCTGTATGGTAACGTCGCGAATGATGCGGTGGATCTGCAACTCACGGCCCGTTTGCTGGCTTTTCATTGCCCGGTCGCCAATGTAAAAGTTGTCTACCAACTTCAGCTACGCCCCGAAATGACGGAATCAGTATCGTGCTAAACGGACTGTGTGATTTATTGGTGTCGGTCCGGATTACCCTGAAAACGCCACCGGTGCCGGCATATCGACGCAGGCCGGGCTCATGACTTTATTAACGGAGCAGATTGAGAATTTACGGGCCGACACGCCCGCTTGCGCGAACCTGATTCACTTTAACAATGCCGGTGCTTCATTGATGCCGGATGCGGTGCATGATGCAGTAACGCGGCACCTTGAACTGGAGCGCGACATCGGGGGTTACGAGGCCGCTGCGTCTGCGACTGGAGTCCTGGATGGATTCTATGCAAGCTTCGCCGATCTCTTGTGCGTGCAGCCAAGTGAGATCGCGTTCGTAGAAAACGCTACCCGAGCGTGGGATATGGCGTTTTACGCATTACCGCTGGCTGCCGGAGACCGCGTGATCACCCACGCAGCAGAATACGCGTCAAACTACCTGGCCTTCCTGCATTTGTCGAAACGGCTCGGCATCCAAATCGATGTGGCGCCTTCCGATGAATACGGACAAATCGACGTCAGTGCACTGCCGGCGTTGGTCAAGCCGACCACCAAAGTAATCAATCTTGTGCATGTCCCAACACAGGGTGGCCTGGTCAATCCTGCAGAGGCCGTGGGCCAATTCGCACGCGACTACGGCCTTTTATTTTTTCTGGATGCCTGCCAGTCAGTAGGCCAGCTGGACGTCAATGTCGCAAAGATCGGCTGCCATGTATTAAGCGGCACTGGCAGGAAATTTCTTAGAGGTCCCAGGGGTACTGGATTCCTTTATGTCTCAAACGAGATTGTGGAGCAGCTGGATCCGCCCTTTATCGACATGCGCGCAGCGACGTGGCGTCAAGTGAACAGTTACGAAATCGCCCCCGGCGCCAGACGTTTCGAGAATTGGGAAAGTTACGTCGCCGGCCGCGTTGGCCTGGCCACAGCTGTAGACTACGCGCAGAAGATTGGCCTGCCTGCAATAGAAGGTCGGGTGACCGCGCTGGCCAGCTACTTGCGCAATCAGTTGAGCGAGGTCGACGGGATTACCATTCGTGATCTTGGCAAAAAGAAGTGTGGCATTGTCACTTTTGAATCAGCTCGCGAGACTGCGGTGGCACTGGCAGGCAGGTTGCGCAGAAACGGCGTTAACATCTCGGTGACTAATCGACAATCGGCGCAGCTGGATTTCTCCGGCCGCGGCATTAACGAGCTCGCTCGCGCATCGGTTCACTATTTTAATACAGAATCGGAAGTTGACCGATTTTGCAGTCTGGTTGCCGATTAGGCGGCGCTCGCATCCGTGGGCTTTGCACCTATTCCACGATGCATTGGCTCGCGTGCAAGCGATTGATGTAGAGTATCTCCCTGTTATGGGAATCGGGATTTACGATGGAATTTTCTCGACGTGATTTTGTGGGGTTGGCTACGGCAGCCATGGCATCGGGAGTGGCCGCACCGGTCCGCGGCGCGCAATCCGCGGAGGTCGACGATCCACTGAATTGTCGCTCCGATTTTCCGGTCCTCAACCAATGGACCTACCTGAACTCTCCTTACATCGCACCGTCGCCGCAATCGGTCGTAGACGCGACGGTCGCTTTTCACCAGGCGAAGGCCAGTGATCCAGTTAGCCTTGGCTCGATGCTGGAAGAAACACGGTTGCTGCGGCAGCGTTTTGCCCAGCTCGTAAATGCCGGTGTCGAGGAAATCGGGCTCCTTTCAACGACAAGTGAGGGTGAAAATGTCGTCACGGCAGCGCTTGATCTGCGGCCTGGTGACAGTGTGGTAATTGATGATCTGCACTACGATACAACGGTCTTCCTCTATAACCATCTCGTTGAAACCCGGGGCATCGATCTTCGTGTCGTAAATAATATTGACGGGGCGACGCCGGTGGATGCATTTGCCCGGCATGTCGACGAGACAACGAAGGTCATTTCCGTGTCCTGGGTATCGCATCAGAACGGCTACCGGCAGGACCTGAATGGGCTGGCAGAGCTGGCCCATGCGCATAATGCTTATCTCTACGTTGACGCAATTCAGGGTGTCGGTGCAATTCCACTCGACGTCACCGAAACCGGTGTCGATTTCTTTACCGTTGGCGGTTACAAGTGGCTGCTTGGCGGTTTTGGCGTGGCCCCATTCTTTGTTCGCAATGGGTTGCTCGAGCGGGTTGCCATGGACAGGATCGGCTGGCGTCAACTCGAGAGCGAGCCCGAGCCCGGCGAGTACCGTTTTTACCAGGATGCGAGGAAATACGGATATGCCACACCAGCTTTCGGCTCGATCTACCAGATGCGTGCAGCGCTCGACTATGTACTGGACATCGGGGTCGACAATATCGAGGCACATGTGCTTCCTCTCGCCGATGCGCTGAACGGCGGACTACGCAGCCTTGGCTTCGATGTACTGACGCCATCTGGGAACGCCTCCCAGATCGTGGCATTCCGGCACGGGATCGATCGTTCAGTTGCAACCGCCCGGTTCGAGGATGCGGGCGTTAAAGTGTCATTCAGGGAAGGCGGCACGCAGATCCGTGCGGGTGTCGGCCTGTTTAACAATCAGGAAGACATCGACCGGCTTCTGGAAGTCGCGAAGTCGCTGCGCTCATGAGCGCCCGGCATTTTTTCTCGCGTCAATCATAACGTCCGACCGCCTGCCACTTCGCTCTATCCAGCAATGGCCATCGTCAGCTCGAAAAGAAGCGATGTCGCCTCCTTTCGGGCACTTGGCATCGCGGTGTTCCTGGCATTCGCCATTGGCTGTTCGGACACGCACGAGTCCCGCACAAAGCTGGCTACCATTCGCAGCAGCGAGACACTTCGAGTTGGGACAACCGGTGATTTCGTACCGTTTTCTTACCGACGAGATGAATCCGGCGCGCTACATGGTGTCGATATTGCTTTTGCCAGGAAGCTGGCAGCCGACCTTGGCGTTAAAGTCGAGTTTGTGCAGACCACCTGGCCTGGATTAATGGACGATCTGCTCGCCGATAAATTCGATATCGGCATGAGCGGCATCACGATAACGCCAGAACGCCTGAGCGTCGCGTTTTTCAGCCTTCCAATCATGGCCAGTGGCAAGGTCGCAATAACCCGTGACGAAAACGCGCATCGTTTCCGAACCATTCCGGATATCAACCAGGCCGGTATCCGCGTCATTGTCAATCCCGGTGGCACGAATGAGGCATTCGCCCGCGAACATTTTCCGCGGGCAACGATCGTTTTGAACGAGGACAACCTGACCGTGTTCGACAAGATTATCGCGGACGTGGCCGATGTCATGGTGACTGACGCTGTGGAGGCCGCTGTGCAGGCGGTCATACATCCGGGCCTCGAAGTAACCAACCGGGAAGCGCCTTTTAACTCTTTTGAATTTGGATTGCTGATGCCGCGTGACCATGAGTGGAAAGGCTATGTTGACACCTGGCTCGAAGATCAGACGGTGGATCAGACCTATCAAAACTTGTTTGACGCTGAATTGAGCATGCTTGAAACTCGAACCAGTGATGGCGAATAAATTACCCGACCAGAAGCTTAATTGGCTTACCTGCAATGACTGCAGAGTTAGTCTGCGAGGTCGGCGCATGAGGTACGAAACTAAATGAAGTATAGAATACAAGTTGTTGTTTCAAAAGGTTTATATGTAACTGCTTGGGTAGCAATAGCAGCGCATATTTTGGGTCGGCCGGCATTCGCTGCCATCGACCTGATTGTTGTCAACGGCGATGTCTTTACCGTGAATCCTGCGGCACCGAAGGCGCAGGCCTTTGCCGTTGAGAATGGCAAGTTTTCAGCCGTTGGAACCAATGCTGAGATTCGCGCGCTGGCCGACGGCGACACCGCAATTATCGACGCGGCGGGCAAGACGGTAACGCCGGGCTTCGTCGACGGTCATTCGCACGTAAGCGGAGATTCGCCGGTGGTCGCCGGGGTCGATCTTTCCTATATCACAGACAAGGACGAATGGCTGCGATTGATCGAGGAAGCCGATCAACGGTTGCCCGACGGCGAGTGGCTCACCGGAGGCGGCTGGGACCATACGGTTATCGATGGCGTCTACCCGACCAAACAAATGCTTGATGAGGTCGTACCTGACCGGCCGATTCTCTTAAGCCATATTGACGGTCACTATGGCTGGGCAAATTCACTGGCATTCGAGATGGCGGGTGTAACAGCGGAGACGCCGGCGCCGCCGGGTGGCGAAATAGTCGTCGATCCGGAATCCGGGCAAATGACGGGCATTCTGCTCGAAGGAGCGCAGGGACTGGTACGCCGCGTAATTCCCGCCCGCAGCGATCAGCAGCGCAGAGCAGGACTTGCAGAAATGTCCCGCTACGCCAACAGCTTCGGCGTCACGGGTATGCACCAGATGGGTGGCCTCGAAGACTATCTCTATATTGTTGAAAACGGCGACCCGACGCTCAGGGTCTGGTATGGACATCGGGGACCTCGTGGTGAGGTCAGTAACTTTGAAGCCAGCGTCGAAACCATTCTTGCACTTAAGGCAAGAACTGCGGCTCGAGTCCAGGATACCGGCAAAGAAAGCGAAATCGGCCCACTGCTGCGAGTTGGCTTCGTCAAACTCATGAATGACGGCGTATTGTCGGCGCACACCGCGGTCCTGATGGAAGGTTATCGGGACCGTGAAGGCTGGAAGGGAGAATACATAACTTCTCCCCAGGACCTGAACATGCAGGTCGACAAATTGACCGCTGCCGGTCTGCCTGTCGCCATTCACTCGATTGGCGACGCTGCAGTGCGTGCGTCACTCGATGCTTTTGAAGCCGCCAAGGATAATGTCGTCCCGTTTCCGAATCGCATCGAGCACTTAGAGCTGGTCGAAGCGAGCGATGTCTTGCGCTTTGGCAAGCTGGGCGTTGTTGCCTCAATGCAGCCTAATCACGGCACCAATTCGATTGGCTACGTTCCGGAAAGAGTGGGTGCACATCGTGAGGATCGTGCCTATGTCTGGAAGTCGATGCTCAATGCCGGTGTGCCGCTGGTTTTCGGGGCCGATTACCCCACATCGCCACTTAACCCGTTGGTCCAGATCGCAGATGCGATATTTCGCGAAAGCCCGTTTGGCTTCAATGGTGGCAGGCCGTGGCACCCGGAGCAGGCGTTGAGTTTCGAGGAAGCGCTGCATGCCTATACGCAGGCCGGTGCAGATATTACACCCTGGAAAGATCAGATTGGCTCGATTACCGTCGGCAAATGGGCTGACTTCGTTGTGCTCGATGGCACAGTTCCAGCGCCGATGCATGAGCGTTTTCGGACAATAGGCGTCGATGCAACGTATTTCGCTGGACGCAAAGTGTACGCCCAAACACCATAAATGTTTGAGAGTGCGGCATTTTCAGGCTTGAACTAATGTAGTGCGTAAAGGTCAATGTCATGCGCGGGCCTGGCAACAACGAATTCATTACCGAGGAAAATAATATGTACAAGTCTATCGCTACGACCTGCGTGGCAGTACTACTCATGACCACACCGGTCTACGCCCAGGTTGGTGAGAACGACACCCTGCTGGACGCAAACCTCGCTCAAATCGACACTCTGCAAGCGGTCGCAGGTATCGATTCGGCGCTGGCATCTGCCATTGAGGCAGGACGTCCCTACGTGAATGCACAAGCGCTGGATGATGTCCTGTCAAAATCGTTGAGCGATGATGAACGAACGGTTGTTTATCAATCTGTTTTTCGGCAGATCAACCTCAATGCAGCAGAGCGGGCAGAAATCATGCTGATTCCCGACATGAGCAGCCGAATGGCGCATGAATTCGAGGAATACCGTCCGTATTCGTCCCTGCAGCAGTTTCGGCGTGAGATTGGCAAGTACGTCGATGCCGACGAAGTCGCGCGTCTGGAACAGTACGTGTTTATTCCGCTGGATCTCAACTCGGCCTCTGCCAGTGACCTAATGACCATTCCGGGCATGACTTCGAGGATGGTGCATGAGTTCGAAGAGTACCGTCCATACACAAGCATGGAACAGTTTCGGCGCGAGATAGGCAAGTACGTCGACGAAGACGAAGTGGCACGGCTGGAAAGTTACGTCACTCTGAATTAGCCGGACAGGTATGCAGTGATCCGTGCCGTTCTGAACAGCAGAGCTGCCCTTTGGGGGCTGCTCTACATTCCGCTCGTGCTGCAATTGGGGCGGTTTGCAGATGGTCAGCTGTTCTACGGGGAGATTCTCCACTGGACGGGCCTACAGTCGACTCGACTGCTTATCATCGTGCTGGCGGTAACGCCCTTGTGGCTGCTGTTTCGGAGTTCGAAGTGGGCCGGCTGGCTAAGACGGCGGCGCAGAGATTTAGGGGTAGCGACCTTCTTTTACTGCGCAACTCACACGGTCATATACCTTGAGAATCTGGAAAGTTTCCAGGCGGCTGTTAATGAGAATCTTCAGCCACCGTTGCTGACAGGGTGGATCGCCCTGATTGTATTTTTTCTACTCGCTGCAACCAGTAACGACTACTCCGTGCGGGCATTACGCGGTTCGTGGAAATCGCTCCACAAATTGGTTTATCTCGGAACGGCCTTTACTTTCGCTCACTGGATACTGACCGCTTTCGATCCCACTTCGGGCTACATGCACCTCGGTGTCGTAGTCCTGTTAATTGCAATTCGCCTCGCTGTGACAAACAGAAACAGGACTTTGCGAAGTTGACATGTATGCCGATTCAATCCTGATTGCCTTAAACCGAGCTCGTTCTGCGCCCGATTGATAGCCCATCCGCACATAATCAGTGCACACTTTAGGCGCCAATGCCGCCTTCTCCTCGCGTCATTGGCCTGGTGAACAATCAGAGTGTTTATGGCGTTCGCTTACTACAGGCAATCTGCCCGCGGCATCGTTGGTTAACGCTTAGTTCCGCAAAGATCCGGATTTACTAGCCTGCCGCCACTAGCGGAAGAAATTACCATCCTTGACACTACTCATAGTTTCGTCATCGTGGCCGCGGGTCGTGCACTCCGGCACAATTACGCAAAATTCTGCACATTCACTGAAGCCGACGGCATACGTGGATATGGCTCGAAAACCTGTACCGATGCCCTTGTTTCCCTGGTAGGTGTTGGCAGGTCTTATCGTCGCGACATTTGGCCAGGCAATCACAATTACCTGCCAGACACCGGTAGAATAGCGACGTCCCGATTACTGACTGACTAATGACCGAAGCCCGTGTAGATAGCGACCCCGGCAGCGACAATACACTTCTCGTCACCTTTGCCGGAGACTGGATGCTGGGCACGGGATTGCCGGGCGCGAAGTCCGTATTGCGGCAGCTGCAAAAACAGGTGACGCCAGACACCGTTTCGTTTGACACCGAGCGCCTCGGCGAATGGGATACCGGGCTGATTATCGCCTTGCTGGCAATACATCGCGAGGCTGCGAAAAAAGACATCAAAATCGATGAGGCCGGTCTACCCGAAGGGGCCCGGCGGCTGCTGGGTCTCGCCTTTGCCGTTCCTGAACGCGAGGGAGACAGGCGGCACGCCAAAGAAACAGGTTTTCTTGAGCGTGTTGGCGACAGCGCCCTCGATTTCACCACAGGCGCCAGAGACCTGCTCAGATTCGTCGGTGAGTTGGTACTTTCGCTCGGGCGCTTCATGCATGGCACTGCAACCTATTTGCGCTCTGATTTGTTGTTCTATATCCAGGAGGCAGGTGCGCAGGCATTCGCCATTGTGAGTGTGATCAGTTTTCTCATCGGCATGATTTTTGCGTTTGTCGGCGTCATGCAGTTGAACATGTTTGGTGCCGGTATTTATACCGCTGATCTCGTGGCAGTCGCGATGATCCGGGAAATGGCGCCGATAATGACCGCCATCATCATGGCCGGGCGGACCGGGGCTGCTTATGCGGCGCAGATCGGTACGATGAAAGTGAATGAAGAAATCGATGCCCTGGAAACGCTGGGTATGCAGCCTGTTGATTTTCTCGTCACGCCACGCGTGATCGCGCTTGTTTTAATGATGCCGCTGCTAACGATGTATGCGAGCCTGATGGGAATTCTGGGCGGTTTGGCGGTAGGCATTGTGATGCTGGATATCAGCCTGATTCAATACATTGCGCAGACCGTCAACGCAGTCGACCTGAGCAGCCTGTTCGGCGGTTTATTCAAGAGCATAGTTTACGGCAGCCTTGTCGCGCTTGCCGGCTGTCAGCAAGGCATGGCATGCGGCAAGAGTGCACTGGCGGTTGGTCAAAGTACGACGAGGGCGGTGGTAATGGGTATCGTCCTGATTGTTGTCAGCGCCTCGGTACTGACGGTCATATACATCAATATCGGGATTTGAAATGTCAGATTCCACCCCACAAATAGTTGCGCAAAACCTTACGCTTGCGTACGGCGATTTTGTCGTTCAGAGAAATTTGAATTTCGATATCGGTCGCGGGGACATCTTTATCATCATGGGCGGCTCGGGCTGCGGCAAAAGCACGTTATTGAAGTGCATGATTGGCCTGAAGAGCCCGGCCCTCGGTGACGTCTACTACAACGGCATACCGTTCTGGTCGTCCGGGCCCGGGCAGCAGGACGCAATGAAACGCGGCTTTGGAACGACTTTCCAGGCCGGCGCGCTCTGGAGCTCGATGACGCTGGCGGAAAACATCGGCCTGGCGCTGCGGCAGTACACCGAACTGAGTGATGCGGATATTCGCGACGTAGTGGCCTACAAACTGATGCTGGTTGGGCTGGCAGGTTTTGAGGACTATTATCCGAGCGAGATTTCCGGCGGTATGATGAAACGCGCCGGGCTGGCTCGGGCCATGGCGCTGGATCCGGAGATATTGTTCTTCGATGAGCCGTCTGCAGGCCTCGATCCGATCAGCGCCAAACTGCTGGACGATTTGATTTTGGAACTTCGCGACAGTCTTGGCACGACCGTCGTCATCGTTACGCATGAGCTGGCGAGTATTTTGAATATCGGCAACAATTCGGTCTTTCTGGACCCGGTCACAAAGACCCAGCTGGCAACCGGTGATCCGAAAGACTTAAGGGATAATCATGAGAATTTGGTGGTTCGCAACTTCCTGCAACGCGGCACGGCGGAAATGATGACATGAGTAAGAAGCCAAGCGCCGTGGTGATTGGTGCCTTTGTCGTTGGCGCAGTCATTTTGATCGCGGGCGCTTTTGCAATTTTTGGCGGCGCACAAGTATTTGCAGAGAAAAACCGCTATGTAGCGGTCTTCTCGGAACCCACTAACGGACTGCGGGTTGGTGCGAACGTCATGCTAAATGGCGTCCGTATTGGCTACGTAGCGGATATTGACCTCGTCATCGATGAGGTCAATTACGAAACGGAAACCCAGGTTGTGCTGGAATTACTCAACGAGGACATCCGCACGAAATCGGGTGGCCAGCTTGACGCCGACTTCGCGACTCGAATTGACCATGAAACACTGATTTACGACGCAGGCATGCGTGCCTCACTGCAAATGGAAAGTTTCGTAACCGGACAGTTGAACGTGGCCCTGCAGCTCGAACCCGAAACTGAAGCCGTGATGCGTGCCGTCGATCCACCGTACAATGAAATCCCGACGATCGCATCGAATGTCCAGCAGCTCCTCACTAATCTTCAAGCCTGGTTCGCGAATATTCAGGAGACCGTCGATTTCGAGGGCCTTAGTCGCGGGCTGAACAACGCCCTGCAGTCAATTGACGACCTGGCCCGGTCGGACGACCTGCGTGCATCCCTTGCAGGCATCAGCCAGCTTGTTAACGACGGGGATATGCAGGAACTTGCCGGACAGGTTGGCGCGATGCTCGACGAAATGCGCCTGGCATCGGCGGCTGCCGGAAGCATGTTCAATAATGCTGACGAGAATGTCGGCCAGCTGATCGAAGAATTTCGGCCGGTCCTGCGACAGTTGGTTGCAGCGCTCGAAGAGATCGAGCAGACGCTCAGAGCCGCCAGATCACAGCTTAGCGGTGACTCCGACCAGGCCTATCAACTTGGCAATACAATGGATGAACTCGAGCGTGCGGCCAGGTCTGTTCGGGAATATTTCGACTACATGGAACGCAACCCGGAAGCGATCTTGCGGGGCAAGCCGGAATGAACAGTTTGCCAAGGGATAAACAAACATGAATCAAACAGTCCGACACCTGGTTACCCTATGCGTGTTGTTTATGGCCGGCTGTGGATCGTCGCCAACCGTGCACTACTACGCGCTGGATAGCATCGGCAGCCGCGTGGCTGAGGGTGCCCCAGGTGCACCGATAATTGCGGTAGGCGCGTTCCGCATGCCCGAGTATTTGAACCGTTCGCAAATGGTGCGCCGCGGTCCCGGCGCAGAAATAATAGTTGACGACTTCAATCGCTGGGCGGAGCCATTGGACGACGCCATCCATCGCGTCCTCGCAAGTAACCTGGATCAGCTTCTGGACAGGGTGATCGTTGTCGCCTTTCCGACGTCTGCGGCTTTAAACATTGACTACCGTCTCACCGGTCGCTTTGATCGATTCCACGCTGGTCCGGACGGCAACGTTGTTTTGGAAGTCCAGTGGGGAATCGTCGCCATGAACGGCACAACGCATTTACCGCCACGGCGTGTTCGCTATCAGTCTCAAGCAGCCAGGCGCGACGATCCTGGCGCAATTGCAGAGGCCATGAGTGATGTGCTTGCACAATTTTGCCGAGATATTGCAAGCGAACTCGGGGCAATAGGACTGCAGCCGGATTCTTAGCTCGGGATACACATTCTCGGCGGGAAAATCAGGTCTTTGATTCGCCGGTTCTAGCGCTTCAGCCTGCCGGCAAATCGAGTGAATGATCCGTTAGACATCAGGAATTTGGCGGCGCACCTGCTTGCGTTGCCCGCAAGTTACTCTTGCAATGTCGCGTTTCCAGGTGATGCACGACGTCGGCGATTTGCAAGTCCTGATGCGCCAACAGCACCATCACATGGTAGATCAGGTCTGCCGTCTCGCTGGTTATTTTCTGTCGATCGCCCTGCATGACGGCCAGCGCAACCTCTACGCCTTCTTCCCCGATTTTCTGTGCGATTCGCTGCGTACCGGCAAGCATCAGTTTTGCCGTATAGCTTTCGGCGGGACTTGCATTCTTCCGTTGCCGAATGATCGATTCCAGCTGACCAATAAACCCAAAGCCAGGCTGCTCCACATCATGACCGAAACAGCTTGAAGTCTGCCGGTGACACGTGGGTCCGTCCGGCATCGCCTGCACGAGGATGGTATCGCCGTCACAATCGACTTCGATATCGCGAAGCAGGAGCCTGTGGCCCGAGGTTTCGCCTTTCGTCCAGAGGCAATCGCGCGATCGGCTGTAAAAGGTTACGAGGTTGCTGGACTGCGTTGCGGCGAGTGCCTCGCGGCTCATGTAGCCAAGCATCAGCACGCGTGCGGTCACAACGTGCTGCACGATGGCAGGCACCAGGCCGTTGCCTTTGTTCCAGTCAATTCTCTCGTCCAGGGGAGTCACAGGCGCACCTCGATATCGGCCATGTGCAGGTATTGTTTGAGATCCGGGATAGAAAAGCTGTGATCGTGAAAAACGCTGGCTGCCAGCGCGCCGGAAACATCTGCCACGTTGAAGACTTCCTCGAAATCCTGCATAACACCGGCGCCGCCGGACGCGATTAACGGCACGTCGCAACTGTTTTTGGCTGTAGCAAGCTGATCTATGTCGTATCCGTTACGTACGCCATCTCGATTCATACAATTGAGCACTATTTCGCCGACGCCACGCTGCTGCGCTTCAGCGATCCACTCCAGGGTGGCGCGTGACGTAGAGGTAATCCGGTTTTCGTCGCCGGCGTATTGATAGACCTGCCACGACTCACCGACCATGCGGCTGTCGACGCCAAGAATCACACATTGTGAACCGAATCGCCTTGCCAACTCGGATATCAGCGCCGGATTCTCAAGGGCCGGCGAGTTGACAGAAATCTTGTCGGCACCGTGGCCTAGAATCTCTTCGGCATCGGCGACTGATCGAATGCCACCGGCAACACAAAACGGGATATCGAGCAGCGCTGCAACTTTGTTTACCCAGGTTCTGTCGACTGTTCGGCCATCCGGACTCGCCGTGATGTCATAGAACACGATTTCATCGGCGCCCGAACGGCTGTATTTCTCGGCAAGTTCGAGAATATCACCGACGATGCGATGCTCGCGGAACTGCACACCCTTGACGACTTTGCCGTCGCGTACATCAAGGCACGGAATTATGCGGCGAGCAGGAATGACTCTATCTCCGCTGCAGAAATTCTTCCATCGAGCAGGGCCCGTCCGCTGATCGCTGCTGCGGCACCGATGTCTCTTAGTGCACGGAGATCATTCATATAGCGAACGCCACCCGATGCCTGTAGTTGAACGGCCGGGTATTTGTCGATCAGCTGTCTGTACAGTCCAAGGTTTGGCCCCGTAAGCGCACCATCGCGACTGATATCGGTGCACAACACGTTTTCTAATCCCGCTGAGATGTAGTCGTTAAGGCATTGCCAAAGTGTCAGCTGTGACGACCGAGTCCACCCGTGCGTGGCAACGCGGGGCACGCCGTCTTCTCCTATCGTCACATCCAGCGCCACGACGATCTTTTCCGGGCCAAATGTCTTAAGCCAGCCTTGCACGGTGCCAGGTCTGGTGACGGCGAGGCTGCCCACGATGACTCGTGATACGCCCGCTATGAGACAGGATTCGAGCTCAGATTGCGTGCGTATGCCGCCACCAAGCTGTACACGCAGTTGACTGGCATCAACAATCCTGCGAATGATTTTTCGATTCTCCTGACGTCCGGACCTGGCACCGTCGAGGTCGACCACATGCAGATCGTCGAATCCCATTGCCGCGTATGTTCCTGCCAGGTCAACGGGTTCAATGTCGTAGGTGGTTTGTTGATCAAACTGTCCCTGGTAAAGGCGTACGCAATGTCCGCCACGGAGATCGATTGCCGGAATAATTTTCAAGAACTGATCCTTAAGAAATTGCTCAGAAATTTCGCACCGGCCGCAGCCGATCGCTCAGGGTGAAACTGGGATGCAAAGAAATTTTTGTAGGCAAGCACGGCAGTGAACGGCGTCGCGTGATCAGCTGTCGCAAGTGTATGTTCGCCGCAGCCAATTGCATAACTGTGCACAAAATAGAAATAGCTTCCGCAATCGATGCCCGCAAACAGTTTGTGAGTCGCAGACTGGCGCACACGACACCAGCCTATGTTTGGTACCGGGGCCTGCGGAGAAGGGCGCAGCTTCTCTGCGGAGTCGGGGACAATGCCAAGGCATTCTGTGCGTTCTTCTTCGGAAAATCGTGCGAACAGCTGCATGCCGAGACAGATGCCGAGCACCGGTTGCCGCAGGTCAGCAATGACCTTGGACAAGCCGGATTGGCTTAGCCTGCGCATGGCTTCAGCAGCCGCGCCGACGCCTGGCAGGATGACGTGACTTGCGCTCTCGATCGTACGCGGATCGCCCGTGAGCGTGCTGCCAACACCCAGTCGATCCAGTGCGTATTGCAGTGATGCTATGTTGGCGCCACCGCTATCGACAATTGCAACATCAGCACCCGACATCTCAGCTCAAGCTTCCTTTTGTCGAAGGCATTTCGCTGCCCTCGACGCATATGGCCTGGCGCAACGCGCGACCAAGCGCCTTGAAACACGCCTCGATCATGTGATGCGTATTGCTTCCAGTGACTGAAACATGCAACGCTGCGCCTAGTGATTCCGCCAGTGATTGGAAGAAGTGTGGTACCAGTTCGGTCGGCATCTGTCCGACGCGATCCATTGGAAACTCGCCGCTGAACTTGCAAAAGGGTCGCCCGGACAGGTCCAGCGATACACGCGCTTCACTTTCGTCCATGGGTAGCAGAAACCCATAGCGCGCAATGCCGCGCTTGTCGCCCAATGCGATCTTCAACGCTTCCCCGATGCACAAAGCGGTATCTTCGATCGTGTGATGTTCGTCGACAAACAGGTCACCGTCACATTGGAGTTCGAGGCTGAATCCCCCGTGTTTGGCAACCTGCTCGAGCATGTGATCGTAGAAGCCAATTCCGGTATTTGCTGCCAGCGGTGCCGCAGCGTCGAGATTCACGTTTGCCTTGATGCTGGTTTCTCGCGTTGTCCGGTGTACCGCTCCGAAACGGGCGCGCGGTTTAAGCTTCATGCAAACATCGGCCCAGCCAAGTGCTTCTGCATCGTTGCCGACGCGCAAGCCCCTGATGCCAAGAGTTCGCGCCAGTTGCATATCCGAGTCGCGATCACCAATGACCGCGCAGGCCGCGGTATCGAGCTCATGAGATGCAAGGAACCTTGTGAGCAGGCCGGCCCTTGGCTTTCGACAGTCACACCCATCATTAGCCAGATGCGGGCAGATGTATACTTGGTCAAACTGAATACCCTGCGATGCGAAGAGGGCTAGAACATGCTTGTGACATATTTCGAAATCGACTTGCGGAAACGCCGAAGTACCTAGCCCGTCCTGATTGCTGACCATCACGAATCGGTAGCCGACATCCTGCAGGCGCGCCAGGGCCACAATGACGTCCGGCATCAGGCGAACCTTGTGCAAAGCATCTACCTGGTTATCCGACGGCTCTTCGATCAGCGTGCCGTCACGATCAATAAAAAGAACTTTCAACATCTCAATCTGCGCTCCGGACTGCCAGAATCAGTCGATCGTTATCGGTTGGCGAGGCGACGGTGATTCGCGCGCAGTTTCTGAGTGTCGGATCACCGGCAAAGGTACGAATCACAATGTTTGCGTCGGTAAGAACGCTCCTGATCTTTTCCAGGTCGCTGAAACGCAGGAACAGGAAGTTGGCCTGGCTCGGCCATATTTGCTCTACTGAATTACAGGCATTCAGCTCAGCGCGCAGCCGCTCACGCTCTGCAACAGTCATGCTGATCGATCCCTGTGCTTCCAGCAGCCGCCCACTGGAGAGTGCCTGCTCGGCGGCGGCTATTACCGGAGACGACAGCGCGTAAGGAGCCAATACGCCATCCAGGAGGGTTATCAATCCAGCCGATGCGATAACTGCGCCACAGCGCGCGCCGGCGAGTGCCAGCGCTTTGGATAATGTGCGTAAGACGACCAGGTTGTCGTAGCTTGATACCAGCGGCGCCAGCGAATCGACATCACTGAACTCGATATAAGCTTCATCGACGACGACTACCGATTTTCCTGCGCGCGCTTCTACGATTTCGAGTAACTGCCGCGAGGGAACACTCGGACCAACCGGGTTGTTGGGCGAGCAGAGAAATACAAGTTTCGTTTGCTCCTTGCAGGCAGACAACAACGCATCGGTGTCCACAGAAAAATTACGGTCAGATTGCAACGGCACATCGATGATTCCGGCGCCCTGTATTGTCGCGTAAATCCGGTACATTTCGAACGCCGGTGGCGTCAGCAGAACTTCGTCGTGGCCAGCAGAACAGAAAGCACGGAACAGGAGGTCAATTCCTTCGCTGCTGCCTCGCGTAGCCAGCACATTGTCGACTGAAACGCCGTAGTAGTCGGCCATTCGCCTGGTCAGCGAGGCGGGCCGCAGGGACGGGTAACGATTGAGACCGTTGTCCTGTCCGGTGTCGACAGCGACGGGCGCTTCATTGGCATTCATCTTGACGGCGCCCCTATGTGAGGCGGATGTCCGGTAAGCAGAAAGCCTGCGAATTTCGGGTCTTACAAGCGCGCCAATCGTCACGACGGGCACCCTGTCCTGCCTGTATCGCCCAATCTCAGACGTACTGCTTCGGCATGTGCGTCGAGACCCTCCAACGCAGCCAGCTCCATGATTGTCGGCGCCAGCGCACGCAAGCCATCCCGCGTTATTTCCTGAACGGTCATTTGGCGCATGAATTGTTCCACGCCGAGACCGCTGTGACTTCTAGCTGCGCCATAAGTTGGCAGCACATGATTCGTGCCACTGCAATAGTCGCCAACGGACTCCGGTGACCAGCAGCCCAGAAACACGGAGCCGGCATTTCGAACCCGCCCCAGTGCCAAGCGCGGGTTTTCTATCTGCAGAATCAGGTGTTCGGGTGCATAGCGATTACTGATGTCAATTGCGTTGTCCAGACCATCTGCCAGGATGACCTGAGCATGGTTAAGCGCGGCATCGGCGATTTTCTCGCGCTGGAGCCTCGCCAGCTGGCTGTCTAATTCCTGAATTACGCAATTTGCAACTCTGCGGCTCGTTGTCACCAGCATGACCTGTGAATCTGCGCCGTGTTCCGCCTGGGACAGCAGGTCCGCGGCGACGAAAGCCGGGTTGGCTTTCTCATCTGCAATGACAAGCACCTCTGATGGCCCCGCTGGCATATCTATCGATGCGGCGGTCGGGTCGCCTGCGACCAGGCGTTTTGCGGCAGTTACCCAGGCATTTCCAGGGCCGAATATCTTGTCAACTTTTGGCACAGACTCGGTGCCGTAGGCCATCGCCGCGACGGCCTGCGCACCGCCGATCTTGAATACATCTTTAACACCGCTTCGCTGTGCGGCGACTAGTGTTGCTGGATGGACAAGGCCATCTTGGTCTGCGGGCGTACACAAAACGCGAACCGGGCAGGCAGCGAGCGAAGCTGGAACGGCTAGCATGATCGCGGCGGATGGCAAGGGTGCTGATCCGGCGGGAACGTATAGACCGACCGCGTCGATTGCCTGGTTGAGTCGTTCGCAGCGCACACCCGGACTAGTAATCAGGTCGAGTTCTAGCGGTATTTGCGCTTCATGGAAGCGAGTGACGTTGCTGATGGCCGTGTCAATTGCTGCTTTGGCGGCAGAACTCACCGCCGTCTCCGCCCGGACAAACTCCTCCGTGGTCACTTTAAGGGCGCCAGGGTCGCGCCCTTCGAACTGCTTTGTGAAATCTTTGACTGCCGCATCACCGTCGCGCAGTACCGCTGCAATAATCCGGCGCGCCCGCTGGTTAATCTCCTGGTCATCAACAAGCGCCGGCCGTTGCAGGAGTTCTGCCTGTTCGGCGGGCGTCAGTCGGGACCAGGTTCTTATTTTGGCAAGCATCGCTATCAGGCAAGCATCTTTTCAATAGGTAACACGAGGAGAGAGCTCGCACCGGCGCGTTTAAGACTCTCGAGCGTTTCCCAAAAAACGTTCTCACGACATACTGCATGTACCGCAACTTTGTCGTCGTCTCCGCCCAGCCCCACAATGGTCGGCGACTCGGATCCTGGCAGCAGGTCGACGATCTGATCCAGCGCTGAGCGCGGCGCATGCAACATGACATACTTGCTTTCCCGCACCTGCTGCACGCCGGTCAGCCTTTGCAGTATTCGATTTATCCATTCCTCCTTGAATTCTGACAATGGCGCACGTGTCTGGATGATGACCGCTTCACTTGCCAGGACATTTTGTACCTCGCGCAGCTGGTTTGCGGCCAATGTTGACCCCGTGGAAACCAGGTCACAAATGAAGTCCGCCTTGCCGAGTCTGGGAGCGATTTCCACTGCGCCCGACAGGTTGACGATTTCTGCATCAATTTCATGCTGCTCCAGGAACTCCTTTAGCAGCGCCGGGTAACTGGTTGCGATTCGTCTGTTTTGCAGGCTCCGCAAACCACCATAGTCACCACCTTCCGGCGCAGCGATTGCCAGCCTGCAGTGACCGAAATCCAGCGCATAAATCTGATCGAACAGGGCAGGTCTGTCCGCGTTGCACAGCGTTAGCCGTTTTTCTTCGATAACATTTAATCCGGCGATGCCCAGATCGCACACATCGTCACTGACCAGTTCCGGAATATCATCGTCACGTACCAGCAGCAGGTCGATTGGCATATTTTCGCCAAAGCAAAAGAGCTGGTCTTTACTTTGCCGAATCTTGAGACCGCAACGTGCCAGCAGGTCCAGTGAGTGTTCTGTCAGACGGCCGGATTTCTGCAGCGCAATTTTGATGCGCTGCTCTGGGATTTTCATAGGGAGGTCCTTAGTGAGTTGCGCTTTTCTTGTTGGCAGGATGCTTATGGCTACTACGTTCAACGGCAATTGCATAGCCGCCGAATCCGTCAGTCAGAAAACGCGCAACCCGGCCGATCGTGGTGACACTGACGCCGGTTACATCGTGAATACGCCGATAGGGCATATCTTGCTGCAACAGCCCCACGACCTGCCAGCGATCTACCAGCGCCTGTAATTCGGCTGGCGTGCATAAGTCTTTGAAAAAATTACGACATTCATGAATGTCCTGCAGGGAGACGATCGCCCTGAAGAGGTCATCTTCGTTGCGCTTGCGTTGCCGGTCAGTGTCGTGACGGTTCGGTTTCATCGTGCTGGGTTCTGATGCAGTGCATTAATGTAATAATACGTTAATACATTAATGCAGGCTGTGCAAGCCAATTATTCAAAGTCAGTGCGACGCTCGATTCGCCACGCCGGACTTGGAGATCGAACAGGTCTACTTCTGCGTTCGGCCGCCCGATCTACGCAGGCAACGAAATGTCGCTAATTCTCACTTCCGGGATCAATGCGCCGAAATACGCCGCTTGCTGAGCTGGATTGAACCGCAAGGTGACTATGGTCGAGACTTTCAATGGTGGGAGCTGTCGCACCGGGGGTCGAAGACCGCTTGCCTTGCGCAATCAGTCTGGTCAGCATGTTCCAGTAAATTCCCAATGTTGGCTTGAGGTCGTTTAAGACCAACGTCGAAAAAAAATCGGCACGAACTGCATCTCGACAGATTCTGGCAAGCCAACCAATGGTCTGCCTTGAATCGACTTCACCATAAACGCGTGCTTTGCGTAGTCCCTGCAAATCATCGTGCAGACAATGGCGGACCTTGTAGCAGGGATACTCTTCTTCGAGTTCCAGAGATTCATTGCTGCACGCATGCACCGCGGCCGCCGGCATTTCCATGCCGCATCCGACAGCGAGCGAGATCGCCGCACCGGAGCGCGGATTGACTTCGAGGAAACACGTTTCGCCGGTCTGTGGATCGCGAAGAAACTGGAACAATGCCATGCCAGTATAATTTAGCGCTGCAACCATTCGTTCGCAGTATTCACGGTGCAACGCATTCGGTGGTATAGATCGGTCCAGCACGCTGTTTCCCGCGTTATCCAACTGGTCTGTGCGCAATATTTCCGCTTCGAAGTAGCGTTTGATCCTGCCGTTTTCTGCGACGAGATCGCAATTGTGCCGGACCCCGGCAATTTCGTTCTGAACGATGATGTCGTGGTCGGTTTCCGGCCATCTCTGGCAAAGCGAATCCAGTTCAGCATGCGTACGTATGAACACACATTTCTTCTTAAGCAGAAGACTCGTGGACTCGGCCGGTTTAGCGATCGCCGGCAGACCGAGCTCCCTGATCGCCTGTCGCATCTCGTGAACCGAACGCACGGTGCGCGTTCCGGCGGTCGGCACTGCGCATTCACTCGCCAGCGCGTTGGAGCTCTCCTTGTTCAGGCAGCGACGTACGGCCGAATTGCTGGGCATCACAACAACGAGGTCTCCAGGCAATTGGTGCCTTACGGAGGCGACTCTTCGAATGTCGTCTTCGCCAACAGGAAAGATTGCATCGAACCGTGAGGATGCGTTCAGGTAGTCGAGCAATGCAGAATCAAATGCAGCAGGCTGACCGACAATGTCAGGGTGTGACCAGGTGTCTCTAATAACTCGCGAGTGATGGACGAAGCCCTGTTCGAGCTGTACCGGCGTTACGCCGAGAGCCACCTGGTGGCCGGCGCGGGCCAGCGATCGTGCAATGGTCAGGGTGTGTTCGTAACAACCCAGGACGAGAATCCGTTTCGACATGGAGCCTGAACTTCTTGTTCTTCTTGTGGGTCCGTCACTATAGTGCCGGTCATTAGAATTCGTCTAGGTTAGTAATGTAACTCATTGAATTATATTAAACAAAATGCATTATGTGATATGCGCGTGCGAGCCCTCCGTGGCCTCGAGGTTTGGCCTGCCAGCGTGCCACCCGAAACGTGATCAGTGGTCAAATCTGCACAGGGCTCAGCTGTTGAGATCATCCAGCACGGATTCGATTGCCTGGACCAATTTCTCATTCTTACGGGCGTCCAGTGCATCGCGATGCGGCGATGCAAATTGACCGTTATCGTTGTCAAAGTATTTCCCGGATGCGTTCGCAAATTCGTCACTCAATGCGGCGCGGATGAGAATGTCGGCGCCGACGCCGAGATCTTTCCCGGCAATGCCGTAGGCATCTTTGACCATTTTGCTGGCGAGAAGTGAAGCGGGATTGACGGCGATGATGGAGGGCCCCTTGTTTCGCAGCGATTGTGCCAGATGAAAAGACCACATCGTTATCGCAAGTTTGCTCTGGGCGTAGGCCTCACCGTCGTTCAAGTGATGTTTGCCCGCGAGCGCAGCGAGTTGCACGGAAGATTGTGCTGCCGATGACAGATTGATGACCCGGCCAGTTGCTGGCAGCACAGGAAGTAGCCGCTGAGTTAGCAAGTACGGAGCAACCGTATTCACAATAAAACGCAGGTCATATCCATCTTCAATGATCGGATTCAGTGTTTTGAAGACCCCAGCATTGTTGATGAGCACGTCAATACCCGGATGTTCCTGAACAACCGCAGCAGCCAGGGCTTCAACGTCAGAGATGCGCGACAGATCGGCCCGATAAGGCGTGATTGTCTTCGCACCAGGGATGCGTAGCAGTGTCGCCTCGGTATCGGCCAATTTTTTTTCGCTGCGGCCGTGTATCAACAAAGTGTGCCCTGACGCTGCCAGCAGTTTCGCTGTTTCCAGGCCAATGCCGTCGGTTGATCCGGTTATCAATATTGTCTTCGTCATGGTTCGAATCTTAGAGCAAATGTTGGACAGTTGATCCTCGCGCCAGTTGCCCGAGTCTGGCCGACGCTTGCCACAACCATACTCGAATGTGAGGCCGCATGATTGACAATGATTTTGCGTACAATGTTGATCATCTGAATCATAGCCACCACACTGGACCTGACGTCAGATTCGGGCAAGTATAAAGGTCAGTGCGCGAAACCTCGGTGCGGCAAGCATGGATCTATTCACCCTGACAATCGGCATCAGTATCCTGATTTATGTTGCGATCGGCAGTTATGCCGGACGCAGCATTAAAAAGCTGGATGACTATTTTGTCGCCGGACGACAGGCACCGACGCTTTTGATCCTCGGCACACTGGTCGCTAGTGTGATGAGTACATCGATTTTCATGGGTGAGGCGGCGTTTACCTACGATGGCCAGTTCGGGGCCTACCTGCTGTTCCCTGGCATAGCCGTTACCGGCTATATGCTCGGCGCACTGTTCTTCGGGGTCTATCTCAGGCGTAGCCGCGCGCCAACCGTGGCAGACTATTTTGGGCATCGCTTTCAAAGCCGCCGTTTGCAGCAGTTGGCCGGGTTCACCATCATCCTGGGATTGGGCGGATATCTGCTGATAGTGACGCAGGGCGCAGCAATCTTGCTGTCCGATATTACGGGCATAGGTTTTCTCGGCAGCCTGCTCATTGCCTGGTTCAGCTACACCCTTTTCACGATGTACTCCGGATCGAAGGGTGTGATCATTACCGATACTCTGATGTTCTTACTGTTCATGGTCGCAACGGTCGTATTTGTCTATTACATCGTCGATGGTTTTGGCGGCATCAGCACGGCAATTACGGACCTGGCCCGGCTCGAAAGCAAACCCGGCATTGCTGACTGGACAGGAATCATCGGCGAAGGCACTGAGTGGCCCACAGCGTTGGAATACGTAATCTGGGCAGTGGTCATCGATATCGCCTGGGCCTTTGTCTATGCGGTCGGCCCCTGGCAGGCCAGCCGTCATTTGATGGCGCGTGACGAACATGTTGTATTGCGCGCGGCGATTTTGGCCTGTTTGTGCGTGATCCTTTTGCAGATGCTGGTTTATGGCATCGGCGGGCTGATGAATTTGGCGAAAACCGATATCAGCCCCTCTGAAACAGTTCTAATCTGGGCGGCCCGGACATTGGTGCCGGAAGTATTGGGCGCTTTCCTGCTGGCAGGCATCGTGGCAGCGGCATTGTCGTCAGCGTCCACGTTTCTTTCTCTGGTCGGGTTTAGCATCAGCAATGATATGGGCAGTAAGCCGCTGGCATTAACGGTAAACACGACCCGCAAAATAATGCTGATAACCAGTGTGATAGTTCTCGTCTGTTGTTACTTTTTTCCACCCAATATTTTCTGGTTCATGTTGTTTATCGGCACGGTGTTCGCATCCAGCTGGGGGCCGGTGGGATTGATGAGTATCTGGAGCAAGCGCATCACGAAAGATGCTGCATTCTGGGGCATGTTCTCCGGCTTCTTCATGAATGTGATACCGGCCGCTATTGACTACCTGGGATTTTATTCCATGCCGGAATACTATCCGCCCGTTATTGGCACGCTAGTGAGCGTCATCGTGATTCTTGTCGTGTCGGCGTGCGGCAAGGTCAGTCGCGATGAGAAAACGTATCGCCTTCGCTTACATCGACCACCGGTATCCGATATTGACCTGGCAAAGGTTAAGAAGACGCTATTGGCGCCAGTGGGCTTGATTCTGTACGGAATTCTGATGCCGTTGTGGCTGCTGAACTACTACGTGATCCCGTATCAAATAGGCACAGGCGAGATTCTCCCCGGTGGCGCTGTTAACTGGAGCATGGGTGAGGCCAGGATTACCTTGACTATCTTTTTGCTGCACGTGCCCCTGGCACTAATGGCAATGAAAGTTATCTGGGATCGGTATAATCCGAAGAGCACGAGAAATCAAAAAATACTGCGGCAGGCAAACGAATCAAGGGCTGCCGCTCGGCGATCAGGTGAAATACCTGAGGCTATTACTTAATGGAATGGATTCCTGATCGAACGAGGCAAAGGCTGATGCCATGCTCGATCCTAAAAAATGTTTCTGCATTTGGTCTCATTTGAGACGACACAACAAAAATTAGAAGGGATCAATACTATGGGCAATTCATTCGCCGCATTCCAAAATAGCGATCTATCGTCTCGCGGCCACTCGGGTGGTGGGGCTGGCTTATCCAGATTCAAGATCACGTTCATCGTCATGTTTCTGACGGCGCTCGCTTCACCCGGCCTCGTTGTGGGGCAGGCAACATCGAGCCTCGAGTCTGTGCCACTCGACGACATGGAATTTCGGCTCATCGGGCCGTTTCGCGGTGGGCGGTCGATCGCCGTGGTCGGCCATCCCACCGAGCGCCTGACTTTCTATTTTGGCTCGACGGGCGGAGGCGTCTGGAAGACGGTGGATGCAGGACATAACTGGATCAACGTTTCTGACGGACATTTCAAGACCGGGTCCGTTGGTGCATTGGCAATAGCGCCCTCCCAACCTAAAACCGTATACGCCGGTATGGGAGAACACGCAATTCGCGGCAACACATCACATGGCGACGGCGTCTACCGCTCTGACGATGGCGGCGAAACATGGCGCCACCTGGGGCTCGCTGCCACTCGCCAGATTTCGAACGTGATCGTTCATCCCGATAATCCGGAACTGGTCTACGTTGCAGCGCTTGGACACGCCTGGGGAGCCAACGAGGAACGAGGCATCTACCGCTCGAGTGATGGCGGCGAAACGTGGGATAAGGTGCTCTATATGAACGAGGACGTCGGTGCCGGCGATCTCGAAATGGATCCCACCGATCCGAACATACTCTATGCCGGGATGTGGCAGGCCCGCCGCTATGCCTGGGGTCTCCGTGGTGCCGGACCCGGCACCGGGCTTTACAAGTCGACCGACGGCGGAGACACCTGGGAGGACCTGACGAATAACCCGGGATTGCCGACGGGAGAAAATCGCGGCCGCATCGGTGTGGCCGTCTCGGGCGCCAATCCGAACCGGGTATGGACAATCATCGAAGCTGAAGATGACCAGACGGGTGTCTTCAGATCCGACGACGCGGGCGAATCCTGGGAACTCGTTAGCCAGCGCGCCGAACTTTTACAGAGGCCCTGGTACTACCACAGGATTCATGCACACCCGACGGACCCCGATCGTGTGTACGTGCAGAACACCAGGCTGTGGCACTCCACCGACGGTGGACGCAACTACGAAATTATCCCAATTCCACACGGGGACAGCCACGATCTGTGGATTGATCCGAACGATCCGGAGCGCATGATTGAGGCCAATGACGGTGGTGGCAACACAACCTTTAACGGGGGTGCATCCTGGTCATCGATCTACAACCAGCCGACGGCCCAGTTCTATCATGTGACCGTCGATAACCGCTTTCCTTACCGGGTCTACGGAAATCAACAGGACAACTCCACGCTCTCGATTCCAAGTCGCTCCGACACCGGAGAGATCGATGAAACCGATTTGTATACGATCGGCGGCGGCGAGGATGGCTACACTGCTGTCCATCCTGAAGACCCTGACATCATCTACTCCGGCGATCACCACTGGCTGACTCGCTACAACCACCGCACCAAGCAGGTGAAGTTCATCTCACCGTGGAATGAAATCTGGTGGGGCTGGGGTGCTGCCGATCACAAATACCGATTCCAGTGGGTGTTCCCGGTCGTGATCTCGCCTCACGACCCCGAGGCGCTTTATGCCACGTCGCAGGTTGTACACCGCTCCCGCGATCGTGGCGATTCCTGGGAGGTCATCAGTCCGGACCTCACACGAGCCGACCCCTCGACATTAGAAACAACTCCCGGAATCGACGACGACCCGGATACCGGTCCGTACTGGGGCCCTATTAAAAGAGACAACACCGGCATCGAGTGGTATGCCACGATCTTTGCGTTTGCAGAATCGCCGGTTCAGAAAGGTGTCTTCTGGGCTGGTTCCGATGATGGCAAAGTGCATATTTCCCGCGATGATGGGGACTCCTGGCAGGACGTAACGCCTGAAGCCTTCCCTGATTTCACCCTGGTGAGCATCATCGCACCCTCGAGCCACGAGCCTGGAACAGCTTACCTTGCCGCGAATCGCTACAAGCTTGACGACCTGACGCCGTATCTTTTCAAGACGACGGACTTCGGCGACAGCTGGACGCTGATTACAACAGGAATACCGGCGGACGATTTTACCCGGGTCATCCGCGACGATCCGACACGCCCGGGATTGCTGTATGCGGGAACGGAAACCGGCCTGTACCTATCGTTCGACGACGGCGGCTCGTGGCGTCGCTGGCAATCGAATTTTCCAGTCGTGCCGGTCCGCGACATGGTGGTCAAAGACGACGATCTTGTCATCGCCACGCACGGCCGTTCCTTCTGGATCTTTGACGACCTCGCGGTGATCCGCCAGGCCGAAGCAGACGTGTTCGCCGATATAGCGCATCTGTTCGTGCCCGAAGACCCGGTTCGATTCAGGGAGGGCGTAGTAGGCTCCCCGTTAAGAGGCCAGAGTCCAGCAGGTGCAGTCGGTAAAAATCCGCCGGCCGGCGCAGTCATCTGGTATCACCTTAAGGACCCCGATCAAACGGTGTCGCTGATCTTCAGGGACGAGAGCGGGAGAGAGGTTGCGACGTTCAGCAGCCTGGAAGATTCCGACCGCGTTAGTACGCCACGTAACCCGGTGCCCGATCCGATCGCGGCCGAAGCCGGGCTAAATCGCTTCGTCTGGGACCTCCGTTATCCGGGCCCGCTGCAAATTCCTGGTGCTATCTACCGGCGCTACGATCCAATAGGGCCGATCGCCGCGCCCGGGCGATATGAAGTCGAGCTGCGGACCGACGGTTTCAGTTCGACCCAATCTTTCGACCTTCTCCCGGACCCGAGGTTAGATACGACACAGGAAGAATTCGACGAATTGAATGATTTCCTTGTCTCTGTTCGTGACGAGATTACCAGCACTCATGAAACCGTTTTTCGTATTCGAAACCTGCGGGAACGGCTGGAGGTGCAGATGGACAGTGGCAGTATCGGCACGCCGTCACGGCGAGACGGTGAGGGCATTGTGCGTCAGCTCTACATTATCGAAGAACAGTTAATCCAGTTTCGGGCCAAGGCAACGCAGGATCTCATCAACTATCCGGTGCGCCTGAACGATAAGCTCTCGACCTTGTTTACACTGGTTGAGAAATCCGACTCACCGCCTGCAGCGCAGGACTACGAGCTCTTTGCAGAGCTGCAGGAACGCATACAAAAGGTTGTAGAAGACCTCGACGAACTCGTGGAGGAAACCGACTGGTCGCGGCTTGGAATGGAGGTGAACTGAGTTTTGGCGCACGAGTAGTTTTGCCAGGAACAGGGTTACAACTGGTGTGGACAGCGCCAATCGCGGCGCGGAAGTTGTCCATGCCCATCGGCGTTTTGCGAAACAACGTAAGCCATGTGTGACGACAGTCAGATCGCAAACGACCTAAAACAATCAATTTGACGCATCATAAAAGACGACGGGAATCTTTTTGCGAACACGTCGCCGTCAACTATTTTTCTGTCGTCATTTCAATTCTTTACTGCAAAGCTTCTTCTGGTGTCTCTCGACCACATTGCGCGACATTTCTTCATTCGAAGACGAAAGTCGTCCACTATCGGCCGTTCATGTCCGTTTTCAGTGTGCACTGCACGGCGATCGGCAAGCAATAACCAGTCGCTCTGCATATACTGTTTAGTTGGTGACTCTGCGGGAGCCACTGCACGATTCATTACAATAACTAATAATGGGGAATTGATAATGAGAAAATATCTAATCAGTATCACCGCGGGAATCGCAATATCGTTGTCGGGTATATCTTTGTCTTTTGCACAGGAGGCCGGGCCGCCGAATTTCGTGCCGCTCGAGATGCAGGTCTGAAATTATCGCGACGGCAAAGATCGTGACGACCTCGACGGATCTCTGGAAGAGATGACCGACTGGATGGAAGAAACCGACAGCGAGCCATATGCAGGCTGGATCATCGAAAAGTGGATTACGGGCGGTACTCAGGAATTCGATTTTCTGTTTCTGAATGCCTGGCCCAATGGATCTACAATGGGAAAAGATATAACCGACTACGTTTCGACCGCCGGGGATGCGATTGAAGCGTTCAACGACGTAGCTGATTGCCCTGCAACTGTGTTTTTTGGCAGTCTCAACGTCAAAGAGCCTCCCGAGGGAAACACAAGCAGCGACGATTTCGTGCTCACTATTTCCGATTGCAACGTTATGCATGGACGCAAAATTCAGGACGCGATCAGTGCAATAAGTGAGTACTCTGCCTACAGAGATGCTAACGGTTCTGAAGGAGGTACGTATCTCTGGTTTCCGGTGCTCGGCGGCGGTGACGAAGAGTTTAATTTCAAGCTGGTCAACAGTTATGCGAGCGTTCAGGCGTATGGGGACGCCTATCAGTGGAACATTGAGAATGCGTCGTATCTGATGCGCAATGAATTGTCGGAAGGACTGCTCGATTGCGATGTCGCGCGTTCCTATGTCGGCGACACAATAATTAATACCATAACGGGCAATTAGCGGGACGCCTGGAGAAAGGAAGGCGGCGAGCATTGCTCGCCGCTTTTTTTTTCAGG
The DNA here is from genome assembly GCA_021773135.1 of Woeseiaceae bacterium. Taxonomy (GTDB): domain Bacteria; phylum Pseudomonadota; class Gammaproteobacteria; order Steroidobacterales; family Woeseiaceae; genus SZUA-117. The sequence continues at coordinate 31,675 of JAJFKP010000016.1, read as the reverse complement.
AAGGCGATATCTCTGAAAAAAATCGGCGTTGCGATCACGAACCGATGGACTGGCAGGACTACTGTCGAATCGATGATGCCGCTGTGTGACCTGCTGCGCTACATTCTCACTTCAAATCCTTCCCGGGCCGGATTACTAGCACGGTCGCTTCAGCGCTTTTCGATCTCCAGTTCCAGTTGCACGCACCGGAAAACGTGGCCCGAGTCAGCTGCTTCTGACGTCGTCTGCAAGCGCCGTAACGATGCGCGCAAATTCGGCCTGTATCCTGGTCGGTTCCCAGTCGTCACGCGTCGTCAATCCAATAGTTCGGCTCGAATCCGGGATTGCATCGATCAGCACAGCGAGTTCTCCGGCGGCCACGTCCTCGCGAACTTGCAGAGGAGACAACAGGGCAGCTCGGTCGCTCTGCAGAAGCAGTCCGCGTGTCGCGATCAATGAGCTGCATTCGATTATTCTTGTCGGCGTTTTCACTTTGTTGCGTTCAAAGAATGCGTCGAAAAACCTGCGCGCAGGTGCCAGTGCACGGGGCGCGACCCACTCGAGCCCGGACAATGCAGAAACGGAGGGTGGCGCTGAATTCAGCAACGGATGGCCAGGTCTGACGACGGCGGCAAGCGGTTGCTCGAACAGCGGTTCCTGCGTGATGTCGGAGGCTGGTGCCGGATCACGAAGCGCGCCGATCAACCAGTCGATCTGTCCGAAACGCAGCGCATGCAGTTGCTCGACATAGGGCCCGTCCAGAATGCTCACGCGCGCATCGGGATAGCGGGACAGCAGTTGCGTTACCGCGGTCGGCAGGAACCCGGAGCGCACGAGCGGCAGGCAGCCGATCGCGACGCGGCTGTCGGTGCGGCCCTGCAGTTCCCATACTTCTTCAAATCCCTGTCGCACTTCCGCGAATACGAGGTTCGCGCATCGCGCCAGGATCTTCGCTTCCTCGCTTGGTTCGACGCCAAGGGCCGCACGGGGAAAAAGTTCAAGACCGGTAACGCTTTCCAGTTCCTTGGCTGCTCGATGGATAGTTGGTTGCGCCAGTCCAAGGCGACGTGCGGCCATGCTGTAGCCACCTGTCTCCACGACCGCGGCGAGCGCGCGCAACTGACTGGCGGTAACATGTCTATACAGTGGTGACCCGCCGGACGCTTCCGGGTGTTTCGAACGGATCTCTCGCTCGGCCTGTATCAGCAGGTCAATGGCGCGCCGTGCCCGTCGCGCAAGGAGTCTTCCGGCTGCGGTTTCAACTACGCCGAAACCTGCTCGTTTGAACAGCGGCGCGCCGGCGGTATCTTCGAGTTTTCTCAGCGCCTGGGTCAGGGCCGACTGGGACATGAAGATTTTTTCGGCAGCCGTGCTCAGCCTGCCGGTATCAACGATGTCGGCGAGGGCAAAGAAATGTCTCAGGTTGATTTTCATATGTTCTATAGCGAAAACTTATACCAAGAACCGGGTTTCAAGCCAAATTCTGTCGCAAAAACGTTCAAAATAGCCCTTATTCTCCAGTTAACTTATATAGCAAAAGCCTTATGTCTATCTGCGTAACGAATATTGATCGCTCGGCCCAGTCGTTGGCCGCGGAACTCGCTGAACTCGGTGTTGCAACAGTGCACGAGGCGCAGGGGCGGGTCGGACTGCTTGATGCCGCACTGCGGCCAATTTACCGTCCGGTCTCTATCGCCGGGACGGCGGTTACCTGCGAAGTGGCGCCCGGTGACAACTGGATGATTCACGTCGCGGTCGAACAGTGCCAGGAAGGCGACGTACTCGTCGTAACGCCGACGAGTCTTTGCCACGATGGTTATTTCGGCGACCTGCTCGCGACATCGCTGCAAGCGCGGGGCGTAAGAGGGCTCGTCATCAATGCGGGTGTTCGTGATATCGCGACGTTGACCGAGATGCAATTCCCCGTTTGGTCCGCAGCCGTTTGCGCACAAGGGACAGTCAAGGAGACGATTGCCAATGTGAATACGACCATTGTCTGCGCTGGTCAAAGCGTTGCACCTGGCGACCTGATCGTTGCGGATGACGACGGTGTAGTAGTGGTTCGCAAGGAAGCAGCGGCCGACGTGCTCGACAAAGCGAACCAACGCGTTGCCAACGAAGAAGAGAAGCGCGTGCGTTTCGCAGCCGGAGAGCTCGGCCTCGACATCTACAACATGCGGGATCGCCTGGCGGCGAAAGGCCTGCGCTACGTCGAGTCGGAAGACTGATTCATGCAGATCGCAGTGCCGACAGTCGTGATGCGCGGCGGGACCTCTAAAGGTTTGTACTTCCAATTGGATGACCTACCCGCAGATACCGCGGAGCGCGACCGGCTGTTGCTGGCCGCCATGGGGTCACCTGACCCGCGGCAGATCGATGGCATGGGTGGCGCTCATCCATTGACGAGCAAAGTCGCGGTCGTATCGAAGTCGGCAGACGGCGAGGCGGACATCGACTACCTGTTCCTGCAGGTCTTCGTGGAGAAGGCACTCGTCAGCGATGGCCAGAACTGCGGCAACATCTTAGCCGGCGTCGGCCCGTATGCGATCGAGCAGGGACTTGTTGCGGCGCAGGCTGGCGAGACGACAATTCGTATCCGCATGCTGAATTCCGGCGGCATTGCCGTCGTGACGGTCAATACACCCGGTGAGCAAGTCAGCTACGAAGGAGGCGCGTGCATTGATGGCGTCCCGGGCACAGCCGCGCCGGTGATGATCGATTTCGCAGATGTTGCAGGTTCAAACTGCGGCGCATTGCTGCCGACAGGCAGCGCTGCTGACATGATTGATGGCGTCGAGGTGACCTGTATCGACAATGGCATGCCCGTTGTTCTGATGCGCGCGGCGGATCTCGGCAAAACCGGGTATGAAGCACCTGACGAGCTTGAATCCGACGAGGCGTTGAAGGCGAGAGTGGAATCGATACGCCAGCAGGTGGGACCGATAATGAATCTCGGAGATGTAACTGAAAAGACGGTTCCGAAAATGAGCCTGATCGCACCGGCACAACATGGAGGCGTGGTGGCAACCCGCACGTTTATTCCGCACCGCGTACATCAGTCCATCGGCGTGCTCGGTGCGGCCAGTGTTGCGGCGGCCTGCTGCATTCCTGGCAGCGTCGCACAGGGCATCGCAGGCGACACTGCCGGAGGGCCGCTCGACGTAGAGCACCCGACCGGACGGTTCACAGTTGATATCAATCTGCGAGATGACAACGGGGAGTACCGGGTCACCCGCTCCGCACTGCTCAGAACTGCTCGTAAACTCATGGACGGCAACGTCTACGTCGCCGGGGGATATGAATAATGCTGATCATCGATTGCCATGGCCACTATACGACGGCACCGGCGCCGCACCAGGAATTTCGCAATGCGCAGCTTGAGCGCCTAGAGAATCCTTCACTGGAGCCGCCAGCGCCGGCCGCGATAAGCGATGACCAGATTCGAGAGACCATCGAGCAAAACCAGCTGAAGCTGCTGCGAGAACGGGGCGCTGATCTCACAATCTTCTCGCCACGCGCTTCGGCAATGGCGCACCACATCGGCGATCCGGCGACTTCGATGGATTGGGCGCGGGCGAACAACGATCTGATTAAACGCGTCGTCGAGCTGTATCCGGAAAACTTCGTCGGTGGTGCGCAGCTGCCGCAGGTGGCGGGCGAGTCGCTTACCGGCCCGATCGAAGAGCTCGAACGTGCCGTCAGCGAACTCGGTTTCGTCGGTTGCAACCTGAGCCCGGATCCTTCAGGAGGTCACTGGAACTCGCCACCGCTCACGGACCGGTACTGGTACCCGATGTACGAGAAACTGGTGGAACTCGATGTGCCGGCGATGATTCACGTGTCAGCCAGCTGCAACCCGTGCTTCCACGCGACCGGCGCACATTATATGAATGCCGACACGACTGCCTTCATGCAGCTGGTGCAGGGCAACCTGTTTGCAGACTTCCCCGAGCTGCGCATGATCATCCCGCATGGCGGTGGCGCCGTGCCGTATCATTGGGGCCGCTATCGCGGTCTTGCCGACATGCTGAAACAACCCGAACTTTCGGAACACGTAATGAAGAACGTCTACTTCGATACCTGCGTGTATCACCAGCCCGGCATCAACCTGCTGTTCGAGGTGATCGACGTCGACAATGTCCTGTTTGCGTCCGAAATGGTTGGCGCCGTGCGTGGAATCGACCCGCAGACCGGTCACTACTTCGATGACACCAAGCGCTACGTGGATGCCCTCGATATCGGTGATGGTGAGCGCAGGAAGGTCTTCGAGCTCAATGCGCGGCGAGTGTATCCAAGGCTCGATGCACACCTGAAAGCGCAAGGCAGATGAGCAATAGCGCATTCAAAATGGATGAAGACTGGCTGGAGTTTCACCCGGACCCTTCCGTGCCGGAGTTCAAGGTACCGGCGGGTGCGGTGGATGCGCATTGTCATGTATTCGGTCCGGGAAACGTATTTCCGTACGCCCCGGAGCGCAAGTACACGCCTTGCGATGCGCCTAAAGACAAGCTCTGGGAACTACGTGACCACCTGGGCTTCGCACGCAATGTCATTGTGCAGGCGAGCTGCCACGGCAGCGACAACCGCGCCCTCGTCGATGCGTTGCTGCACTCCGGCGGCAGGGCACGCGGTGTTGCGTCAGTGGAGCGCCATATCAGTGACCAGGAACTGGACCAGCTGGATGCAGCCGGTGTACGTGGTGTTCGCTTCAATTTTGTGAAACGCCTTGTTGATACGTTGCCGCACGACACGCTTTTGGATGTTGGCGAGCGCATTCAACGTCTCGGCTGGCACCTGGTCATTTACGTCGAGTCGCCGGATCTTCCGGAACTCTTTGAATTCTTCTCATCTCTGCCCGGAATGGTTGTTTTCGATCACATGGGAAGACCAGACGTGAGCAAAGACCCGAATGGCGAGGCGTTCAATCTTTTCATTCGGCTGCTCAGGGAAAACGAGAATATGTGGGCCAAAGTAAGCTGCCCGGACCGACTGAGCCTCGCTGGCCCCCCGGACTACCTCGATGTCGTGCCGTTCGCCAGGCGAGTCGTCGATTCATTTCCCGACCGCGTGTTGTGGGGAACCGACTGGCCGCATCCAAATATGAAGTCGCACATGGCCGATGATGGCAAGCTCGTTGATTACATACCGAAGATCGCAGTTACCAAAGAGTTGCAGCAGAAGCTGCTTGTTGAAAATCCAATGCACCTTTACTGGCCCGAGGAGGTCGCCTGATGGCCCTTGACAAGCCCTACAAAGATATTCCTGGCACCACCGTTTTTGATTCGACCAAGGCGCGCGAAGGTTATCGCCTGAACCAGTTTTTCTATTCTCTGATGAAGGCTGAGAATCGCGAACGCTTTCTGGCCGATGAAAGTGCGTACCTGGATGAAAGTGGCATCAGCGGAGAGCAAAAGCAGGCCGTACTCGATCGTGATTACAACCGGGTGATTAGCCTGGGAGGCAACGTCTACTTCTTCGGCAAACTGTTTTTTACGGATGAGCAGTCATTCGAGATTGGTGCTGCGTCAATGACAGGAATGGCGCCGCAGGAATACCGGAAGATGATGGTTTCGGGTGGACGTTCGGTTGAAGGCAATCGCTATATAGGGGAGCAGGACTGATGGCGCGCATAACGGCGGGCGTCGCAACATCGCATGTACCGGCAATTGGTGCCGCAGTGGATCTGGGAAAAACGAAGGAGGACTACTGGGCACCCCTGTTTAAGGGCTACGAGTTCTCCAAGCAATGGATCGCCGAGGAAAAGCCTGACGTAATTTTTCTTGTCTACAACGATCACGCGACCGCGTTCGATATGAAGTTTATACCCACATTCGCTATCGGGTGCGCCGAGCGTTTCGGGATTGCCGACGAGGGTTGGGGGTCACGCCCGGTGCCAGAGGTAATCGGGCATGCCGATCTCGCGTGGCATATGAGTCAGTCGATCATACAGGACGACTTCGATCTCACGCTGATCAACGAAATGGATGTCGACCATGGTCTGACCGTACCGCTGACACTAATGTATGGGCAACCGGAGGCGTGGCCTGTTCGCGTCATACCGTTCGCGGTCAACGTGGTTTTGTACCCACCCCCATCAGGGCGCCGCTGTTATAACCTCGGCAAAGCGATCCGGCGTGCCGTGGAGAGTTTCGACGAGGATCTGAACGTGCAAATCTGGGGCACGGGCGGTATGAGCCACCAGCTGCAGGGTCCGCGCGCGGGACTCATCAACAAGCAATTCGATGCAGATTTCATGGATCGCCTGGTCATGGAGCCAAACGAACTTGCCGATATGCCCCATGTGGAATACATGCGTGAGGCCGGCTCGGAAGGAGTCGAACTCGTCATGTGGCTGATCATGCGTGGTGCGCTCGACGACAAGGTCAACGAACTGCATCGTTTCTATCACGTGCCGGCGTCAAATACGGCCGTGGGCCACCTTATTCTGGAAAACAGCAAGTAATTGGAGAGCACCATGAAAGTTGTACTGGCGGGCGCCGGCGCATTCGGCAAGAAACACCTCGATGGGATCCGAAACATTGATGGCGTGGAATGCGTGTCCGTTGTCGGGCGTGAACCGGAACCCACACAGGCCGTTGCCGAGGACTATGGAATTGCACATGCCTGCACGGATCTTGCCGAAGCGCTTGAACAGCCTGGTGTCGATTCCGTGATCCTGGCAACACCGACACAGATGCATGCTGCACAGGCGATCCAGTGCATGGATGCCGGTAAGCACGTGCAGGTCGAAATTCCACTGGCCGATTCGCTCGCGGATGCCGAAGCGGTGGTCGCGAAGCAGAAGCAAACAGGGCTTGTTGCGATGTGCGGTCACACACGTCGTTTCAATCCTTCACACCAGTGGGTTCACAACAAGATCGCTGCCGGAGAACTGAACATCCAGCAGATGGATGTTCAGACCTATTTTTTCCGCCGCAAGAACATCAACGCCGCCGGCGAGCCGCGCTCCTGGACCGATCATCTGCTGTGGCACCATGCGGCGCACACAGTTGACCTGTTTGCCTACCAGGCTGGCGAGAAGATTGTGCGGGTCAACGGTATCCAAGGTCCGCCTCACCCCGAGCTCGGTATCGCCATGGACATGTCGATCCAGATGAAGACCGAAAGCGGCAAGATCTGCACGTTGTCGCTGTCGTTCAATAACGATGGTCCTCTTGGTACGTTCTTCCGCTATATCTGTGACAACGGCACCTATATTGCGCGCTACGACGATCTCGTGGATGGGCGCGAGAATCCAATCGATGTGTCTGAAGTCGATGTGTCGATGAATGGCATCGAGCTGCAGGATCGGGAGTTCTTTGCGGCCATTGCCGAAGAGCGTGAGCCAAATTCCTCGGTTGCACAGGTACTCGATTGCTATCGCGTATTGAACGAGGTCGAGCAGCAGTTCTGATGGTGCTCGCAGATCGCTTAGAGGATTCGTATGCTGCTTGAAGGTTCCTGTCATTGTGGCGCTGTGAGTTTTAAACTTCAGTCGGCCCATCCATACCCGTTCAACCTTTGTTACTGCTCAATTTGCCGTAAGACAGCAGGTGGAGGTGGTTACGCCATCAACCTGGGCGGCGAATACGCATCGCTTGAAGTTGAAGGCGAGGGCGACATCGGCGTGTACCGCGCGATGAAGCATGATGAAGAAACCGGCAAGCGCGAGAAGAGTCAGGCGCAGCGACACTTCTGCAAGTTGTGCGGCAGTGCGCTGTGGGCATGGGACTCCCGTTGGCCGGAGCTGGTGCACCCGTATGCATCAGCTATCGATAGTGAGTTGCCGATGCCGCCTGAACGTACGCATCTGATGGTCGCCTCAAAAGCGCCCTGGGTCGAGTTGCAGGTTGGTCCGAATGACAAGGTGTTCGATCAATACCCGGACGAGTCGATTGCAGAGTGGCATCAGCGCCTGGGTCTCAAAGACACTTCTCAATAACGATCCGACATAGTCAGTTTTGGGTCAATTAGTTGCCAGTCGAACGTGGCCCGCTACAGAACAGGGCCTTCCAAATCTGCTCAGGCTAGACAACACCCAAAGCAGCAAGGCGTGTGTCTGACATGCCAGGCGCCTGCGCGTAACCCCAGATAGGGTCCGGTCCCGCAGCCAGGTTAAGCTGGCCTAGAATGACCAGCATCTTGTGAATATTTTCCTGCAGACCCGGTCCAGCGAGTGTGGCCTCAACCCGATCGTCTAAAATGCTCGCAAACGGTTCACCGATTAACCGCCTGATAAAAGCGTTATCAGCGTGCGGTTCCATCGGCAGTAATGATTTGCCTGTGTGCGACTTTACCCGGTCAGAAATCGCCTGCATCAGGCTGTGTGTCAGATAGGCATCGTCCAATAATCCGACGAGACCAAATCGATCGGGAATTATGTCCTCGGCCGCCAGGAAATATTCCTCGGTTGCATCCAGAATCGGCCGCACGTTTTCCTGTTCGTCATAGTTTGCGGTTGCATCTTCAATGAGCGTCATCAGTGCCGGCGCATGCTCGATATATTCGCTGACAAAGTTTATGACTTTTTGCACTTCAAGCTCAGTAACGCGCCGACCGTTGCATTCCGCAAGGTTTATTACGGTCTGTCGCAACATGCCTGTCTGTCGTTCGACCGCTTTGCCTTCTGCTATGAGCGCCTGAATTTGTTCGCTTTTCATTCTTATTGTTGGTCTTAAAGGGCGTTTCCGCAATTACACCAACGATGTTACAGCATTTTCAGCCCCAATTTGGATGCGAAATTGTCCTTATGCAGCCGCGATACGAATTCTGGGGTAAGCCATAAGATCTTCGACGGTAAGAGTCTCGGCACTTTGCACATGACTGCGGTGCGGAGTCGCGCAGAGTCCGTCAATGTTAAGTGGATTGCCGCAAAACTAATTAATTCGCAGCAGGTTTTTCAAGGAGTTAGCGCTCTCTCGTAGGTGACGTTTTCGGTGCTGTACTCGTCGCTATTCGCGCGAATGTTGCCCGTATCCGTCATCACAACGTCTTTAATCATCGTGATGGGCTCACCGTTCGTCAAATACAGTTCAATCGGAGCGCTCTTGATCCAGTTCGAATTTGAAACGTCGAGCTTCTGTACGCCGTGAAACTTCAGAGATGCACCGGATTTGTTTCGAGCCCCGAGACCCGTGTTTGTGAATTGATTGCCCTCGACCACAACAATTGGCCCAAACGTGCTTTCATCCGTGCCGCCGCGGTAAATATTAGCGACCGAACCCTGTATATCCGTAAACCGGCTGTTTCTGATGCCGAGATTCTCGACGTTATAGATGCCTAGGTCGTCCGTTTCCTTGTCCAGTGACAGTATGGAACCTGTTACGTTTGTCATTTCAGTGTTCAGGATGTCAATTGAATCGGCAAACGTGTTCCGGTACACCTTGAGAAAATCGAAAGTGTGGTTGACATCGAGATTCGTCACCTTGCTGTCACGGACGACCAGTGAATAGTTGCGATTCATCGAGTATCTGCTCGTACTGATCACGTTATTGCCAGGCTGGTCGGGTGATGCTGCCCCGTCAATCCATACGTTCTCCAACTCAAGTGCGCCACCGTTCTCTATGATGAAGAAACTTGATTTTTCGGAACGAAGAATGGGTTGCTCGCCACTCTCGGCCTTGATTGTGACTGGGTGATTGACAGATGCGTACTTCGTCAGCAGGTACTCTCCACCGTTATCGAGCAGGAGCGTATCGCCCGGACTACTACTGTCGAGCGCCTCAAGAATCGTATTCGTGCCTGACGTTACCGCAATAGTTTGACCGCTCTGAAAGGCCTTTTTTGATTCCTCTTTACCATAGAAAGTAGCGCCGGTATCGTCTTTCGTGACCGGCAATTTGATTTCGCCAAATCCGATTTCACCTACCAGCGACATCGCCGGCACGCGCAAGCCGTGCTCGTTTTCAACAACAGAGTAGGGCACATAGCGAAATCCTGCATCAATTGCGACGCTGGCTTCGTCATTGAGTATATTTCCTTCGAAGCTGATGCCGGAGACGTCGTCATAGATGGTGAAGGGTTCCAGATTCGTGCGGGTCATAATGATGTTGTCGTGCATCGATGAACCAGTCGGCGGTGCAGACCGTTCTTCATCGGCGCCGGCTGCCAGCTGGATGTGGTCACTATCAACGACGATATTCTTGTTCATGGCCGAATCGATGACAGGATCATAGCGATTGATCGGCCCATTCGGTACGCCATTCATTATGACGAGCGCACCGCGAAACCGATGCCCGGTCAAACCGTACAGATAGTTGTTTCGGACCGTCTGATTCTCGTTGATGATCCGGATGCCGCCGGTATTGGGTTTCCGGTTACCCAGGAAATAGTTGTTTTCAACCAGCGTGTAGTGTCCGTGACGCATCGTTAACGTGCCCTGGCTCTCGAAAAACACGTTGTCGCGGAATGTATTGCCGCAGGACTTGCTCGAGATGATCTCCAGTTCTCCACTGGTGCGATCAAAATAGTTTTTTCTGACGACCGTATTGGAGTACTCCCTCGAATAGTGGCTCGTACCGATTCGGAGCGTCTCGCCACCATTCGATCCCAAAGTCTGGCGCGGCCCAAAGTAGTTGTACTCGATTACGTGGCCGTTCTCGCGGCTGGCTTCCGTATTCATCCTTACCGCCAGCGTGACGCCTTTGTTGCCTTTGTTCAGGAGCGAGTTATGGTCAAAACGGTTGTTTTTCCCATACATCGCCACCCATATATCCGAGTCCTGACGTTCCGGGTTACTGAAATCGTCAATGACCGTGTTGGTCACTCTCGTATTATTGGCCAGCTCGTCATTCGACGTGCGGAATGAAATAACCTCGCTTGTTGGTGTATACCCGTCTCTGAATACGAGCCCGGATACGACGATGTGCGATCCCGAAATGCTCAGGTTGGATTCACCGGTGATGATGACCTTGCCCGGCTCCTCGGCAGTCAATTCAATCGGAGCATCCGCCAGCCCTTCCGCCTTCAGTTCGAACTCGACGTCTGACCAGGTGCCGTTGGCGAGAATTATTTTGTCGCCCGGCTGCAATGTTGTGACTGCGCTGTTGAATTCTTCGATATTTCGAACGAGCGGTCCGGAGTCCACTGGTGCGGAGTTGTCTGGTGCACATGAAATGAGCGCGAAACTCAGCAAAACAATAAAGAGGCTCGATCTGAAAGTCGTGTGCATGGTCTTATCCGTTGTACGTTTGCTTAAGTGCGACGATACTCGCTAATCCGGTGCGTGCACTGACTATCTTTGCACACGTCCCGACGCATCGCCGCCCATCAAATGCTCGACTTCGGCGACGGATACCCGGTTGAAATCTCCAGAAATTGAATGCTTCAAACAGCTGGCGGCGACGGCGAATTCCAGTGCCTGCTGCCGGTCTGTGTAGGAATTGAGACCATAGATGAGTGCGGACGCGAAACTATCGCCGCCGCCAACGCGGTCGATGATGTCGGTTATTTCGTAACGCCGCGACAGCCTGAAACCGTTTTCGTCGCGCAGGCACGCCGACCAGCCGTTGCGATCAGCGCTGTGCGACGCTCGCAAGGTAATCGCAATAGTGTCCATATTCGGGAACTCTTCGAGCACCTTGGCACTCAATGCCTCGTATTTGGCGGTATCAAGTTCGCCGCTCTCGACATCCACGTCGACCGTGATGCCGAGCGATTTCTGGCAATCTTCTTCATTCGCTATGCCAATATCGACATACTTCACGAGTTCTGTCATCACCTCCGGTGCAGTCTTGCCCCACTTCCACAGCTTGCCACGGAAATTAAAATCGCAGGAGACGGTGACGCCCGCTTTCTTGGCTGCGGTAACCGCTTCGAGACTAAGTTCTGCAGCTGATTCGCTGAGCGCCGGCGTGATTCCGGTGATGTGCAGCCAATGCACGCCTGAAAAAATCTTCTCCCAATCGAAATCGCCCGACTGAGCGGTGCAAATTGATGATCCCGCACGATCGTAAATGACTTTCGATGGGCGTTGATTGGCGCCGGTTTCGAGGTAATAAATTCCAACGCGATTTCCCGAACGATTAACGTATGTCGTATCTACGCCATATTTTCTAAGCTCGCGAAGCGCCGATTCCCCGATATCGTTGTTAGGCAGCGCACTGATAAATCCTGCGTCCAGTCCGTAGTTTGCCAATGCGACGGCGACATTTGCTTCGCCACCACCGAAAGTGGCTTCGAATTGGGCAGTTTGAAAAAATCGCTCGTGCCCGGGCGTCTTGAGACGCAACATGATCTCGCCAAAACTCAAGTACTCTGTCATCGCTTATGCCTCTACCGCCGCCGCAATAGCCAGCGCTTCTTCGGCCCGGCGCGTAATAGCCGCATAATCTCCGGCGTTTACGATGTTCGCCGGCGCCAGCCAGCTACCGCCACACGCGACCACTGACGCCAGTTTCAGGAACTCAGTCAGGTTTTCGGCAGTTACGCCGCCGGTAGGAACAAACCGAACCTTGCGAAACACCGATGCGAGCGCGCTGATCGTCGCCGTACCGCCCGCCTGGACTGCTGGAAAGAATTTCAACGTTCTGATGCCCAGGTTCCATGCCCTCTGAACCTCACTGGCCGTCGCAACCCCGGGGATAAGCGGGATTGCAGCCACTTCGCAGGCCGTCACGACAGCCTCGCTCAGCCCCGGTGACACCACAAACTGGGCTCCGGCCGATCTTGCAGTGTCTACCTGATCTCCGCTTAACACGGTGCCGGCGCCAACGAGCACCTCTGGCACATTCTCTGCAATGGCTGCGATTGCGTCGGGGGCCGCTGGAGTTCGCAACGTCACTTCCGCAATAGGAATACCACCGGCTGCAAGTGCGCGTGCAACAGGCACCGCGTCGTCGGCATTGTCGATAACCAGGACCGGAATGACAGGGACCTGATCCAGGACCGCTTCCAGGTCACCCAGCATGTCGCGTGCAAGCGCACCATTCATAACGTTACTCCAGTGATCCAGATGCTTCCGTTGATTCTGCACCTGGTTGTCACGAAAACAACAGTCCGCCGTTAATGTCCAGGCTCGCACCGGTGATAAAACTGGATTCTCCTGATGCCAGGTAGGCGACAAAGTCGGCGACTTCTCCAGCCTTACCTTCGCGACGGAGCGGCGTACCCGCGGCGACATTGGTACGAACCTGATCCTTGGTGAAAGTGTCATGAAATGACGTGCTGATCATGCCGGGGCACACACAATTGACCCGAATGTTTGCAGGTCCCAGTTCTTTTGCCATGGCGCGTGTAAACGTCATGACGGCACCTTTCGATGTTGCGTATGCCGCGGCACCAGGCCCGCCACCGTCACGTCCAGCCTGCGACGCCAGATTAACAATTGAACAGCCGTCACCCATATGTGGGGCAACAAACTTTGTCGTGAGAAACGTGCTGGTTACATTGAGTTTCATGACGCCTTCGAAAAACGCTTCGTCCATTTCCGCGAGAGATTTGCGTGCGACCAGGCCACCAACCACATTGACCAGAATGTCGATGGCGTCGCCGAAGGCCTTCTGCGCTTCGCTGACCAGGTTTTCGACGTCTGCCTGTTTGGTCATATCGCCAGCCACGGCGACCGCTGTGCCACCTGCAGCTTCAATGGCCTTCACCGTATCCGCACCGGCATCCGCATTGTTGCAGTAATTGACGACAACCTTGGCACCGTTGGCGGCCAGTTTTTCCGAGATCGCTCGGCCGATATCTCTTGCACCACCGGTAACGATAGCGACTTTTCCATCAAGAGTTTTCATTGCTTGTTCCTTTGTTATTAGCGTCAGACAGACCTGGCCGAGCGCGGACTAAGAGGTTGAATATTTCCACAGAGAATCCAGACCGAGAGGACTGTCATGATCGCCAGTCCGGCCCCCACGGCAAATGCGGGGGCGTAACTGTTTACGGTGATGACTGGGATCAAGAAGTTGAGCCCGACAACCGCAAGCTTGGCTGCCGTTCCGGCAAAGCCCGCGAGTGAGCCTACTGATTCTCCACTATAGAAATCACTCGGCAGTGTCTGAATGTTTCCAACAGCGGTTTGAAAGCCAAATAATATTGCGGCCATCAGCAACACAGCGATCAGCGGTGTCGCAGCTTTCATGGTCATCAAGAGTGAGACCAGCATGATGAGGCCGCCGAGACCAATAACGAATTTTCGTACCTTGTTGACTGTCCAACCGGCACTGATTCGATTTTGCGCCAAAAGCCCACCAAACCAGGCGCCGAACATGGCACCCACATAGGGCACCCAGGCATATTTTCCGATCTCTGCGACGCCGAACCCATAGGTCTCGGCCAGGTATAAGGGCAACCAGCCGACGAACAGCCACCAGATAGGATCGACGAAGAATGAGGCCATAATTACGCCCCAGCTTTCCTTGCGGGAGAGTATTTCCCCGGCACCCGGTGCGTAGGTCGCAACCTCGTTGGTTTCAGTGTTTCTTTGACCGGTCAGAATGTAGTCGCGTTCAGCATCTGACACCCACGGATGTTTGTCCGGTCCTGACTTGTAAACAATGAGCCATGGAATCAGCCAGAGCAGGCCAATTACGCCAACCGTGACAAAGGTGGCTCGCCAGCTATCGAGGTAGACAAACAGATACGCGATAATGGGTGCAGAAATTATTCCACCGATGGCCGCGCCAGAGTTAAAAATGCCTTGTGCCAGTGCCCGCTCTTTGATGGGAAACCATTCTGCGTTTGCCTTGGTAGCGCCCGGCCAGTTGCCGGCTTCGGAAACGCCAAGGAGCCCACGAAAAATCGCGAAGCTGGTGAGGCCTGCGGCAACGGCATGCAGCATGGTTGCGGCGGACCAAACGGTAATGGACAAAATGAATCCCAGCCGCGTACCGATCCAGTCGAAAATCTTGCCGAACAGCGTCTGACCGAACGCGTAGGCGAACGTAAATACGTTGAGGATAATCGCATAGTCTGTTTTCGACAGTCCGAGATCTTCCGAAATCTCCGGCCAGAGAAAACCGAGCGCACCCCGATCGATGTAGTTGATCACTGTCGCAATCGCGACAAGACTGACAACAAACCACCTGAGACCACTTGTTTTCATTTTTTGTCCCTGCCGAGGTATCTATTCTGAACCGTAGCGACGGCACCAGTTTGATGTGCCGGGCTCAAGGCCATACGAACCTGTAGAGAATGCGGTGCTGTTTTTTGAGTGTTTTCGGAGCGGCCGCGCTTTCATTGCAGCAAAGATTAAATTGGCCTACGCGTTTTGTCAACCAATTTGCTATACCGAAGTAGCTATCATGAAGATAATTGGTATGATCGATCCGTATTGGCCGGAGGGCAGGTAGCTGCGTCAGGGTGATCAGCTCTGGGCGGTTTTCAGGTATCGCTCGCGACTTTGCGTGGCTTTTTGTCGAAGTTCCTGCATTGCCTGTTCTTCGGTGATATCAATCATGGACTCCAGCAACCTGCTGAAATGGTTGCGCATTGCCAACCTGGCCGCTTCGGAGTCCCGGCGCCTGAGTGCCTCAATAATATCGGCATGTTCCGATCCGCGATCACCCGCGTCTTCCTTTGCGCAGATTGCGGCGTGCACGTCGCGAATCGACGCTATCTCCGTGCGCATTCGCCACAGGCTTTCGACGATATAACGGACAGCCGCATTGCCCGAGGATGCTGCGATCAACAGGTGGAATTCGCGATCTGCCTGCTGCGAGTCTTCCTCGTCAGCTGGATCGGTGCTCGACATCCTGTCGATCATCATATCCATTTGCCGCAAGGCATCGTCGTCAATCTGCCGCGCTGCGAGTGCCGCCGCTTCGGATTCAAACAGTGATCGCGCCTCGGTGAGCTCGAACGCAGTAATTTCGGGCAAACCACCGTTTTGTTGCGCAGCCACATCCTGTACGTAGACGCCGGAGCCCGTCTTGATGTTCAGGTAACCAAGCGCCTGGAGTGCGATTTCTGCTTCACGAATAGTGACCCGGCTGACGTCAAATCGCTCCGCAAGCTCGCGCTCTCCGGGCAGTCTGCTGCCTGGTGGAAACGCACCGTCACTGATTAGTTTCTTAATCTTGTCGGCAACTGTGTGGTATAGCCGCTTATCTGTCATCGTCCGTTTCTCGCGATAATCGGTTTGAACCGATTGCGTATCCCTTTTATATACCAATGGTTTATGGAATCGGAGCAGATTTCAAGCACTTAATAGTGCTCTCTTAAGTTCAGCGCAGGCGGGGGACTACCGAGATGCTGGCGCTGATCTGAATCTGCTCCTATCCAAACTCCGTTATCCTGCTGTATTGGCCCAATCCGAACCAATGCAGACAATCAAACCTTAATCGATCATACCAATTCAAGTCAATTGGAATATACAATAGGTTGACATTGATGCGAGAATTGGTTAATTAAACCTCACAACAATCAAATTCGACCCATCGGGGGGTAAGGAAAATGAAATTTCTGCGTATTGTTTCTACGCTAGTACCGTCTATTTCCGTACTGGCCATTGCGCCAGCGGCCGTTGCGCAAGGCGTTCCGGAAGATGCAGTAATAGAGGAAGTCACCGTCACCGGTATCCGCGCGTCTCTGCGAAACGCTGTTGACCAAAAGCGGAATTCGGAAAATCTGAAAGAAGTCATTATTGCGGTAGATATTGGCAAATTACCTGACCAAAACCTCGCCGAAGTACTGGAAAATATTCCCGGCGTACAAATTACGCGTGAAGCTGGTATTGGTACTGGTGTACAGATTCGCGGTACTGGCTCCAACATTACTTTGATGAACGGAGTAGCTACCGTAGGATCTGGCAATGGGCGTACGGGTATCGACTTTGAAGATGTGGATGCCTCTATTATTTCAGCTGTTGAAGTTACCAAAGCACCTGAAGCCAAGACCATTGAGGGTGCCCTGGGTGGCGTGATCAACCTCAAAACGATACGTCCTCTTGATTTGAAAGATACTTTGGGCTCTGCTCGTATTCAGTTCGAAGATAGCAATCTCTCTGACGAATCAGCGAATCCAAGAATCTCAGGTGCATGGGGTGATTTTTGGGAAACTGACGCCGGCGACTTTGGTGTGGTTATCAGTGGTAGCTATACTGAAGCGGACGTGAGTCATTTTCGTCCTCGTACCGACCGCGACAACCTGACTCTTTGTGTAGATCCAGGTGACCCGACCTTTGTAGCCCCCAGTACTTGTGCGGCAGCTCCAGCAGGGACAACGCACTTCCTGGGTGCGCAGTTCCTGAACCAGGTGCTGACCAACCAGGAATACGCAACCACAAACCTGGCCACCTCTTTTGAGTGGGCGCCAAGTGATACATCAAAATGGTATTTCGATGCCATCTTTAATGATCAGGAGCGTCGTGAAGAAGGCCACCGGGCTCAAGCCTCTAACATCAGCAGGGCTCAGGGTAACGCGGATAATTCTGTGGATGCACTTGGAAACCCAACCCCGGGTGACAATGCAAATTTCACTGCATTTCGAACCTATGACCTGGGAAGTCTGCTGGGTTCAAATGGCGTGCAAGACTTAGGGTCTGCTACGTTGGTAACGCAGGGAACAATCACGCCATTCCAAGAGGAAGCTACCTTATTTTCTGACGGTCGAGGCGCACCGTTCTTGCGCTCGTCGAGTGATGGCGCTTCACGCCTTACCGATAGCAAAATGTTTAGATTCGGTAATGAGTTCGTAATCAGCGATAGATTCTTCGGCAGCGCGGAAGTGTCCAAGGTGACGTCCGAATCGATTGAAGCAAACCTTGATTACACGATGAACTTTATTAACCCCAATTCGTATATTTCAACGAACGGGAATTTTCTGCTAGATGGTGTCACTCCAGACAGGCGGGATGAAAATGGTGTGCCATATGTCTTCAATCTGGATGGAAATATCGCATGGGATATCAATTATAATGATCCTTTTGCGCCGACCCCACAGCAGCTTTTAGATCCTGCCAACTATGTCAACGACACTGGTGAGTATCGCTACAACACCAGGGATAACGAAGATACGACTTTTCGTGCAGACTTTACCTATGACCTCGAATGGAAGTCTATTTCGTCGGTTGATTTTGGAGTGCGCCACAATATCCGCACTTCGGAAAGGCGCAATACTCAAGCGTCATTCGGCAACAATTCAAACTTGAGTCGCAGTCTCAATGCTTCATACATTAGTGATCTTCTAATCGAAATGCCGAATAACTTTGGTGATGGTACCGGCGCAGATCTCTTTGTCAGTGGTCTTTTGATGCTTGACCCTGCGCGTGCAGCAGACGCTGCAACTACCGTAGCTGCCATAAACGCGGCGCGTGCTGCACAAAATGCAGACACTGCAGGAATTAGCACGCCCATTGCGCCAATTGGTGCTTTGCTTGAGAGGGAAGGAGAGTTCTTTGATATTGAAGAAACCAGCACTGCACTATACGGACAGGCGAATTTCGAAGTAGGTGTGTTCCGTGGTAATGCAGGCTTCCGATATGTTCAAACAGACCTTGATTCTTCTGCAAACGTAGATCCTGGTACTGGTACTTTCGAGCGAACCACTATAAGCAATGACTATGACTTCCTGCTGCCTCGATTAAACCTGGTTGCTGATTTGTATGAAGATGTATTGGTTCGTTTCGCATACTCGGAAGATCTTAGACGTCCAGCCTTTGACAGCATATCGGCGTCTCGTACCTTTCCAGGCGTTGGTGGTGTGAACAGTAATTCTGTAGGTGGTAATCCCTTCCTGCTTCCTGAAGAAGTGCAATCATTCGATTTAGGCGTTGAGTACTATTTCGCCCCGGCAAGCGTCGTCAGCCTGGGTTACTTCAACAAGAAACGTACAGCGATCATTGAAGATGCCGTGGATCTACCGGATGAGACGGGTGGTCTTCGAGATGTCGTTGGTCCTGTGTGTGAAGGCGGTGGTATTTTCAGCCCGCTCACTGAATCTGGCATATTCGGTAATGGTGAAACGGGCGTCTGTGTTGGCAACGCTACAGAATTCAACACAGCCGAATCGACTACGCAAAAAGGTTGGGAGCTTGCCTTTCAGTATGACCTTAGCCAATTTGAAGATACTATTGGCTGGGCGTCAGGTTTCGGTGTTCTCGCGAACTACACCAAGCAAGAGCAGGACTTCAATCAGTCGTTTACTGAGATTGGTGGCAGTCGTGCGATAGCTTTCTGGGAAGCGCAAGGTTTTGCTGGCGGGGTGGTTGAAGTTCCTTTTCAATTGCTAGACCTGTCAGAAGACGCGTACAACCTTACCCTTTACTTTGAGAACGAGCGTCTTTCTACAAGAATGCGCTATACCTGGCGTGACGCTTACTTTACAGACGAGCTTCCTGGTACGGGCAATGAATTTACTCCACTTGGCGGTAGAGGCGTTGTAAATGCCAGAGGCCAGTTGAATGCCAGCGCAATCTATTACGTCAATGACAACTTCACGGTTAGTCTGGAAGGAATCAATCTGACGGAGTCAGACGCAGATATTTCTTGTCTGAATGAAGATGCTCTGTTGTGCTACCGAGGTATTACTGATCGTAGAATTACCTTCGGACTTGCTTACAGCTTCTAAGTATCAGCCAACATGTAGTATGGAAAACACCATATTGTTGGCATCTAGGTATGGAGAAAAGCCCCGGCACATGCCGGGGCTTTTTTTTGCGGGCCGCTTTCGCCAGCATCATCGGACCCTTTTAGCAGGCTCATTCGTGCGATAAATCTCGCGCCACGAAAAACTCTTGAATCTCACCCAGGCTGCCGAATACATAATTCGCTGCAGCTACAGACCTGTTGTCTTCCGTTGCATTTAGGGCAAGCACCGTCATGTTCGCCGCTCTTCCAGCACTGATGCCGGCGATACTGTCTTCAACTACGACGCATTGCCTTGGCGCGACGCCGAAATGTCCAGCCGCAGACAGGAAAAGACCCGGATCAGGCTTCCATGATTTAAATTCGTAGGCGCTGAATATCTTGTCAACGAAGTGCGGATATAGATTGGTGGTTTGCAAATTCTCTTCGATCTTTTTTCTTGGGCCGCTGGACGCGACACAAAAGGGAATTTTCAGCGACTCGACAAGCCTCAGAGCGCCCTCGACCGGTCGAAGCTGCGCTTGAAATATCGCTGACATGCGTTGCCTAAAGTCGGTTTCAAAAGATTCAGGAAGCTCTATTCCAGACTCGCATTCCAGAATTTCGAGGCACTTCGTAAATTTCATTCCTCTGAAACGACCTTGTGATTCATTACCGGAAATCTGAATTCCGTGAGTGCTCAATAACTCTGCAAGTACGTCGTTGGTTAATCTCTCGCTATCAACTAACACCCCATCACAATCGAATATTATTAGCTTGGCAGTTAAATCCTTCATAGTGAGGGAAAAGCTACCGCTGCCTCGATTCAGGCTGCAATGATCTGCCAAACACCGCGAATACCCATCGTCGTAGTAACGAGGGAGAAAAGCAGAATTGCGATAAGCACGACATTGATTGCTAGTGTATTTCGGTGCTCGCCCATGAGATCTCGCCGATTTCCGAGGTACAAAATACAGGCGACTGTTACCGGTAGGATGACGGCGTTAAACGCTTGCGAGATGATCATCACGAATACGGGTCGCGCCTCGAAGATTGGTACGACCAATCCAAGCAGTGAAATGACAAGAACGATGATGCGATACCGCGGCAAGGTCATATCCCGCTCTGACTGGTTAAAGTCGCACAACAGCCAGGGCACCATTAGCACATTGGGGAATTGAGATGAGACGCCCGCGGCGACGATGCCAACAACGAAAATCGTTGTTGCAAACGAACCGGCCAGGGGCTCAAGCAAGCCAATCATTTGTGACGCGTTGTCGAGACCCAATCCCTCCACATACAGGGTGCCAGCCGCCGCTGCCATAATCGATCCGCTGATGACGAACATCATGGCAACGGCCACGATCGCATCATTACGCTGTTTTTTGCTGTCGGCAATCGTCCAGCCCGCTTTTTTCACCAGCGTGGTGCGGATGATAAACAGACCAGAGAAGACCGTCGTGCCCACCATTGATGCGATGACAAGAAACGGACCTCGGCCTTCGTCGAGCGGAACGTCCGGTAGCGTCGGCAACAAGCCTTTTGCTATTTCGATAGGCGGTGGCATCAAGATAAAAAAGTTAAGAACAAAGCAGGCAGCCATGATTGCTACGATAACCGCCAGGCTGCGCTCGAAAACCTGCGTCGTGCCTTTCCAGAAAATAAAGTAAACCAGCGTGACAAAAAATGTGGCGAACCAGATCGGATCGATGCCACCTTCAAGCAGGCCTTTTGACCACTCCGAACTGACCTCCGCAACAATGCCCATCACACCCATGACGCTGCCGCTTACCCCGGCGGTCAGGGCAACGATGAAAAAGAGGCCGACCACTGGATGAATGTGTCGGCGGAAGGCCTGCAGGGCTGTTTCCCCGGTAACCAAGGTCAATTTACCGTAAGCGTTGATCATGAAATAGGTCGCCAGGCACGACGCTACGATGGTCCACAAAAGGGACATACCGTAGGTAGCCCCGGCCTTGGCCATGGCCGTAACGCTCCCGGTGCCGATATTGAAACCCAGCAGGAAAATTCCGGGAAGAAACAGCGCCAGTGTTTTGGATAATCGGTTGCTCATAGCGCATCACGATACCAGACTTGGTAAGCTATCTCTTACACCGAACCAGGCTACGCGTCTGATTTAGGAAGCACTGTAATGGAAGAAACCTGGCGTTGGTTTGGGCCCGACGATAGCGTCACGCTCGAGCAAGTTCGACAAGCCGGTGCGACCGGCATTGTCACCGCGCTCGATCACGTGCCGACAGGTGAGATCTGGGCCACGGTTGACATTGAAGAGCGCAAACGTCTGATCGAGAATGCCGGTCTTACCTGGTCGGTCGTTGAATCGGTTCCTCTGCACAACGACATCAAGACTCGCTCCGGCGACTGTCGCCGCTATGTCGACAGTTACAAGGAAAGTATCCGAAATCTCGGCACCGCCGGCATCCATCGCGTTTGCTACAATTTCATGCCAGTCGTCGATTGGACCCGCACCAACCTGGCCTACGAGTTGCCGAACAGCGCCCAGGCTTTACGTTTCGAGATGACGGACTTCGCGGCCTACGATCTTTTCGTGCTTAAACGGGATGGTGCACACGCTAGCTACAACGACGACGTCGTCGCGCGGGCCACCGCACGCTTCGATGCGATGTCGCCGGAGGCACGTGCGGCGCTGGAAAGCAACATTATCGCCGGCCTGCCGGGCGGCGAAGGAAGTTACGACCGCAACGGCATCCGTGCCGCTATTGACCAGTTTGCAAAGTTGGGCAATGACGGCTATCGCGCGAACCTTATAGCGTTTCTCGAGGAAATCATTCCTGTGGCCGAGGAGGCCGGCGTCGTCATGGCGATTCACCCGGACGACCCGCCGTTTTCCCTGTTTGGCCTGCCACGGGTCGTATCGACGGCCGACGATGCACGCGCACTGCTCAACGCCGTGCCGAGCCCGGCGAATGGCCTGACGATGTGTGCAGGATCGTACGGCGCGCGCGGCGACAATGATTTAGTCGAAATGATTCGTGAATTCCATGACCGTATATACTTCGTGCACCTGCGCAATATCAAGCGCGAGGACGACGGTTCGTTCTACGAATCCGAACACCTGAATGGCGACAACGACATGACCGGCATCGTCAACGCACTGCTTGACGCGGAAGGGCAGCGGCAGGGCCTGCCGGCCGGACGTTGCAGGATTCCGATGCGACCGGATCATGGGCATACGCTGGGCGAGGAGAAAACGGATAGGCGTCTGCGGCCTGGCTATTCATACGCCGGCCGAATGAAGGGACTGGCCGAATTACGCGGCGTCATTCACGCGCTCACGGCGATGCGGCGATGAACAGTTCACACCAGCGAAGAGCGCCGTTTGCGCCCGCTACCATAGGAATATCGGCATTTTGCACACAGCGTGCAATCCGTAATCGGGAATTCAAAGGTACTAGAAAATGATTTTCAGAAACCGCATAGCGATTTGTTTATTGTTAACCGTACTTGCTATTCCTGTCGCAGGTCACTCGCAAGGTCACCCGAACCTGATCATGACCAAAGCCGGTGTCGAGGAAATCAGAGCAGAATTGGGCCGGGTTCCCCTCTTCGATGCCACCGTTGAGAACGTCAGAGAGGAGGTGGATGCTGAAATTGAAATGGGGATAGACACGCCAATCCCAAAGGATTTCTCAGGTGGCTATACGCATCAGCGACATAAACAGAACTTCCTGATTGCTCAAAAGGCGGGTGTGCTTTTCCAGATTCTGGAGGACGAAAAATACGCGATTTACCTCCGCGATATGCTTTTTCAGTATGAAGCGATGTACAAGGATTTACCCGTGCACCCACAGGAAAGATCCTATGCACGAGGCAAATTGTTTTGGCAGTGTCTTAATGACAGCAATTGGCTGGTGTATATGAGTCAGGCCTACGACTCCATTTACGAGTGGCTTTCGCCGGAGGAGCGCACGCGACTGGAAGAAAACCTCTTTCGTCCGTTCGCTGACTTTATTTCTGTGGAGAATCCGCAATTCTTCAACCGCGTGCACAACCACAGCACGTGGGGTAATGCGGCTGTCGGCATGATCGGCCTGGTTATGGGAGATGATGAACTCGTACAAAGGGCGTTGTACGGTCTGCAAGATGACGGTCTTGAAGCAGGGGCGAAGGACAATGACGGCGGCTTAATAAAGGTTGCAGGACAAAAAGTTGGGTTCCTGGCAAATATCGACGAGCCCTTTTCGCCGGATGGTTATTACACCGAA
This sequence comes from Woeseiaceae bacterium, assembly GCA_021773135.1. Lineage (GTDB taxonomy): Bacteria > Pseudomonadota > Gammaproteobacteria > Steroidobacterales > Woeseiaceae > SZUA-117. The sequence continues at coordinate 7,947 of JAJFKP010000016.1, read as the reverse complement.
GGGCCCTATTACCAACGATATGCAATGTACCCTTTCCTGGTGTTCGCGCAGGGACTGCACAACGTAAAACCGGAATTGAAGATTTTTGAGTACAAGGACGGCGTACTTCTGAATGCGGTGAATGCCCTCCTGAACCTGTCAGATGCCGACGGCGAATTTTTCCCGCTAAATGACGGACAGAAAGGCATGTCCTATCACGCGCGCGAGGTAGTTACAGCAGTCGAAGTGGCGTACCACATGGGCGGTCGGGACCCGCAGCTCCTGAGCATAGCCGAAAAGCAGGGCCAGGTTTTATTAGACGATTCGGGCTTTTCTGTTGCGCTGGATATTCGTGACGGCAAAGCACAACCGTTCGTTAAGTCCTCGATAAATCTGTCCGATGGAGCCGATGGCAAGCAAGGCGGTGTGGCCGTTCTACGGCAAGGCAACGAGGATCTTGCACTTGTCTTTAAGTACTCAGCCCAGGGCCTGAGCCATGGGCACTACGACAAACTTTCTTTTTCCCTTTACGAAAAGGGCGACGAGATTCTTCAGGACTATGGCCTCTCACGATTTGTGAACATCGAGCAGAAAGGCGGCGGCAACTACCTTAAGGAAAATACCACCTGGGCCAAGCAGACCATCGCACACAATACAATCACCCAGAATGAAACTTCGCACTTTGATGGCAAGTATGAAACAGGTAGTCAGCATCATTCCGAGTTGCATTTTTTCGATTCGTCCAACGCCGAGATTCAAGTTGCCAGTGCCATGGAAACCAACGCGTATCCGGAAACGGAAATGCGACGGACGATGGCATTGATAAAGCACAAAAATTTCGAAAAGCCTTACCTGCTCGATATTTTCAAGCTCAGCTCAATTAAGGAAAATCAATATGATTTGCCATTCTATTTCATGGGGCAGGTGATGCAGGTCAATTTCGAACTCGACTCGTCATCGACACTGAGCGCACTTGGCGAAAGAAACGGTTACCAGCACCTGTATGTTGAGGGTGAGGGCAAGCCTACTTCCGATAACAGCAAATTCCTGTGGATGGACAATCGCAGGTTCTACACGCTGACATCGGTGACCAGCGATTCAGACCAACTATTGTTCACCAGGATTGGCGCCAACGATCCCGAATTTAACCTGCGCAGGGACGCGGCCTTGATGATTCGTAGAAAACAGGCCAAAGATACTGTATTCGCCTCTGTCGTTGAGGCGCACGGAAGTTACAGCCCTGTTTCAGAGTTTGCGGTCAATTCCAATAGCAATATTTCAGAGTTGAAAGTCGTATACGACAATCGATACTACACGGCGGTTTCTATTGAGGACCTGCAGGGAAGTACCAGTATATTTATCCTATCGAACACGGATGCGTCAGCGACCAAAGAGCATGAAATCGAATTTGACGACAGGGTGTATCATTGGAAAGGACCTTATCATTACTCAGTAGAGTGAGCGGTCAAGAAAGGATGCTGACCCATGGAGCTGGCTTAGCTGCTTAAGGACACGCGGAAGCGACCATTGCGGTATTGACAGGCAATGTGTCCGCTATTGACCCAACGCGGATCTAGACAAAATATGTGATCTAAATAAATGAAGCGTGAGCGGCTACTACTACGATTGACCCTGGGGGTTGATTTTGCCAATGAAAAAACTACTAATGATTATCTTGCTGGCACATGTCGCGCAGTCCAGTGCGGCGTCGCTGTTTGAAGATAGCGCTCCCCTTGAAGTCAGCATTTCCGGACCGCTGAGCACCCTGATTGAAGAGGGTGACGATCGCAAGGAACTGCCATTTTTGCTGCAGGCCAACGACCTCTCACACTCGATCAACATTCGATTGCGTGGCAACAGCCGCAGGCGCGTGTGTGACTTTCCACCTTTGCGACTCAATTTCAAGGTCGACGATACCGCGCAATCGGTATTTGCCGGCCAGGACAAACTGAAGCTGGTAACTCATTGCCGAAATTCGAATTCTGCTGAATTGAATATGTTAGAGGAATATGCCGCCTATCGGATCTTCAATCTTATTTCAGATGTCAGCTATAACGTGCGTTTGCTCCACATTACCTATACGGATACGGATGGCCGCCTCCGGGAGAATACCTTCGACCGCTATGGGTTCCTGATTGAATCAGCGTCAGCGCTGGCTAGCAGGGTTGGCGGAGATCCCGTGCAGGTGCCGGCAGTTTCGCTGCCTGCCCTTGATAGTCAACAGGCTGCAACCGTTTACATCTTTCAGTATCTCATCGGCAATACTGACTGGTCGCTGGTTACTGCCGATACGGATGACGCCTGCTGTCACAATGGTGATCTGTTCGACATCGGGTCAACTCGGTATTACGTGCCTTACGACTTCGACCTATCCGGCCTTGTAAATGCCAGCTACGCACGGCCAGATCCTTCACTCCGGATTTCGAGAGTGACGATAAGACGCTATCGTGGTTATTGCATCTCGACTGATGCACTGAAGTACGCACTGTCTGCCATCAAGGCTCGAAGAGCCGATATTCTTGATGTGGTTAACCAATTGCCCGGCCTCTCCCAGAAGGAAATTAAAAAGAAGACGAAATATCTCGATCAATTCTTCGAACAAGCAAACAACGAGGACAAGATCGTGAAGTCGTTTGAGCGCCGGTGCCTCTGACTGAGATCGGGGCTGGTGCGCGCTACAGAGGCAGGCGAGGGGCTTCATAGCCTGCTCTTTCGGATGCCAAGGACCGGAGTCAGTGCGTCCTCGTTGCGGCTAACCGTCACGTCATGCTCAGAGTCCCGCCGGCCAGACGAAGCCGGGTTTTCGATTGCATGCTGGCTCCTGGTGTGCGCCAAACAGCACCCAATGAGGAATATCACGAGTCTGTAGATTCCTGTACACCCCCTTCGTGAATTATTACCGCCCAAGAGGGTCATTCATGCGGGCTGAGCACCGTGCTGGCATATAAATGCTTTGGCATGCAACCAGCGGTTATAATGCCCGGCCACTGACCACGCGCTGACCCATGCCCGCATCTGCCCCGAAACTGCACGACTACAACAAGTACTGGGCCGAGTGCTATGGCATCGCACCGCAGTTGCCCATGTCGCGCGAGGAGATGGACGCGCTCGGTTGGGATTCCTGCGACATCGTCATCGTCACCGGCGACGCTTATGTCGATCATCCGTCTTTCGGAATGGCGATCATCGGTCGGCTTCTCGAGGCCAACGGTTTTCGCGTTGGGATCATCGCCCAGCCGGACTGGCGTTCGAAAGAGGCTTTCGAGGCGCTAGGAAAACCGAATCTCTACTTCGGCGTTGCCGCGGGCAACATGGATTCAATGATCAACCGTTACACCGCGGACAAGAAAGTCAGAAACGATGATGCCTACACGCCACACGGCGTCGGCGGGAAGCGCCCGGATCGGTGCTCACTGGTTTATTCGCAGCGGTGCAAAGAAGCGTTTCGTGACGTCCCGATCGTTCTCGGCGGCATCGAGGCCTCGCTGCGACGCATAGCGCATTATGACTATTGGCAGGGGAGCGTGCGGCGATCCATCCTGCTCGACGCCAGCGCCGACATCCTGGTGTTTGGCAACGCCGAACGTGCCATCGTTGAATTGTCGCACCGAATCGCTCGGGGTGAGCCGGTTGAGGATATTCGCGACATACGCGGAACTGCTTTATTGCGTGACGACACGCCTGACGGGTTTTGGGAAATCGATTCGACGCGTATAGACCGGCCCGGACGTATTGATCAAATTGTCAGTCCCTACGTCAACACACAGGATACAGAGGCTTGCGCTACGAAGCAGGCTGAAGCGGCTGGCGATGCAAATGTCCTGAGATTTGTTCCTGACGCGAAAAAAAATCGCGACAAGACGGTCATACGACTGCCGTCTTTTGAAAAAGTCCGGAACGACGCTGTTTTGTATGCACATGCTAACAGGGTGTTGCACCTGGAGACGAACCCCGGCAATGCTCGTGCGCTGGTGCAGGCGCACGGCGGTCGAGATCTTTGGATTAACCCACCGGCGGAACCGTTGTCCACCGACGAAATGGACTACATCTTTGGCATGCCATTTACTCGTGTTCCACACACGGACTACGGTGACGCGCGCATACCGGCCTATGAGATGATTCGTTTCTCGGTGAATATCATGCGCGGCTGTTTTGGTGGTTGTACCTTCTGTTCGATCACAGAGCACGAAGGACGCATTATTCAAAACCGCTCCGAGGAATCAATTCTCGAGGAAGTTAAGAAGATCCGCGATACTGTACCGGGTTTTACCGGCGTTGTTTCCGACCTTGGTGGTCCGACAGCAAACATGTACCGCCTGGCATGCAAGAGCCGGGAGATAGAAGCGGCGTGCAGACTGCCGAGCTGCGTTTACCCGGGGATCTGCAGCAATCTCAACACCGATCACTCGGCACTTACCGCGCTGTATCGAAAGGTACGCGAGCTGCCCGGTGTCAAGAAAGTGTTGATTGCATCAGGCTTGCGTTACGACCTCGCGGTAGAAGATCCGGAGTACGTCAAGGAACTGGTAACTCACCATGTCGGCGGTTACCTTAAAATTGCGCCCGAACACACCGAGCAAGGGCCGCTCGACAAAATGATGAAGCCAGGTATCGGCAGCTACGATCGCTTCAAGGAAATGTTCGAGCAGTTTTCGAAAGAAGCTGACAAAGAGCAGTACCTGATTCCGTATTTTATCGCCGCACATCCTGGCACGACAGATAAAGATATGGTGAATCTGGCGTTGTGGCTAAAGAAAAACAACTTTCGGGCGGACCAGGTACAGGCCTTTTACCCGTCACCAATGGCGACTGCAACCGCCATGTATCACTCGCGCAAGAATCCGCTACGGAAGGTCACCTACAAGAGCGATACTGTAGATACAGTGAAGAGCCCCGAGAAACGACGCCTTCACAAAGCGTTACTGCGCTATCACGATCCTCACAATTGGCCGCTTATCCGCGAGACGCTGAAGGCTATGAACCTTGGCGGACTGATTGGATCGGGCGACGAACAACTTGTGCCTGTCGATCAACCCAATGAGAAGGACGTGCGTGATTCTGCGCGGAGAAAGAATAGGGCAGCGGCCCACCAGAAACGAATCCGCAAAGGTAAAGCACTCACACAACACACTGGTTTGCCGCCGCGGGAAAATCGCTAGAACGGTATCTTCGATTGATAAGGCACAGCGTGACAAGCGATGTGGGGAAGCGATCCGGGTTCTGACAAATCAACTTTCCGGATCGGGTTTTTCTGAGGTGTATGTACGATTTTCCTGTTCACCGATCCCATTCAAGACGAATGGGCGCGTTGTCAAAGTGTTAGCAAGATTTGAACGAGCGGGTCATTAAGAAATCATGTCCAGTTGGGGCAATGTTTCTATTGTGTGGGGGCCCCCTGCCTCCCGAAACCAGATCTTGGATGTTAACTGAGTTTTTTTGCAGATCGATCAGGAGGTGTTCACAGACCTGATTGCACTACAGTATGTAACGGTTCAGGACTGAGTCCCAGAAAAGTTCCACAGTCCCATTCATGTAGTGTCGCTGATTGAGTGGCCGTTTAGAAAGACGGGCTGCACATCAGAATCAAGCCGGAAAAGTACCCAGGACCGGCGACCACAGGAGGGGGGTTTCCTGCGATCCTCCGGCCCCGGGAATTGAACTTTGCCGCCATCGTCCTGATGCGAATTTGTACTTTATTCAGGCGGCTTTTGATCTAGCCTCGAGCACTTTCGCGTGCATCGGCCCCATCCAGCTGAACCATCGTCAATCTCTTGACTTTGGCTTTTGAAGTTACAATGCAATCAGCTCTTGCAACGACTTTTTGACTTTGAGAGTCTTTCGCAGCCAGCTCAAACAGGTTCCGTCTGTCGAGTTTTCGTGTGGAGACACTACTGTCGATTCCGATTTGATAATCTACCGACGCTCCTTGAGACTCAGCAATTTGCGAAACCATCGCTTTCACACATGCTTCGACCCCTTCCTGTTCCGATGCTGCATTTGCCAAAATTGGCGTTAGCGAAATGGCCACAGCACATAGTGTTTTCATTCCTGTTCGATTGCTCATTACATATCTCCGTCGTGTTAGAAAGCCCAAACTACGATCAAAGCATATGATCCGCGTTGCGCGCTGACAAACGTTGTTTTCCATGCCAGGCGCGAATTTTTCTCATGCGCACTCTCGAAATTCATTGACAATCCACTCATTCAATTTGCGTACCTCGCACCGGTCCGAATCTTCCGGTCGATGAGCGAGGTAAAAATCATCACCGGTTTCCAGTTCGACATCGAATAAACGTACCAGGGCGCCAGAGCGGAATAGCGCCGAACCAACCGGCCAGGATACTTGCGCAATTCCAAGGCCCTGTTCTGCGGCGCGGGCGACCGCCGACATTGAATCGAAGCGAATCAGTTTCTTTGGTTTGGGCGCAGGAACTTTTAGTGCTTTGGCCCAACGATCCCATCCGTCACTGCGGTTTTCGTGGACAATCAGAGTCTGGCCGTCGAGACTCCTATAATCCTTTATGTCCTGGTCCGCAAGCAAACCAGGCGCACACGCCGTAACCACTCGATGCGCGAATAGTCGGTAGGTCGTAAGTTCCGGCCAATTATCATTGCCTAACAGTATCGACAAGTCGGCTTCGGGTGGATGAGTTTGCATGACACTGGGCAGCGTACTCACACGTATGTCGGTATCTGGCCTTGAGTTCTGAAATGTCGACAGCTTTGGTAACAGGGCTTCATTGGCGAAGAACGGTGGAACACAGATTCGGACAATGTCGCGGCCGTATTGTGTCCACAATTGTTGAGTTTGACTTTCGAGGCGCGCAAACATGATGTCGAGAAATTCAAAATAGTTGCGCCCTGCGTCGGTGAATGCGAGCGAGCGGGTATTGCGCTCGAACAGGGCGACACCGAGGAACGATTCCAGATTCCTGATTTGGTGGCTGACCGCGGACGGTGTTACAGAAAGTTCGTCAGCGGCCAACTTGAAACTCAAGTAGCGGCCCGCAACCTGGAACGTTTTTAAATATCTCAGTGAGGGTAAACGCATAGAATTTCTCATTCGGACGATCTGAGGGGGGCAGGACAACCGCTTTATTTAAATGAAAACAAGGATAGGGTTAATGTTGCAATTGCCGTGCCAATGACAGTGGGCCTTAGAACGGGGTCTAAAAACGAATTTCAGGACTTACTTGCCAGTTAGTGGTGCAGACGCTGGGCCTTCTCGCACACGAATGGTGCATCGGCTTGCGCATTGCTGACAGGGATCTCGCGGATCCGCGCGCTGCAAATTGGTCGATTTGCCAGTTTCGATGAGGGTGACGGCAAGTTGACTGAGATCGAGATATACGACAATGGCGAAGATGATTTTGGGTGCTGCACACGATACGACAAAAGGCCTGCACGAGGCCGGCGTAAATGACACCAAGACCATGCGCGAGTTCGATGCGCTATGCCTGACACCCGTGAAAAACCTGAGTGCTGCCCAGATCAAACGACTGCCTACGCGAAATAAAGCAAGTCAGGCGGTGTTCGCCGCGTACCTGAACACCAGTCCGTCGACTGTGCAGAAATGGGAACAAGGTCAGAAAAAGCCCAATGGTCCGTCATTGAAGCTGTTGAACCGCGTTCAGGATAAAGGTTCAGAAGCGCTTGCCTGACCCGAGCCAACTGAAAGAAAGATTTTCAATCTCAGGCTATTTTTCGAAGGTACTGGTGGTGGAGTCCACCGACCGTCCCTCGAGTGGCTACAGAAGAGAGAGAAAGAAAATCCCCACAATTCGGCGCCACAAAAAACAGTGGCCGGGCAAGGTAGTTTGTAAGGGATTGACCTGGAATTGGAAAAATTGGTCGGGGTGAGAAGATTTGAACTTCCGGCCCCTGCCTCCCGAAGACAGTGCTCTACCAGGCTGAGCTACACCCCGAACCGGGCACAATCATACCGATCGGTGCCACAGGGTGCCAGAA
>JAJFKP010000015.1 GCA_021773135.1 Woeseiaceae bacterium | reverse complement strand
GATGCCATGGCCAATTCAGCCAGGTCGAGCCTGAACAACAGGCCCACACCGAAGAGTATGGCCAGGTGCACGATGATGATGACCGTGGCAAAAAGAAACAAAACCGGCGCGGTTTCCACCAGTTCCCACACATCCGCGCTGGCGCCGACGCTGGCGAGGAAAATAAACATCATGACGTTGCCGGCCTCTCGGTAACCCGAAAGTTTTGCAACCTGCCGGGGCAGCAAGGTCGCAACAAGAAGCGCAAGCGCAGTAATAGCCAGGATGGAAAACTCCGGTTTGCCAAAATATGTCGCAACGTATTTGCCCGTTGCCGCAAGCGTAAAAGCTGTCGCCAGGGCCATCAGCAGTCCAGCGACATCAAGTCTTTCAACCTGGTGCAGCGGTCCATCGTCCTGCGCTTCAAACTGCCTGGCATTGTCCATATGATGCGTCGGATAGCGGCGGGCCATCCACGCGATACCGGGAATGAAGATAATGAGTAGGAAGTGCAGGTTGGTGATCACGTTATCCGCCGCATAGGCTGCGGCCAGAAGACCGTTCCCCTGCATTCCCGTTGCTTCGGAGACGGCGGCGAAATTTAGGCCACCACCAATATACGTTCCGGTAAATATGCCCGCGAGTTCAGCTTCATTGGGGCCAAGGTCGAAAAGCTGCACGCCAATAATCGTACCCGCGACCACGGCGGCACTGCCAATGATAAAAGCCAGCAACATGGGTCCCGCTTCGCGAACGATCCGCTTAAGATCAGCCTCAAATAAGAGTAACGGAATGGCGATTGGAACCAGCATATCCCACACGACATCATAGGCTGGCGCCTTGGTGGGAATGATGCGCAGGTTCGCAAGTACGATCGCGGCGGTTATTAACAGCATGACGCCAGAATATTTTCGACCCCAGGTATAACGTTCACACCAGAAGCCGAACGCGGCGAGCCCAATCAGAATCGCCCAAAGTGCAAAATCCTGTTCGGGGCCGATCAAAGGAAGCGTCATGCCGGTTTCTCCGTGCAGCTAGCGACTGCGGGTTGCATCTATCTCCATTCGTCTGGCAACAGGCGCGATGCTGCCGTCTGCATTAAACTGGATACCGGGCGTGTCGAAATCCTGCGCGCTCAGGTTTCTCAGCATTCGCAACGCGCGCTGCTCCGGATCGATGGATGGGCCGTTGGGTCGCAGCTGGATGGTCGAGTGAATCCTGCCGTGCACAAATTCCCCGATGCCGTTCAATGTAACTTCAAGTATCGGTGCTATGCCTTTCGGGCCTTCCACGCTGATACCGTAGTAAGTGGCAAAGTTGCCGAGACTGTAGGCGATCAGGCGATCCCGGTAATTTTCCATCGCCCGAACTACATGCGGTCCGTGTCCCAGGACGAGATCGGCCCCGGCATCGACAACCATGCGCGAAAACCTGACTACGTTGCCGCGTGGCTCCCCAAAATATTCCTCTTCGGCAAACGGCAGTCGGGTAACGTCGCGACCCTCGGCGCCACCGTGGAAGGAAACGATGACAATGTCATGGTTCTCCGCATGTCGTGCCACGGTTTGCCGCGCGCGTTCGTAATCGTGTAACAGGTTCGAGTTAACCGTTACGGCAAAGGCGAGCACGGCGACTTTGAGGTCATTAACGACCATGGTCGCAAAATCGCCCCTCAGGCCGGAATGGTGCAGGCCGGCCGCAGCCAGCGTCTGCATGCTGGCTCTGCGACCCGCTTCACCAAAATCACGGGCATGATTGTTGGCCAGGCTCATGACATCAAAGCCCGCTGCCTTGTAATGACTCACGTAGCGGGAGGGAGAGCGAAACAGGTAGCAGGCTCTTGGGTTGCTGCACTGTTTTGCAGGTTCGCCACCGTCGAGCAGCACTCCCTCGAGATTGCCAAAGGTAAGATCGGTAGCTGACAGGTACGGGGTAACGGCTTGCAGAAAGCTGACACCGTCATCATCGGGCAGATGATTTTCGGGGTAGTCGGTGCCAAGCATCATGTCGCCAACCGCCGCGATGCTAAGTCGTTGCATTGACCAGTCAGGCATACCAGGTGGCAATTCCGGTTCCGGCGCAGATTCCGCTGTCGGTTCGACAGCCGGTGAAGCGGCCGCCGGCGATGTTGGCGGTTCCGTTGGCGTCGTAACCGCACATGCGGACAACAGCAGCAGGAAACAAAGCAGCAATCCGCTCGAACGGCGTCCAATCAATTCAAATTGCGCTTTAGTCGCCGAGACGGATCCGCAATACATCAATTTTTGCCTGTCGTAGTTGGCTGCGTATTCGGTTCAGTTCATCCAGGTCCGAAATCGGGCCGATTCGAACCCGGTGATAAGTTTTTTCGTCAATAGAAACGCGCTGGACTCTCGATTCAACACCCTGCAACGCCAATTCCGCACGCCGTCTGTCCGCGTCGGCAGACTCGGTAAATGATCCTGCCTGCAAGACATACAGCCCAGGCTGTTGCACCGCTTCAATTATCCGGTCCTGCTTCACATCCGGTTCCTCTTCCGGAATGATGACCTCGAACTTTGGCAACATGTCATAAAACGTAAAACGTTGTTCAGCAGGATCATCTTGGTTTTCTTCGACAGCTGCAGGCGGCGCGGTAGCGGCGGTGGCCTCCGGCGCCATGCTGGTTTCCATGCTGGCCGGCTCACGGGCCACCGGTTGAGTCGCCGTCTGCGGAACAATGTCTTTCCTGTAGATCGCGAAAGCGACGGATAAGCCGATCGCAAGCCCGAACAGCATCCAAACCCAGCCCGGGTACTCCTGCTGTTTCTGCCTGGTGGTACGTTTTCTTTTTTTCCGCGCCATGACGAGTTACATGGAGTCAGGCGCGGATACGCCGATAATTGCCAACCCACTTGCAATGACAATACGCGTGGCATGGATCAACGCGAGTCGTGCATTGCGCAGTGCCGCGTCGTCAACGATGAACTGATGGGCGTTGTAATAGGAATGCAGCTCGTTCGCCAGGTCGCGCAGGTAATGTACGAGGTGCTGCGGCGCACGATTGTTTGCGGCCAGTTCGATAATTTCCGGATAACGACTTAACGACGTCAACAAGGCCTTCTCGTGGCTTTCGGTCAGCATGGCCAAAGCGCCAATGCCGGCGCCCTGGTCATACTGCAAAGATTTTTCAGCCAGTTGCCGGAATACGCTGGCAACTCGCGCATGTGCATACTGAATATAGTAAACGGGATTGTCGTTGGAGCGACTCTTGGCAAGTTCCAGGTCAAAGTCGAGGTGCTGATCGTTCGAGCGCATGACATAGAAGAATCGAGCAGCGTCGTTGCCAACTTCTTCCCGCAACTGTCGCAGCGTCACAAATTCACCGCTGCGTGTCGACATTTGCATTTTTTCTCCACCGCGATACAGCGTAACAAACTGCACCAGCTCCACCTCAAGACTGTCGCCGGCATATCCCATGGCCTCCAGACCTGCCTGGACGCGAGCGACATAGCCGTGGTGATCAGAGCCAAGTATGTCCAACAGGTGGTCATAACCGCGAACACGCTTGCCATAGTGATAGGCAATATCCGACGCAAAGTAGGTCTTCTTGCCATTTTCCCTGACCACGACACGATCTTTCTCGTCACCGAAATCGGTAGCGCGAAACCAGGTCGCGCCGTCTTTCTCATAAAGCATGCGCCGTTCTTTCAACACGGCCAGTGCCTCATCTATCAGGTTGTCGTCGGTAAGGCTCTGCTCCGAGAACCACTTGTCGAAGTTGACACCGAACTCAGCGAGGTCGTCTTTGATGTCCTCAAGTATGGATTCGAGCGACTGTCGCCGGATCTTATGAAATGTCTCTTTACCAAGAATTTCCTCAGCGTTGACGACCAGTCCACTGATGACCGCTTCCTGGTCGCCGGTCGGCCCGTCTTCCGGCAGGCCCGCATAAAGCTTTGTGGCGGTCACACCAGTAAGCCAGGACCGGTCGATACCAGCCGCGATATCGCGGATGTATGCGCCTTTATAGCCACCCGCCGGAAAAGGGTTGGTCTGCCCGGCTGATTCCAGCGCGCGCAAGATAACGCTGAGAGCAAGAATGTCCATTTGGCGCCCGGAATCGTTGACGTAGTACTCGCGGTCGACGTCGAACCCTGCTGCGTCGAGCAGGTTTCCCAGGGTGGCGCCAAACGACGCGTGTCGGCCATGTCCGACGTGTAGCGGGCCCGTCGGATTTGCCGAAACGAACTCCAGTAGAATTTTCGGGCTCTGGCGACGCTCCTGCCGACCGCAGCTCTCCGGTGATTCGAGAATGGTGGTCAGCTCCGCATGAAATGCGGCAGCGCTCAGGTGAAAATTGATAAACCCGGGTCCGGCAATCTCGATCTTATCGACCAAGTCGTTCTCTGCCACCGCAGCAACAATCGCCTGTGCAATTTCGCGCGGATTGCGTCCCACGGATTTCGCCAGCCGCATGGCGATATTGGTGGTGAAGTCACCATGCCGCGGATCACGAGTCCGCTCTACCGTCGTTTTGATCGACGCAATTTCGGAGGACTCGGAAAGCTCAGGCAGGCCGTTAAGCGTTTTCTCGACCAGGTTGGCGATTTCGTTTTTCAAAGTCATTGTCCAAAATTGCCCGCACAGCGTGCGGCGCTAACAGGAATGGTGCGTTTAGATTATCGATGAAGCTGCCTTAAAGTTCAGCTTTGATCCGAATGCTCTCTATGGTCAGTCCGCTCCGGATCATATCGTCATATTCACAGGTACTTGCAGATTGCGTGCAAATTGGTCTTTAGTGCAACAAATGTCAATTCGATTGATCAGAAATAGCAGCTGGAAGAGGTCTCCGGCTGGATTCCTTATCTTAACGCCCCATCAGAAAAGCTCAATCGGATCCACATCTATTGACCACCGGACCTTGCGGGCTTCCCTGGCGGCTTCGAGCGTTGCCCTTAAGATTGCAAGCAGCTGATGCAGGCTTTGTCGTTGCCTGCTTTGCAGGAGTAGCTGCGCTCGGAATCGCCCGGCCTTGCGTTCCATCGGTGCGCTCACCGGACCGAGGATACGCACGCCCTCGATGCCTGCGTTCTCAGCCGTCCGCCGTGCCTTATCAAGAAAATTATGAGCATCCTCACGCCGGGCTGCAGATGCCCGGAGTAGAGCGAGCCTGGAGAAGGGAGGCCAGACTGCCGCTTCTCTCTCTCGCAGCGCGCTATCGGCGACACTCTGGTAACCGCCGCGAAACAATTCGTTCCAGAACGGATGCTGTGGAAACGCAGTCTGGATAATGACCTCTCCCTGGCGTTCTTCCCGCCCGGCGCGGCCACTGACCTGGACCAGGCTTTGAGCGAGTCTCTCCCCGCCGCGAAAATCAGTGCTGAACAGGCCCTGGTCAGCATTGACGACGACTACCAGCGTCAAATTTGGGAAATGGTGCCCCTTGGAAAGCATTTGCGTCCCGACCAGAATGCGCGCGTCGCCCGAGGTCGCCATTGCCAGCGCCTTACTCATCGTGCCCTTAAGGCGCGTGCTGTCACTATCAATCCGGGTAATGACCTCCCCCGGAAATCGGGATTGTAAAGTGTCCTCCAATCGCTCCGTGCCATGCCCTAACGGGAGACATGATGAGCCGCATTCCGGACATTCGGAATCAACGTTTCGCTGTGCACCGCAGTGGTGACATTTCAGCAGCCCGCTTCCTGCGTGAACGGTCATGCGCGAGTCACAGCGCGAGCACTCGGCGACCTTGCCGCAACCCGAGCAAATCAGCGTTGGCGCAAACCCGCGCCGATTCAGGTAGACCAGTACCTGCCCCTTCCCGACAATATTCTTTTCGATGGCGGCAATAACCGGTTCACTGATGCCGTCAAACGCGTCATGTTTCGTCACGTCCACCAGCCGCATTAACGGCGGCACGGCTTTACCCGCTCTTACCGGCATTTGAATGTTTTCGTAGGACCCCTCGCGACAACGCTGCAGCGTGTCGAGTGACGGCGTTGCAGATCCAAGCACGACTGGAATGTGCAGGCGTTTCGCGCGCGCGACTGCAAGATCGCGCGACGAATATCGCAGTCCTTCCTGCTGCTTCAAAGAACTGTCGTGTTCTTCATCCACGATGATCAAGCCTGCATTTTTCAGCGGCACAAATATTGACGATCGCGTACCGACAATGAGCTGCGCCGATCCATTTCTCGCGTTTCGCCAGGAAGCCAGGCGTGCCGAATCCGATAGCCCTGAATGTAACAGCGCGGGCGCGAAGCCCAGGCGACGCTGGAAGCGATCGACCAGCTGCGGCGTAAGACCAATTTCGGGTACCAGCACCAGCACCTGCCGCCCGGCATCGATCTCATCCTGTATCAGGTGCAGGTAAACTTCGGTCTTGCCACTTCCAGTGACACCATCTAAAACGTTCGCTCGAAACCCGTTGCCACTTCGAATGATTTTCAGGGCGTTCTTTTGATCTGTATTGAGCGGCGGTCCTTTCTGCTGTCCGACGCTCGCCAGGTTCTCGAATGCAACGGCGTCATCGGCGGCCTCGTATTCTTCTATGAAGCCCTTTTCTGCCAGGCTCTTGCGAACCCGTCGCCAACCGGGCATGGCTGCATCGAGCTCGCCGTAGTTCAGGTTTTCGCCGTCCCTGATAATGGTCAGCAGCTCCGCCTGACGCTTTGCGCGTTTCCCCAGTTTGGCAAGGTCTGCCTCTGCACCGGCCGTCGTCAAAGTAACTTTCCGAACCGGGTTTTCGAGCGGCTTGCCCTGTCGCAGTGGTGCCGGCAATGCTGCCGCAACAACCTCACCAATGGGGTGGTGATAATAGTCTGCTGTGAAGCGGATCAGCCAGAGGTCATCCTCCATCAGGAGTGGCTCCCGATCGATGATGGCGCTTGCCGAGCGCAGCCGGGAACTCGGCAGTTCACTCTTGTCCGCGTTTTCGAGGACTGTGCCGATCTGCGACTGGCGGCCGAAGGGCACGCGCACACGAGTACCGGGCCTGGCAATCGCGCCCTCCGGCGCCAGGTAGTCAAAAAGCCGCGATAGTGGCGCGTTAATGGCAACGCGAAGAATGCCCCGGGATTTCATCGGCCGGCCATCGAACGCTTCAGGGATATGAATAGATTAATAAAAACAGTCACTTAAAAAGATTTCGCTGGTGCGATCCAAACGCTTCATTGTTACATAAGGTCGCGCAAATTGTCTTTTCCGGTTGTCAACGCAGACGGTCGTGACACGTTAAATACGCATGACTTCGAAAACGGATTCAGATTAACTGACAGGAATGAGAAGGATCTCATGATACTCACTACAAGGACGAGCCACGAATGAACGCTTATGCTGCCAATTTTGCGGTATCTTGCGTTGCTGAGGACCGAAGGGAGGTCGATACGCTGCAACGCGAGCGAAGGCTTAATCAATTTTTTGCAGGCGTTGAGAAGCGCGCGTTGCGGATTGCTGAGATCAGTATCCGCAATCGTGATGACGCGCTTGATCTCGTGCAGGACTCGATGATCAAGCTGGCGCGTAATTACGCTGATCGTCCCGACGAAGAGTGGACGCCGCTGTTTTATCGAATCCTGCAGAACCGCATCAGGGACTGGCAGAGACGACAGGCGGTAAGAAACAGGGTCATGGTATTTTTCGGTCGAGGCAATGAAGAGGATGACTATGATCCAGTTGCTGCCGCACCCGATCCGGCAGGACGTACACCGGACGAGGAATTGCAAACGCGCGAAGCTATGCAAAGTCTCGAGGCCGCAATTTCGGCTTTGCCAGGAAGGCAACGGGAAGCATTTATGTTACGCACATTCGAATGTCTGGATGTTGCAGGCACAGCCGCAGCAATGGGTTGCAGCGAAGGCAGCGTGAAAACACACTACTCTCGTGCAATACACAGCTTGCGCGATACTTTAGGAGAACACTGGCAATGAACGAGCGAGACGATATTGCTGCAGATGATGCGTTTGCCGCCAAGGCGAAAACGCTCTTCGACCAAAGTGTGGACGGACTCGACGGTGAGACCCGTTCCCGCCTGACCCGGAGCCGGCAGGAGGCGCTGGCTGCAGTTGGCGGTGGCGGAAGTCGCTGGATGCAATGGGCGCCTGCCGGTGGCCTGGCCGCCGCCGCGGTGTTGGCGGTGGTCGTTTTTACGCCGACGCCGCAATTAGACGAGTTAGAGGTACCCGAAGTCGCTACGGATATGGAGATTCTCCTCACAGAAGATAGTCTCGAAATGATAGAAGATCTGGAGTTTTACAGCTGGATCGATTTCGATGCTGAAGCGGGTGATGGCGAAGGGCCGACCAATAATGTCGGCTAACAGCAGCCAGGCGGAGCAGGTGCTGAAAGTTGCGCTGCTCTGCAGTCTGGTCGGTTACGGTGGCGCTGCACTCGCCGCTGAAGAGGAAGTACCGGACCTGGAATTCCTCGAGTACCTGGGCAGCTGGGACGAATCAGATGAGGATTGGGTACTGTTTGCCAGCGATGATGATGAGCAGGCTCGCCAGGAAGACGACAATAGTAAACCGGCACCACAGGGAGAGAAGGTAGCGGAGTTAGAAGATGAAAAGTAATTGTTCGAAAATTTTTCTGGTGCTGATCTCAACGTTACTGTTGGGATTCGGCAATGTGATGGCGCAGGACAGTAACGCGTCCTGGGAAAGTCTTGACGAGCAGCAGCAGCGGGTGCTCGCTCCGTACATCGAGAGTTGGGATACGTTGTCTGCCGAACGTCGTAGCCGGCTGGCCGAGGGCGCACGTCGATGGGCCGATATGAATACCGAACAGCGGGCCGCGGCCAAAGATCGTTTTAGCAGCTGGCGAAATCTCGACAATGATCAGCGCGCTGCCATTCGCGATCGATATCAACAGTTTCAGAGCCTGTCTCCGCGGGAGCGCGCGCGAATTCGTGATAACTACAAGCGCTATCGCGAATTGCCGGCAGATCGCAGACAACAGTTGCGCGACCGGTTTCGCAACATGTCGCCTGACCAGCGGCAGAAGGTGCGCGACCGGCTGCGGCAGCGTCAGCAGCGGGTTCGCCCAAGATCCAGCGATCGACCGAATTAAAAGCAAGACGGTGTAATGTAAGGGCTCCATCGGGAGCCCTTCCTGTTTGCGATACCACTTTAGGCGCACCTTGCAATTGCTGAAGTGTTCGGCAAACTAGGTAGCACGGTACCGTGATTCCTATATCGCGCGTCGGAGTTCAGCAATGTTGTACGGCACAGCATCAGATATCTCACAACAGGTCCTGCGTACGGACGTGGCGGGCATGCCGCTCGAGTGGATTGACTATCGCGAAGCTGTGCGTCTTTATCACAACGAACAGGTTGCCTACTCCTGCGGGACACGGCTTTATACCGTCTTTGGGGGTTACAGTTCGCTTGACGGGCGGCGCAGTCGCATCGACGTCAATTCAATCATTGCTACGGAAGGCACAAGCCAGGGACTCAAGTTCGTGCGCGACCGGTACGTTCCGCCACTGAACAATCGCACGTTGTTCAAAAGGGACGCCAATCTCTGCCTTTACTGCGCCATGCGTTTTCCAACCCGCGACCTGACCCGTGACCACATAACGCCGTTATCGCAGGGTGGTCGCGATGCGTGGAACAATGTTGCTGCAGCCTGTCGGCGCTGCAACAATCACAAAGGAGGGCGTACGCCCGAACAGGCTGCGATGCAGCTAATTGCTGTTCCGTTTACCCCGACCTATGCGGAATATATTTACCTGAAAGGGCGACGTGTACTCGCTGATCAAATGCAGTATCTTCTGGCGCATATTCCTCGCTCAAGTCCTCTGCATGCGCGGCTGACTGATCACCTGTCAGTTGGCGATACAATTTTTGATGAAATTTGAATCACCAATGCCCTGCGCACATCAATGCAGTACCTGATTGACGCCAGCGTCTATGTGTTTCGGGCCTACTACTCGATGCCCGATGACATGGTCGATGACAACGGCAATCCGGTCAACGCGCTGTATGGTTTTTGTCGGTTCCTGGGCGACTTCATGGAGCAGGTAAAGCCGCAACATATCGCCGTGCTATTTGACGAAAGCCTGTCGAAGTCTTTTCGCAACGAAATTTATCCCGAGTACAAAGCGAATCGTGATCCTGCTCCGCCGGAGTTGAAACGGCAGTTTGGGCAATGCAGGCGTTTCGCCAGCGCGCTCGGTCTGCTGGAATGCTCGCACCCACGCTACGAAGCGGATGACCTGATTGGAACACTGGTGATGGAGGGTCGGGAGAACGGAATTCCGTCCACGGTGGTAACGCGCGATAAGGATCTGGCACAACTCATCGCCAAGGGCGACGTGTTCTGGGATTTCGCTGGCAAGGGAAAAGTCTCGTACGACCAGATCCCGGACTACTTCGGTGTCTGGCCCGAACAGGTTGCGGATTTCCTCGCGCTGGCGGGTGATGCCGTCGACAACATTAAGGGCGTGCCGGGCATCGGTAAGAAGACCGCAACCGCATTGCTGCAACATTTCGGTTCCCTCGACAACATGTACGGAAGCCTTGATGCAGTGCACCAGGTTAACGTGCGCGGCGCCAAGACGCTGGGACAGAAACTGGCAAATCACAAGCAAGACGCGCTGCTGGCCCGCCAGCTGACCGGCATAGCCTGTGACGCACCAATCGAAAAGCCACAGACCGGCCTCAGGCCGACTGCGCCCGACCTGGGTAATATCAACGCGCTTTTCGATGAGGCCGGTATTGGCATGGCCCTGCGGCGCCAGGCTGAGCGGGTCGCAGACCTGACACCTCGCTGACCGGCACAGGCCTGGCCAGGCCTCGTCGTATACCGGATTAAACCTGTACAAGGCGGGATAATATTCGGGCGCTATAATGGCCCGCATGCCCCATTGGCAGAATCTCTTCTCGGTGCTGCGTGAGCACGATATCCACGTCTCCGAACATGACATGCCGCGCCCGGTTGCCGGCGGCGACATTAGCGACGCCTGGTGCGCCAATGCTGCCGACAGGCCGGTTTTCCTGAAGACCGGTCCGGCTTCTGCATTTGCTGCATTTGCTGCAGAGGCACAGGGCCTTCGGGAACTTGCAGCCGCATCGGCATTGCGGGTACCTCAAGTGCTCGGCTGCATTCGTTCCGGGAATGAGGCTCTGCTCGCGCTTGAGTGGCTGGAATTTGAACTGGCATCGCCGCAAACCGAGCGGCTCCTGGGCGCGCGACTTGCCGCTCTTCACAGAGTTTGCTCGGACCGCTTCGGATTCCACAGCGACAACACTATCGGTGCAACGCCGCAATTAAATCAGTGGAGCAAGGATTGGGTCGGGTTCTATGCGGAACAACGCATCCGGTTCCAGCTGAATCTTGCTGCAAGAAACGGCTTTGACGGTGCTTTGCAGGTAGATGGCCATCGTCTTGCAGAAAATGTCTGCCACTTCTTCAAAGACTACTGGCCGGAGGCGTCACTGCTGCACGGCGACCTGTGGGGTGGCAACTGGGGGGCCTGCAATGGCGAGCCGGTCATTTTCGATCCGGCCGTATATTATGGCGATCGGGAAGCCGACATCGCCATGACGAAATTATTCGGTGGATTTGGCCGCGATTTTTTCGCTGCCTACGAAGACGCCTGGCCACTCGACGCTGGCAATGAGGCGCGTGTCGCACTCTATCAGCTCTATCACGTATTGAATCACCTGAATCTGTTTGGCAGCGCTTATCTTGGTCGGGCAGAGAGCCTCATTAAAACGCTGCTGCAATGACTCGCCGGCATTACGATTCGTCGGTTTCCTCGACCTCGTATAACTCGCCCAGGAAGTCTTCGTCAAAAAGAAACAACATCGTCCCTTCGGGGGCTTTGATCGACATGAACGCACCCTCGAAACCGGGAAATTCATGGTGTTCAAAACCATGTTTTGCCAACGCGATCCAGACCGCTTCCTTGTCATCGCAGCGAAAGCACAGTGATGGACCGGACAATGCGATGCTCTCACTCAGGCCCAAAGACATGCCGGCCGCGTTAAAGCGCATGTGCGTTGTCGGCTCTTCACGAACGCGTAGAATTTCGGGCGCCAGTGGTGCCCAGAAACGGGCAGCTCGTAACGTATCGCGCACCGGTAAAGTTGTTTCAAACCACCATCCGCAGATTGAATTATCGGCGTTCTCATCTGGTTTCGAGAAAGTGCGCGCCTCGATCATTGCAATCAAATGATTGTCATGATCGGTAAAGCCCAGTTCGTTGAATGCGTCATCATCGAGCTGCAGGTAGCTAAACTCGAAACCATGATCTGTCATGGCAAGCGCTTCCTTTGCCAGCTCCTGGTGGACAAACGTTACTGCCGGTGCTTCGAAGTCCCGATCATGCAGACCGATGCAGAGAGTGCCATCGCTGACGACCGCGTATTTATGCGGCCAGACATCACCGCTGTCGAGTTCCCGAAAACCAAGTAGCTTGTAAAAACTCAGCGACTCGCCGATGTCCGACGTCTGCACGCTGAACTCAAGGAAGCGTCCTAGCATTCGGCTCCTTTTGCGCGCGCTCTTTGCATACTTTTTTCCAACTGCCTGGCGGTGTCAGACAGGTTCCAGTCCGGCGAGGACTCAGGCCAGCCACCGACATTCTTTTCAATCAGTCTGCTCAGGAAAGAGACATGATCATCGCGCGCATTGAGGGCCGGTATGTAGCGCAGTTCGCCACCCCCTGCCACTGCATAAAGCTCTGCATTCTGAATTTCAATTTCCTCGAGCGTTTCTAAACAATCAGCGGCGAAGCCGGGGCAAACGACGTCTATTTTGCCAGCTTTTTCGTGGCCCCATTGTTGCAGCGTTTCGTCGGTATACGGTCTCAGCCATTCCTCCCGTCCCACACGCGACTGGAAGGTGAGCATCCACTCGTTATCTTTGAGCTCGAGTCTTTCTGCCAGTAAACGTGCCGTCTTCTGGCATTGACAGTGGTACGGGTCGCCGCTGATCAGCGTGCGTTTTGGCACACCATGAAATGACATGAGTAATTTTTCGCCACGACCCTGCAGGTCCCAGAAGTCACGGACGCTGGCCGCGAGCGCAGAAATATAACCGGCCGAATCATGATAGTGGTTAATGAAATGCAACTCCGGAACCCACCTGCGTGCAGACAGCGATTGGGTCACGGCCTCGAAAACGGAACCGGTGGTCGTCCCCGAGTACTGCGGATACACCGGCAGTACGATAATTCGCCGGACGCATTGATCGAACATATTTTGTAATGCGCTCGATATGGAAGGGCTGCCATAGGACATGGCGACTTCTACATGCACCGCGCCAGCCAGTCGAGCCGCCAGTTTGTCCTGCAAACCAGCGGCGATATCCTGCGTGTGCAGCAGTAGTGGGGAACCCTGCTCTGTCCATATTTGCGCATAAGCTGCAGCAGACTTCGCCGGGCGGGTGCGTAAAATGTATCCGTGCAGAATCAGCCACCAGATTGGCCGCGGAATTTCCACGACGCGCGGATCGGAAAGGAATTCCGCGAGGTAGCGGCGCACAGCATCCGCAGTCGGTGCTTCAGGCGTACCCAGATTGACCACGAGTACGCCGAGCGCTTCGGGCAGGCCGTGTTCGTATTGCGGTGCTGATTCGAATTTCGCCATTAGACCGGTAACGCCGCCAGAAAGCGTAAGTATCTGATGGACATTACTAAATCGACGAGATTCACGCCAGTAATGAAGTATCATTATTCGTATTCGCACAGGAGTTGACGAGATGCAGGACGAACAGCCAGCGACTTGCCCTGATGGTGAGGGTCCCGTCGGCGAAACTGACCGGTGGGTCGTGATACGTGACATCGGTGTCCTGCAGGTCAAATTAATCGTGGATGGTCTGCGTGACCTCATTCTCGTTCCGGTGTCGCTGGTCCTTGGCGCTATCAGCCTGACGCGATCCGGCAAGGATACGGGCAGTGAATTCTACGAACTATTGCACCTCGGTAAGCGAAGTGAACGCTGGATTAACCTGTTTGGCGCGGCGGAAAAAGCACAGCGCGTGGAAGACGAAGCGGAATTATTTCCCGGCGACGATATCGATGCCATGGTCAGTCGAGTCGAAAACTTTGTGGTCGATGAATATCACAAGGGAGGTGTAACCAGGCAGGCCAAAGAGCGCCTCGACAAGGCCATCGACGCACTGCACAAACTCGCATCCCGGGATCAGTCGCCGCCCGCGCGCTAATGTCCGCAGCGTCCAGGCCGCAAGCGCGTGTCGTCCTAGCGTTGCATGTGGCGACCGCTGATCAGATCGTCAAGACCTGGTGGCGGGTGATCCGGTCCCATGCGTCCATCTTTGAGGCGCTGTATGTATTCCTTGTAGGCACGCATGGCCTGGTAACCAAAGATCCAGCAAATGGGCAGGTTGGCGTAAATAATAATGCCGAGTCCAATCCCCGTCATATTATCCAGGTCTGCGCTGGTCTTGATATGGCCCAGCGTGGCAATAAATGTGAGGGAGCAGTACACCAGCCTGTAAGGCATCGCGCTCTTGCGACCCCACATATAAACAGCACCCTGTTCCCCGTAATAACCCCACGCAATAATTGTTGAAATTGCGAAGAGCCAGGACGCTACGGTAATCAGCCATTTCCCGAGTCCGGGTGCGACAGAGTCGAATGCCTTGGCTGTCAGCGTTGCCCCAACGTAGTCTTTATAGAAGCCGCCCCCAACGATCTGCGGTTCTGCGTCCGTTTCCAGCGGCTGCCAGCTTGCAACGAAACCTGCGTTCGTTGCAGAAATTACACCGGTGACTCTGTGTACGTTTTGACCCGTGTCCTGGTTCTGCCCGGCCTCGACCACCATAAGGACCGGCTCCTGATCGCGCCACTCGCCGGCGGCGAGCTCGGTATCCGGGTAGCGCCAGCCGGCCTCGCTCTGGAGCGCTTGCGGCAGCGTCTGGAAAGCGATATCCGGAGCCCGATTCCAGATGCCGGTGGACAAAATGATTAAAGCGGTAAACGTGCACACAACAATCGTGTCTATAAAGGGCTCCATACCGCCAACGAGACCCTCACGCACTGGTTCATCGGTCTTGGCAGCCGCATGTGCGATCGCTGACGAGCCCTGTCCGGCTTCATTCGAAAAAATTGCGCGCTTCATGCCGAAGAGAAATGCGGAGCCCACCGTGCCGCCGACAAAAGCGCCGGTGGCTTCGGTTGACGTAAAGGCGGAGGTTACGATCAGGCCGAACATCTCCGGAATCTGTCCAAAATTTGCAAACAGTACGTAGAATCCGGCGACGACGTAAATCAGGACCATGCCGGGCACGATCGTAGCGGCAACTTTGCCGATTCTCTTGATCCCACCAAGCAATACGGCCGCAACGATGACAGTGAGGATAAGGCCACTGATCCAACCGGCCAGGCCAAAATACTGGTTGGTTACATCGGCCACATTCCAGGCCTGGAACATGTTTCCGCCTGTGCCTGATGACACCATAACGGTAAATGAATAGAGAATGGCCAGGCCGGTACCGATCCAGCCGAGTTCCGGCTTCATCTTCTTAAGCGCACGTCCCGCAACCCACATCGGTCCGCCATGCGGGTTGTCCGGGTCATCGGTATTGCGATACAGCATCGAGAGAGTCACTTCGACAAACTTTATCGACATACCGAGAAAGCCGACGATCCACATCCAGAATATCGCCCCGGGACCGCCGAGCGAAATCGCCAGGGCCACGCCACCAATATTGCCAAGACCCACGGTGCCTGACAGCGCTGCTGACAAAGCCTGGAAATGGTTAATAGCGCCCGGATCATTCGGATCGTCGTAGACGCCGCGCACCACCTTCGGACCGTGCGTTAGCGCGCGATACTGGCAAAAGCCGCTCCAGATCGTGAACAGGACGCCGGTGCCTGCAATGATGAAGATCCAGGTTTCATTCCAGAGAACGGCATTGATCATTGCCAGTGTCTGGCTTAGGTCGCCCATAGTGCCCCCGAGATTCGCCGCTGAAATTTGTCAGGCGAGGGAACCATCATGTCGGCTGCGGGAGCGTCATGCAACGATCGCCGGGATTTCCGGGTCAGGAAGCTTCGAGAATTGCAGTAACGCCCATGCCACCCGCTGTGCAAACTGACACCAGTCCCCGGCCGCCAC
The DNA here is from genome assembly GCA_021773135.1 of Woeseiaceae bacterium. Classification (GTDB taxonomy): domain Bacteria; phylum Pseudomonadota; class Gammaproteobacteria; order Steroidobacterales; family Woeseiaceae; genus SZUA-117. Next base: position 80,735 of record JAJFKP010000015.1, on the reverse strand, counting down.
CATTTTCGTGCAGCAACTTGGCCATGGTCGACACCACCCGTGCGCCGGTCGCCGCGAATGGATGTCCGATGGCGATACTGCCTCCTTTGACGTTTAACTTGGAAAGTTCGATTGGTCCCATCGCCTCGTTTCTGCCCAGGCGTTCGCGACAGAACTCTTCCGATTGCCAGGCCTTGATGGTGGCAATGGTTTGGGCAGCGAACGCTTCGTGAATTTCGTAAAAATCGAAGTCCTGCAACGTCAACTGCGCCTCGTGGAGCATCTCCGACACCGCGAATGCCGGGGCCATTAACAGGCCATCGCGATCGATGAAGTTGACCGCGGCGACCTTGCAGTGTGTGAGATAGGCGTAGACGGGAAGATTCTTGCGATCTGCCCATTCTTCCGAACTCAGAAGCACCGCTGCCGCACCGTCCGTCAATGGCGTGCTATTGCCGGCAGTCATGGTGCCGGCGGCACTCCTGTCAAAAACCGGTTTCAGTTTTTGCAGCTTTTCAAAGGTCGAATCGCGGCGAATATTGTTGTCCTCTGTCGCCTCCCTGAATGGAACTACGAGGTCGTCATAAAAGCCCGCATCATAGGCAGCGGCCGCTTTGCTGTGACTGGACAAAGCGAGTTGATCCTGATGCTCCCGCGAAACGTCAAATTCCTTGGCGGTAATTTCCATGCTCTCACCCATGGAAAGTTTGGTGCGGGGCTCCGTTACTCCGGGAAATTCAGGTACCAGGTGTGCAGGACGAAGCCCGAACCAGGGCTTCAACTTGCTGAGAAACGACCTGCCCCGGTGGCTGGCCATCAGAACAGAGCGAAAATCGTCCTTGAATACAATCGGTGCATCGCTAATTGAATCCGTGCCGCCGGCAATGCCAGCTTCGATCTGTCCGAGCGCGATCTTGTTGCCGATGTTGATGCATGCCTCCAGGCTGGTGCCACAGGCCCGCTGCATATCGACTCCCGGTGTAAGCAGCGACAGGCCCGACCCAATGACGGATTCACGAGCAAGATTCCAGTCTCTCGAGTGTTTGATAACGGCACCCAGTGCAACGTCGCCCAGCGTCTGTCCCTTCAGGTCATACTTGTCAACCAGTGCCTTTAACGTAGCCGTCATCATGTCCTGATTCGACGCACCGGCGTAGTGGGTGTGAGCTCGACAAAATGGAATTCTAATGCCACCGACAATGGCGACCCTCTTTGCCTGACCGTCATGCAACATACCTGTCTCCGTACTGACTTTCGTGTGTGCCGCAACTTTACACTATTGACCGGCTTAAGTTTACGCACATCGTGGTAGAGTCCCGCCCCTAATAATCCGGAGTCGACGTGGATCTTGTCTTCAACGTCACACAATTGGGCAACTGAATCTCGAGCGCTCCTAAGGCTTGCCGGGCCTCTTATTGTCAACAACCTTTCAATCGCGGGAATGCAGTTTGCCGATGCTGTAATGGCAGGACGACTTGGCGCTTCGTCGCTCGCGGCCGTTGCTGTCGGTGGCAGTGTATGGTTCCTCGGATTTACTGTCTGCCTTGGCCTGATGATGGCGATTTCACCCATTGCGGCGAGGTATTTCGGAGCCGGTCAACCCGAGATGATCGGGCGCTATACCCGCCAGGGACTTTGGCTGGCATTGGCGCTCAGCTTCTCGATATTTACATTTATCCAGCTGTTCATCGAACCGGTATTAGGGTTTGTCGGAATCGACCCCGGTTTTCGCGACACCACCGTCAACTATGTACGGGCAATTGTTTTCGGTGCGCCGGCTATTTGTGTTTTTCTTGCTTTCCGTTTTACAACGGAAGGCATCGGATTTACGCGGCCGATCATGTACACCTCCCTGTTTGCGCTGGTGTGCAATGTTTTTCTCAACTGGGTACTGATGTACGGCAAATTCGGCCTGCCTGCATACGGTGCGGTAGGGTGCGGCATGGCCAGTGCCATCACGATGTGGCTCATGACGATCATGATGGTGATCTACTTTGCGCGTAAGCCAATCTATAAACCGCTGCGAATTTTTGAGCGCATGGCACCGCTGCGGTTGCCGGTTTTAAAGGAAATATTGCATCTCGGTACGCCGATTGCCATTACGATTGCAGCGGAGGCTGGTCTTTTTTCGGTCGTTTCAATCCTGGTCGGAACGCGCGGCGCGGAGATCACGGCCGCGCATCAGATTGCACTGAATTTTGCGGCAACGATGTTCATGATTCCGCTCGCTCTGAGTGCCGCCACAACGGTACGCATCGGCCAGGCGCTCGGCAAGGGCAGTGCGCGCGGCGCGCGCCTCGGAGGCGTGACCGGCATACTGATGTGTGCCGTCTTCATGGCATGTTCCGCGACTTTTCTGCTGCTGTTCAGAGACCTGGTGGTTGGCATCTACACCAATGACCCATCGGTAACGGAGATCGCAATCAGCCTGTTACTGATGGCGGCAATATTTCAAATTGCAGATGGCGTGCAAATCGGATCAGCCGGCGCGCTGCGTGGTTACAAAGACACACGCATGCCAATGCTCATCAATACCTTTTCTTACTGGGCGCTTGGGTTTCCGCTCGCCTATCTCGCGGCGATAACTTTTCGAGCCCCGCCGGCATATATTTGGGCCGGATTCGTGCTGGGTTTGTCGGCCGCAGCGATCATGTTAACGGTCCGCTTCAATCGGTTGTCGAAACAGCTGCTCGCCACCGGCTAATTCAGGCTTCTCCCTGGCCGAACGTAGGTGCGTCACCGGACAGGTACTCATCTTCCTCCGCCGTGTTCTTGCGCTTTAGCACCGTATTTCTGTGCGGAAAGCGTCCGAACTGATTGATGATGTCAGCATGAAGTTCGGCAAAATGGGCAACGGTCTCAAAGGTTTCCCTGTATGTGGCGGAAACGGCGCTGGCGAGCTTGTTATATATCTGACGGGACTTTTCCTGAACTTTACGTGACTCGGAGTGTTGCAGTGGCATGTAGAAGAACACCCGTTGAATGGGTGTCAGGCCCTTGTCTTTTTTTTCCATTGCGCCTTCGACGCACAGCTTCAGCGCGGCCTTGTCCATGGCGAACGCTTCGGCCTTGTTTCGGTATATATTGCGTCGAAACTGGTCAAGCAAGATGATCAGTGCAAGTCGGCCCATCGGTTTGTGCGCCCAGTGATCAAGCTTACCTTCGGACGCAAGCTGTACGTCGTCGGCAAACTCGCGTGCGACTTCCTGATCAAAGGCGGGGTCTTCTCCGAACCATATGTCCATACGTCCATCGATCTGGGGTGCTGACAGCTCCTGTTCCTTGAACCAGAATGCCAACACAGCATCGATTCGGATCTGATCATCATCGGTGATCGTGGCGTCTGCATTATCGCTGAGAAGTTTTACTGCCATATCCGTTTTCCGTCTGGTGTCTGCGAATCAGGTCGTGCAGCGGATCAATTCACATTCAACCGATATGCGAACCGCGTCACAGTAACGGTGGGGTCCGACCGCCCATAGTCTGTTCTAACATCCGACGCAGGTAAAAGCCATGTTCCGGCGACCGCAAAACCGGACGACCAGTGTCGACAAGGAGCCCAGGGGCCAGATGATGCGAATTGTGATGTTCGGGCTAATTTTCCTCCTCGCTTCCTGTGGTGGTGACGAGAATAGTCCGGAAAACGAAATACGCGCCTGGGTCACTCGAGGAGAACACGCGGCAGAGGAGAAAGATCGCGGCGAACTCCTCGATATGATATCTGTGAACTACGCCGACGCACACGGCAACGATCGTAAACACATTGGTGACCTCCTGCGGCTGTATTTCTTGCGGCAGGATTCGGTAGCGCTGCTGACCAGCATCGATGACATCGTCCTGTCTGGTGAGACAGCGGCGACGGTTCAGGTCGCAGTTGGCATGGCCGGGACCAGGGATGATGTCCTGGGTTTTGATGCGGACGCGTATAACTTCGAGTTCGAGTTGATCAGGACTGATGGCGACTGGCTACTTATTGGTGCGGCGTGGGGTCGACTGGGAAATGAGTTGTTATGAGAGACGAAAGCATGACGAGGCGAATGTTTAGTCGGCTTGTTGTCGTGCTGGCGGCGGCCAGCGCCCTGAGTTCATGTGCCGGGACTGGCACACTGATCGACCCGCCAAGCGTTAGCCTCGTCAGTGTAAAGCTTGCCGATGTGAGCCTCAGCCGCCAGACGTTTCTGCTTGGATTCGATGTCACCAATCCGAACCCGTTTCCGTTGCCGATCCAGGCAGTTGAATATCGGGTTATCCTCGATAAAGAAAAATTTGCTGGCGGTGCAACGGACGGCAGCTTCACGGTGCCGGCGCGTGGCCATGACGATTTCACCATCAGCGTTGATCTGGACATGCTGAGTTCTGCGGCACAGCTTTCCTCATTGCTGCGCGGCGGCATGCGCGAGGCAGTCAGCTACGAACTGCAAGGCAGCCTGACCGTTGACATACCATTTACGAAACCGCTGCCGTTTTCATCTACCGGCGTTATCGACGTGAACGGCATTCGGCGCTGACGGGGCAGCGCCGACGGTTGCGCGGGTAACGATTCGATATCCGGACCAGCAGTCAAGGCCTGCGCCTTTTTTATAAGGCCGCAGCGTTTTCCTGATGACGGTGACTGGATGACGGGATGCCGACTGTCATATACTGTTTTCCTCGGGATAAGCCTTTCGAATATCACTGGATTTCTTTCCCCGGGCCGCACAAACGCGGCGATCTCGGTTCGATAAAAAGCGGTGTCCTTAAGGCCCAGCACGACAACCCGCGATAAATAGCCATGGCAGTGCATAAGCAATGCCCTGGCGACGGTGAGCAACAATTCACCAAGGCACCGGAAAACGGTGCACACCATAACCATAAATTCGATGGGGAGGCGCTCAGTGTCGACCCCGGTGTCTCAATGACTGCAAAATCAAGCGTCGGACTATATGACCCGTCATTTGAGCGGGATAGCTGCGGCTTCGGGCTGATCGCCAACCTGGACGATTCCGCGAGCCACTTTGTGGTGGAAACGGCTATTTCCGCGTTGGCAAGGCTTACGCATCGCGGTGCGGTCGCCGCCGACGGTAAAACCGGGGATGGTTGCGGGCTGCTGCTGAAGTTTCCCGAGCGTTTCCTGCGCGCGGTCGGAACGGATGAGGGCTTTGATCTGGCCGAGCGCTTTGCTGTCGGCACCGTCTTTCTGAGTCAGGAAGATAACGTCGCAGATAAAGTGAAGTCAGAAATCAACGCAGCAATTGCCGGCAGTGATCTGGAGGTCGCCGGCTGGCGCGTCGTGCCAATCAGGCCAGAGGTCTGCGGCGAATTGGCACTAAGGTCGCTACCGCGAATTGAGCAGGTATTCGTCAATGCGCCGGCGGGCATGCCGCGCGGCACGTTCAACAGGCAATTGTTCATGGCGAGGCGGCGTGCGGAAAAACGTTTCGCCACGATCGACCCGACAGCCTACGTAACCAGCCTGTCATCGGCGACTATCATTTATAAGGGCATGGTCATGCCTGATGTGTTGCCGGATTTTTACACGGATCTGCGTGATGCCAGGCTTGAATCTTCGGTCTGCGTGTTTCATCAACGCTTTTCGACCAACACATTACCGGAGTGGCGACTCGCACAGCCATTTCGTTTTCTCGCCCACAATGGTGAGATCAATACGATTCAGGGCAATCGAAACTGGGCAATCGCACGCAGTAGCAATTTTCGATCCGACAAACTGCGCGACCTGTCCGACCTCGAGCCCATCATTTCACTGACCGGTTCTGATTCATCCAGCCTCGACAATATGCTTGAAGTGATGCGGGCGGCCGGCATGGATGTATTGCAGGCAATGCGTATTCTCATTCCGCCTGCCTGGCAGGCCATGGATACGCTGGACCCCGACGTACGCGCGTTTTATGAGTTCTTTGACTGTCAGATCGAGCCGTGGGACGGGCCTGCCGGCATCGTGTTGACAGACGGACGCTACGCCGCCTGTTGTCTCGATCGGAACGGCTTGCGCCCTGCACGCTATGTGGTTACCAAGGATCGGCACATTACCATTGCCTCCGAGATTGGTGTCTATGATTACGCCGAAGCCGATGTAATTGCCAAGGGTCGCCTGGGACCGGGCGAGATGCTTGCAGTGGATCTGCGCAACGGCCTGTTGTTGTCCAATGACGATATTCACAATGAACTGAAGGCGCGGTTTCCATACAAGAGATGGCTCAAGCAGGGCGTACGCTATCTGGATTCGGAGCTGGTTGACCTGCACATGGCGGCCGAACCATTTCCGTCCGACATGCTGCTCAAGTATCAGAAGATGTTCAATATGTCGCGCGAAGAGCTGAACGAAGTTATCAGCGTGCTGGCAAAGACCGAGGCGGAAGCCGTCGGCTCGATGGGCGACGACACACCAATGCCGGTATTGTCCCGAAAAATTCGTTCACCGTTTGACTACTTTCGACAGCAGTTCGCACAGGTAACCAATCCGCCAATAGATTCTCTGCGCGAGCGGATAGTGATGTCGCTACAGACTAATATCGGGCGGGAAACGAGCCTGTTCGAGATTGGCCCGGAACATGCTGATCACGTCATCATGAATTCTCCGGTGCTGTCACAACGAAAACTGCGGCAGCTGCTGGGGCCCGAAATGTACGGTGACGAGCAGGCGTTTATCGACCTTAACAAGCCTGCGGACCTGTCACTTGGCGATGCGCTGGATGAGATTTGTGCGCAGGTCGACCAGGCCGTGGCGGATGGCAAGTTGATCCTGATGCTGAGCGACCGTTATCTGAAAGAGGGTTTGCTACCGGTGCATGCCCTGCTGGCGACCGGGGCAATCCATCATCACCTGGTACGCAGCGGACAGCGTTGCGCAGTCAATATAATCGTGGAGACGGGTGTCGCACGGGATGCACATCATATTGCCTGCCTGATCGGATACGGCGCGACCGCCGTCTATCCCTACCTGGTTTACCAGAGTTTGCACGATCTCGCGCAGCGGGGCCGCGCCGATCGACTGCAACAGCTTGGCAGAAGTTATCGCAGGGGGATTCGCAAAGGCCTGTTCAAAATCATGTCAAAGATGGGCATTTCGTCAGTTTCGAGTTACCGCGGTGCGCAGCTGTTCGAGATTGTTGGTTTAAGCGACGAAATTGTCGACCGATGTTTTACAGGAACAGTAAGTCGTATTCAGGGTGCCCGTTTTGCCGATTTGCATGACGACCAGAAACGCCTGGCAGACGATGCCTGGAAACCGCGTGTGCCGCTAACCCAGGGTGGACTGCTTAAATATGTACATGGCGGCGAGTACCATTGTTTTAACCCGGATGTTGTGGCGACCTTGCAGGCCGCCGTTCGCAGCGGGGACTTCGAGCGCTTCAAGGAATATTCGAGACTGGTCGACAACCGGCCCGTTGCGACAATCCGCGATTTGCTAAAAGTAAACCCGGCGAAAAAACCGGTACCGCTCGAAGAGGTTGAATCGGTCGAGAAAATCCTGCTTCGATTCGACAGTGCCGGCATGTCGCTCGGTGCGTTATCGCCGGAAGCGCACGAAGCGCTGGCAATCGCAATGAATCGGATTGGCGCACGCTCCAATTCCGGCGAAGGTGGCGAAGATCCGTCGCGCTACCGGACCGAACGAATGTCCAAGATCAAGCAGGTCGCCTCCGGCCGCTTTGGTGTGACCGCGGAGTACCTGGTGAACGCCGAAGTAATTCAGATCAAAGTCGCCCAGGGCGCAAAACCCGGTGAGGGCGGCCAGCTTCCGGGACACAAGGTCACTGACATGATCGCCAGGTTGCGCTATGCCAAACCCGGCGTCGGGCTGATCTCACCACCGCCCCATCATGACATTTATTCGATCGAAGACCTGGCACAGCTGATCTTCGATCTGAAGCAGGTTAATCCCGTTGCGCTGATATCCGTCAAACTGGTCGCCGAGCCCGGAGTCGGGACCATCGCCGCAGGCGTGGTCAAAGCTTACGCAGACCTTATAACCATCTCCGGTTACGATGGTGGCACCGGCGCCAGTCCGTTAAGTTCAGTCAAGTATGCGGGCAGCCCCTGGGAACTTGGTTTATCGGAGGCCCACCAGGTGCTGCGCGCCAATGACCTGCGACATAAAGTGCGCTTACAGACGGATGGCGGTTTGAAGACCGGTCTGGATGTCATTAAAGCCGCAATCCTTGGCGCTGAAAGTTTCGGTTTCGGCACGGCACCGATGATTGCCCTTGGCTGCAAGTATCTTCGAATCTGCCATCTGAACAACTGTGCGACAGGTGTGGCGACCCAGAACAACGTACTGCGGAGCGAATATTTCACAGGGCTGCCAGAGATGGTCGTCAACTTCTTTCGTTTTGTTGCAGAGGAAGTCCGGCAACTGCTGGCGCAACTTGGCGCACGGAGTCTCGACGAAATTATCGGACACGTCGAACTGATGGAAATTTTACCGGGTGAAACGAGCAGGCAGCAGCAGCTGGATCTTACGCCGATCATCTCGGATGCCGGTCTGGCGGAAGACAGCCCACAGTTTTGTACCGACCTGAGAAATCACCCGTTCGACCAGGCGGACCTTGCCAAAAGAATCCTCAAGGAAACGTTGCCCGCTATCGAAGCAAAGTCGGGCGGAACCTTCTCCTACGACGTGCGGAATTATGATCGTACGCTGGGCGCCATGTTGTCCGGCGAAATTGCCAGGAGATACGGCAACCATGGCATGCAGGACGCGCCGCTCAATCTGCAGCTGCGCGGCACGGCCGGGCAGAGTTTTGGCGCCTGGAATGTCGGTGGCTTGAACATGACGCTGTCGGGTGACGCGAATGACTACGTGGGTAAGGGCATGACCGGAGGTCGCATCATCATTCGGCCATCCGAAGATGCGACTTTCGACACAAAGGACACGGTCATTATCGGCAACACCTGCCTGTATGGCGCAACCGGTGGAGAAGTCTATGCGGCCGGGCTGGCCGGCGAAAGATTCGCCGTCAGGAATTCAGGTGCTACGGCAGTTGTCGAGGGGGCAGGTGACCATTGCTGCGAGTATATGACCGGCGGGGTAGTCACCGTGCTTGGCCGCAGTGGCGTCAATTTCGGTGCAGGGCTCACAGGCGGTTTCGCGTATGTCCTGGACCTGGACCGGGATTTCGTCGATCTCTACAACCATGATTTGATCGACATACATCGCATCAAACCGGAGAGTATGGAGGCGCACCTGCATCATTTGCGTACACTGATCAGCCAGCACGTGTCGTATACGGACAGTGCCTGGGGACAGGATATTCTGGATGACTTCCGGACGTTTCTGCCCAGGTTCTGGGTCGTCAAGCCGAAAGCTGCAGAGCTCGGTTCGTTACTCGATGGTTTCAGGCAGGCTGCGTGAGTATGAGCGGAATCAGGCACCTTTTGCGCGACCGCAATTATCTGCACAGTTGTTCTTGCGTGGGAATAATCATGCCATGCGAAAATTGCGTGCGGCATTCGAACTGACATGCCCCGGCACCCGCTGCAGTTTCTGGAAGTTCCGCGTCGCGATCCCGCAAAGCAGGACGTCGAGGTACGGATTAAGCATTTCGACGAAATCTATGGCGCCTACGACGGAGCGGATGCCGCGAGCCAGGCCGGAAGATGCCTGTCGTGCGGCAATCCCTACTGTGAGTGGAAGTGCCCGGTGCACAACTTCATTCCGGACTGGCTGCGCCTGGTCGAAGAGGGCAAGTTGTTTCAGGCAGCCGAGCTTTCCCATCAAACCAATTCCCTGCCGGAAATCTGCGGGAGAGTATGTCCACAGGACCGCCTCTGCGAAGGAGCGTGCACGCTTAATGACGGTATCGGGGCGGTGAGCATCGGCAACGTTGAGCGCTATATTACCGATGAGGCATTCAAACAGGGTTGGCGTCCGGACATGTCGGACGTCGTCGACACCGGGAAACGGGTCGGTATCGTCGGCGCAGGACCTGCCGGGCTTGCGGCCGCGGATGTTCTCGCCAGGAATGGAATTCGTTCGGTCGTATTTGACGCTTACCCGGAAATCGGCGGACTGCTGACGTTCGGTATACCCCCCTTCAAGCTGGAAAAAACTGTTGTCCGGCAGCGCCGTTCGATCATGGAAGGCATGGGGGTTGAGTTCGTTCTGAACACGCGCGTCGGCGTCGATGTTCCTTTCGAATCGATATTGGCCGATTTTGATGCTGTATTCCTCGGTATGGGCACCTACACGGCCGTGAACGGTGGTTTCGCCGGTGAGCAGCTCCCGGGTGTTTATGAGGCGTTGCCTTACCTGGTTTCGAACGTACGCCGGGAAATGCGACTCGATCAGGATGCGACCGATCACATAGACTTACGCGGCAAGCATGTCGTTGTCCTCGGTGGCGGCGATACCGGGATGGACTGCAATCGAACCGCTATCCGACAAGGTGCCGCAAGCGTCACCTGCGCTTACCGGCGTGACGAGGTCAATATGCCGGGATCCCGGCGTGAGGTAGCAAACAGCAAGGAAGAGGGCGTTACCTTCCTGTTCAATCAGCAGCCCGTTGAGATCATAGGCGCCGATCACGTAACCGGCGTGAAGCTGCAAAAGACGGATATTGGTGCGCCGGATGCGGGTCGACGCCAGCGCCCTCAGGTTGTGCCTGGCTCGGAACATGTCGTGCCTGCCGATGCGGTCATCGTTGCGTTTGGGTTCAGACCGAACCCGGCGGGCTGGTTTAGTGAGTTTGAAGTCAGTGTCTTGCCGAACGGTCGGGTGCGTGTCGACTCGCTGGGTAAATTCAATTTTCAGACTACGAACCCGAAAATATTTGCGGGCGGCGACATGGTGCGCGGGTCCGACCTGGTCGTAACTGCAGTATTCGAGGGACGTGAGGCCGCCGCCGGCATCACGGCTTATCTCGGCGTCTAGCTGCCGACTGCAGGTATTCGAATCTGAAGCGTAACGCCATCGTCCGTGTTGGTTGCCTCAATTGATCCACCATGACCCTCTGCAATCACTCTTGCGATGTAGAGGCCCAGCCCGAGGTGTTTGCCGGGATCTCCACTTCTGACCGAAACCATTGAGTCGAACAAGCGTGCCTGCATTTCTTCCGGCAGGGCCGGCCCGGGGTTGCTGACAGAGATAATTGCATTGCCGGACTCTGCTCGAACCGCGACCGTTATCGTGTCGCCGGCAGCCGTGAAGTCGACAGCGTTGTCGACCAGCTTGTCCAGCATCTGAATGATCAGTTCCGGTGCGCCGTGTATATGGGTGGCGTCGTCTGCACATGAAAATCGAAATTCCCGTTCCGGCCAGGCATCCGCGTAAGCCGAAACCGTAGACCGAAGCACCGCGCTAAGGTCGAATGTCTCCGGTTCTACGTTTTCGATCAGTTCTTCGGTACGATTTGCCTCGCTCATCGCGCTTAGAATTTTTTGCAGCCGGTCGGCGCCCTCTTTCGCGCGTGCGGCATACTCGTGTGCTTCAGCGGAGAGGTTTTCGTGTTCAAGATTCTCAAGTGAAACCCTTACGATTGTCAGCGGTGTGCGCAGTTCATGCGACAGCCTGGTAGCCAGGGTCTGCAGGTATTCATTATAGGTGCCCAGTTGTTTCAGTACGCTTGAGAAGCTTCGTGACAGGTCACCAACCTCGTCCCCGGCCAGCGCACTTGGCAACGCCAACTGCAGTTTGTTCTCGTCAAGCGCATGCTCTGCGGCCAGGCTCAAGCGCTGAATTCGCAGTGACAGCCAGCTGGCATAGCCTATAAGAACGACCGCGACAACCAGCATCGCTATCAGCGTCAGGACAGCCAGCCGAGTCAGAACCTTATTGGTCAGACTCAATATTGCATCGGTGCCCTGCTGCAGCACGATGGCGCCCGTCTGCACGTTACCCGACCAAATCGGCTGGGCGACCGACACCACGGCTCTGCCTGTATCGACACTCCGAAACCATCTTGCCGAACCGGTACGGCCCTGTAACGCCTCACTGATATAACTCTGCTGTTCGCGGCCACCTGGCGCTGGTTCAGCAAGAGCAGCATCTGCGCCAGGTTCTAGCAGCAGGTTGTAGATAATGCGCAGCCAGCCCGACTGTTGCCTGTTCGCGTCGCCGCCGGATACCAGCACACTGCCTGCCTGTGCCAGGCGCCAGCCATCTTTATCGGTAATGATCAGGCGCAGGCCATCCTGGACGTAGCCGGTTGCCACACTCTGGAGCACTGGCGAGAAAGCAACCAGCGAGCCAGGCATCGTGCCTTTGAAGTTGGCACTGACCACGCCGGCACTGCCAGCGTCATTGGTATTGACCACCGCGAGGCCCAGGCTTTGCGCAACCAGACCCTTGGGAATACGAGCCTCAAAGCTGTAGCCGGTAACGGTATCCTGCCAGTGTGCAAGAATTCGCGTTTCTTCGAACGACTGATCACGAAGTCGCCGGATAGCGTTAATCTTTCCCGGTGCTTCTGCCTGGAACCGAAATTCGGTTGACTCGCCCGCTCGATCGACGCTTGTCAGTATCACGCCATCGGCAAATTTCCCGGAGATTCCGGCGTCGGCCTGGCGTGCATAGACAATGTTGGCATCGCGGACGTCAACAAAAAGGTACCAATACTGCCCGTAGGAACCCATGGCATACCGGATCGGTCCGTCTGTGCCACGCAGAGTTGCCACTGCGCCAGTCGGAAGAGACCATTCGTCGATGTAGCCGTCTACCAGGGGTGCTCGTTGCAGCGGGTGAGCGTACAGGCGGCCAGTCGTCGGATCTCCGCTACGATCGTCGGACAGGAATTCCGCATGAAACTGTGACAGTGAGTCGGAAATGGCTTTCGCGTACCCACCGAGCATCTCTTCCTGCACTTCGCGGAGTGCCGACTCGGTTTCGCGAATAAACTGACAGCCGGCCCAGGGAAGAATCAGCGTGAGCAGGCTCACCAGCAACAACTGTTTCCTTAAGTTCACGTCGCGGTGTCAATCGGCAAGCCACCGATAGCCCATGCCATAAACTGTCTCGACGGCTTCGAATTCAGGGTCAAGCGCAACAAACTTGCGGCGAATGCGTTTGATGTGTGAGGTGATCGTATTGTCATCGAGTACGGCCTGCGCCGCATCCATCAATTGTTGCCGGTTCTTGACATGACCCGGATAACGCGCCAGAGCATGCACCATCCAGAACTCGGTTAACGTCAGGCCGACAGGGTCGCCATTCCACCTCACTGTCATCCGATCGATGTCCAGTTCCAGATTGCCGCGGCGCAGGCGGTTGTCTTCGCCCTGCGGTTGTTGAATTACATCGAGGCGGCGAAACAGCGCCGCAATGCGCGCCATCAGGTGCGGCAAACTGATGTCTTTCGTCAGATAGTCATCTGCGCCGAGCCTTAAACCCGATACCGCATCAAACTCGCTGTCCCTGGCGGTTAGGAAAATAATAGGAATGTCACTGGAAAGACTTCGCAGGCCTCTGCAGAGTTCGAATCCGCCCTCGATCTCATCCTTGAGGTTGATATCAATCACGACCAGGTCCGGCAGCCGCACCGCAAAAGCATCCATTGCCGGCTTGCGGGCTTCAAAAAGATCGACGTCATAGCCCTCGCGGCGAAACGCCGCCGCGTAATTTTCGCGGATGGCTAATTCGTCTTCAACTATGGCAATTCGCTTGGACATATTTTCACTTACTTGTCTGAAGGCCACAATTTGCCACATTACGCCGGTGCATTGCCATGTCGGCGCCCGCCAAGCCACGTAAAACGAAGCTCTAATTGTGTGTGTCAATCGAGGGAGACATGCAATGGCTCAAAATCAAGCTGCGAACGGTAACAATACAAAGTGGCAACCGTGTGGCGACGAATCGTCTTGGCATCCCGGTGTGAGCCCGCGCATGCAGACGTCATTGCCAGCAAGGATGCGAACCATACTGCGTCAACAGGCCGCCAGGAGGTGGTATCCGCTACTGCTATTGCTGCTGGTCGGAAACCTGGTGTTCGCACAGGATGAGATCTCCGATGTGACGCCAGGGCAGATGCAGGCTGGCAGTTTGCTGCTGAAAATGAAATCCGGATACGTTGTAGCAACGCGCATGAACACAGAGATTAGCGCCAGCGTGAGCGGCCTGGTCGCGCGGGTTCGTGTGCAGCAGGAGTTTCGCAATACAGGATCGGAGTGGGTCGAGGGAATTTATGTGTTTCCGCTGCCCGATGCTGCCGCAGTCGATCACCTGCGCATGCACATCGGCGAGCGTTTCATCGAAGGCGAGGTAAGGGAAAGGGAGGTCGCGCAGAAAGCTTATGCAGCGGCGAAGGCCACTGGCAAGAAAGCAAGTCTTGTCCGGCAGGAACGCGCCAACATGTTTACCACTTCTGTCGCCAATATTGCACCGGGCGAGACGGTCAGGATCGAGATTGAGTACCTGGAGACACTGCGAATCGATACGGGAAATTTCAGCATCCGCTTCCCCGTCGCAATAACGCCGCGCTATATCCCGGGGACGCCATTGCCAGGACGCAAAGGATCAGGCTGGTCACCCGACACCGATGCGGTGCGCGATGCATCGCTGGTGACGCCGCCGGTAGTTTCTCATGCCGTCGATCACAAACTAACGTTCAGCGCCGAGCTCAATCTGGGTGTTCCACTCGAATACATTGCCAGCCGCTATCATCCGATCAAGGTCGATAGCGAAAACAATCGCTATGCAATCGAGATGACCCAGAGCGACACGCCAATGGACCACGATCTCGAACTGACCTGGAAACCTGTGTCGGATTCGGTGCCCAGAGCGATGCTGTTTACCGAATCAACAGGCGATGATCCTTACGCGCTGTTAATGATGCTGCCGCCGGATGACGTGTCCGGACTCGTGCAGCCAACGCCGCGCGAACTGCAGCTGGTCATCGATACATCCGGTTCGATGCACGGTACTTCACTTGACCAGGCGAAACGAGCGCTCATCCTGGCACTCGATGGGCTGAGACCGACTGATCGCTTCAACGTCATCCAGTTCAACTCGATAACAAGTGTCCTGTTCCACGACAGCGTCCTCGCATCCAGTGCAAATCTGGCTACCGCAAAACGCTATGTCGCCGGCCTTGCTGCCAATGGCGGCACCGAAATGCAGGCCGCCATACAGACCGCACTCAATGCAGCCGGTACAGACACACACCTGCGCCAGGTTATTTTCATTACGGATGGCAGTGTCGGCAACGAAGACGCTTTGTTCGATCTGATCGAGAGCCGACTTGGAAATGCGCGGCTGTTCACGGTTGGTATTGGCTCGGCACCGAACAGCTGGTTTATGCGCAAAGCCGCTGCAGCGGGGCGCGGAACATTCACGCTCATTAGTGCTCTGCATGAAGTAAACGAGAAGATGGAACGCCTGTTTCGCAAGCTCGAGCGGCCGCAACTGACCGACATAACGGTTCAATGGCCGGATGGCATCACGGCGACGTCCTATCCGGAAACCGTGCCCGACCTGTACGCCGGCGAGCCCGTATTCGTGCGCACTCAACTCAGCCGCAGTGCACGTGACTCTGACCTGGTCGTGATCCGCGGAAACTCGGCCGCAGGTTCATGGGAGGCGGAGTTACCGATAGTGTCCGGATCCCCGAGCCCTGGTGTCGCTGCGCTGTGGGCCCGGGCACGTATTGAAGACCTTCTCGATCGACGCCGCAGGGGTGCCGACGAGCAAGCAACGCGTACAGCCGTTATCGAAACTGCGCTTGCTCATCATCTTGTCAGCAAATTCACGAGCCTGGTCGCGATAGATAAAACGCCGGTGCGACCGGCGAGCATGGCTTTCAGTAGTGAACAGGTGCCGGGCTTGCTGCCCTACGGGCAAAGTACGGAAGCCATTTTCGGTTTTCCAGCGACAGCAACGAGTGCCGGTGCGTACCGCACGAACGGTCTTAAATTGCTGTTGCTTGGCGTGTTGTTGCTGACATTGCTACGCAGGAAGCCCGGTGGTGATGAACATGTTCTGCAGTAAACGCCGCGCGGGGCTGATGCTGATGTCTGCACTCCTGTGTCTCGGGTTCTGGCAGTTTGGCCACGGCACCTATATCCCTGCAAAAGCCTGGGTGGCGCAGGAACTCATGCAACGCGCATGGACCAAAGCCGGCGCCGGTGGCGAGCGGCCGCGACCCTGGCCCTGGGCCGATACCTGGCCAGTTGCTCGCCTGCTGGCCAAGGGCGGCGATATCGAGTTGATCGTCCTGTCCGGTGGTACCGGACGTACACTGGCGTTCGGACCCGGTCACCTGAGTATCAGTGCATTGCCCGGCCAGGTTGGCAATAGCATCATCGCCGGACATCGCGATACCCACTTTCAGTTCCTGCAGCACGTAAGGCACGGCGAATCGCTTCAGCTGGAAATGCCGGACGGCCGAAATCATCTCTACCAGGTAGTCAGCATCGACGTTGTGGACTCGCGGCGCGGGAGTCTCATCCTGGATACGGATACGCCGACGCTGAGCCTTGTTACCTGCTATCCCTTCGGTGCCACGGTGGCAAACGGCCCTATGCGTTATATCGTGTCAGCGCAGATGGTCTATTAATCCGGCTTTCCGGGCAGGTCGATTCTCAACAGTGCGGCTATGCTGATAGCGTCCGTGATTTCGCCGCGTTTGACCATGTCTACAGCTGCAGCCAGCGGCAGTTTGCGAATCTTCAGCACTTCCATTTCGTCGAACTCCGGCTCGCCCTCGCACAGTGCCGTAGCAACGAAGACAAAACCTTCTTCGTCCGTGATGGAGTTGCTGGTGTGCAGGCGCATTACCTGCTCCAGTTTTCCTGCTGTCAGACCGGTCTCTTCCCTGAGCTCACGTGCAGCGGCAAGCGCTGGTTCTTCGCCAGGCTCGGAGCCGCCCATCGGCACCTCCCAGGAGTATTTGCCGGTGGTATAACGATCCTGGCCAACGAGCCATGTGTTTCCCGCCTTATCCAGCGGCACGATAGCGATAGCCTTGCTCTTGAAATGTACGCGCCCATACTGGTTTTCGCCGCCAGCGGGGTTGATGACCTGTTCGTCAAATACTGTGATCCACGGGTTGTCATAAACGACCCGCGAATTTAACCTTTTCCACGTCACCTCTGGGCTCCTGCAAGATCGGACTCAAGCATCAGTTTAAATCTCTGCATATCACCTTCCATCCGCATCCTGATGGCCTTGCCGGCAAACACGGACATCAATTTCATAATGCCGCCGAACTTAAAATTGCACCATGTGGTCCAGCGGGTTGTGGAAGCGGTAACGGCTTCGAAGCGATTGACAATCAATGTAGAGCCGTAGCGTGACCGATAGCTGGCGGCCAGGAAATCCTGCTCGCGACGTTCGGCAATGGTTTCTGTCAGAACAACTGTCTTGCCTTTTTCCTCGTACGTCAGTTCCGCGACCGATCCGGGCTGGCCCGGCGCGCCGGATTTCTGTGCATAAGACACAAAATTTTGCTGCCAGCGTGCCAGGTTCTGGACGTCTTCGAAAGCGCCCCAAACTTCCTCGAGACTGGCGTCAATCGTGACTTCGCTATTTAGTTTCATGTGCAATCCGTACCCGATCAGGACGGTGATGATACCGGCCAGCTAATAGCCATTGCACGTTTCGAGTGGCTCAGTCATAGTTGAACGGCGCGATGGACGGCCGATCCGGCGTTCCGCGGCAAACTCGATTTCCGGAAAAACTCATGGCGTCACCGCAACCACGTCTGACTCAAGGGTCGGTCGGCCGACAGTTGGTCGATATGACCGTGCCTGTCCTGTTCGGCATCTTCATGATGATGATGCAGTCGTTCATTGACATGTGGTTTATCGGCAGAGTCGGCGTGCGCGAGCTCGCTGCACTGAGTTTCGCGTTTCCCGTGCTGATGGTGGTTACCAGTGTTGCAATCGGCCTTGGCGCCGGCACCTCTTCCGTCGTGGCTCGCGCCATCGGCGCACACAATCATCGCAGGGCCCGCAGACTGGCTACGGATAGCCTGATCCTGTCATTCGGCCTCACCGCAGTCGTCTGTGTCGTCGGATTATTCACAATTGCCCCCCTGTTCCGGTTGCTGGGCGCACCGGAAGACATGCTTCCGTTGATTGCCGGCTATATGCGGATTCTTTACGCGGGCGTGCCGTTTGTTGTTGTCGGCATGGTGGGCATGAGCAGCATGCGGGCCACCGGCGATACCCGTTTGCCGAGTATGCTCATGGTCATCGCGTCGATCGTGAACGTAGTGCTCGACCCAATACTCATATTTGGTGTCGGACCCATTCCGGCAATGGGTCTCAACGGCGCCGCACTGGCCGCACTGTTGGCTCGCGGCGCGATATTTTTCGGCACGATATACCTGATGCGGGTTCGTCTCGATATGCTCACGTTTAACAAGCCTGATGCAAAAGAGCTTGCCAGTTCCTGGCGCGACATTCTGCATGTGGGTATTCCGGCCGCGGGCACGAACGCGATCATCCCGGTCGCCACTGGGGTAATTACGGCAATGCTTGCCAAGTATGGTCCGGAGGCCGTGGCAGGTTTCGGTGTGGCAAGCCGGGTAGAGTCTCTGACGCTCGTTATGTTTTACGCGCTTTCAGCAATCATCGGCCCGTTTGTTGGACAAAATATCTCGGGCAATCGACCGGACCGCATATTCAGGGCGCTCAAGCTGTGTACGGCCTTTTGTCTGAGTTCGGGACTGGTAATTGCCGGCCTGCTGGCACTTTCCGGCGAATGGATTCCCTCGCTGTTCAGCGAGAACATCGAAGTGCGGCGAGTCGCATCACTCTTTCTGTTGATTGTTCCCATAAGCTACGGTGCTTACGGGATGGTCATGGTCATGAATGCGTCTTTCAACGGCATGGGCAAACCGATGCCCGCGGTGCACATCAGTGTCGGGCGGATGATGGTCCTGTACGTGCCCCTGGCATTTATCGCCGAACGATTTTTCGGCGTAGCGGGAATCTTCGCTGCTTATGCCGCAGCCAACGTTATTACGGGTGTGCTTTCTTATGCCTGGGCACGTGCTTCGATAAAAGGACAATGCGATATGCACGCGGTATCCGTAAAGGCCTGATAACTCAACCTGACTTTCAGCAGCGCGCAGGCTACGGCGTAGCAGGCGCCGAACTCACGCTGCGCAAAACGCGGGTACGGTAGTAGTAATGCATTCCAATGCCGCGACTGGCGAGAAAAGCTGCCAATGCCAGCCACAATCCGTGATTGCCCAGTTCACGGGTCATGTACCACGTTGGCAGGAAGACGAGAAACGTAGACACCAGCATGATGTCGCGCATTTCCCGTGCACGGGTGGCACCGACGAATACACCGTCGTAGAGATAAGACCAGACGGCGACGAACGGCATCAGTGTCATCCATGGCAGATAGCGATTCGCAACCGTGATTACCTCGGGAATGTCCGTTAACAGGCGAATTAACCATGGCCCGCCAACAAAAAAGAATAGACAGAATGTGAGAGACATATAGAGCGACCAGCGTAACGTCAGGCGCACCGCCTCGCGCAGCGCTTCACGATTATTCGCACCTACCGCTTTGCCAACCAGCGCCTCGGCAGCGTGTGCAAAGCCGTCGAGGGCAAATGACATCAGGTTCATCAGGTTCATCAGCACAGCATTTGCAGCCAGTATCATGGGACCGATCCTGGCACCGGCGGCCGTCACAAACGCGAATGCGAATATCAGCGCCATTGTGCGTACCAGGAGGTGTGCGTTGACCCCAAAGAATGCCTTGTACTCCCGCAGCGTAGTCAAATGCGCGTACAGCATCCGACCCCGATGCCGGCGCAGATAGCGCAGGGCATAGATACCGCCGAATGCCACACCGGAAAACTCCGCGATGACCGAAGCAGCGGCGACGCCATCGACCTTCATGTCCAGAACAAGAACGAAAAACAGATCCAGGAAGATATTCGTTACATTAATCACCAGGACGATGTACAACGGCACTCGCGCATTCTGCAGCCCGAGAAACCAGCCGATCAGCGCATAGTTCGCCAGCGTCGCGGGCGCACTCCAGATCCGGATATAGAAATACTGGTGGGCAAAGTCGGCGACCGCCGCTTGTGCGCCAAGCATGCGCAACGATAAATCGCCGATGGGTACCTGCAGGACGACAAGTGCCACTGCGATGGTCAGGGAGACGATGAGCGCCTGTCCGAGGGCAACTTTTAATCCATCATGATCTTCAGCACCAAATTTCTGCGCCGTGATGCCCGTTGTTCCCATGCGCAGAAAATTGAATCCGCCATAGATGAACGCAAATATGGTCGATCCGATGGCTACGGCGGCAAGATAATCGGCGTCTTCAAGATGGCCGGTTACGCCGGTGTCAACCATGCCAAGCAGTGGCACCGATATATTCGACAGCATCATCGGCGCGGCAATGCGCCAGACATCGCGATTGTTAGGCAGGGTTGCCATCAAGGTCGGGATCGGGGGCTGGCTCGCACCCCTGAACGCATCAGAAGGCGTTGACGCCGGTCAGCTCTTTGCCGACAACGAGTTGATGCACAGTCTCGGTACCTTCATAGGTGATTACACTTTCCAGGTTGAGCATATGCCGCACCGGCACGTATTCCGCGCTGATGCCGCTGCCGCCAAGCATGTCGCGCGCATCACGGGCAATATCCAGCGCTGCACGGCAATTGTTCCACTTGGCTATCGAAACCTGGGTCGGTGTCATGGTCCCCTGGTCCTTCATCCTGCCGAGCCGCAATGACAGCAACTGGGCGGTCGTGATGCGACGTGCCATATCGGCAAGACGCAGCTGAATAGCCTGGTTGTGCGTCAGAGGTCGATGAAAAAGAATTCGATCTTCGGAGAAGTTCAGCACTTCCTGCAGACAGGCCTGGGCTGCCCCGATTACGCCCCAGGTGATGCCGTAGCGCGCCTGCGTCAGGCAACTTAGCGGACCTTTCAGTCCTACGACGCCCGGCAGAACATTGACGTCCGGAACGCGTACGTTATCGAAAAACAACGCCGATGTTACCGATGCACGCAGGGAAAACTTGTTCTCTATCTCCTGTGCCTTGAATCCCGGCATATCTTTTTCAACGATAAATCCACGCACGCCGTCTTCGGTTGCCGCCCAGACAACCGCGGCGTCCGCGAGATTGCCATTCGTAATCCACATCTTGGACCCGTTCAGGATCCAGTCGTCGCCGTCGCGTTTGGCCTGGGTGCGCATGTTGCTCGGATCAGAGCCACCCTGTGGTTCGGTCAATCCGAAACAACCGATTGCCTCGCCCTTCGCCATGGCCGGCAGCCAGCGCTGTTTCTGTTCTTCCGAACCGTACGCATAGATTGGATACATCACGAGGCTGCTTTGCACCGAGACAAAGCTCCGCAGGCCGCTGTCGCCACGCTCAAGCTCCTGGCAGATCAGGCCGTAGCATACGGAATTCATTCCGGCGCAATCGTAGCCTTCGATCGAGCTGCCAAGTAAACCCAGACCGGCGACCTCGCCGATCAGGTCACGAGGAAACTCGTGATTTTCGAAAGCTTCTCTGATGACAGGCAGAACTTTCTCGTCAACCATGCGCGCCACTGAGTCCTTTACCATGCATTCCTCTTCTGACAATTCGGCACGAATGTCATAGAGATCCAACGGGTCCAGCTGCCGTTTGCTGGCGGCAGGGATTGCTGCGGTATTTTCAATGGCCAAGGGGTTCTCCAGGAGCGTCATCAGATTCTTGGGGCTGGTGATTCTACCGGAATGGCAGTTCAGCTAGTAGGGTATTCCTATACGGCGATACAGGTTGGAGAGCATCCAGAGTGGGGCAATCATCATCAGCTGGACGTCCCTGACGACCACACGAAGTCCGCCGTTGCCGGCGTGCCCCAGGTACAGCCCGATCAGGCTTGCAACGAAGAGGCCCGCGGAAACACGTGCGTGCGGCAACGATGATTCCAGAAGCCAGACCTGACCAAAGGCAATACCAAAGATAAATGGCAGCATGCCTATTGCGAGTGCCATGGAAATAATGAAGTAGTACACGACCGCCGCCATCAGGAACGCGCTTCCCCAGTTGAGGACGGGAGAAATTCGGGCGAATTCCGCCGGAATCGGCAGCGACCACAACATGCCGACCGTAGCGACAACCAGGGTCAGGACTGCGAGCCAGTGAATCACTGCAAAGCGGAGTTCGCAGTGAGATTCACCGTATTTCGTCAGCCAGTTTTCAGCTTCCTGCATGCGGCATTCCGGGTGGTGCAATAGTGGATCGTGTATTCTAGCGTCAATTGCGGACCGCCTGTGACAGTGGTTGCTGCTTTCGAACTGAGAACTGCCGCACGTTTTCGATCGCCAGTGAAAGTGGATACTCAGGTTTCAGGCGTCGTTCAGCAACAAGACGCGTACAATACCGTTGAATACTTCGTACAGGCCAGCAATCTCAGCGCAGACTGCCGGTCAGGGTGTGTGGCAAAGAGGAAACCCAATGAAATTAAGAGCATTAAGAGTAATTATCATTTCGGCCGGTCTGACCGTCGCAATGAGCGGCTGTGAGACGCTGGATGCGTATACGCAGGAATCGAAAACCAGTGACACGACCAGGGGTGCCGTTATCGGCGCAATTGCCGGTGCCGTAGTCGGCCTGGCTTCCGGAGACGATGCCGTTGAACGTCGTCAGCGTGCAATGATCCTCGCTGGTGTCGGCGCACTGGCCGGTGGTGCGGTTGGCAACTATATGGATCGTCAGGAATCTAAGTTGCGGGCGGAACTGCAGGGGTCCGGGGTCAGCGTCACGCGTATCGGCGACAACATTACCTTGAATATGCCCGGTAACGTCACCTTTGCGACCGACAGTTCAGATCTGAGTCCTGCGTTCTTTAACGTGCTTAATTCAGTGTCTACGGTGCTGAAAGAATTCGACAAGACCGTGGTCGAAGTCGCCGGCCATACCGACAGCACCGGGTCTGATGCGTACAACCAGTCGCTCTCGGAACGTCGCGCAGGTTCGGTTGCACAGTATCTCCAGTCGCAGAACATCGGCTCACAGCGTCTGATCACAATAGGGCTCGGTGAGAGCATGCCTGTGGCAGACAACACTACGAACGCCGGCCGGCAGGCGAATCGTCGCGTAGAGATTACTATGGTTCCTGTGACATCCTGATCCAGGTTTGTAACAATAAAAACGCGGCAGAGTGATCTGCCGCGTTTTTATTATTCTTGTTAGAACCTATGACCAGTTTGCGTGATCGCCAATTATCGTCCAAAGACTCAGGCACATGGGTTGAAGGTGCGGGCATTGTTACCCGCGTTATCAGCGACGATAATGACGGCTCTCGTCATCAACGATTTATCCTGGACATGCGCAACGGGCAAACCGTGCTGGTTGCGCACAATATTGACCTGGCCCAGCGCGTGCCGATCGGCATTGGCGATCGGGTCACGTTTCGCGGCATGTATGAATGGAACAATCTCGGCGGCCTGATTCACTGGACCCACCACGATCCAATGGGCGAGGAGAAAGGCGGCTATGTCACTTTTCGTCGGCGCACCTTCAAATAAAAAGGCGGGCATTACTCCCCCGACCTCGATCGACGTAGCACTGATTAATTAAATTTCCAACCCGCCTGAACGGTAGAAACAGACCGTGCCATCGAGCGCAAATCGATCGGGAACATCAATGCTCTCAACCTTCACTCCGGGTCGTCGGGGGCTTCCGGATTCCATTTCGGCGCAGCTGTATTTGTTCGCGCACCCAATAAAAAAAACCCCGCACTGAGCGGGGTTTTTGTTACAACTTAAATGTTCTGCTTGTTCAGGCTTCCATTGCCGCTCGCAGTTTCTTGATCGCATTGGCTTCGATCTGTCGTATACGTTCTGCAGAAACACCGTATACATCTGCCAGCTCATGCAGCGTTTGTTTGTCGTCGGTCAGCCAGCGGGATCGAAGAATGTCCTGACTGCGCTCGTCCAGCTCTGCCATCGCCGAGTGCATGCGCTCGGTTGCATCGTCATGCCAGTCGTCTTTTTCAACGAGCTTCGCCGGGTCCGCGTCCGGGCTGGGTAAATAAGCAGCAGGAGAAAACGCGCGATCGTCGTCACGCGAATCCGGGACAGGATCAAAAATCGCTTCCCTTGCTGACAGTCGCCGCTCCATTTCTGTCACTTCTTTGGGGCTGACCCCTAAGTCCGCGGCAACAGCCTGCGTTTCCGCGTGCGACAGCCAGGCAAGGCTCTTTTTCGCCTTGCGCAGATTAAAAAACAGTTTGCGCTGTGCTTTGGTGGTTGCGACTTTGACGATCCGCCAGTTGCGCAGGACGTACTCGTGAATTTCTGCACGAATCCAGTGCACGGCAAAAGAGACCAGCCGCACATCGAATGCAGGGTCAAATCGTTTGACGGCCTTCATCATGCCGACGTTGCCTTCCTGAATCAGATCAGCGAGTGGCAAACCGTAGCCCTGATAGCCCTTGGCGATATGCACGACAAAACGCAGGTGCGCCATTACGAGCTCCCGCGCTGCCTGGAGGTCTCCCTCTTCGCGGAATCGATGGGCAAGTGCCTGTTCGTCTTCCTTCGCCAGAACCGGAATAGCCCCGACAGCCTGGATATAGGCGTCGAGACTGCCTACCGGGCCCTTCAGGGTAAGGTCGTGGTCAATTGCTGTGACTGCCGTTGTCATAAGTCTCCCTCATCCTCCAATTGCGGTGTAATTTTAGCACTCCCCACCTTAGAGTGCTAACAACAGCTTTTGGTTCCCTGAAGGACGAATTAGAAAAGGCATTAAAAACATATATTTAGAGGAAAAAATCGCGATCAGATTATGTAAAATCAGTAGTTGAGAAAGCGCAAAACCTAGCGAGGCTCGATTCGACGCATGTGACGAGCCGCGGCGAGCCAGGAGCCTGCCAGTCCCAGCGTTACGCCTGCTCCGGTAATAGCCAGGCTCTCACGCAGGTCCAGCGCCAATGCCGAAAAGGGGCTGCTGTACAGGCCGGACAAGCGGGTTATTGGTTCTTCCAGGGCGAAGAGACCGTAACGAACCAGCGCCAGCGCCAGCAGAGCTCCGGCAAGTCCGTACCACACACCGGTGTACAGGAACGGCCGCCGGACAAATGCATTGCTGGCCCCGATCAGCTTCGTTACCTCGATCTCCTCACGACGATTCTGAATGTCCAGGCGAATGGTATTGCCAATGATGACCACGATGGCTGCTGCGAGCAGACTGGCGCCAATCGCTATTGCGCGCTCAAGTATGTCGAGAATCGCGTGGAATCGCTGCACCCACTCGGTGTCGACCTGCACGAAATCGGCCTCCGGCAAATTCCCGAGCTCTTCGTTCAACAGCCCTATCGATACGTCGGTGTTGGTGGCGGCGGGACGAACCACCATGGTATGCGGCAAAGGATTGACTGACAGGTGATCAAGGGCATCGCCAAATCCTGACTGCTGCCGGAATTCTTTCAGTGCATCATCGGCCGCGATCAATCGTACTTCCTCTACGTCGGCGCGCTGCCCGACAATGGTTACCAGCCGCTGTGCCTGGTCCAGCGTCACGTCAGTCTTCAGATAAACAGAGAAGTCCAGCGCGTTATCCCAGGATGAACTTAAGGATTGCGCATTTTTGATGACGAGGTGCAATGCCGCTGGTAACGCAAGCGTTATGCCAATCACGAGCACGATCATGAAGCTTGCAAACGGCTGTCGCGTGAGCCGTCCCAGCGCTGCCGTTGCGGTGTTCCAATGTACCGCAGCCCAATTGACCACGGGGCCGGTCTTGCGCGGCGCCGCCAGTGCGTCGGAGGTCTTTACGTCTGCCACTGGCCGCGCTCCTGTTCCGCCTCCAGACGCTCAACGTACTCCGCGACAGGATCTTCCTCAGCTTCGACCTGCAGCGTACCGTTCTCCAGGGGAATGCGCCGACAACCCAGCTGGTCGATAAGCGCGATGTCATGGCTTGCGATCAACAGCGTGACGCCCACTTCATTGAAGCGGCGAAAAATTCGCATTACTTCCAGAGACAGGTCCGGATCGAGATTCCCGGTTGGCTCATCGGCGATCAGTAACTTCGGCCGACTGACAATTGCGCGCGCAATGCCGACGCGCTGCTGTTCGCCTGACGAGAGTGCCTCCGGAAGATGCCTTTCCTTGTTTAGCAGACTTACCTGATCCAGCGCCGCTCTGACTTTGCGCGCTGCCTCGCGATGGCCGATCCCGGCAATAACCAGCGGCAATGCGACGTTATCAAAGACGGGTCTGTCGTAAAGCAGCTTGTGGTCCTGAAACACCATGCCGATTTGACGTCGATAGGCGGGGATTCGTCGCCGTGTGATCGCCCGCGTGTTCTGGCCATCGACAATTACCTGACCATCGGTTGGACGATCAATTAGCGCGATAAGCCGCAGCAGCGTGCTTTTGCCCGCCCCGGAATGTCCCGTAACAAAAACCATCTCGCCGGTAGCGACGCTAAGGGACAGCCCCCGCAGCGCGTCGTGGCCGCCGGGATAGCGTTTGGTCACATTCTCAATGTCAATCAAGTCGCCTGGTTCCCGGATTGATTATTCTCTGCAAGCAAAGCGTCAACATACTCTTCAGCGTTAAATGGCTGCATGTCAGCAGCACTTTCACCGATGCCGATAAAGCGTACAGGAACGCCCAGCTTATGCGCGACGGAGAGCAAAATACCGCCTCTCGCCGAGCCGTCCAGTTTCGTAACCGTTATGCCCGTCAACCCAAGCGCTGCGTGAAATTTCTCGGCCTGGACCAGACCGTTCTGGCCCTGGCTCGCGTCCAGGACAAGCATGATTTCATGGGGGGCGTTTTCATCATGTCGGGACAGCACCCGCGTCATTTTTGCCAGTTCGTCCATCAGTCCCTGCTGGTTCTGCAGTCGACCCGCGGTGTCTGCCAGTAGTACATCAATGTTCCTGGATTTAGCCGCTTCATACGCATCGAATATCACGGCAGCCGGATCGGCGCCGGCATGTTGGGAGATAACCGCGACATTATTCCGTTCGCCCCACACCTGCAGCTGTTCGACTGCTGCGGCACGAAAAGTATCTCCGGCTGCCAGCATGACCGATTGACCCTGCTCCTGAAATCGCCTGGCGAGTTTGCCGATGGTCGTTGTCTTGCCAGCGCCGTTGACACCAACCATGAGAATGACGAAAGGCTCCGCTTGCTGCGGTACTTGCAGCGGCACGGCGACCGGCTGCAAAATTTCCACGAGAATTTGCCGCAACCCGTCCCGCAGCGCATTTACATCTTTGAGTTCCTTGCGGGCCAGTCGTTTTTGTAATGCAGAAATAATTCTCTCGGTCGTGTCGACGCCGATATCCGCCATGACCAGCTCTGCCTCAAGGTCATCGAGCACCGCTTCGTCAATCTTGCCGCCAGGCGCCAGATTCGCGAGGTCATAGCTCAGCCAATTGTCGCCACTATTAAGTCGGCTTCTCAGGCGTTTGATGAAGCCGGGCTTTTCTTCGGACGGTAATGATTTCTTTTTTCCAAACACGGGTTTCTACCTGAGGATGACCTGGAGTAATCTGCGCCTGTTGCCTGAACGAATTCGCACAGAGGAACCCTACAGGCATGGGACGCAACAAAAAACAAAAACGCAAGAACCCGGGCGAGCAGCCAGGACGGCTACGTATTGTAGCCGGAAAATGGCGCAGCCGCCTTTTGCCAGTTGCTCAGGTTGCCGGACTGCGCCCTACCTCGGAACGAATCCGCGAGACGCTGTTCAACTGGCTCGCACCAACGCTCGCAGGTTCGAAATGCCTGGACCTGTTTGCCGGTAGCGGCGCGCTTGGTTTGGAAGCCCTGTCCCGCGGTGCACAGTCTGTTCTGTTCGTTGAGCAGTCGACGGTCGCGATTGACGCGCTTCGGGATGCACTGAAGGTGCTCGGCACAGAGCACGCATCGGTATTCCATGCTGACGCTGTCGAGTATCTGACCGGCAGGCCGTCAGAGAGCTACGACCTGGTCTTTCTCGACCCCCCATTCGCTGCTGATCTTGGCCAGGATTTGTGTAGACTGCTCGCAGGGGGTGACTGGCTGGCGCCGGGCGCAAACGTTTACCTCGAGCAGGATCGTGACCAGTCAAGGCCGGACCTGCCTGACGGCTGGCGAGTCCTGAAGGAAAAGACTACCGGGAATGTCCGGTATTCATTGATGAGAGTGGAATAAGGAGCATCGATGTCAGTCGCAGCTATGTATCCGGGAACCTTCGATCCCATTACGCTTGGCCATGTCGATTTGGTACGGCGCGCCTGCCGCCTGTTCGATCGGGTAGTTGTGGCAATTGCCGCGAATCCGAGCAAAGAGCCACTTTTCACCCTGGATGAGCGCGTCGAACTGGTGCGCGCCTCCCTGCAGGACCTGGCGAACGTTGAAGTCTCCGGTTACGACGGCCTGACTGTCGAATTTGCCCGTGAGCATGATCTGCGAGTCATCGTAAGGGGCTTAAGAGCGGTATCCGATTTCGAGTATGAGTTTCAGCTTGCCACGATGAATCGCCATCTCGCGGTGGAAGTTGAAACGGCATTCTTGACCCCCAACGAAAACTATAACTTCGTGTCATCGAGCCTGGTTCGCGAAATATGCAGCATGGGAGGCGACATCTCTGAATTCGTGTCACCCGTCGTCAATGAAGCACTTATCAAGCGGTGTCGCTGAAGACAGGGTAGAGCTCAGCGTTGACAGCGATGGCAGTAGAAAGTTGATCGCTGTCCAAGTACGACCGCGCGGATTGGCGTCCTGCAATTCCGGCAGGGCATGCGGTCTCTGCCGTAAACATTGAGCTGCTGTTTGAAGTATCCCGGTTCACCGTCGCTCCCGTGGAAGTCATTCAGCGTCGTGCCGCCGGCCCTGATGGCCAGATCGAGAACGGATTTGATCGCATCTACAAGGTCCGAGACGCGCTTTGCAGAGATTCTGCCAGCCGCTCTTTTCGGATGAATACCTGCGGCAAATAACGCCTCACTCGCGTAAATATTGCCAACGCCGACCACCACCGCAGCATTCATTACAAATTGCTTGATCGTCACCTGCCGGCCACGCGATTTTCGCCACAGGTAGTCACCGTTAAACTCAGGCGACAGGGGTTCCGGACCCAGGTTTCGCAGAAGATCATGGTCTTCAGGCACGGCGGACCACAGGAACGAACCAAAACGCCTCGGGTCCCTGAATCGAAGGGCCTTGCCGCTGTCAAAGCGAATGTCGAAGTGATCGTGTTTGGCGGCCGGCTCCGCTGCGTCCACGATGCGCACGCTCCCGGACATGCCCAGGTGCAGCATGGCACTGCCAATATCAGTATCCAGTAAAATGTATTTTGCTCTGCGACGCACGGATCGTATTTGCCGGCCCGGTAAATTCCGATCGATTTCCGTGGGCACGGGCCAGCGCAATCGACGCTCCCGAATGACCACTGCCGACACTTTCTGATTCTCGATCCAGGGCGCAATGCCGCGGCGGCTGGTTTCAACTTCGGGTAACTCAGGCATAGGGGACACTATAGTCTGATTAATTGCCGGCATAAAACATGCAACCTCGACGCCGTGTAATGGTCGAAACTGCAAAGCGTTCCTATTGCGCTGCAAGACGCGCATCCCGGTCGCATTGGTTATAGTGCCGAACAACTCTCGAACAACGGAAAATTGCATGGAATATTTTTACGGACTGCTGGATCTGGGTCTTTGGGGCTACATCATCACCACGTTCGTCATGGTGCAAATCACGATGGCGGCAGTAACGCTGTACCTGCACCGCGACCAGGCGCACCGGTCAATTGACCTGCACCCCGCATTGCGGCACTTTTTCCGTTTCTGGATCTGGTGCACGTCCGGCATGCTGACGCGCGAGTGGGTTGCCGTACATCGCAAACATCACGCTTACTGCGAAACCACGGACGATCCGCACAGCCCACAAATCCATGGCCTCAGGAAAGTCTTGCTGGAGGGTGCAGAGCTGTACCGCGATGAGAAAGACAAGCCGGAAACGATCGAGAAATTCGGCAAGGGTGCACCAAACGACTGGCTCGAAAAGAATGTGTACTTGCGCGTTCCTTACGGCGGCATCATTCTAGCGCTGGTTGCTGATCTGCTGCTGTTTGGGGTGCCCGGAATTACGATATTTGCGATTCAGATGGCCTCGATGCCGGTTTTCGCCGCCGGAATCATCAACGGCATCGGGCACCACTCGGGCTACCGGAATTTCGAGTGTGATGATGCCGCAACCAATATTATCCCGTGGGGACTGATGATCGGTGGCGAGGAGCTACACAACAATCATCACGCGTTTCCGACATCTGCCAAGTTCTCGATTCAACGTTGGGAATTTGACATTGGCTGGCTCTACATAAAAACGCTCGAAGCGTTGCGACTTGCGAAGGTAAACAGGGTTGCTCCGCGGCCAGTAATCGAGAGCGAGCCAGATGATCAGCTTGATGTCGACAATCTACGAGCAATCATTGTCAATCGTATGCATGTACTCAGGGACTATACGAAGCAGGTGACGCTTCCTGTTTTTCGAATGGAGAAAGCATCGGCAAGGGGTAACGCCGCGTTTCGCCGCGCCAGGAAATTGCTCGTGCGCCGCCCGACATTGCTTGATCAGAATGCCATGGAGCGACTCAGCGCGTTGTTGGCCGACAATACGACCTTGCGTACCGTGCATGAGTATCGCGAAAAGCTATCCGAGATCTGGAACGGGGCAAATGTCAGCAATGAAAGACTGGTGCAGCAGCTTAGGGAGTGGTGCGTAGAAGCAGAAGCGAGTGGGATCAAAGTATTGGAAGATTTCTCGGCACGGCTACGTTCATATCAGCTGGCAGTGTCCTGATCTGCCGGCCTCTTTAAGTTGGTCAGCCGATAAAAGCTTTTATGCTAAAGATCAATCCGCGTCCTGCATTGCGGTAGACAAGATATTGCGGGCGGATTGGGTGCGTAGAAGCAGAAGCGAGTGGGATCAAAGTATTGGAAGATTTCTCGGCACGGCTGCGTTCATATCAGCTGGCAGTGTCCTGATCTGCCGGCCTCTTTAAGATGGGCAGCCAATAAAAGCTTTAATGCTAAAGATCAATCCGCGTCCTGCATTGCGGTAGACAAGATATTGCGGGCGGATTGGGTGTGCTGAAGCTGAAGCGAGTGGGATCAAAGTGCTGGAAGATTTTTCGGCACGGCTGCGTTCATAGCAACGATTAGCAGCATAGGAACGATAGGTTTTCATAACGAAGCTCAAAAAAAACCCGCCAACGGCGGGTTTTTTTTAACTTAAAATACTAGTCCGGTCAGGCCCAGCGAATCGGCCGTCTGCTATTTAATCTTCGCTTCCTTGTACATCACGTGCTTACGTACCACCGGATCATATTTCTTGGTTTCCATTTTTTCCGGATGCAGCCGCTTGTTCTTGGCTGTCGTGTAATAGTGACCGGTCCCGGCACTGGATACGAGTTTGATTTTTTCGCGCATAGTCCTTAACTCCAGTGATCAGACGCGCTGGCCATCAGCGCGCATATCTGCCAGCACTTTATCAATGCCATGTTTGTCGATGATGCGGAGGCCTTTATGAGACAGGCGCAGTCGTACAAACCGCTTCTCCGATTCGACCCAGAACCGCTTGTATTGGAGGTTCGGCAAAAAGCGCCGACGAGTCCGGTTATTCGCGTGCGAAACGTTATTTCCGCTCTGCGGGCGCTTCCCGGTGACCTGACAAACCTTGGACATTGCTTTAAGTCTCTGATTTTAATATGGGATGCCCGCGGGCGGCGGGCAAAGAGCGAGACTTTATACCAGCAGACTGCCTGCTAATCAAGGTCGTTATCGGGCGGCTCACAGGAGGCCCCGGCTGGCCAGCGAAGTGCTGGTCCCGTCGCCTATTACCAGGTGGTCCAGGAGGCGAATATCGACCAGCTCCAGAGCGGATTTGACTCGCCGCGTAATGCGCTCGTCCGCCTGGCTGGGCTCGGCGATACCTGAGGGGTGATTGTGCGCGAGTATGATGGCGGCCGCGTTGACCGCCAGCGCCTGCTTGACTACTTCGCGCGGGTACACGGAGGTTCCATCAATGGTGCCGCGAAACAGCTCTTCAAAGTGGAGCACGCGGTGCCGGTTGTCGAGATACAGGCAGCAGAAGACCTCATGCGGGCGATCACGCAGTCGGGCAAGCAGGAAGGTTTCAGTATCCTGAGGGCTGCGAATGGCTTCGCCCACCGGCAGGGTCTGCTCGAAATATCGGCACGCAAGCTCTTTCAGAGCGTGCAGCAGTTCAGCACGGGCCGCCCCGATGCCACGCTGGGCCACAAGCTCCGCGGCGCTTGCATTCAATATGCGTCGCAGGCTGCCGAAATGGGCAAGGAGATTGCGCGCTGCCGCGAGCGGCGGGGACGAGCGCGAGTCGCGGCGGAGTAGCAGCGCCAGCAACGCGTCTTCAGACAGGTGCTGCAAATCTGCACTGTTACCAATATCTATCGGTCTGCCATCTTTGACCCCTGTCTGTCGCATCATGGACCCTCCGTTGTCCGAATCGCACCCTGGCTGTTGAGACTGCAGTCCCCATTCCTGTGATTCAATGCGCAAATCAGGCCACGAGGGCGCTATTCGCTGGATATTGAAGCGGCCTACGGGCTAAGCTTTCCGTCCCCGGTATGCGATTGACGACATGCAGACGCAAAAAATCATTCTCGGCATCAGTGGTGGCATAGCCGCCTATAAAACACCTGAGCTCGTGCGCAGGCTCAAGCGCCGTGGTGCAGAGGTACAGGTCGTAATGACCCGCTCCGCCGGAGAGTTTGTGACACCA
Source organism: Woeseiaceae bacterium (assembly GCA_021773135.1). Taxonomy (GTDB): domain Bacteria; phylum Pseudomonadota; class Gammaproteobacteria; order Steroidobacterales; family Woeseiaceae; genus SZUA-117. The sequence continues at coordinate 48,088 of JAJFKP010000015.1, read as the reverse complement.
ACGACGCTACAGGCTGTATCCGGGAAACCGGTACGTTCGAACTTGTGGGATGCTGATGCAGAGGCGGCGATGGGACACATTGAGCTGGCCCGCTGGGCTGATCTGGTGCTTATCGCACCGGCAACGGCCGAAATAATGTCGCGGCTGGCGGCAGGCGGGGCACCTGATTTATTGACCACCCTTTGCCTGGCAACAGAAGCGCCGGTCGTAATGGCTCCGGCAATGAATCATGTCATGTGGTCGAATCCGGCGGTTCAGGAAAACCGGCAGAAACTGGAGCGTCGCGGCGTGCGCATTCTCGGTCCCGCAGTGGGAGACCAGGCATGCGGAGAGTCGGGTCCGGGGAGAATGCTGGAGCCCGACGACATAGTGGCGGCGGTCATGAAGCCGATTGCCGTGGCGACAGCGAAACCCGGCTCAATGGATGGAAAAACGGTCATGATTACCGCAGGGCCGACGCGAGAGGCTATAGACAGCGTGCGTTACCTGAGTAATCGCAGCTCCGGCAAGATGGGGTATGCATTGGCGGCCGCTGCACGCGATGCCGGCGCCAACGTCATTCTTGTGAGCGGACCCGTCAGTCTCACAACGCCAGACGGCGTTACCCGAATCGACATCGAAAGCGCGAAAGAACTGTTCGCTGCAGTTCACGATAATCTTGAAGGCGTGCAAATATTCATCGGTGCGGCTGCAGTCGCCGATTATCATGCGGCGTCCGCCAGCGCGGGCAAGATAAAGAAGACTGCTGGCGAGATGTCACTCGACCTGGTGAAAACACCTGATATTCTGGCATCCGTTGCACGACTGTCTGACCGGCCGTTTACAGTAGGCTTTGCGGCCGAAACGGAGAATCTTCGCGAATATGCGTTGGGCAAGCTCGAGAAAAAGAACCTCAATATGATTGTTGCCAACCTGGTCGGGCCCGGTCTCGGATTTGAAACCGACAGGAACGCCGTAGACGTCTATTGGCGCGATGGCGAGATGTCTTTTCCCTTGACAGATAAAGAAGAGCTTGCGAGCGCATTGGTTGAGCTGATTGCGTCCAACTACGAGCAGACTTTGCATGCCGAGACACAAACTGAATTACCTGTCATCGCAGTCCGGGACTGACGGAAGAAAATATTGCGCTCCATAGAGCTTAAAATTCTGGATCCCCGCATAGGGGATTCGATTCCATTGCCGCACTATGCAACGGCCGGGTCCGCCGGGCTTGATATGCGTGCCTGCATCGATGCATCTCTGACAGTCGCGCCGGGTGATACGGTGCTCATTCCGTCGGGACTGGCAATTCATATTGGCGACGCCTCACTTGCCGCAGTTCTGCTGCCAAGGTCCGGCCTCGGCCATAAACATGGGCTGGTGCTTGGCAACCTTACCGGACTGATCGATTCAGACTACCAGGGCCAGGTATTTGTCTCGATATGGAATCGTGGCAACGCGGCCTACGAAATCGAGCCCGGCGAACGAATTGCACAGATGGTTTTTGTTCCCGTCGAACAGGTTGAGTTCAGGACGGTGACCGAGTTCGATGATTCATCGCGTGGTGCCGGCGGCTTTGGCCATTCGGGCCAAAATTAGCTGGACAAAAAAAACCGCGTCACACGCGGCGGTCAATCTTCTCGGCGAAACGTACACATCAGCTTACTGTCAGTTCAATCCCTTCAACGCCTTGAACCTGTCAATATCGCCATCAAAACGCGCGACGATGCTCTGTTCGTCCTGCCGAAACCGCTGCAGGTTTTGCTCGTGCCGTGCGATGGTTTGTTTCGTCGTTGACATGTCATCGGCGAGATCCTGATCGATCATCGGCGCATCCGGATCATCACTGTACGGTCGAAATTTCGCCGCTTCCTCATTCAAGGAATCCATTCTGCGCTGCAGGTTGCGCAAATATAGTTCAGTTACGCGCGCCTGCGCCTGGAATAGCTCAACGCGTCGATCGCGATGCATCACTATTTCATCGACAGAAAGGTAGGTCGCGAGCAGTGCCCGATCGGCACGTCGCTGCAATTCCTCTTCGGCGCGCAGTTCTTCCTGGCGCAGTTCTTCCTGGATCTCTTCTGCAGTGCGCTTGGCGCGCATCACGTCGACCGTAATGCCGTGCTGATTCACAATCTGGCGTTCAATCTCAGCGTACTCCGCGGGAATGGTGTCGCCGAAGTGGGTTACGCCTTCGTTGTCCACCCATCGATAGAGTTTCTGCGAATCCTGCGCAATGGCTGAACCGCCTAATACACACAGAATTGTCAGCACTTTGAGGGTTTGGGACGTCATAGGCCAAATATCACATAAATCCTGACAGGCAAAGAGTGACTGAGTCGCGAAAATCAAGCTTAGTGGTCAACCTCAATTCTGTAAACCCTTATATAACTAAATTAAAAACAGCAGGTTAGGTATCGATTCCGAATTTCTGACGATACGCGACTACCGGCTCAAGAAAATCAGCGTATTCCGGCGACTCCTCGAGCATATCAATCAGGTCTTCCAGCTGCACGATGCTGACGACAGGGATCTGTAACGATTGTTCGAGCTCCTGTACGGCGGATCGAGAGTCGGTACCCACCTCCTGGCGGTCCAGTGAAATGACCAGCCCGCCAACCTCGGCGCCGGTTTCCCGGATGATTTCGACGGCTTCCCGAACTGCCGTGCCGGCCGTGATGACGTCATCGACGATAAGCACCTTTCCGGCCAGCGGTTCCCCTACGATATTGCCGCCCTCGCCGTGATGCTTGGCTTCTTTGCGATTGAATGCATACGGCACATCCATATCATGGTGCTCGGCCAGGGCAGATGCCGCCAGGGCGACCAGCGGAATTCCTTTATAGGCGGGCCCAAACAGCATGTCGAAATCAAGCAGTGATTCTGCGATGGCAGATGCATAGTAACGACCGAGCTTGGCCGCTGCGTAGCCGCTGGAGAAAAGGCCGGCATTAAAAAAGTACGGGCTCACGCGTCCCGACTTGAGCGTAAACTCACCGAATCGCAATACGCCAAGCTCAAGAGCGAGGTCAATAAATTCACGTTTGTAGGCGCGCATGGTATTGGACTTCAGTCAGGCTCCGGTATGATTGCTCGCATCGATTGCCGCGTGCCGATGATCGAGGGCAGGCAAGTATGATACAGAGATAAATCAATTTCTGTTTTTTTACGACATCACCGATAGTTCTGTACAGCATTCCGACCGGAGCCAGCTTTTGTTTCGTGTAATCAGTCTTAACGCCAACGGTATTCGTGCGGCGGCCAGGAAAGGATTCTTCTCATGGTTGGAAAAGCAGTCGGCCGACGTCGTATGCATCCAGGAGACCAAAGCGCAGGAGCATCAGCTGACGGACGACTGTTTCAGGCCGCATGGCTACCACTGCTATTACGAGGACGCGTTGAAGAAGGGTTATAGCGGTACCGCCGTCTATACAAAAATAATGCCCAAAAAAATAATTCGCAGTTTTGGCATGCAGGAGTTTGACGATGAAGGTCGCTATCTCGAAGTCCAGCTTGGCGATGTGAACGTTGTGTCCGTCTATCTCCCGTCCGGTTCGTCAGGCGATATTCGACAGGACGCCAAGTATCGATTTCTGGACGGCTTCATGCCGCACCTGCAGAAAATCCGGCGCCGACGCACGCAAACGATCCTTTGTGGCGACTGGAACATCGCGCACAAGGAAATCGATCTCAGGAACTGGCGTGCCAATCGCAAGAACTCCGGGTTTCTGCCCGAAGAGCGTGCATGGATGGATGAATTGTTCGGGCCGCAAAAATTCGTCGACGCATTTCGAGCCATCAACGAGGAGGCCGACCAATATACCTGGTGGTCGAATCGCGGACGAGCATGGGACAACAATGTTGGGTGGCGACTGGACTACCAGGTCGTTACGCCAGGGCTGCGGGACAAAGTCGTGCGAACCGAAATTTACAAAGCGGAGAGATTTTCCGATCACGCGCCGTTAACCATGGATTACCTTTTTGAGCGCTAACTCGACGACTAAGGACCAGGCGGAGCCCCGCGACTGGCGTTACTATTTGCAGCGACCGGTCATCTTTATTTTCTTTCTCGGCTTTTCCGGCGGGCTGCCGTTTCCGCTGGTTTACGCGACCCTGACCGGCTGGCTGGAAGACGCCGATATCACCCGCAGCACGATAAGCACTTTCGCCTGGTTGGGTTTCGCATACAGCTTTAAACTCCTTTGGTCGCCGCTGGTCGATTCGTTGACACTCCCGTTGTTGACTCGCTGGCTTGGGCGCAGGCGTGCGTGGTTACTGGCGTCACAGGTAGCGCTCGGCGCGAGCATATTCACGCTCGCCGGAATCGATCCTGCAAGCCAGATGACGGCTTTCGCGCTGGTGGCAGTGTCGGTTGCATTCTTGTCTGCGACACAGGACATTGTCATCGATGCTTATCGAATAGAATCTGCGGAACAGGAAATGCAGAGCGTACTGGCTGCCGCCTACCAGTATGGCTATCGTGTAGCCGTCGTTATCGGCACCGCGGGTGCGTTCTATATTGCAGAATTCGGCTCCTGGCCGATGGCTTACAAGGCCATGGCGCTCGGCATGGCCGTCGGCATTATTACGACGTTGCTCTGCCACGAGCCAAAGGTGCGAGCCACTGTAGGGCAGACTCTTGCCGGCTCCTTCGGCACGCAGGCAAAGCAGTGGATCTATATTGCAATTGTGGAACCGTTTGTCGATTTCGTTAGCCGTTATAAGCGCTGGTCCTTTGTAATGCTGGCTTTCATTGCATCGTTCTATGTAAGCGATCGAATACTCGGCATCCTGGCCAATCCGTTCTATCTGGACATCGGCTTTACCAAAGCGCAAATCGCGACGGTAGCCAAGTTGTACGGATTCTGGGTATCGCTTATCGGCACCGGGGCGGGGGCTGCAGCGATTTTGAAATTCGGGCTGCCGCGGTGCATTGTCGGAGCGGCAATATTTATCGTCAGCACCAATTTGTTCTTTGCGACAATGGCGATCACCGGGCCTCGTCTCGAGCTGCTGGCCCTGACCATCAGCTTTGATAATTTCGCACTTGGGTTTGGTTCGACGGTCATGATCGTATACATGTCGAGCCTGGTAAACATTAGGTACACTGCGACACAGTATGCATTGCTCAGCTCAATCGGCACTTTTGCCGGGAAGTTTCTTGCCGGCTTCTCAGGCGATGTGCAGCTGGCAATCGGCTGGCTAAACTTCTTTCTTTACGCCGCTGCGACGGGGATCCCCGCAATCATACTTTCGATCCTGGTGGCGCGGCGCCACGCTGAGACGGTTGCAGCCGATGGCCCCTGACGACGAACAACTGGAAGAGCTCGTCCTTGGGCCGCTGTCCGAGCTGGACAATCCCGGATCACGGGAATTTCGCATCGGCACGGGGGACTGGCCGTTCAAGGGTTTCGTGGTTCGCAGTGGAGACAGTGTCTTTGCCTACCAGAATTTCTGCATGCACGTGGGGCATCCGCTCAACTGGCAGCCGGATCGTTTTCTCACCGACGATGGCAGGCAGATCGTCTGTGCTTCCCACGGCGCGCTGTATGATATTGAAACCGGTCTCTGTACGTCAGGGCCATGCCCGGGGCAATCCCTGCGACCGGTACAGATTGAAATCAGGGACGGGAACATCGTCGTCACCGGTCCCAACCGGCAACGTTAACTGCCGCGCTGGTTCTACTCGCGATCGTCCAGAAAATGCAGTGGGTTCTGGTAGCCACCTGGCAGCCGGCCATCGTCCTTGCCGGTAAAATCCTCGGGATCCATATCAACTGAGCCGGACCAGTCTTCAGGCGCTGCGACACGTATGATTCTGAGGTTTTCCCAGGTTTCCAGATCGACTTCGTCGATGGTGCCGTCAAAGAACTGCAGTTCTACCGTCGCATCATCTTCGTCAACGGCTACGACTTCGAATATCTGTCCGCTGGCGCGGCGATACCATCGCCCAATGGCGGGTCGTGGAACGGAAAAGCGATTTTCGCTGGTCATTTGCGCGCTCCAAGTTTTTTTGCCGGTACCTGTAGTTATAGACCAATTTCACCGGGACGCAAGTGCAAAGTCAGCGGCACTCAAAGTGCCAGTCCCAGATCGAATGTCCTCTTTTAAGCCCGCGCTTTTCGAACTTGGTCATATGCCGGTCAAGTGGTTGATCACCAACGTGTTTGCGACGCTCTACCAGCGTGAAGTCGGTGCGATCGTGCATAACCTCGTCTATGTGCTCGGCATAATTCTCCCAATCTGTTGCCAAAAAGAGCGCGCCTCCCCGCGACAATTTGGCCGCGGCAAGATCGAGAAACGGCGCATTGACCAGTCGTCGCTTGTGATGCCGTTTCTTGGGCCAGGGGTCCGCGAATAACAAATTGATGCGGGATAGCGCGCGATCTGCGATCTGGTCCCGTAACACTTCCAGCGCGTCATGAATGATGATGCGCAAATTGTCGATATCGGCCTCGGCGGCTTTGAGAATGCAGTGGCCGGCTCCGGGTTCATGCACCTCAATACCGATGAAATTCAGTTCCGGATGCTCGATGGCAGCCTGAACCAGGGTGTCGCCGTTACCAAAGCCGACTTCCAGCACCGTCTCTGCGCTGCGATCGAATACATCATCAAGTTGCAGCATTTGCGGTTTGTGTGGAAGGCCGTAGCGGCCCCAATGATCTCTCAGTGCACGCTGTTGAGACGGTGTTATTCGGCCGGTGCGTCGCACAAAGCTGCGGATTGTGCGTTGGGGAGGGTTGTTCTGGGTCATCTCCGGATTGTAATCAAAAGTCAGGGATTGAACCGAACAGGAAATTACGGTCCAATCACAGTGTGATCAAAGCCGCAATAATTCGAAACCGTATAAGCGACACAGCATCCCGCGTCGCGATGCTCTTCGGCATTGTGACACTGGCGATTCGCGCCCTGATTCCTGTCGGGTATATGCCGGGAGACATGACTGCCGGCGAATTTGTGGTGCTTTGCCCAACCGGGATGCCGGCTGAAGTCATGCAAGCGCTGCATCGCGGACATCACGACCACGACCAGAACGTTATTGACGTTGACCGATCCTGTCCCATTGGGACGGCCTTGCAGCCCGACTTCATACCGCCAGGTTTTGTCGAGGTTTTCACTTTTGTTTCTGCAGCGCGCTCCGTTTCGGTTTATGAAAGCGTCGACTATGTTGGCAACGTTTTACGCCGATACGAGTCCCGAGGTCCGCCAGTAGTCTGATTTCGTAATAAAAATAAACGTCGACTGCCGTTTTGGCAGCTCGATTGTTCTGCTGTTTTTTTAACGGAAGAAGACTATGAATAATAAGAACCTCGCATGGCTGGGGCTGTGCGTCATGTGCTTGGCAAAGTTGGCGATCGCGGACGGAACCCGGGCCGATACTCACGCACCGATCGGCGTAATGGCCGAGCACTTCCACAACAAGGGTGAATGGATGATGTCCTATCGATTCATGTCGATGGACATGCAGGGTAATCTGCAGGGAACCAGCAACATCTCCTCCGATACCATCGTTACAACGGAAGCCAATCGGTTCTTTGGCAATCCGAACATGCCGCCAACCCTGCGCGTCGTGCCGATCGAGATGACGATGGATATGCACATGCTTGGCATGATGTATGCGCCAAGCGACCGACTGACCCTGATGGTAATGGCGAACTACATCGAGAAGGACATGGATCACGTGACGTATATGGGGGGTATGGGCACGACAGTGCTCGGCAGCTTCAATACGAATACCACCGGCTGGGGCGACACCTCGGTGTCCGGCCTCATTCGCCTGATGGATCGCGATGATGCACGTGTCCATGCGATCGTTGGTGTTTCATTGCCAACCGGTTCGACCGATGAAACCGGCCAGATCCTTACACCCATGAATATGCAGCCGACCGTTCGATTGCCCTATCCCATGCAGCTTGGATCGGGCACCTATGATCCCATACTCGGCCTGAGTTACTCAGGGTTTGGCGATCGCCTGTCGTGGGGCGCCCAGTGGCGCAGCACATTCCGGACCGGCGACAATGATGATGGCTACGAACTTGGTGACGAGACCCGCCTGACCGGGTGGCTGAGCTACCTTTTCAGCGATCCCGTCAGTGCCTCGATTCGCCTGGAGTATTTTGATCGCGGCAACGTTTCCGGAATTGATCCCCTAATCATGGCCCCCGTGCAAACAGCAGACCCGGATCGACAGGGCGCCCAAAGAACGGATATTGCTTTCGGGCTGAATCTCGCGGGTCAGCACAACCTGGACGGCTGGCGAGTCGCGCTTGAGTACGTCATTCCGGTTGATCAGGATCTGGACGGACCGCAGCTGGAAACCGATTCACAACTGATACTCGGTGTTCAAAAATCCTGGTGAGTTTTCAGTTTTTCGGTCTACCCGCCAGGGAGATCAGGGCACCCACCGCGACGAGGGTCCAGCCAAGGATGGCGTTCGACCCCAGCGTCAGGACCAGCGTTCCGCAAATCAGTGCACTGGCACCAACCGTCAGGGTGAAACGCTGTTTGTGCTGCGTTTTGAGCTGATCGCGAATCTCTTCGAGTTCCGGTGTGTTCAATTCAAACTTCAATGCGTCGTTGCTGATTTGCTCGGACAGGTACCTGACGACCCCCGGCAACTCCCGCGCGGCTTCGCGAATTTGCGGCAGGTCCTCCCGCAGTTGTTCAAACGCCGCGCGCGGACCTAACTGCTCGCTCATCCATTGACGCAAAATCGGGTGCGCCGTTTTCCACAGGTCCAGTTGTGGATAGAGTTCCCTTCCGAGACCTTCGATGTTGAACAATGTCTTTTGCAACAAAATCAACTGCGGCTGAATTTCCATGTCAAAACGTCGCGCCGTTTCAAACAGCCGCATCATGACCTGCGCAAACGAGATCTCGCACAGGGGTTTATTGAAGATCGGCTCACAAACCGAACGCACCGAAGACTCAAGTTCATCGATGCGTGTGCCGGGTGGAACCCAGCCTGAATCGATATGCAATTTCGCGATGCGATGGTAATCGCGATCGAAAAACGCGAGAAAATTGCCAGCCAGGTATTTCTGATCTGTCGGACTCAGTGTGCCGACGATGCCAAAATCGACGGCGGCATATTTAGGTTTCGCCGGGTCGTCGAGAAGGACGAAAATATTACCCGGATGCATATCTGCATGAAAAAAATTATGCCGGAATACCTGGGTAAAAAATATTTCAACGCCATTTTCGGCCAACGCCTGGATATTAGTGCCGGTTTTTCTGAGCGTGTCCATGTCGCTGATCGGTGTGCCATAGATGCGCTCCTGGACGAGCACCTCCGGCCGACAATAGTCCCAGTAGACATCCGGAACGTAGAGCAGCTCGGAATCGGCGAAGTTTCTCTTCAACTGGGCGGTATTCGCACCCTCCCGAGCCAGGTCGAGCTCATCAATGATGGTTTTTTCGTACTCGGCCACGATCTCGAGCGGCCGCAGGCGCTTGCTTAGTGACCAGTATCGATCTGCCAGCTCGGCCAGGGCATACATCACCTCGAGATCACGCTCTATCAGCTCCCTGACCCCGGGTCGCAGAAGCTTGACGATCACTTCGGTCCCGTTCTGCAGGGCGGCAGTATGCACCTGCGCGATCGAGGCCGCCGCGAAAGGCTCTTTATCGAAGCGCGAGAAAATCTCGTCGACCGACTTGCCGTAAGACTGGTTTAGAATCTCGATGGCTTCTTCGGCCGGGAATGGCGGTACCCTGTCCTGCAATTCAGCCAGCTCGTCGGCTATATCAGGTGGCAATAAATCGCGACGAGTGGATACGGCCTGACCGAACTTGACGAAGATCGGGCCGAGCTCAATGAGTGCAAGCCGAATGCGCTTGCCTACAGGCTCGGAGACGTCTTTGGCGCGCGGGAACAGGTAAAACAGAAACCGCAGTGGTCGCAGGAAATGGGTGGCGGTGATGATTTCGTCCAGTCCGTGTCGCACCAGGACTCGCTGGATATTAATCAGGCGTAACAGCGTCTTCCTGCGCCACATGGCCTAGGCCAATCCCTTTTGTGCGCGCCGACTTGCAAGGTTGCCGATGCGAGCCTCCAGGCGCGAGACATCATCGCGTAGCGTTTCCACCTTGCCGCGAAAGGCTGCCACTTCGTCACGAGTGGGAACAGCGCGACTTTCTTCCTGCAGGTATTCACTGACGTTCTGGCGCATCGTGTCTCTCGCTTCGCGTCGCCAATCGCTGAATCCACGCGCGAATTCGCCCAGCCTGAATGCAGCGGCATCGCCGATCACCGTGGAGAGTTCCTCCTCGATGTCGGGCCGCCCGTAGTAGAGAAGCTTCTGAAATTGCTGCGCAATAATTACATCGCCGGTGACGTCGATATCGCCGTGCTGCATCGCGGCGTCTCCATCCGGGCTGGCAAGCTTCGCCAAAGCAATGAGAGACCCTGAAACAATCACGTCAGGGTCCTGTTCGCAGGCACCGGTAAGGACGACTTCGTTATTGTCGATTTCCAGGTACACAGCCAACGCCGTGTCGCTGACGCGCAATGCCATGACGCGACCGTCAAGCTGCGAGCACAACTTCCGCGCCGGCGTTTTCGCAGCCACCTGACGATTTATCATTGCCGCAGCCGGCCGCAATAATGTTGCAAGGCTGCTCACCTGGCGCGGCCTAGATCCGATAGCCGATATGCAGAGCGACGATGCCCCCTGCCAGGTTGTGAAAGCGGCATTTCTCGAATCCGGCATTCTGCATCATCTGTAACAGTGTCTCCTGGTTCGGATGCATGCGAATAGATTCGGCAAGGTATTGATAACTTGAGTCGTCGTCAGCAACCAGCTTGCCCAGCAACGGCAATATCTTGAATGAATACAGGTCATACGCCGGTTTTAATGCCGCCGCAGGCTCCGTAAATTCCAGGATTATCGCTTTCCCGCCGGGCTTCAACACGCGCAGCATCGATTGCAATGCGGCGTCCTTGTCGGTCACATTGCGCAATCCGAATGCAATAGTGACCAGGTCGAAAACGGCGTTCGGAAACGGCAGGTTTTCGGCATTCACCTGTGCGATCGAAAGGTTGCCGGCCACGCCCGCATCCGTCAGTCGACGACGACCTTCCTGCAGCATTGCGACATTGATATCGGCGAGTACGACCCGGCCGCTGCTGCCCACTTTTTTGCAGAACGCTTTCGCCAGGTCGCCCGTCCCGCCAGCCAGATCCAGTACCGTTTGTCCGCGCCGAACCGCGGCCTGTTCGATAGTGAAATGCTTCCACAGGCGATGCAGTCCCCCGGACATCAGGTCGTTCATAAGGTCATAGTTGCCGGCGACTGAGTCAAAGACCCCTCTGACCCGACCGGCTTTGTCGGCGACCGATACCGTCTCGTAACCGAAATGTGTGGTCTTGTCTGTCATCTGCTGGGCGAATTCAGGTCGGTTTGCGAGGATACCCTGCTGCAGACAGTCGGTCGAGGTAAGCCTGCCAGCGAGTCTCATGCTGTTCGCCAAGTTCGTGCAGGTATTGCCAGGTATACAGGCCGGTGTCATGACCATCATCGAAGACAATTCGAATAGCGTAATGTCCAACCGGTTCCAGTGCGTTTATTCGCACATTTTCCTTGCCGGTTTGCAGGACTTCCTGGCCCGGTCCATGGCCTCTCACCTCGGCAGACGGAGAGTGCACCCGCAGGTACTCGAACGGCAGTTCGAAACGTCTGCCGTCACTGTATTCAACCGCCAGCTGCCGTGACTTCTTCTGTAGCCGGATTTCAGTGGGTCGAGGATCCATTTTCGTACCGGCTTAAAGAATGTAACGAGAAAGATCCTCGTCCTTGGACAATTCGGACAGGTGGTCATCGACATAGCCGGCATTGATCTGCACGCCGTGGCCACTTTTGTCAGAAGCCTCGAACGAAATCGTTTCCAGCAGTCGTTCCATAACCGTGTGCAACCTGCGTGCACCGATGTTCTCTGTGTTTTCGTTGACGTGGAAGGCAACCTCGGCCAGTCTCCTCACGCCACTGTCGGTAAAAGTAAGATTGACGTCCTCAGTCGCAATCAGCGCCTTGTACTGCGACGTCAGCGACGCGTCCGGCTCGGTCAGGATGCGCACGAAATCTTCTGTCGTGAGGGATTTAAGCTCTACCCGGATTGGAAAGCGTCCCTGCAATTCCGGAATCAGGTCCGATGGTTTGGAAACGTGAAATGCGCCGGACGCAATGAACAATATATGATCCGTTTTGACCATGCCGTACTTGGTATTCACCGTCGATCCCTCGACCAGTGGCAACAGGTCTCGTTGCACGCCTTCGCGGGATACGTCTGCGCCGACGGCTTCTGTACTGCGCGCTACTTTGTCCAGCTCATCGAGGAAAACGATACCGTGCTGCTCGACTGCATCCAGCGCTATCGATTTCAGTTCTTCTTCGTCGATCATCTTTGCCGCTTCCTCATCGCCCAGCAAGCGCGCGGCATCCTTTACCTTCAGTTTTTTGGTCTTCTGGCGATTGGCGCCCATGTTCTGAAACATGCCCTGCAGTTGGCTCGTCATTTCTTCCATCCCTGGGGGAGCCATGATCTCTACACCGACCGGCAGCGACTGCACATCGATTTCAATTTCCTTGTCATCGAGTTTTCCTTCGCGCAGCATCTTCCTGAACTTCTGTCGCGTCTCGCTATCCCGGTTGTCCGTTTCGCTGACGTTGGTAAAACCAACGGACGAAGCCGGCGGTGGCAGCAGTGCGTCGAGGATACGTTCCTCCGCAGCATCCTCTGCGCGATGCCTGACCTTCGACATCTCCTCTTCGCGCGTCATCTTGATGGCCACATCCATAAGGTCACGAATGATGCTGTCAACCTCGCGACCGACATAACCAACTTCGGTGAACTTGGTTGCTTCTACCTTGATGAAGGGCGCTTTCGCCAGCTTAGCCAGCCGCCGTGAAATCTCGGTTTTGCCTACACCGGTCGGGCCGATCATCAGTATGTTCTTGGGCGTAATCTCGCTTCTTAACGGTTCATCAACCTGAACCCGGCGCCAGCGGTTTCTGAGCGCAATGGCTACTGACCGTTTTGCGTCTTCCTGGCCAACGATGTGTTTATCGAGTTCCTGAACGATTTCTCTGGGTGTCATCTGTGACATTCTTAAAGTCCGTAACTATTTGGCCGCGGGTAGCTCTTCGACCACAATGTTCTGATTAGTAAAAACGCAGATGTCACCTGCGATCTGAAGCGCCTTTTCGACGATTTCACGTGCCTCAAGTTCAGTATTCCTAAACAAGGCAAGCGCCGCTGCCTGCGCGAAAGGACCGCCGGAACCAATCGCCATCAGGTCGTTTTCGGGTTCAATGACATCACCGTTGCCTGATATGACGAACGACGCTTCCTCGTCGGCAACACAGAGCAGGGCCTCAAGTCTTCGCAGTCGCCGATCGGTACGCCAGTCTTTGGCAAGCTCGATCGCAGCGCGCGTTAAGTTGCCGTATTGCTCGAGCTTGGACTCAAACAAATCAAACAGGGTGAATGCATCCGCCGTGCCGCCGGCAAACCCCGCAATAACGCGCCCGCCGGCCAGCCGCCGCACTTTGCGGGCGTTGCCCTTCATCACCGTATTGCCCATGCTGACCTGTCCGTCTCCGGCGATGGCGACTTTGCCGTTCCGTCGCACGGAGACGATGGTCGTCCCTCGAAATTGTTCCATTGACCGCTATCCTCTTTTCGCTTGCCGCAACCATTACTCGATGCGGTGAGGGGACCAGCCGGTCCCCGGTTGAACCCTGGTGAAAATTATTCAGTGCCGCAGCTGCGCTAGGTCTTGTTCTTGGCTCGCGCCCTGGGATGAGTCTGGTCGTATATCTGGGCCAGATGCTGGAAGTCAAGGTGCGTGTATACCTGCGTGGTACTGATATTCGCATGGCCAAGCAGTTCCTGGACACCCCGCAGATCATGACTTGATTCGAGCAGGTGAGTTGCGAAGGAATGGCGAAACAGATGCGGGTACACGCGTGTATCTATGCCCTGTTTCCGCGCCCAGTGGTCGACTCGCGCCTGCACTGAACGGGGACTGATGCGAGTGCCGCGATTGCTGACAAACAGGGCGACCGCTTCCTTTGCCGCTATCCCGGGTCGTTCTTTGAGCCAGGCATTGACCGCGTCAATGGCATAGCGGCCAACCGGGATTATGCGATCCTTGCCACCCTTGCCGGTTACTGCCACGGTCGCATCACCAAGATCGACGTCGCCAAGGTTCAGGCTCGTGAGTTCGGCCAGTCGCAGTCCGGATGAGTACAGGAGCTCCAGAATGGCCCGGTCCCGGGCAACCAGGGGGCCGTCGCCCTTGATGTCCAGCAGTCGGGCCATGCGATCGGCATCGAGATTCTCAGGTAGCCGCTTGCCGGACTTCGGCGCACGGATATCGAGGACGGGGTTTTTCTTCACCCGTCGCTCACGCAACAGGTAGCGAAAAAACGTGCGCGCCGCGGACAGCTGTCGCTGGATCGTACGGGACGACAGGCCACGCCGATACGCTTGTGCTGAAAAGGCTCGCATATGGTCATTGTCGAGTCCTGTCCAGGCATCCAGTCCCTGCTGGTCACAGTACTCGATCAGTTTGCAGAGATCGCGGCGGTAGTGCTTGCAGGTCAGGTCGGAAAGACGGCGCTCATGCGAGAGATGCCGTATGAAGTTGTCTACCCAGGCTGCCTCTGAAGCCAGCACGATCAGAAACGCTGCAACGCCCCCGTAATCAGCTCCCCAAGGCGACTGAGGAAATCAATGCTCATGCCCGGATGGAATCGATTGGCATCGGCGCTGCCGATGGCGATGAAGCCAAATTCAGCACTGCCGCCAAGCGGCACAAGCGCAACCGAGCCGATCTCGTCAGTCTCCTTGCCAAACAGGAAATCTCGCTGCACATCCCGTATCTGGCCACAACGCGGCCCGCTGCCCTGCAGAAAGGTATCGAACGGCTTCAGCGACTCATTGTCACGGGCTATCGCCAGGAAAAATCGACCGATATCGATGCTGTCGAAGTCCTCCGGCGCACCGAAAAACACCAGGATTGACTGGTCCGCGTCAAAATTGGCCCGCAACGACTCCTCGAGCGTCGTCAGCGTCTGCTGCAGGTCGCCTGCCGCCAGCAGCCGCAAGGTCAGATCGTGAATCTTGCCGGACAGCACGTCGTTCGCCCGTGCCGCGCCTAACAGGTCCCTGAGTTTGCGCTCATGTTTGAGGTCTTTTTGCCGCAAGACCGACACCTGGCGTTCCACCAGGGAGACGGCGCCCGACGACCCGTGCGGCAGTCGCAGGGTGCCCAGCAGTTCCCCGTGTCGTTCAAAGAAATCAGGATTTTCGGCGAGAAAATCATGCACAACGTCCTCTGACAAAACCTCGCTGGCAAAATCGGTTTTTCGCTGCGTACTCATCGAATGCTGATTCCTTTAAAGCTGTCTGTTGCCTAACCCGCGCAGCTTAACATGACTCACCGCTTCACTTCGGTTGTCCGCGCCGGAGGCAGGGCCGACGTAAAAGTCAGAATGGACATTTCTTGTCGGCGACGGTAGTTTACATAAACCAAGAATTACACAATAAAAACATCTCCCTAAGGAATTCAAATGCGCCACATAATGGTTATGAACGCGAAGGGCGGCTGTGGCAAAAGCACCCTGGCGACAAATATAGCTTCTCATTACGCAGACCGAGGCTACTCCGTAGCATTAGCGGATTATGATCCCCAACGTTCGAGCCTGGACTGGATTGACCGTCGACCAGAAAATCGACCCAAGATTGCTGGTGTCGCGGGTTTTGACGGTGGCCTGAGGCACGTCCCGCGCAGCGCCGATATGGTCGTGATAGACGCTCCTGCTCGGTCACACGGCAAGGAGCTGGTCGACCTCGTGCGCCATGCCGAAACCATTATCGTGCCGGTCCTGCCATCGACCATTGATATGCAGGCGACCGACCGCTTTATTGCGGAGTTAAAGGCTGTTGGCAAAATTGAGCGGAAACAGGCCAAGATCGGTGTCGTTGCCAATCGCGTGCGTGAATACACGCTTATTTTCGATGAGCTCGACGAACACCTGACACGAATGCGCGTGCCCTACATCGCCTCGCTGCGCGAGGCACAGAACTACGTCAGGGCCTATACGCGTGGCTTAGGCGTGCACGAACTTCCGGAATACCTGGCATGGCCCGACTGGGAGCAGTGGGAGCCGCTGATTTCCTGGATCAACTCCAAGAAGAGCCAGCCGTAGCCGCGGCAAACCCCGTCGTCATCCAACTGGCCGCACGAGAAAAATCCGCTATTATTTTCCGGCTGCTGCGCCGCTAATCGGTGCGACGCCCGACTGGATGAGACTCGCCCGAATCCCATCGGTCGGGTCCCGATAATGCGGCTCGAATCCGAGCACCTCACGCATCCTGGTCGTATCGATGCGGCGGGATTCTGACAGGAACGACAGTCTGCCCTTGCTGAACGTCCGCTCGGCCGATTGTCTGCTAATCTCGGGCGGGGCGTCCATCCCCGCCAGGGCCGCAACGGTCTGCGTAAACCACGTGCCCGAGCGGTTATCGCCATCGCCAACATTGTAGGTGCCGGCAGCACAGTCGGTTGTCATGGCCAGGACACAACAGGCGGCGAGATCGTCGACGTGTATGCGATTTCCAGGATTGGCATCCGCCTCCCGAAGGACCGGTTCGCCGGACTCGATTCGATTCAGCCCCAGTCGTCCCGGCCCATAGATGCCTGGAACGCGCAGCACGATGAGCTCGATGTCACGTGCCTGGCACCACTGTTCCAGCAGGTGCTCCGCGGCCAGGCGGCGTTTTGCCCTGTGGCTCGCCGGACGGGGTAGGTCGCTCTCCAGGACCTCTGCACCGCCGCGATTACCGTAGACGCCGGTCGTGCTCAGGTAAACGAATCGCACGACCCCTTCGACCAGTCGCGCCAGCAGCCCGGCCAGTCGGCTGTCATCATCATCACGCGGTGGCACGGTATACAGGACGCTGCATGGGGTCGGGAGATCGACCGGGTTGACGCCGATTT
This sequence comes from Woeseiaceae bacterium, assembly GCA_021773135.1. Taxonomy (GTDB): domain Bacteria; phylum Pseudomonadota; class Gammaproteobacteria; order Steroidobacterales; family Woeseiaceae; genus SZUA-117. The sequence continues at coordinate 31,104 of JAJFKP010000015.1, read as the reverse complement.
CATCCAGGTCAAGGGCCATAAAACGAGCTGTCGGCGGCAGGTCAGGATGTTGCGTGCGGCCGATCGCCAGAAGCCCCTGCGGAGGCAACAGCCCGAGTACGCGTCGCCCCGTATAGCCGGCACCGATTACGGCAAAGTTCATGGGGATCCCCGGGTTCAGGTTTCGCGAAACACTATTCGGGGTCTGTCGTCAGGTGCGCAATGGCCGGCAACTGCGGCTGCGACACCAGGCCGAGACCAGCCTCGTAGGCATCGGCCGCGGCTTCCCCTTCGCCCAGCTTATTCAATAAACGGCCATACTCCTGGTACGCATCCGGCGTCGGACGAATGGCAATGACGGTTTCCAGGTAGCTGCGCGCCTTGCCCCATAGTTCATCGCGCAGGCAAAGTTGGGCGGTTGCGAGCAATAAATCAGGATCGTCGCTATGTTCGCCCAGCCACGCTTCAGCCGTTTTCAGCTGCTTCGTCGAGTCCTTGCCCTGCACGACCCCGTAGAGGCGCACCAGCGCCGGAATCCAGTTTTTCTTCAGCGCGGCAGCGATTTCTTTTTCTGCGAGCGCATGCATGTCAGTGCGGATCAGGTTTTCTGCATAGGTCTCAAGCAGGTTCGGGCTCTTCTTCTGATCCTTGGGAATCTGGTTCCACACTGCGGCTACCGCCGTGCCGTCCACGGCGGATCGCAGGCGCTCCTGGTAAACGCGCACAGACCAGTTGGCAAGGGTGCCGCTGTCCAGACGGCCATGCTTGCGAAGCTTGGGCAACAGTTCGCCCAGATGTTCCCAGTCCTGAAGTCGGTAATACAAACGACCCAGCAACATCAGCGCATGACCGTGATTTGGCGAGTTCTCTTCGATCTTCCGCAACGTTGCGAGCGCCGCTTCAAACTGTTCCTGGTCGAGCTGCAGTTCCGCCTGGGTCAGAAGTACAGCATTCGCAGCGCCAGGCAGATTCTCATAGGCCTGCTTCAACCAGGTGTCGCGCCGCCCGTCCTGGCCGAGCAGGTGCGCCGCCCGCGCAGCCTGGAGGTAATTCAGTAATGGCGATTCACTGACGGTCGCGGCTCTCGCCAGCAGTCGCTCGCCTTTCGCGAAATTGCCTTCCGCAACTTCGATTACCCCGCGAGTGAGACGTTGTCCTGCACGACCAGCGCGGTAGCGGCCGGCCGCTTCGCCCAGTTGACGCGGTGCCCTGAATAATTTGATTACGATACGAATGCCGAGGTAGAGCAGGATGATGGACAGAAGCATGACCCAGACATTCATTTCGACGATGTAGCCGCGGAAACTGATAATCACGTAACCGCTGTCCTGCAGCAGTACGGCAGCGCCCAGCGCACTGCCGATCAGTGCAACGATGACCAGGATGCCGAACTTCATTGATCCTGCTCGGACTCGTCAGCCGCGGTGTCCACGTTCGTGTCAGTCGCAGCGGCATTGAGTGCATTGAATTGTCGCAGCAGACGCAGCGACTGCGATATGTCCGGCAGCGCGACCGCCAGCGCGGTGTCACGAATTTCGGTGAGCGTTTCGCGGGCGCTTTGTACCCCGGTATTGCCCTGGTCGTAATATTCAGCCAGCCAGGCATCAGCATCGATCAGGCTCTGCTGAAAAACAACCTCTTCACCGCGCAGCAGGGCCAGTCGAGCGACCTGGAGCTGCAGCGCAAGGTTAGCGCGCAGAAAATACTGTGCTTCCGGAGCAATCAGCGGCTGCATGGCCTCGTCGGCCCGGCGTACCTTCACCGCGTCGCCAACGGCCTTTTTTACGGTTGCCAGAGCGCGATCCATACCGGTCAGGTTCGATAACGTGTCAGTCGGCGCGTCTGCACCGACAACGGTTTCCTGTCGAAGTGGCAGTGATTCCACGACGCTGGCCAGGCTCGCGAGTGTCAGGGTTATGCCCGCCGTGTCGGGCGTTTGGAGGATCTCGAGTGACCGCAGTTCATCGGACACTGCTTGGCGGACGTTCGTCAATCGAGGGTCGCCTAGCTGCAGGATTCGCTCATCGGCATGCGCCAGTGCAGTTATTGCCAGCGTTGGGTTTTTGGCAAGCTGCAGCTGCGCATTGGCAATCTGCATGTAGTATTCCGCCTCGGCAAGCAGCCAGGCGGCGCGCGCTCCGGTCGATATTCCCTGCACAGAGGCAACCGAGGCTTCCACGCTGGACAGGCGACCCGGCATTGCTTCAAGTTGTCGCAGTCGATCATCCAGTTGGCGACCAATGGCGTCCAGCCGGCCGTCCTGCGTCGCAGCATCGGCGGTCATCGCCGTGACGTTTTGTTCGAGGGACCTAAGCGCGTCCTGCGTGGCGTCCAGCGATGCCTCGAGAGAGCGCAATTCGGCGCCACTTTCTGCCACATCGCCCGATGCACTCCAATCGCGGTAATAGTCGAGGCCAACAGCAGCCAGCGCAAGGACCGCGAGTAGCAGCGAGAGCCACGCAATCATTCCGGCGCCGGACCTGGATTTTTCGACAACCAGCGGCTCTACGATAAACTCATCCTGCGCCGCTGCAGAATCATCGGCCGGGAAAGCCGCATCATCGGCAGATTCGTTCGCGCCGTCTGCTTCTGCCTTTTTCTTCCTGCTCATCAAAGTTGTCCGGAGTTTTGTAAATCGACTAATGCAGCCAGTATTTCTTCGCTCGCCGGGCCCGACGCCGCGTGAGCCTTCAGGCCCGGCACCAGCCTCACTGCCGTTTGTATCACACGACCGCCGGGCGCCACCAGTGGAGTATCCCGCAGCATATCAATCGTCGTTGGTAAAAGAAGCTGCAGCAAATTCTCAAGCGTTTCAACACTCAGGACAGTGGTGCAATTAATACCTCCGCGGCGCCACAGGTCGTCGATCTCGGCCACCGCGGCGCGCGACGGGCGCATGATTGCGCGCCTGTATGCTGACAGGTAGTGCACAACGGCGCCGCGCCGCTGCAGCTCGTTGCCGAGCAGTTCCCGCCCGGATTCTCCGCGCACGATAATTATGTTCTTGTCAGACACGTCTGCGACCGACGGATGGTCAAGAAACTGTTCGCTGGTAAAGCCGTCCTCCGGCACGATTCCGACCGCGAGGCCTCGTGCTGCCAGCGCGGCTTCGGTCGACGGCCCGATTGCGGCAATTACCGCCCGGGCGCCGGTACAAACCTCACCACCAAATTTTGCCGCATTCCGACTGACAAAAATGATGATATCGGCCGCGGGTAGCGCCGCGAACTCGTCCGCTACGACACCCCGATCACGCCCCGTTATCTCGATGACAGGAAAACGCACCGCCTTACCGCCGGCATTTTCGATTGCCGCAGCCAGTTCGATTGCCTGGTCTTCAGGACGAGTTACCAGTATCCCGCGACCCGCAAGTGCGCCACCATTCATTCCGGGCTGACTTCCGGGCTCATGCGGAATGCTCACCCAACAGCTTACCGGCACCCGCATCGAGCAGATCATTGGCGACCCGAACGCCGAGTGCCTCCGCGTCGGCAGCGCGTCCCTGGACCTGCCGCCGTATGACCGTAGTGCCGTCCGGGCTGGCCACCAGCGCGGCAATGGTCATGTTGTCTCCGGTCACCGTGGCGTAACTGGCCACCGGGGACTGGCAGTTAGCGTCCAGCGTCGCTGAGACTGCACGTTCCGCGGTAGTTGACAGTTTGCTGATGGGATCTTCCAGCCTGGCCAGGACAGTCCGCAGCTCCTGCCGATCGTCCCGACACTCGATGCCTATTACGCCCTGCGCAGAGGCGGGCAGCATGTCTTCGGTGTCAAACTCGCTGGTAATACGCGCCTCCAGTCCCAGACGTTCCAGCCCGGCACTGGCCAGGATTATCGCGTCATATTGTCCTTCTTCGAGTTTGGCCAGGCGCGTGTTGACATTGCCGCGGAGCGGAACGACCTGCACATCTGGCCGACGGGCCTTTAACTGGGCCTGCCGTCTGAGGCTGGAGCTGCCGATCGTGGCGCCTACCGGCAGGTCTGCAAAATGAATGTCGCCGTTTGACAAGTACGCATCGTGTGGATTGGCGCGATCAAGAATGGCAGCGATACAGAAGCCATCCGGCATCACGGCGGGTACGTCTTTCATGGAGTGCACCGCGATGTCCGCCGCGCCGGTCTGCATTGCAACTTCAAGCTCTTTTATGAAGAGACCCTTACCGCCTATTTTCTGCAGACTCTTGTCGAGTATCTCGTCTCCACGAGTTGACAGGGGTAACAGTTCGACCCCGTCCACTTCCGGTAACTGCTGCAGTCGTTCAGCAACATGCCTGGCCTGCCATAGCGCCAGTTCGCTCTTACGCGTCGCAATTCGAATCTTCAGTTTTACTATCCCTTCTTCAGGCGGCGTTTAACGTTGGCAACATGCCGGCGGCTCACAATGAGGTCATCCACATTGTCCGGCCCGCGCAGCATAACCTGCGTCCGTCCGTCTTCGGTCTTTTTTAACGCATCAACGGCTTGCAGGGAAACGAGTGCGCCGCGATGAATGCGGACGAACTGCTCGGAAAATTCATCCTCGAGCGATTTCAGGGAGTCGTCGATCAGGTCCTGCCCGCTCTCGTGTATGACGCTTACATATTTCTGGTCAGCCACAAAACAGAAAATGTCCGCGACAGGAATGAGTTTGAGTTCGCCGTGCGCGCGGGCACACACATGTTTGCGTTGTTCTGTCGTGCCGGACGTATTCCGGAGCTGCAGTATTGACCCTGCGCTCAGCCTGGCAGCCTGTTGCAGCGCCTGTTCCAGGCGTTCCCGGCGAATCGGTTTCAGAACGTAGCCAATAGCATTGGCTTCGAATGCGTCGATTGCATACTCATCGTATGCCGTCGTGAAAACAATCGCGGGTGGCGCATCAAGCTGGTTCAGGTGCTGAGCAGTTTCTATGCCGTCCATGCCGGGCATACGGATGTCCAGCAAAACAATATCAGGTTGATTTTTTTCGACACTTTTCAGCGCCTCACGCCCGTTTTCTGCCTCTCCAACCACGGTGTGTTGACCCACATCGTCAAGCAGTCGCAGCAGACGTGCACGAGCCGGTCCTTCATCATCAACGACAAGAATTTTCACAGGCCTGACTCATTGCGAGGAAAGACCAGGCTGACGCTGTAACTGTCATCGGTTTCGTGAACATCAAATTTGGCCTTGCTGCCATAGGCCAGTTCAAATCGTTGCCTGATGTTCTGCAATGCCATCTTGTTCCCGCCGACTCTCCGTTTTTCGTTGCGCGCAATCGGATTGGACATCTTGATTTCGAGCGAATCGCCGGCGATCCGTCCGGACACATGGACCTCACCACCATCGGGCAGGAGTTCAATACCATGATAAATCGCGTTTTCCAAAAGTGGCTGAATGGTAAGACTCGGAATCATCGCGCGCATTGGCAAATCGGATAAATCCCAGCGAACTCTCAGCCGATCCCCGAGCCGCAGCTTTTCCATGCGTTGGTATATCGCGGCAATTTCAAGTTCCTGCTTCAGGGAGGCGCGATTCTTTTGTGCGCCAAGATTGGCTCGCAGCAGGTCGGCGAGATCCTCGACGGCCTCCTCCGCCTGATGTGGATCGCTGCGTATGAGTGAAGCGATCGTATTCATGCTGTTGAAAAGGAAGTGCGGCCTGATGAGCGCCTGTAATGCGCTGATGCGGGCCTCAGCCTCAAGAACGATGCTTCTTCGCCACTCGCTTGCGACATAGAGATAACGCATGCTGAGCGCAATAATGATCGAGCTTGCCGCAAACGTGCGCAAAATAAAGCGGCCGTGTGTGTCATTGATGATGCCGGACCCACCAAACTTCAGCGTGATCTGCCAGGTCATCTCGGCAACCATCAGGCACATGATCTCGAGCACGACAAAACACACTACGAAAGCGCCGGCGCCCCCATGGTTTTCCACCCAGGGACGAATGAGGCTCAGCAGGCCCGTGCCCAGAAGCGCAAGCCACAGCACGTACATCGACATCTTCGACAGCTCGGTCAGGAACGTGCCTGGCTCATATGATGTCAGTGTCAACGCAATTGCGACGAGTTCTGCAACGAGCAGCACCACCAGTACAGTGCCTGGTGCACGAAAGTCGGGCAGGTAAGCTTGGCCTTGCTTGTCGTCAGCTGCCGGTGTCGCGGCCAAATCGATGTCTCGTCGGGAATGAAGCGGCATTGTAACGCGAGTTATGCGCCTGGAAGGTTGCATCCCGTCACGATTAAAAAAGGGTCAGAGCCCGCCGGGGCTCTGACCCTTGAGAATCCGGGTGACGCCTAGCGGCTGCAGTGTTCGCTTATTTGCTGCTCAACATCCGCGCGTGTCGCGTCAATTTCTGCACTGTCGAGATAGACGCGCTCGCCTGATTCATCTTCACGATAGAGGCGTCGTGACTGCACGAGTTTCTGCATTCTTTGTCGCAAGGCCGCACATCGCTGGTTGTGCTCTTCTTCCTCAGCCTGCAGCTCCTCCTTGCTAGGGGCAGCTGCCGCCGCTTCATCTTTCGCTTTGCGTGCTTCCGCTCGGGCTTCAGCATTGGCTGAATTCTGTTCCCGAACCGCTGTCCGGTTCGTCGGGTTAGACGCGATGGTCAATCTTTCCGTTGGCAATTCACCGGTCGGTCGGTCGCCGAAATGGACGTTGCCGTCTGCGTCCGTCCACTTGTAAATGTCACTCGCGGAAACGGGTCCGATCAAGAACACAGTAAGCAGGGTGGCTATTATTGCAGGTCGAAACTTCATGTCGACGATCCTTTTCCTGGTGCATCCAGCGGTTCCGTGCCGGATGGCCTGTCCGATTAAGTGAATTACACCATGATGATTACATGATTGTCGTGATCATCGTCACAGGCAATTCTGTGTGAAATTCGGTAAAAAAAGAAGGCGAGCCCGAGGGCCCGCCCGAACTACGCCGCTAACTATTTGATTACATTTCGTTTTACGGTGCAGCAACCACCGTCACGCAACGATCGGGGGAGGACCGCGGACGCCGGACAGGTTTCCTGGATGGTCGAATTATCCCTTTTATAGAGCGAATTCATTCAACCATCGCGAACTCCGGATAGGCCTCGAGACCGCATTCATGCAGATCAACGCCTTCGTATTCATGCGCTTCGTCAACCCGTATGCCTATCGTCAAGCGAATTAGCAGCCAGAACAGCAGGCTCATCGAAAACACCCAGGCGAATATGCACAACAATCCCACCAGCTGAATCCAGAATTTGCCGCTGTCGTCGAAGATCGGCACAGCAAGGAGACCCCAGATGCCAACCACCCCGTGGACCGATATGGCACCGACAGGATCGTCAATTCTTAGTTTGTCGAATGCGATGATGGATACGACCACAAGCAGGCCGCCGACGAATCCAATCAGGGTCGCGCCGACTGGCGTGGTTGCCAGCGGGCCAGCGGTAATGGCAACCAGTCCCGCGAGTGCACCATTGAGCACCATCGTCAGGTCCGCTTTACCGAACCAGAACCTTGCAAGCAGGAGTGCCGCGATCAGTCCTCCGGCAGCCGCCATGTTCGTATTGACGATGACCAGGGCGACCGAGTTGGCGTCAGCCACATTGCTGATTCGCAAAACCGAACCGCCGTTAAACCCGAACCAGCCCAGCCATAATATGAAGGTCCCCACGGTGGCCAGGGGCAGGTTGCATCCTGGTATCGCCAGCGCCTGACCGTGCCGGTCGTACTTACCTTTCCGCGGACCCAGCAGCAGTACACCCGCCAAAGCAGCGGCGGCGCCACAGAGATGGACGACACCGGAGCCCGCAAAATCCAGAAAGCCGAGTTGCTCCAGCCACCCTCCGCCCCATTTCCAGAAACCCTGCACCGGATAAATAAAACCCGTGAGAACGGCTGTGAACAGGAAGAACGACCAGAGTTTCATCCGCTCGGCAACTGCGCCTGACACGATGGACATGGCGGTTGCAACGAAAACGACCTGGAAGAAGAAATCCGACAGCGTCGAATGATCGAGTCCGCTGCCATCGACAACCGATGCCACGCTGTTATCGCTGCTGGTCACTAACCCTGAACCCAGGGTGCTCAGACTACTGATAATCCCGCCGGTGAAGTCATCGCCCGGATACATGATCGAATAGCCGCACAGCATGTACATGACGCACGAGATCGAATACAGGCCGACATTCTTGGTCAAGATCTCGGCCGTGTTTTTAGCCCGCACGAGGCCGGCTTCGAGCATCGTAAAACCCGCTGCCATCCACATCACGAGTGCGCCCATCATCAGGAAATAGAATGTATCCAGGGCATAACTGATCTCGACGACCTGGCTACTCAATACGTCAAAGTCATTCATCCGATTGCTCCCTGGCCTAAACGGCGCTAGTACCCGTTTCGCCGGTACGAATACGAACAGCCTGGTCCAGGGTGGTTACGAATATTTTTCCGTCACCGATTTTTCCAGTACGCGCAACCGCCGTTATAGTCTCAACAACCTGTTCCGCGACGTCGTCAGCAACAGCAAGTTCGATCTTCGCTTTAGGCAAAAAATCAACGACGTATTCCGCGCCGCGATAGAGCTCGGTATGGCCACGCTGGCGTCCGAATCCTTTTACTTCGGTGACAGTGATCCCGCGCAGACCTATTTCCGCGACGGCTTCACGAACATCGTCGAGTTTGAACGGCTTGATGATCGCCGTAATCATTTTCATCATTTGCTCCCTGTTAGTTCAGGTTGGACCGTTGCAGGGTCCGTGCCAGAATTCGAAACAGAAAGAAAAACAACCACGTAGAGATTTCATGGTGCCAACATCGCACCAGGTTGGCGCAGGGAAATGGACGTCGTGCCCCATTTTGGTGAGGTATCGTGCAGTAATTAATGCGGATGCTGTGATTCACCGCTGGCCTTTTCAATCTGACTGCGGTATCAACCGCGTATGACTAAAGATTCATTGGAAGAGCTGGCAAAAACCCTGGTCGACACGGTGCCCGAGGGACTGCGCTCGGTCGGCGACGATCTCGAGAAAAACTTTAAAGCTGCGCTGCAGGGCGGTCTGGCGCGATTGGAGCTTGTTACCCGCGAAGAATTCGAAGTTCAGGAAGCGGTGCTTGCGCGAACGCGCGAAAAACTCACGGCACTCGAAGCTCGTCTGCGCGATCTGGAAACAGCGGAACAGGCGTCCGACTAAGTCGAAGCACACACATTACCAGGGAGTGGTGATGGGCATGCACAAAAACAGGGCGGCCAATGGGCCTGGCGATACTCACTAGTCGGGCGAAGATTGGCGTTGACGCGCCGCCGGTCACGATTGAAGTGTTTCTTTCCGGCGGATTGCCGACGTTCAACGTTGTCGGGCTGGCTGAAACGGCCGTACGCGAAAGCAAGGACCGCGTGCGCGGTGCCATCATGAGTTCCGGTTTCAAGTTTCCCCAGGAACGCATCACCGTCAATCTCGGTCCCGCCGACATGAAAAAAACCGGTGGCCGCTTTGATCTGGCTATCGGCCTGGGAATTCTGGCCGCCGCCGGGCAAATTCCTGCTGCCACGCTTGATGGCTATGAATTCTACGGGGAGCTCGCATTGAACGGCGCGCTGCGACCTGTGCCCGGCGTCTTGCCGGCCGCCATCAAAGCGTTACAAGCAGGCAAAACCGTAATTGTGCCCGATGACAATGGCGCTGAGGCTGCGCTTGCGTCAGGTGACGTCCTCATCGCACACAGTCTTCTGGATGTAACGGCAATTCTGAACGGGTGCAAGGAACGAGCCCCGTATTGCGTTGAACTCGCCGCCCGCCGGCCGCCAATCGGGCCAGACCTGCTGGAGGTAAAGGGCCAGGACGCAGCCAAGCGCGCGCTCGAGGTGGCCGCGGCAGGCGGCCACAACCTGCTCTTTATCGGACCGCCCGGCACCGGCAAAAGCATGCTGGCGCAAAGACTGCCGGGGATATTGCCACCACTCAGTGACGCCGAGGCAATTGAAACGGCCGCGATCAACTCAGTGTTAGGTCAGCCCATTGATGTAAACCGATGGCGCAGTCGCCCGTTTCGTGCTCCGCACCATACGGCTACAGCGGTTGCGCTGGTCGGCGGCGGAGCTGAGCCGCGGCCCGGTGAAATATCCAGGGCGCACAACGGCGTACTCTTTCTTGACGAACTGGCCGAGTTTGGTCGGCACGTCCTGGAAGTGCTCAGAGAGCCACTGGAACGCGGTCGCATTACGATCTCGCGAGCCAGCGGCCAGGCAGATTTTCCTGCGCGTTTCCAGTTGATCGCGGCAATGAATCCCTGCCCCTGCGGTTATCTCGGCGATCGTCACGGCGACTGCAGGTGCAGCGCGGAGGCCGTGCGGCGCTACCGCGGGAAAATTTCGGGGCCGCTACTTGATCGAATCGATATTCATATTGAGGTGCAGCGTCCGCCGGTTGCGGCACTGCGGCCGAATGCTGCCGGTGGTGAAGATAGCGCGACAGTCGCTGCGCGCGTCGCGACCGCGCGGGCAGTGCAGGAGCGACGCGCAGGAAAAAGCAATGCCAAATTAAGCGCTGCGGAGCTCGACGCCTTCTACGTTGCGGAGGATGAGAGTCTGGCACTGCTGGAAAAAGCGGCGACCCAGCTGCCGCTTTCAGCGCGGGCCTTTAAGCGGGTACAGAGAGTGTCGCGAACAATTGCGGACCTGGCAGGCAGCCAGAATGTCAGTGTTCGCCACACGGCAGAAGCCCTGGGAATGCGCCAGCTCGATCCGAAAACACGCTAACCGGATTAGTTACTGGCAGTTTCAACCATATAGTCGACAGCGCCGATGACTTCGGCATCGGAAAGGTCCATGCGCGCACCTTTGGGAGGCATGTAACCGTACTCCCCGGTGTAGCCCTGTATCGCATGTTCATAAAGCGTTTCATTGCCCTGAGCAATTCTCGGCTCCCACAAAGCCGCATCGTCGATTTTCGGCGCACCGCCAATCCCGGCACCATGACAAATAATGCACGCCTCGTTATACACCTGCGGTCCGGAAAGGACCGTCGCCACCGGCTCAACCGGTTCGGCAGCAGAGACCACCGGCTGATTCGTCGCGACTTCTTCGCCGGGTAAATACACCTGGCTCAAGGGTTTGATGCGATCCTGAATCGCAGCCTGATACTCATCCGAATCCACCGTGTAGATACCTTGCGTCATGTCCGACAGCTTCGTAACGCCGACATAAATGCCAAGCGCAAATAGCGCCAGCACACCAATTACCAGTGAGTACATGTCGAAAAATTTCTGATCGCGATTCATAGTTGATCCTGACTAAAGTTTCCTGGTCCGTAGTTCTTGCGGGCATTCGGCCGGGCCGGCGCGCATTATATACCATGACATTATTCGATACTCGTGTGGTGCCAGCGGTCCCGATCTTTAAATGTAAGGCTGCGGACGCCTTTTCCCAGCGCTATATTGACGTGATTAACCTGTTCGGGGAATACGTCCCGCAGAATGTCATTGCGCACGGCGACAGTTGCCGGAAAAGTACCGGTAAATTCCTGGTAAACCAGCACAAACTCACCATCAAGTTCCGCCCCCAGCAGCTCGAGATCAAGCGGCGCGCCGATTTCATCGCCGTCGCTAGCGGCTAGCGTAAATCGGTCTTCTACATAAAGTGCAAGCTGCGCGCGACCGACAAGCTGATCCATTGTAAGGCTGCGGTCCTTGAGCACGGCCATGATGCCAAGCTCGGCATCGTGATTATGCAGGCGATGAATGATTTCAACATTGCCGGTCGCCGCATTGGTCTTGACCGTCGACAGGCTGCCCGGTTGACGATCGGCAATGGATGGCAGCGCAATGCAGAGCATCGCAATGTTGATCATTAGTTTGCGTTTAATTGCCAGATCGTTCCAGGGGTACAGCGCTCGATGCATCCGGGCCGCCCTTCGCCTCGCGCAGGGTACGTAACATGTCAGACATCATGTCGCGGTTTTCCCTTTCCTCTTTGAACAGTTCCAGGCGGGATTTTTCAACGCGACCGGGATAACTGTTGTTGGAGAAATCGGCATCCGCCGTCTCACGGCGCGGGTCCAGCCGAATCGATGCTATTTGTTTGTCACGAATCAGGAGCTTGGTCGCAGCCAGCGAGTTGAGCCGCCAGATTTCTGCCGGAATCATCATGAACTCTTCGTTGCCATCCACATCTGTAATCAATAACGGCAGCGGCGAAACCAGCCCGCCGATGTTCTGGAAATCTACGAAATAGACAAAGTCATCATCGACTGCAGCTCTTTTAAGCGCTGCACGTTCCCAGTCTTCGAGGCCCTCAAGCAGAGTTGTATACGCGTTTCGATCAGCGTTCGTGATCGTATACTCATCGTTCTCGTTATAAAAATCATTGAGCTCCGGGAAGCGCTCTACGCGCGTGACCCGGCCTTCCTCGCGATTGCGAATCTGGGCGAGCGTTTCCGGAATCTCGTCGGCGCGCTCCTGCCGCTTGAGATCAAGCTCGATCTCAGGGTCGGCCGTGGATATCTTGTACTCGCGCATGCCGGTAACCGCGATATCGACGTGATCGGTTGAGTAGTACCAGCCACGCCAGAACCAGTCGAGATCAACGCCGGAGGCGTCCTCAAGTGTGCGAAACAGGTCTGATGGCGTCGGCCGTTTGAATTTCCAGCGCTGTGCATATTCGCGAAACGCGAAATCAAACAGCTCGCGGCCCAACACGGTCTCGCGCAGGACCACGAATGACGCTGCGGGCTTCGTATAGCCATTGGGTCCGAACTGCAGAATGGAATCCGACTGCGTCATGATCGGCACCTGGTTCTCACTGGTCATATATTCCGCTATATGCTCAAGGATGCTGTAGTTTTCACGATGGTTGTGGAAATTCTCTTCCCACTCGAGTTCGGCAACGTATTGCAGGAACGAATTGACGCCTTCGTCCATCCAGGTCCACTGACGCTCGTCCGTATTCACGGTCATGGGAAAATAAATGTGCCCGATTTCGTGAATGATGACGCCAATCAGCCCGTGTTTGGCTGCACGGGAGTAAGTGCGATCCGGTTTGCTGGCCGCATCGGGATCATCTTCGTCAGGTTCAAACGGCTCCGGGCGACGACCATTAAACGTGATCATCGGATATTCCATGCCGCCGCCTTCCCAGGTATTAACAGACTGCGCGGTCGGGTAGGGATAGGGGAAAGAAAATCGCGAGTACACTTCGAGCGTGTGCACAACCGAATGGGTCGAGTACTGCGACCACATCGGCTCCGCTTCCTGCGGATAGAAAGACATCGCCAGCACTTCGTCAAATTCACCGCCTTCCTGACGATGAATCATCGCGTCCCAGATAAACTTGCGCGAGCTGGCCCAGGCGAAGTCGCGCACGTTGTCCGCTTTGAAAACCCAGGTCTTGGTATCCGCCGTGCCTTCCTGTTCATTCTCGATGGCTTCTTCGGGCGTTACGATAAACATCGGCTCATCTGAGGAGCGGGCTGCGTTCAGTCGGCGCCGTTGTTCCGCCGTGAGCACGGCACTTTCGTTCTGTAGTTCGCCGGTCGCTGAAACAATGTGGTCAGCCGGTACCGTGATCTCCACGGTATAGTTACCAAACTCCTGCGTGAATTCGCCGCGGCCCAGGAACTGCTGGTGCTTCCAGCCACCGTAGTCAGTGTAGGCAGCAAGTTTCGGGAACCACTGCGCCAGGAAATAGATATAGGTGTCATTCTCCGGAAAATGGTCGTAGCCGCCACGGCCGCCAATGATGGCTTCTTCGATAATGTTGAATGACCAGTCGATCGAGAAAGTCGTTCGCTGTCCGTTCCGCAACGGCTGCGGCAGATCGATCCGCATCATTGTATCGACAATTGTATGCCGGAGGTCGCGGCCGCGACCGTCAGTTACGCCATCGATCGAAAACCCGTGCGCAACGTCCGCATGCCGCTGCTCAGCAGCCAGCGTGCCGTAAGTCAGTACGTCGCCGTTTTCGTTTGCGACGGTGGTCGCCGTCGTGCGGGCGATAGAACCTTCAGCGAATCGATTCTGGTCGAGCTGTATCCAGATATAGCGCAGCGTGTCGGGAGAGTTATTCGTGTACTGGATGGTCTGCGATGCGGAAATGCTCCGGTTTTCTTCGTTAAGCGTCACCCTGATCTGGTGATCGGCCCGTTGTTGCCAATACTGCGTTCCCGGCGCCCCGGAAGCAGTGCGGTAAACGTTGGGCGTTGGCAGGTCGACATCCAGTTGCCGAAATGCATCGTAATGAGGCGCTTTTGTCTGCCGGATGGCATCGGCGGAAACGGTGGCGGTGGTCAGCAGAGTGACCGCCAGGATTAATATCTGGGCACGCATATTCAAGGCTCTCTTCTTTATCGCAATTCGACCGGGCCGGTAATGTATCACTTCGATTTGTTACCGTCATGGCGCACAGATACGCTAAAGGGCCGGTTTTCTGCTGTTTTCGTGCCTTATTTGCCGGTGGAGAACGCGATCGTTGCCGAATTCAGACCACTGTATCCTTTAGCCCGCGGCCAGTTCCGCTTCCGTTTTCAGGCCAAACACTTTGCGCAGGACGATTGCTGCGGGACAAAACCCTGTAAACGACTGCTGGAACAGGTTGACGCCAACAAAAACGGTCAGCCACATCCAGGCCGGGTGCACGGACCAGGTAAGCACAACAGATAGCAGAACCATCAATCCGGCGAAGGCTTCCACCGCGTGTTCAAGAGACAGGCCTTTTTTCATCACTCTATTCCTCTAGTAGTTAAAACGAAGGCGCAGGTAAAGGTTACTGGCGTCCTGCAGCTGCTTGAAAAACGTTTGTTGTTCCTCGCCACCAAACACGTTGCCACCGATAGACAGCGACCATTGATCGCTGTGGCGATACGCAAACTGCGGCCGCAGGTAAAAATCGTTGTCGCTGGGTGAGTAGAACGTAAACAACGACGTCGTGTACTTATCCATGCCGGCGCGCCACGTCAGCCTGTTAGTGATGAGATGGCGGCGTTCGTCGGGTTCGAATTCCGTAGCAAAAGAGTTGGCCAGCAACTCGTCGTGATCGAGCGTCCATTCGACGTAGTACTGCAGGCCTATTGTGAAATTGGTCCTGGCCTCCCACTCGAATCCCGCCAGCAATCGAAGCTGGCTGTTTGGAACCAACGGGTTGCTGCCATCCCGATCATCGCGTGAATCATAGTAGGAGATCTCGGCATTGAAGAGTCCTGGCCCTGCCGGTCTGCGCAGGCTCGCTCCAAAGGCACTCATCGGCGCGAATGTCGGCTGCAGTGAAGTTGTCAGCCCGCTCGGTTGTTTGAAGAAACCACGGTAGGCATACAGCGCATACTCGCTGCTTTCAACAGTGCGAAACAGGCGCAGCGCGAACTCGCCGTTGTCGAAAGAACGCTGCGGTTCCAGGGCCGTAAATCGTGGTGCTACATTGTTGCCGGCAAGCGGCGAAAAAAACGCAAAGCGCTCGCCGGTCAGGTAGATGTCAGGTTCGAATTCCGGCGTCCAGACGAAATCGACATTCACGGCCGGTGAGAAATGGCTGACGCGTACAGCGTTGCCCGGTGCCTTCAGGTATTCATCGTCGCGACCGGAGAAAAAAGACTGGAAGTCTTTCGGAAACAGGTCATTGAGGAACAGCAGGTCGCCGGTTCCCCAGGTCTGCACCTGTCGCCCGATCGATACGTCCGTGTTTTCGCCAAGCGTGAACCCGAGTGACAGGTCTCTTATGTCTGCGAACCACTCGTTCTCGACACCGTCGTAGCCCGCATCCAATTTGAGATCGACGGTGTATCGATCCAGCTGCCACTCCGTTTCAGCTCTCCACCGCAGGTCTTCCAGCGTGGACCGACCGGCAACGAGCGGGTCTTCTTCAAAGCGCGTTCCCAAACCGGCTTCGAGGAAGCCGGTCCAATAAGTACGTTCCTCTTCCTCAGCCCAGTCGTCGTCATCCCACATGTTGTCCTGCGCGAACAGCATCGTAGGCATCAGCAACAGCAGGCACCAGGCTCTCATTGCTTACCCGGCTGGCCGTTCAAGCCAGTCTCGCGGCGGGTTGCGTAACGACCGCTCGGTGAACACGGAGTTCGGCAGGCCGATATCGTATTTGATGTAACGGAACTGCATGTCGGTCCTGCCGCCGGTGAGGAGGTCAGACACGCGGCTCGCTGTAACCGTTGGGTAGCCGTCGATTTTCTCTGCCTTGAGCACCTCGACGCGGCGATACAGTTTGCCCGCAGAGTTGGTGTATTCGATCTTCATTGGCAGAAACGTCTGACGATCGATCCAGGTCACATACTCCGAGAATTCCGCACTGCTCGAATCGACCGGGGCATGCGTCAGAACGTAATACTGGTCAGTGGTGTCTGTTAATTCGTGGGTATCGTCGGTGGGCCGGCGACCCGATACGTCTTCATAGAAATAGTGGGCGCCAACGAAGCTGGTTCGTTTGTCACCTGCGGAGATGCGCTTGACGAGATCAAGACCGGGCAGATATAGCCAGCGATCGTCATCCTGTTGAATATGTTTATCCACCAGGAAGACCGTGCCGCGTACATCTGATGGCTGGCTGAAGACAACGAGGAACTGCTGATCGCCACCGTCCTCAATGTCGCGCCGCAACACCGTGAACTGGCGTCTCTGTTGCCGGTCCTGCGCGTCCGAAATGATCATGCGAACTTCCGATCGGCCATCTGCACCGCCGTAATAAGCGGCCAGGTTCGCGCGCCGGACGATCTCCTCAGCATCTGTCAGGGTCTCGCCCTGTGCAGCAAAGCCCGGCAGAATAACGCTGATAAGAGCCAACTTGAGCCAATGTTTCATGTTGTAACCTCCTGTAACGATTTCGTCCCGGCAAAAAGCCACTCACCGGCCCAGGACATCAGGGCCGGCAACAGAATGAGCGTCGTCACGCCGGACAGCGCCATGATTCCGGCCATGAAGGCGCCGACCGTGATGTACGGCATCAGCGGAGCGAAGAATAGTGGCGTGAATCCGATTGCGATGACGATGGCGTTGCGGGCGATTGCACGGGCCGGTTCTTCGAAGATCTGGTTCGTCGCGACGGAAAATGACCCGGAGCTGCGTAAGAGTGCCCGCGTCCGCTCGATGAAATGTATTGCGAAATCGACCGACAGTCCCAGTGTGAGCGAGGACAAGACCGCGATCGGCATGTCGTAATCCTTGCCGATCCAGCCGATGAAACCGTAAACACCGAGAATGGTAAGCGATAGCGGCACCATGGCCAGCAGACCGATACGTACGCTCCGGAACAGCACAGTCATCATGATGAACACGGCGACAAATGCACCTGCGAGACTCTTCAGCATGCCGTTAACCATCGCGTCCTGCCAGACCACGTTGATGTAGGTCTTGCCTGCCCAGGCCAGTTGCAGGTCGCGTGGCAACGGGTTCTCGTCAAGGTAGTTTTCCAGGTGACGAATCACCTGCGTCATGTCCTGGTTATCGCCACTGCGAAGCTGCAGCCAGATGGCCGTTGACGAAAAGTCCGGCGTTACCATGTGCCAAAGATCCTGTGGACGATGTGACGACTGGTACTGCAGGAGCGTCTGCGCAACGGCCGGTACAGTGCCCGGAATCTCGTAGTCAAGAGCATCTCCACCACGAAGTTCCCGGTTAACGACTTTAACGACGTCCGGCAGCGCATTGGTCTTACCGACGTAACCGGAGGCAGTCAGCGCGTCCTGGATCCCGACAATGTCGCGCAGAATATCCGGCCGCTGAAAATACCGCGATGCACTCTGGGTTTCTTCGGCCAGGGTCATAAGCTGCGACAAGGCATCTATCGAGGCGGGCCCCTCCGCATCGAAAAGCGCGTCGTCTATGGTCGTGATCAAGTTGCCGAAGTAGCGACCGGCATCGCTGGTGTCAGCAGCCAGCATTGACCGAATCGCGGCGTTAGCAGGGCCCTCGACGTTCGGCGTGATTTGCTCGGCAGCTTGAAGGAATTCGGGTGTTGCCTGCGTGTCGTCGTGCGTCAGGACCACAAACGCGTCGTAAGTCCCGGCGAAGTGGTCGTTCAGAACATCGTCGGCAACCCTGATCGGGTGATTCGCCTTGAACCACCGCACCGGATTGTCATTAACCTCAATTTTGTAGATGCCTGCAACGCTGACCGCGACCAGTAGCACGGCGATGCCCGTAATAATTTTTCCCCGGCGCATGGCAAATCGCCCGCCGGAGCGCAGTGCCCGGGCCAGCAGAGTATCAGTGTGCGGCGTCCTCGCACTCGAGGCGAGCTTTTCCAGCGACTCAGGTTTCATGCGCACCACGTAAGCAGGAATAACGATAATCGTCAGAACAAACGCAAGCAGAATCCCGATAGCGACGAAGACGCCAAAAATCTGCACGGGCGGAATCGGCGTAAGCAGAAGTGACAGGAAGCCCATGGCCGAAGTGATTGACGTGAACAGCATCGGTGTGAACAAATGTTCGACGACGCGGCCTATCGTTGCCTTTGCGTCGGCTCCCGACCTGTAAGTATCGGCGAACTCCGACATGATATGCACCGAGTCGACCACGGCGATTGGCATCAGGAAAATCGGGATCATCGAACTCATGATGTGCACGGTGAATCCCATGCCGATCAGCAGACCCATGCTGATGATCACTGTCGCCATTGCCACCAGCATCGGCGCCGCCACCAGCGGCACACTGCGGAAGAAGTACAGCATAAGCAGGAAGATCATCAGTCCTGCCAGCGGTGCGGATATGCCCATCTGTACGAACATGTCGTGGCCGAACGTGTCTTCGGCAACGGGCAGGCCGGTTATGTGGTATTCGTCGTCGCTGTCAAGGGCCTGCGCCAGGGACTGAATTTCGAGTGACAACGGGTAGCTCAGGTCCTTGCTGGCAATGGGCACGTAAATAGCCGCTGCCTTGCCGTCTCCCGAAACGAGCGTGTCCTTAAGTAACGGCAGCCTGCTGACGTGCCCCTGGATCTCGATGGCCTGCGCCTCAGTAGTTGGCGCGTCCTGCATCATCCATTCGAATCGAATGGTCCCGGGACCCTCCTGAGTGATGTTGTCGGTTTCTGCGAGCGACATCAGGTCAGGTGTAATGACGCCTTCCAGTTCGAGTATCGAATTGCTCAGGCTGTGCAACGCGCGCAGGGAATCAACATTGAAAATGCCGTTGGGGTGATCATCGTTGACGACACCGACCACGATCGCATCGTGCAATGTAAATCGGTCCTCAACTTCGTTGTGAAATACTCTGTCTGCCTGATCGACCGGGAGCATGTTCTCCGGATCCGTGTCGATCTGGATTCGAGCCATCATTGCACCAAAAACAATTACGAGCAGCCACACGACCAGGTAAACCGTTGCCGGCCTTTCCGTCGCGAGTTTGATGACCGAATGTTTCATCAGGCAGAGTCCTTAAGGCGCGTGGCGCCCATCATTCTGAGCACGGTTTTCTCGTAGTACGGTTCGGTCTTTGCCGCTCTGACTTTGTGCAGGAAATATTTTTCATAAGCGACTTTGGCAAGATGCACCCACTTCCCTCGAGCGGCCCAATTGGTGTTTCTTGGCGGGATCTGTGGCAGGGCGACAAACGCCACACCGCTGTCACCGAAATCGGCAAGGCAAACCGCATTCCAGGTTGCGCGTTCATCCGGCGACTGATTCATTAATGCTTTCGCAATGTTGTGCGTCGTGGCTGTCACCATCGATTCGATCATGTAACCGGTTTTCGGTGCACCTGTTGCAACCGGCGTTGCGCCTACCGGCGGGATAGCAACGCAAACGCCAACCGCGTAAATATTTTGATAGGCAGGATTGCGTTGAAATTCATCAATAAGAATAAAGCCGCGGGGGTTGGTCAGCCCCTCAATATCAATGACGGCATCGACGCCCTTGAACGCCGGCAGTATCATCGAATGCTTAAAAGGCAACTTATGTTTTTTCCTATCGTTACTGTCTTCGTCAACCTCAGTGAATTTCAGGTTGCCGTCAGTGACATCAGTAATTTTCGCGTTGCATGTCCACTGAATGTGTCGGTCACGTAATTCCGACTCCATCAGGCTCTTGGTATCGCCGACGCCGTCGAGACCCAAATGTCCGACATACGGCTCGGGTGTCACGAAGTGCATCGGAACCTTGTCGCGAATCTTGCGTTTCTTCAGTTCGGTGTCGAGAATAAAGATGTATTCGTAGGCGGGCCCGAAACACGATGCGCCCGGCGCGGCGCCAACAATGACCGGTCCTGGATTCGCCACCAGTTCCTCGAAATTGCCAAACGAGGTTCGGGCGTGGCCGGTCTTGCAGATCGACTGTGTATATCCTGTTTCCGGTCCAAGTCCCGAGACTTCCTCAAAGGCCAGTCGGGGGCCTGTCGCGATGACCAGGTAGTCGTAATTGATTGAGCTGTCGTCATGCATTTCAAGACGATTCTCGGCCGGATGGAGACGACGGACTCCCTGACTGTGAAATTCGATGCCATGTTTTTGCATCAGGTCGGGCAGGTTGACCGTTATTTTTTCCTGTTCTCGCCAACCCACGGCAACCCATGGATTGGAAGGGGTAAACTCGAATTGGTCGCTGTCGCTGACGAGCACAATCTCGTGCGCGCTCGGCAACTCTTTTTTCAGTTCATAGGCCTGAGTAATACCGCCGATGCCGGCACCCATAACAACGATTCTCGACATGTCCCCATCTCCTACCTGAACAGTTTGAATGGAAAATATATTTCAAAATACTAATTTAGTAAAGACTAATTTATAGACATCTAAATTAGCTTGGTCTATATTGGCTCCTTGAGCCGCACTGTCGAGCCTGGAGCGAGAATGGCAAGCAATCCGAAAACTGTTACGAAACAGAATCTTGCAGACACACCTATGGATCAGATGACGGTTCATGCGACGGATGCCGCTCGCCTGATGAAGGCGCTCGGCAACGAAAGCCGGCTGATGATTCTGTGCACGTTGGCGGAAGGTGAGCGCTCGGTCGGAGAACTCAACGAGACAGTTGCGCTGAGCCAGTCGGCGTTGTCGCAACAACTCGGGCGGCTGCGTAAACAAGGTCTCGTCAGGACACGGCGTGAGTCGCAAACCATTTTCTATTCTTTGGCAGACGGGCCGGCTGACAAGGTCATTCATCTCCTGCACGACATCTATTGCGGTCCCGAAAAATGAGCAACCGATTCGGTTTCGGCAGTGCAGTAACGCTCGCATTCGATGCGGCCATCGAGACGGTCACGGCTGAACTGGCAAAAGAGGGTTTCGGCGTGCTCTCGGATATTGATGTCGCTGCAAAGATGAAAGCGAAACTTGACAAGGACATGCCGCCGTATCGAATCCTGGGTGCGTGTAATCCTGCGCTTGCCTACCAGGCAATATCAGCTGTCGCGGACATTGGCTTGCTGCTGCCCTGCAATGTGCTGGTCAGGCAGGACGAAGCCGGACAGGTGCATGTCGAATTCATGGACCCGCAGAGTGTTTTGTCGCTGGTCGATCATCCGGACGTCGGCACACTTGCGCAACAGGTAAAGGAATCGCTCGTACGCGTAAATGATGCAATGAAGCGTGCGGCGCCGGCTTAAGAATATTGGCGGCGACGTTCCGGCAGAAAACCCCATCCTGCGGGTAACACCAATTGCAAAGTACACCCCGCGATGCGACAGTTAACGGCTCAATTCCGGGGGGCAAAATGAAGCAAATCAGATATTCCTTAGCGGCGTTACTGACAATAGCCATCCTGACCGGCGGCTGCGGTGGCGCATCCGACCAGTCCACCGAACCAGCAGCACCGGCAGCACCAGCTGCCAACGTGCCGCCAGCAGACCTGGTATTGCGCGGTGGCAAGATTGCTACTGTCGATCCGGCGCTTGGCAATGTAGAGGCGCTCGCCGTCAATGGCTACCAGGTCACTGCTGTCGGCAGCAACGCTGAAATAGCGGCCTATGTTGGCCCTGAAACAGAGGTCATCGAACTGAATGGCCGTTTCGCTATGCCGGGTTTTATTGAGGGCCACGGTCACTACATGGGCCTCGGCCGATCCAAGCAGATACTGGATCTGCGCAACGTAAGCAACTGGGGCGAGGTCGTGAGTATGGTTTCCGGCGCCGTCGACAAGGCGCAACCGGGTGAATGGATTTTCGGGCGCGGCTGGCACCAGGATAAATGGGACAGTGTCCCAGACGATGCGGTAGACGGAGTGCCCCGCAATGACTCACTCAACGCAGTGTCACCGAACAATCCTGTCAGCCTGGGCCACGCCAGCGGTCATGCAGGATTTTTCAATGATGCAGCACTTGCTGCAGCGGGCATCGACGATGACACGCCGGACCCCGCCGGTGGAACGATCGTCCGGGCACCTGACGGTCGAGCCACGGGCCTGATGCGGGAAACCGCGCAACGCCTGTTGAGCGAGGCAATCGGAATATATCAGGGCAGGCTCACGCCGGAAGAAATGGAGCAGGTTGACCGGGAACGCGTCATGCTTGCCGCCGACGAAGCACTTCGCCATGGCATAACTTCGTTCCAGGATGCCGGCACATCATTCGAAGGCATCGAGTTTTTCCGCAAGCTCGAAGAAGAAGGCAATCTGCCTGTGCGTCTCTATGTCATGGTGCGTCGCGAATCGAACGAAGTGATGGATGAGGTGTTGCCACAGTACAAGATGTTGCCGGAAGGCAACGACTTTCTGACCGTCCGCTCGATCAAAAGGCAGATCGACGGTGCACTCGGTGCGCACGGAGCCTGGCTGCTGGAACCTTACGAAGACCTGAATAGCACGGCAGGGCTGGTACTGGAGACCGTCGAAGATATCGAGCGCACCGCAGAAATTGCCGTGAAGCACGGTTTCCAGGTCAATACGCACGCGATCGGCGATCGCGGTGTTCGTGAGGTATTGGACCTCTACGAACGTGCCTGGGAGACGACGGGTGCGGAGGGCAACGACCTGCGCTGGCGAATCGAGCATTCACAACACATTGATCCAGTCGATGTGCCGCGCTTCGGCGCACTCGGCGTCATTGCAGCGGTGCAGGCAATCCACGGCAGCTCGGACGGGCCATGGATTCCAACACGACTCGGTGACGAGCGAGCCAAAGCGACCTCGCAACCGTGGCGGGACCTCTTCAACACGGGTGCGATTGTGACCAACGGCACCGACGTGCCGGTCGAGCCGATCGATGCGATTGCGTCCTACTACGCGTCGGTCTCACGCATGATGGTCAATGGTGAGAAGTTCTACCCCGAGCACGCCATGACGCGTGAGGAAGCGCTGCAGACGTACACGATCAACAATGCCATTGCTGCTTTTGAAGAAGATATCAAGGGTTCCCTGACACCAGGCAAATATGCCGACATCACCGTGTTATCGCAGGACTTGTTAACGGTGGAAGAAGAGCTCATTCCGAATACAACCGTCGACTTAACGATCGTCGGCGGCGAAGTAAAATACAAGAGAGGCATGTAATGTCAGATTTCGATGACCTGGTTGACGAACTAAAACGAAAGCGTGATGAACTCCGCGTGCAAATTCATCTGGGCTCAAAGGAGGTCAAAGATGAATGGGAAGAGCTTGAGGAAAAGATGCAGGAGTTTTCCGGCAGGGCCAAAAAATTCTCCGGCGATGCCAGGTTAAAGGAAACCGGCGAGGGCCTTGGAGACGCCCTGGCAAGCGTAGGACACGAGATAAAGCTGGGATACGACCGCATCAAGAAAGCGATCCAGGACTAGCAAACCTGCTAATCGGCTCCCTGTAGCCGACAATACCCATTAAAGCGGAGCTCTTCCGCTCGCGGCTCGATTGACGGCTGTCGTCGAGCTCGCACACTTTCGCCTGGCCTGATCGAAGTCGGGGCAGAGGTGCGCGCAAAGCTTCCTTTCTATTTCGCAATTCAAAACTACGTCACACTTTTTCCTGACTCGACATAAAACTGCGTCACATTATTCGGCGCGGGCCGCTCCTGCGTGTGATTTTGTTAACTGCGGTCACGGCGAAAATCGCGCTGTTCGAAGAAAATCGCTTTTAACCGACCGCTTGTCGGGAGAAATGTAGCGTTGGTCGGAAAGACCTGTCGACCGTATTTAATCTGCGAATCAAGTCACGGTGGACCCACTGACCCTGCTGCAGAATGTGCTCACTGCTGATTGAGCAGCGAATTCAAAGTCGAATTCTTAAAGGGACCAAGATGTGAAAAGTTTCAACGAAATGCGTGGATTCACAGTGCTGGAGTTAATGGTAACCGTAGCCGTTACCGCAGTGGTTCTATCGATCGGTGTTCCCAGCTTCCTCGGCGTTATCGAGACGAATCGCACTGTTACTCATACCAACGACCTCGTGGCAACACTCAACATTGGACGTAGCGAGGCGGTCAGGCGTGGCGCGCCTATTATCGTCTGCAGTTCCACCGATGGTGCAACGTGTGCCGGCAGCACCGACTGGAGCACCGGCTGGGTCATTCGTACCACCGCAGCAACTCCGGAGGTTCTGGGAGTCTGGCCTGCACGCTCTGGCGGTGCGGGCGTACTAAGTGCAAACGTCAACCAGATCCAGTTTCAGGCTCGCGGCATGCTGCCACCGGGCGTCCCACCGCTGCTGCAATTGCGCTTGCCACATTGCGATGACGCCGAGAACCGGGGTCGTGACATCGGCCTTAATTCGGCCGGTCGGATCAGCGTCACCCGGGTGCAGTGCCCATGAATACTAGTAGCAAAAGATTTGCACCACTGTCTGCCCGACGCGGCTGTCGCGGACTGACGCTGGTTGAGATCCTGGTTGCGCTGGTCGTCCTCTCGGTCGGCCTGCTGGGGCTTGCTGCCATGCAGACGACCTCCGTCAAATTTACGACCAGCGCCTATCAACGAACCCAGGCGACGGCACTGGCCTATGACCTGATCGATCGCATGCGTGGCAATCGCCTCGCGGCGCTGAACAACGATTACGTGGTGGCATTCGAAAATCCGGTCCCCGCGTGTGGCGCCTTCGACGGCACGGGAAGCCTGCGCGATCAGGATATCAAGGCGTGGCGCAATGCAATTGCTTGCCGCCTGCCGCAAGGCACCGGTTCTGTAACGCGCGCCAATGACGAATTCACGATCGCCATCCAGTGGGACGATTCCCAGGGCATCGAACCTGCCGTGCAATTCCGCCTCACAACGAGACTATGAGCGACAAACGTATGTTGGCAATGAAACTAAGAAACAGGAAAAGCGTATCCGGCTGCCGTCAACGCGGCGTAACGCTGGTCGAGTTAATGATTGCGATGCTGCTTGGGCTCGTACTGGTCGCAGGCATCATTCAAATATTTACCGGTAACCGCGCGACCTATGAGTTTACCGACAGCCTGGGACGCATCCAGGAGAATGCACGCTTCACGCTAGACCATATCGCGCACGATGCACGCATGGCAGGTTACCGAGGATGTCTCGCCGATGTGGCGGTGTTCAATAACCTCGACGTACCGAGTGCGTTTCGCGATGACATTGAGAACGGCGTCCTCGGGTATGACGCGAACGGTACCGGCGCAGGCGAGACTTTCGTCGCGACAGCCAAAGATCCGGCTCCATCAGGCACGCCCGGCAACTGGACACCGGCACTGCCCGCGGAATTGAACAATCTCGTAATTCCCGGCAGCGACGTCCTGATTGTCCGCAGCATATCGGGCCCGACGCAAACCATGCTGGCACCGTTTAGCAATGCCGCCGGCATCCTCGTGCCCAATACACACGACTATATTCCAGGTGAAATACTGGTTGCCACCGATTGCCAGAAAGCCTCGATTTTTCAACTCACCACGGTGACGCCCGCCGGCACGCTCGATCTGTTGGGACACAACTCGAACGCCGGTTACACGCCGGGCAATGCGGCGACGCTGTGGGGTGCTGACCAGCTCTACGGCCTGGGTGGCGAAGTCGCACGCCTGCAGACACATGCCTTCTATATCGGGCGCGGCTCGAATAATCGCCCGTCTTTGTTCCAGCTGCGCCTGCAATGGCAAAACGCCACAACGAGCGGGTTTGTGCCCGAGGAGCTGGTAGCAGGCATCGACACAATGCAACTTCGCTACGGGCTCGACACCGATAATAGTGGTGCGCCCAACAGCTGGGTTTCCGGCGACGCTGTCGGCGATTGGGGAGATGTGCTCAGCACGGAAATTTCGTTGCTGGCCCGAGCTGACGACGAGTACGGGACGGAAACCGATACGGGCACCTATACCCTCATCGACACTCAATTCAATCCGGTGGACGATCGCCGCCTGCGCCAGGTTTTCTCAACGAGCGTAGGTCTGCGCAACCGGCTGCCTTAGGGACTGAGCATGACTATGAAATACGGACAAACAAGTCGCACGCGTCAATCAGGAACGGCGTTAATCATTGCGCTGATATTTTTGCTGCTGATGACCGTACTGAGTACTTCCTCCATGCGTAACTCCATGATGCAGGAACGTATGACGGGCCACCAGCGCGACTGGCAGCTTGGCTTTCAAAGCGCCGAGGCCGGCTTGCGGGCGGCTGAAAAATACCTGAGTGACACGCCGGTTCTGCCGGCATTCAACGGCACGAATGGCCTGTACCAGGTCAATGCTGCAAATCGTCCGAATTGGACGAGCGGCACGCCAAGCGATGGCAACGGTTACGCCGCCTATCCCGAGACAGTGCCTTACGTCGCTCAACAACCCAAATACTATATCGAACAGCTCGATTCTATCCGTCCGGCAGGCACGGAGACCGAAACCGGAACCCCGGTTACGGAGATTTATTTTTATCGCGTGACCGCCGTTGGTTTCGGTGGCGCCGTCGATGGATCGAACAACCCACTTTCATCCGTTGTACTAAGCACTGTATTCCGCAGTCGCTAAGGAAGCACTATCGTGAAAACTAAAACAGCATGGATTGCAAAATTATCTTCGGCATTTGCCAGCATGACCCGGGCATTCGCGCTAAGCGCGATGCTATTGGTCGCCGGCGGCGCCGCACACGCACAGGTCGCACAGCAACCGCTGTTCCTTGGCGGGGGTGACGTGCCGGGCAACCTGGTTTTGGTGCCGTCTGTGGAATGGCCGACGATTACCAGTGTTTCCAGTATTAATGAATACAGCCGTACAGAGACTTTTCTCGGCTACTTCGACGCGAACAAGTGTTATCTCTATTCCTACAGCGGCACGGAAGCGAACCGGCATTTCTATCCGAACCGATTTACGGTGGACCGCAGGTGCGACGGTAACAACGAGTGGGCGGGCAACTTCCTGAACTGGGCGGCGACGCAAACTATTGACCCCTTTCGCTCTGTGTTGACAGGTGGCAATCGCGTCGTCGACACGCCATCAGAGACGTGGCTGGAGAAAGCACGCCATACGGGCCAGGGCGGCACCGGCATTTACCCGAATCGCAGAATCCCTTCAAGCGGCGATGACAGAGACCTGGTCGAAGATTCGATGCCGTTCAGGGAAAAATGGGTGCGCATGCGCATCGAGGGCCTGGGCAACAAGATGCGTTTTCGCATTGAGGATGACGACACCGGCGAAGACCTGGTGGCCTACCAGCCCGGCATGGATGATGACGACGAGGCCTACGAGGTCAGCATTCGTGTGAAAGTCTGCGTACCGGGGCTTCTCGAAACAAACTGTCGCGCCTACTCGTCCGGCTACAAGCCCGAGGGCGTTATTCAGCAAAATGCGGATCAGCTTCGCTATAGCATCTTTGGTTACCTGAACGATCCCAATTTCCTGCGGGACGGTGGTGTGCTGCGCGCCCAGCAAAAATTTGTCGGGCCGACCATGATTGTTCCTGGCTCGGGCGAGGCAGCAAACCCGAACAAGGAGTGGGACGAGGTAACCGGTGTATTAGTGCGCAACCCGGATCCATCCGACGCATCGGCTACTGCCACTGCTCATAGCATAACCATCCAGGACAGTGGAGTAATCAACTACCTGAACAAGTTCGGCCAGATGACGAATAACAACCACAAGAGTTACGATCCGGTCAGCGAGTTGTACTACACCGCATTGCGCTATCTAAAGGCCCAGCCGAACGTGCCGGAGTACTCGGCAATACCAGGCAATACCGGCATTGGCGCCGATCAAGCAGCGGACGGGTTTCCGGTTATTACGAACTGGGACGATCCGATCCAGTATGCGTGCCAGAAAAATGTACTGCTGGGTATCGGAGACATCTACACGCACCGTGACAAGAACCTGCCTTCTAACGGCGTTACAACTGACGAGCCGCCCAGGCCGGCGCTGGTAACTGCTGACACGTCGATTAACGTGGTTGCGCAGACAGCACAGGTCGCAACGATGGAGGGGTTTGCGATTCCCACGCAGTTTACGGGGCGACAAAACTCCGCTTACATGGTTGGACTCGCCTGGGACGCGCACACGCGGGACCTGCGACCAACTGACCCCAACATGCCCGGCGTGCAAACCGCGTCCACGCACTGGGTTGACGTTCTCGAAGGACTGTCATTGGAGGACGAGGATGAAAATCAGTATTACCTGACCGCAAAATATGGTGGCTTCGACAAGCCGGATGATTTTGATCCGGATACGCACACAGGTCCGTTGCCACAGGCCTGGTGGAATGCCACAGGACAGACGATTACAACCTTCGGTCCGCGTGCAAGCCCGGCTAATCACGTGATGCCACGCCCCGACAACTACTACGTTGCCGGCAGTTCAGTACAGATGGTTCAAAGTCTGCAGACCGCTTTTGCCAACATCGCGGCGGAAGTGCGCAGCTCGGCGTCGGCGGTTGCCGCCAACTCTACGCGACTGGGTGCCGACACGGCCGTCTACCAGGCAGCTTTCGATAGCGCAAACTGGAGCGGTGAATTAAAGGCCTTCCGCATCAACACCGACGGCACCATCAACACGACGCCTGTCTGGAGTGCGGCCAGCAAGCTCGATGCCAAGTCTGAGCTGAGCCTGGGCAGCAGGAAGATTCTCACCGTTGCACCGCCGGTCTCAGGCGGTGGCGGATCGATGATTGCCGCCACCGGCGTCGACTTCACCTGGACCGATCTGACCGGTGCCCAGCAGGATTCGCTGCGGCAGGTTCTGGGCGGTGGTCCCCTGGTAAGTGCCAGTGAAGGGCAAGACCGGCTTGCGTTCTTGCGCGGCTCGCGCCTGCTGGAACAACCGAACGGTCTGTTACGGAAACGCGACAGCCGTCTCGGCGACATCAGTAATTCTGACCCGCAGCTCATGGGCCACCAGGATTTCGGCTACGGACTGCTCGACCAGTCAGTTGCTTTCAACGGACTCGGCATCGGCGCGGAATACCTGACCTACCGGAGCTCAGCCGCGTACATCGCCCGTCCGCCGGTGCTGATCGTTGGCGCCAACGACGGCATGCTGCACGGCTTCGATGCCAATCTTACCGGCACCGGCGGCGATGAATTGTTTGCTTTCATCCCGAACTCGGTATTCGATAATCTGTATGAACTGACGTTGCCAGCGTATTCACATCGCTTTTACGTGGACGGCGCGCCGCGCGTTGCGGACGCATACTTCAGTTCCGCCTGGCATTCGGTGGCGGTTGGCGCGACAGGCGCTGGCGGCAAGAGCATTTTTGCACTCGATGTTTCCAATCCAACCACAATGTCCACGTCGAACGTGATGTGGGAATTCAGCCACCCGGATTTAGGCTACACCATCGGACAACCGGCTATCACGCCGCTGCCAAACGGCAAGTTCGGCGTAATCGTGTCGAGCGGCTACGAAACCGGCGCGACAGATGGCACGATATGGGTCCTGGATATCGCTGATGGCAGCATCCTTCACACCTTTACAATGCCTAATAGTGGCGATGTCGGTGCGCCGCTGGTTGTTGATCTCGACGGTGATCGCGTAGCGGACCGTATTTATGCGGGCGATTCCGAGGGCAATCTATGGCGATTCGATCTCAGTGGTGCCCTCCCGAGTGGCTGGGGCGCCCCCACAACACTGCTTAGCAGCGGCGATCCTGTTCCGCTGTTTATCGCGCTCGACGGCAATGGCGTCCGTCAGGCGATAACCGCTCCGCTAGCGTCGGCATTCAATGACGACGGCCTGCACACGATATTTTTCGGCACCGGTAGTTTCTACCGGCTGAACGACAACGTTGTCCCACC
Organism: Woeseiaceae bacterium; assembly: GCA_021773135.1. GTDB lineage: Bacteria > Pseudomonadota > Gammaproteobacteria > Steroidobacterales > Woeseiaceae > SZUA-117. The sequence continues at coordinate 1,137 of JAJFKP010000015.1, read as the reverse complement.
CAACCCGGACGTCGATTCGTTCTACGCTGTCATAGATCGCGGCGCACAAATAAGCGGTCGATCGAACCTGATGGAGCAGTCGATCCTTGCCGAGGTGTCTGGAGGAAGCTTTCAGGTACGCGCGGTCACCGCGAACACAATGGTTTCCACGCAAGACGGCTGGTTCATGGATATGCAATGGAAGTCCGCATTCGGTGGACCGGGACCGGAAGGTGAACGCGTCGTGTCACGGGCGATCGTACGCGGTGATCGCGTAATTTTCGCAACCGTGATTCCGAACCCCGATCCGTGCTCTTTTGGCGGCGACAGCTGGATCATGGAACTCAATGCCTTCAATGGTGGCCGCCTGGATTACGCCGTGTTCGATCTGGACGCAGACGGTGAGTTCAACAGCAACGACTGGGTAACGGTTACGGACGAAAATGGCAATACCGTCACCGTCCCTGCATCGGGCATTGCGCCGGACATTGGTATTGTCAAAACGCCAGCGGTCATCACCGGCGTAGGCGATAACGATGACGAAGTGAAGGTATTAAGCGGCTCGTCAGGGCAGCTGATCAGGATTTCTGAACGCGGTGCGGTCGACGTGGGTCGACAATCGTGGCGTCAACTGAGGTAAGCGGAATGGTCAATTCAAAAACGAATGTACAGTCACGACGCGCACACATGCGCGGCATAACGCTGCTCGAGTTGATGATTGTCGTGGCCATCGTGGGGATCCTGGCGGCATTCGCCTATCCCTCGTACCGGGAGCAGGTGATGAGAACGCACCGGGCCGATGGGAAAACGCAGCTCATGCAGATGGCGCAGAATCTTGAACGGTGCTACACCCGCTTCAGTGCCTACAACAATGCCGGCTGTACCACCGTTTCTTTCCCGGCAAACTCTGCTGAAGGTCACTACGTGGTGACAGCAACCACGCTCACCGCTACCGCGTATGCGCTGGATGCGACACCGCAGGCCGGCCAGGCTGACGATACCGACTGCGCCGTGCTCCGCATAAGGAGCACCGGTGTGCAGGGATCACAGGGTGGCGATACCGACCCAAACAACTGCTGGTAGGTTCGCGCGTTTGGGAGCCTGAATTACATGGCGTTAGAAAAAGCCGTGTAGTTCAGCAAAGAATTCATCGCGATT
>JAJFKP010000014.1 GCA_021773135.1 Woeseiaceae bacterium | reverse complement strand
GACCCAATTTCATGAAGGTCGCACCGCTTTACCATGCCCTCAAGCGAACGAGCTGGGCCGAACCTGTCCTGGTACATACCGGTCAGCACTACGACGTCAACATGTCTGACGTGTTTTTCGAGGATCTGCAGCTCCCGGCGCCCGATCACCACCTTGGCGTTGGCAGCGGCTCACACGCGGAGCAAACGGGTGGCGTCATGATCGCTTACGAAAAAGTGTGCCTGGAAGATCCGCCAGACTGGATTATTGTTGTCGGCGATGTAAATTCCACCGCCGCCTGCGCGCAGGTTGGCACCAAGCTGTGGATTCCCGTGGTGCACCTCGAGGCTGGCTTACGAAGTGGCGACCGGCGCATGCCGGAAGAGATCAATCGATTGGTCACGGACGCCATTGCCGACGTGTTGTGGACGCCATCACCGGACGCCGACGAAAACCTGAAGGCGGAAGGCGTAAACAGTGACAAGATCGATCTCATCGGCAATATCATGATCGACTCATTTGAAATGCTGCGTGACAAGATCGAGGCTTCCAGCGCGCAGGCCGACCTCGGCTTGAGCGCCGGCGAATACGCGCTCGTCACGCTACATCGTCCTTCGAATGTCGATGCGCTTGAAACCCTGGAGCCCATCATCGATGCGCTGGTTAAGGCCTCTTCTGAATTACCGGTTGTGTTTGTTGCGCACCCGCGCACGATAAACGGCCTTGAAAGGTTTGGATTGAGAGACAGGATCAATCAGGATGAGAATATCCATCTGCTGGAACCATTGCCCTACGTGAGCTTCATGAATATTGTCACCGGTGCTCGAGTAGTCATAACGGATTCTGGCGGGCTCCAGGAGGAAACAACCTACCTTGGGATTCCATGCCTGACCTTGCGCGAGAATACAGAACGGCCGGTCACCGTGACCATCGGTACCAATAAGCTGATCCGAGCGGACAACCTGGATGAGCATCTGACTCGCGTGCTGGCGGGCGACTGGCGCAAAGGACAGCGCCCTCCACTTTGGGACGGTAAGGCCGCGGAACGTGCGGTTGAGTGTTTGAAGCGACGTTCAGGCGCAGCTGCCTAACTCCATTTCTATGCCAATTCCCATTCCGATCCGCTGGGTCATCACTCTAATATTGGTCTTTGCAATCATTGTACTTTCTGTGATCCCGGGGCATGCCCAGTCCGGAGATTCCAAATTCGTCTGGCTGGTTGCTGTTACTCCAACATACATTCAAAAACTGATGCATTTCCTGATCTACGCCGCAATGGCCTGGCTCTGGACCTGGACCCTTGAGGGCGTCGTGCCACGCTGGGCGAGCCTCGCAATTGCTTTTGTGCTGGCAGTTGGTTTGGGGGCCGCCCTGGAGTGGTATCAGACGCGAGTTCCAGGGCGCTTCGGGACGCTTTTGGATATCTTGCTGAATGCCGCCGGCGCTGTCGCGGGGTTGATTGTCGCTGTCCTGCTACTCTGACATCAGGGTCAGGATCTCGTCTGTTTTCACCTTCATCAATGCCTCGTCAGCCCGACTCTCAACGTTCAGCCTGACCACCGGCTCTGTATTCGACATACGAATGTTGAAGCGCCATTCGGGAAACTCGAAGCAGTAGCCGTCAGTATCATCGACCAGCAGGGCATCCTCTGCGTACTCATCATGCAGCTTCTGTAGGGTCGCCGCCGCGTCCGCCACCTGCCGATTGATTTCGCCGCTTGCCGGATACTTCGCGATCCGCTCGCCGACCAGTTCCGAGAGCGATTTTCCGGTGACCGACATTAATTCCGCCACGAGCAGCCACGGGATCATGCCACTGTCCGCGTAGGAAAAATCACGAAAATAGTGGTGTGCACTCATCTCCCCGCCGTAGATTGCGTCCTCGGCCCGCATCGTTTCCTTGATAAACGAGTGACCTGACTTGCTCTGCACGGCAGTGCCACCGGCTGCCTCAACTATGTCCAGCGTATTCCAGGTTAGGCGTGGGTCATGCACGACCTTCCCACCCGGGTTATGGGCCAGAAGACTCTCAGCCAACAGCCCGACGATGTAGTAGCCCTCTATGAAGCTACCCTTCTCGTCGAAAAGAAAACAGCGATCGAAATCGCCGTCCCACGCGATGCCCATATCGGCCTTGTGCTCGACGACTGCATCGGCCGTCATAGACTGGTTTTCGAGCAGCATCGGATTCGGAATGCCATTGGGAAATGTACCGTCCGGCTCGTTGTGAATCTTGACGATGTTGAACGGCAGGTGCTTTTCGAGTCCATCCAAGGCGATTCCCGCGCAGCCGTTGCCGGCATTCGCAACGAGTTTCAATGGTTTCAGTTCGCTGACGTCAATGTATCCGAGCAGGTGTTGAATGTAGTCGTCGAAAAGATCGATGCTGCCACGAGTACCAGGGTTCGAAGCCGTTTTTCGGTCATCTCTCTCGGCAATCGTCCGGATTTCCTTGAGGCCCGTATCACCACTGATCGGTTTCGCATCTTCGCGAACCAGCTTGAGTCCATTGTAATCCGCCGGATTGTGGCTCGCGGTTACCATGATGCCGCCATCGGCCTTGAGGTGCCCCGTTGCAAAATAGACCATTTCGGTTCCGCAGAGCCCGATATCGAGAACCTTCACACCGGCTTCTGTCAGTCCCCTGGCGACCGCATCGGCGAACTCCGCACTCGACAGGCGCATGTCGCGGCCGAGCACCATGGTTTTCGCGTCGAGAAATTCGGCGGTCGCATTGCCAACGCGATAGGCGACGTCCGCGTTCAGTTCGTTCGGGATCTGCCCACGAATGTCGTAGGCTTTGAAACACGTGATTTTTGCTGGCATTGTTTTTGTTCTCGCAACTTAGGTATTGACGTGAGAGCGCCTTCGGTCAAGATTTCTATTGGCAATCGCGGTCAAAGCCGCTTCCACGGGTTAAATAATGATTTTCGTCAATCGCGGCTGCAGCCGCTCATACAGGTTTCTGTTCCGAATTTCGGCCATTCTCAGTTTATGCCACGTCCACAATAATTTTGACGATGGTGGCAAATCGCTCAGGTATTCGTGCCTTCGCGGCCGTAGTTGTCCTCAAGGCGCACGATATCGTCTTCACCCAGATAGTCACCACACTGCACTTCAATAATATGCACCGGCTCATCAAACGGGTTCGCAATTCTATGGACCGCGCCGATCGGGATGTAGGTCGATTCGTTCACAGTCAGGTCGAATTCTTTGTCGTCGAGCGTAATTCGTGCCCTGCCCTTCACCACGGTCCAGTGTTCGGCGCGCTGCGCGTGTTTCTGCAGCGACAAGACCGCCCCCGGGTTCACGATCAGGCGTTTGACCTGGAAACCATCTTCGGCATCAAGGCCATCATAGCTACCCCATGGCCGGAACACCTGCCTGTGCAGCCTCGTTTCTGCGCGGCTATGCTCATTAAGTTTATCCACGAGTTCTTTGACGTCCTGGGACTTGTCTTTCGCCACCACGAGCAATGAGTCCTTGTCCTCGACAATGACAACGTTGTCCATGCCGACAGCGGTAACCAGACGGCTCGAACTGCTGATGTAGGTGTTGCTGCAACCGTGAGTTACGACGTCGCCAGACAGTGCATTCCCGTCGCTGTCTTTGCTGCTGACCTTGTGCAACTCCTCCCAGGAGCCGACATCACTCCAGCCGGCATCCAGCGGCACCATCGCCGCCCGTTCGGTTTTTTCCATGACCGCGTAGTCGATCGAATCAGACGGGCACGCCCTGAATGCCTCGGCATCCGGCCGCACGAAATCGGCATCTATAGTGGCCCCGGCAATGCTTTCCTGGCATGCGCTAAGCATTTCCGGCGCGTGCTTGCCAAGCTCGTCGAGGAACGAGTCCGCGCGGAAAAGAAAAATACCCGCGTTCCAGAAGTAATTGGCCGACTTCAACATCCGTATCGCGTTCTTCATGTCGGGCTTCTCGACAAATGAACTGATGGATGAAGTTCCTTCTGCATGTAATTCGGCCTCAATATATCCATAGCCGGTGTGTGCGGACGTCGGCACTATGCCGAACAGCACCAGCTCGCCAGACTGCGCTGACGCCTCGCCCTGGCTTACCGCAGCCATAAAAGTTTGCGCATCATTGATGACGTGATCGGCGGGCATGACAAGCAACAATGGCGGTTCCTCACCCTCCTTCAAATCTCGAATTGCCGTTAATGCAGCAAGCGCTACGGCAGGCGCCGTATTGCGCCCGTCGGGTTCGAGGATGATCTTCGCGTTCTGGCCAATCTCTTGGAGTTGTTGTGCGACCAGGAATCGGTGTGCCTCGTTGCACACCACAATGGTGTCATCCGCCAGGTTATCTTTCCCTGCGAGCCGTAGCGCCGTCTCTTGCAACATCGTTTTCTCGCCGACGAGCGGCAACAGCTGCTTCGGATACATCGCACGCGATGCAGGCCACAGTCGCGTTCCTGACCCGCCTGAGAGGATGACTGGTTGAATTATTGCCATTCGGTGTCGCTAACCTATGCTTTGTCAGTTATTTGCAAATCTGCCGAGCGTTTGCCGTTTCGACGGTCCGGTCCGTGGTACGAAAAGTCTTTGACTGAACGGCCTCTGCCGATACCGTAGTACGCAATTCCTAACGTAGCCATCAATGCCGGGTCGTAGAGATTGCGACCGTCAAAGATAACCGGATCCGTAAGTTTTTGTTTTACAAGATTAAAATCGGGGCTGCGGAATTCCTGCCATTCAGTGGCAATCGCCAGCAAATCGGCGCCATCCAGCGTGTCCTGGGCCGATTCACACAGTGTCAGTCCGGCGACATCCGGGTACAGCCGCCTGGTCTCATCCATCGCCTCCGGGTCGTAGGCGCGGACCGTTGCCCCTGCTTCCCACAGTGATTCCATTAGAACCCGGCTGGATGCTTCGCGCATGTCGTCGGTTTTAGGCTTGAACGAAAGGCCCCACAGCGCAACCGTTTTACCTTCGAGGTTGGAACCGTAGTGGGTGGAAATTTTTTCGAACAATCGATTCTTCTGGCGATTATTAACTTCTTCGACGGCTTCCATTAACGACGCGCTATAGCCGTTGCCGGCGGCCGATTTCGCCAGCGCCCTGACGTCCTTCGGAAAACAGGAGCCACCGTAGCCCGCGCCTGGATAAATAAAGTGATAGCCGATACGCGGGTCTGAGCCCATACCGACGCGTACGTGCTCGATATCTGCGCCGACGAGCTCGGCGATATTTGCCAGCTCGTTCATAAAGCTGATCTTGGTGGCCAGCATGGCGTTCGCCGCATACTTGGTAAGCTCTGCCGAACGAACATCCATCGTGATCATGCGGTCGTGATTCCTGTTGAACGGTTCATACAATGCGCGCAACAGCTCCGTCGTGCGCGGGTTGTCGGTGCCCACAACGATACGATCCGGCTTCATGAAATCGCTGATCGCCGCACCTTCCTTAAGGAATTCAGGGTTGGATACGACGTCGAATTCGTGCGCCGCATCGCGCTTGTTCAGCTCTTCCTGCATTGCGGCACCGACCTGGTCTGCGGTTCCAACCGGCACGGTCGACTTGTCGACGACGATACGATAGTCGTTCATGTTCTGGCCGATTGAACGGGCCACGGCCAATACGTGCTTCAGGTCGGCAGAGCCGTCCTCATCCGGCGGCGTGCCAACAGCGATGAACTGAAAAAGGCCATGATCGACACCTTTTGCCACGTCGGTCGTGAATTCGAGGCGGCCGGCCTCGCGGTTTCTGTGCAGGTAGTCGTCAAGCCCTGGCTCGTATATCGGGACGTCGCCGGCGTTGAGGCGCCGAATCTTGTCTTCGTCGATATCAACACAGACGACGTTATTGCCCATTTCGGCCATGCATGCCCCGGTGACGAGGCCGACATAGCCGGAGCCGAATATTGTAATATTCATCGGTAACTTTTTGTTCAGATTAGAATTTACGGCCGTATTATACCGTCGCAAGGCGCAATTCCGACGACGTGCCGCACGATTTGCTGTGTGACCTGAGTTCGCCTTTACTCCTGACGATCAGAACAGCTTTTGACCTGGCTGACCGTTGGCTGTTGCCGATGCCTGACCGGGCAGATCGATGCTAAAACCAGGCTAGGCAGACCGCTGGGGCAGGCTGACCACCTTTTCTGACTCCTCGACCTGCCGTATCGCGCGATTTCTCACCCAGACCAGGTCGTCAATGCCGTTGGTCGGTTTGTAGCCGCTGACGGAGTCCAGCAGCACCTGGCGGACGCAATCGCGATCCAGTGAACGCGAACATTGCATCAGTTGTTCAATGAGCGGCAGAAGCGCCGCACTTTCAATATATTCTTCATTGGCCCGCATGATGCGCGGATGGCTGGTGCCAGACACATCGGTCCCGATCATCAGCTCTTCATAGAGCTTCTCTGCAGGCCTCAATCCCGTGTATTCGATTTCGATATCGCCATCCGGGTTTTCATCGTCCCTGACGGTGAGACCCATCAGACGAATCATGCGCCGCGCGAGGTCCTGGATCTTGACCGGCTCGCCCATGTCCAGCACGAACACATCACCGCCACGCGCCATCGCGCCGGCCTGGATGACAAGCTGCGCAGCCTCCGGAATGGTCATGAAGAAGCGAATAATATCGCGATGGGTGACGGTCACCGGTCCACCTGCGCGAATCTGCTCGCGGAACAAAGGCACTACAGAACCTGACGATTCCAGCACGTTGCCGAACCGCACCATGCAGAAGCAGCAGTTTTCATGTTGGTCCTGCATTGCCTGCAAGACCAGCTCGGAGAAGCGTTTGGTGGCGCCCATCACGTTGGTCGGGCTGACCGCTTTGTCAGTCGAGATAAGCACGAAAGTCTCGACCCCGGCCTGCACCGCAGCCCTGGCCAGGTGCAGCGTGCCGAAAATATTGTTGTGCACGCCCTCTAGAATATTCTGTTCCACTACCGGCACGTGCTTGTACGCCGCCGCGTGATAGACGGTCTTGATCTCGAACGAGACCATGATCTCCTGAACGCGATCCTGGTGATGCGCCGAGCCAAGAAGTCCAACGATTTCCGACTCGATGTCGTGTTTCTTGGCAAGCTTGCGGATTTCTTTTTCAATCGTGTACAGCGCCACTTCCGAGATCTCAAAAAGAACCAGCGTTTTAGGATTTTGCCGCAGTACGTGCCTGCACAGCTCGGAACCGATTGAGCCGCCGGCACCGGTCACCATGACAGATTTGCCGGTCACCGATTTGCGCAACAGTTTGCTGTCAGGCGGAACGGGGTCTCGCCCCAGCAGGTCGGCAACGTCTACGTCGCGCAGGTCGTTGACCCGCGCTTTTCCGCTTACCAGGTGATTCAGGTCCGGAATGGTCTGAATATGTACGTTGAGCTTTTCAAGACTTGAGATGATGGTCAGGCGACGTCGGCGCGATGCGCTAGGTAACGCCAGCAGCACGCGTGTAACGTCGAATTTCTCGATCAGTTTTTCAATGTTCTGGCGTGAATGAACCAGGATTCCACCAACCCGGTTGCCCTGCAACATGGTCTTGTCGTCAACAACGGCCACTGGCAGAAACGAATCGCCGTCCTGTAATGACAGCACCAGGCGAGCACCTGCCTCACCTGCGCCATAAATAATGACACGCTCACGTTCAGGGTTGCGGCGATTTAGCAGGTACTGTGCCGCGTATCGACTTCCCAGCAGGTAGAGCAGGAAGAATCCTGAAAAACTGACGGCGAGTTTTACGGGATGAACGCCGACGGCCGTAAATTTCGCGACGAGCCCGATAGTGATCGCAGACAGCAAAGCCACCTTGACGCCGGAGACGGCAAGGTCCATGCCCACATAGCGCACGATTGAATGATAGAAACCCTCCAACCGCGCAGACATCACGCTGACGACAAGTGTTGCGCCAATCAGCATTGCCAGTGCAGAAAAACTGATCGCCGCCGATGTCAGAAGCCATGTCGCCAACAGGATCGATGCGACCAGGCCAACGGTATCAGCGCCAAGCATCAACGCCTGTTTTGCGCTCCGAGGCAGGCTCAGGATTCCATTTCTTACGGTCTTCTCATCCATTTCTTATTGATTCCGTGGCTGGCTTTTATTTAGACATAATGTCGATGGGTTTTTCAGAGAACTGGTTCACTAACGCGCGAATTCGTGTGCGGTGGACCGCGCCGAAATATTTATTGGTTCGGAAAGTTGAAACGTAACAGGAAAACTGATTTTGAAAGCGACACCTCCCAATAATCGCGATCAAGCATTAATCTCCATATATTTGCCAAGTTCCTGAAAACTGGGATTAATTTACTACATATGAGGTCGCTTTGACATAATTATTCCAGCGTGTGACCGAGCTGCCCGATTCTGTCGATGTTTAGACTCGGTCCAGACAGTCTTCCGGCAGCCGCGCGCTGGCACATCGGCACCGGCTGGCTGGAACGCCAGGTCGGACGAGCTGGAAGCGACGGAAGTCGGGGTGCCGGTTGGTTTTGTCTCCGCAGCCCAAGTCGGGGATTTCCCGGAAAGGTTGCGCGCGAGTCTACGCGAATTCCCTGGAGGTGACTATCTCACTGGCTCCGGGCGGTGGTGCCGGCGCCAGGGGTTCTGTTCTGTTGGCAACCCGCAGCAGGTCTTCGTCAGCGCCGAGGCCCCGCAGGATGTCCTGGACCCCGGCAAGCGCCATCGGCCTCGATAGGATGCCGACAATCGTCAGCCAGATGATGCGCAGGTAGCAACTCATGGAACAATTTCCGACGGTGACGAGGGCCAGTCGATTTTTCCAGGGCCTGATTAGCTGATTATAGGCAAGATCCGGATTCTCCCGATCCGCGAGAATCGCACCTTCGTCGGCGAAGACGATGGAAGCAAGGTCGGTTATGCCGGGGCGTACCGTCAGCAGCTGCTTCTCAACATCGGTATACAGCTCGACGCCCCAGCGCATGACATTGGGCCGCGGTCCGACCAGGCTCATTTCACCCTTGAGTACGTTGAAAAGCTGTGTGATTTCATCCAGCTTGAAGGCCCGAATCAACCGTCCAACCGTGGTGACTCGCTGGTCGTTCTCGGAAGTAGACGTGACCCCGCTGCGATCGGCATCGACCACCATCGAGCGCAGTTTCGCCATTCTGAATTTGCGCCCATGCCGGCCGATGCGATCAGCAACGTAGAAGGGCGAATGAAAATCCTGCAGCCAGATAGCAATAATGAATACGAGCAGTATTGGCGCGGCCACTATCAGGCCCAGCAGGGAGACAATGATATCAACCAATCGCTGCATCGTTTTCAGGCAGCTACTGCCGCTTTTGTTCTCTGCACAATTGCAGCCGCGTCCATTGCATAGTAATTCCGCAGGTACTCCTGCGAACCAACGACACTGGAGTAGACGTCAGGGAGTCCGATACGAACGAGACGAGCAGGACAGCCATGTTCCGCGAGAACTTCGGCAACTGCGCCACCCAGGCCGCCAATTACTGAGTGCTCCTCGACGGTCACGATTACGGGTACACGCCGGGCCGCTGCGAGAATAGCGTCGACGTCGACCGGTTTCACCGTGGCCATTTCAATCACGCCGGCGGATACGCCTGCACCCTTGAGCCCATCAGCGGCCTCTATGCATTCAGCAAGAATACCGCCAGCGCCGATGATTGCGATGTCACTGCCTTCGCTGAGTACGCGAGCCTTGCCTGCAGTGAATCCGCCCTCCTCCGGAGGCTCAAGACCCGCGCCCGACTTGTCGATGCGCAGGTAGCACGGCCCGGGATGCTCGACCAGGAAATCCACAGCAAGGCGCGCCTGCCAGGGGTCTGACGGCGCAATGACCTGCATGTTCGGAAGCGCTCGCATGATGCTCAGGTCTTCGGTCGCGTGATGCGACATGCCCAGCTGGCCATAAGAGAAGCCGCCTCCTACCGCCAGTATTTTTACGTTCGCATTGTGGTAACAGGCATCGTTGCGAATCTGTTCCAGGCAACGCAGCGTCGGGAAATTCCCGATCGAATAGGTAAAGACAATCATGCCCTCCAGCGCCATTCCGGTCGCCACGCCGGTCATGTTCTGCTCGGCGACACCTGCGTTGATGAACTGGTCGGCGCACTTTTCACGGTATTCATTCAATACTCCGAAGCCCAGGTCGCCGGTAATCAGAATGATGCGCTGATCCTCTTGGGCAAGCTCAGTCAACCTGCCGACTACGCTGTCACGCATTATCCAGTTCCTTTACGGCCGCATCGTACTCGTCGCCCTGGGGTGTCCGGTAATGCCACAAAACGCTGTCTTCCATGAAGGACACACCTTTGCCCTTGGTGGTATGACAGATGACGCAATTCGGTTGTTGGCCACTCGCAGGCTGGCCATTGGCGAATGCCGCACGCAAATCAGCATGATCATGACCGTCAACTTCGACAACGTTCCAGCCAAACGCTTTCCACTTGTCGGCGAATGGTTCCAGTCCTAGCGTGTCCGCTACGGGCGCGAGACTCTGGATCTTGTTGTAGTCGACGATGGCCGTCAGGTTGTCCAGCTTGTGGTGGGCAGCGAACAGGATTGCCTCCCAATTGGACCCTTCATCACATTCACCATCACTCAGCAGGCAATAGACCCGATGGTCGCGTTTTTGAAGTTTTGCTGCCTTCGCCATGCCGGTCGCGACACCCAGTCCGTGACCGAGCGACCCGGTTGACAGCTCAACGCCCGGCACGCCTTTGTGGGACACATGCCCGCTGAGCTTTGAACCATTCTGATAATGCTGAGCCAGGACGTCCTCAGGCATGAATCCAGAATGCGCGAGTGCAGCATAAACTGCGGCTCCGGCGTGACCTTTGCTCAGCAGAAACCGGTCCCGATCGGCCTTCGACGGTTCGTCCGGATCGACCTGCAGGATTTCGCCGTACAACACTGCAAGGATATCGGCTATCGACAAAGCGGATCCGACATGTGAACTTTTGCCGAGGTGCGTCATCTCCACAACGCTGCGTCGAATCTTGCTTGCGAGCGTTGTCACTTTGCACCTGGTCGCATTTTCGCGCATAGGTTCTAATCCAGGACAGCGAAACCAATATAGGGGTCAAACGGGCAGCGCTCCAGCCGGAAACGATGTTCCTTGAGGAATTCCAGCATTGCCTGCGTCTCTCCGGGCCAAAGCGGATTGTCCAGCTCGTCAAAAGCGATGACTGCTCCCTTGGGCATCCGCGGGAGAAAGTTTTCGAGCGCCACTTTGGTCGGTTCGTATAAATCGAAGTCAAGGAACAGCAGGCTGACAACGACGTGTGGATTGCTCGTAATGAATTCAGGGATGGTTTTCACCGCGTCGCCGCGCACAAGCTCCACTTTCGGCACATGGCCGATAAACCGAGTGCTGTCGTGAATGGCCGTCAGCGCCATGATCTCGTCATAGGAATCAGCGAACAGGTCGCCTTCGCGGACGTGCGCGCTGTGGTCCGACAGGTCTTCCTCGGCAATTTTCGGAAACCCGGAAAACGTATCGAAACCGTAAATGCGTCGCGTCAGGTTTACGGGTTCAAGGATTGCAGACAGTTTGGCCCAGGTCATCACGCCAAATCCGTGATTGACGCCACATTCAACGATCGAGCCCTTGACGTTAAGGACTCGTTTGAATATCTCGTACAGCGCGATGAAGCGGGTAAGATTCTGCCGCCGCACATATTTCGGAAAGGTTTCCATCTTCTGTTCCCACGAAGATGAGTTCCTCTCAAAACAGGATTTATTTTTTCCGGCTTCCTCTTGTTCCGCCGTGGTCCGTAACCCGGCGGATACCGGCGTCGGTTTTTTATTGGTCATTGCTCATCCGAAAACAGTGGTAGGCAGCGATCCATCAGGATTCGTAAAATGCCAGGATTTGATCACACACATAGTGAATATCTGCATCGCTCAGGGACGTATTCATCGGCAGCAGCATGAAGCGGTCTACCATTCTTTCTGTATAAGGCAGCGTCTGGTCGAATCCCAGTTTGGAAAACTGATGTATCGCCATACCTCCCCATTGCAGAATAGTATGCACGCCATTGTCCACAAGGTGCTGACGCAATGCATCACGAGACTCTGCTTCAATTTCGTAATTCTGATAAATATCGAAATGATCCGGCGACGCATCCGGCGCCGGTGGGAGCAGGAGTTGCGATACGCCCCGCAGGCGCTCCTCATAAACTGCCGCCAGTCGTCGTCGGTGACTGATGGCTTTGTCGTAGCTTTTCAGTTTGATATTCAGCACGGCCGCCTGCACGTTATCCAGACGCGTATTGAAGCCCCAGCGCGATACCTCGCCGCTCGCATCACGCCCGTGATCACGTAACGAGCGTACCTTGTGAGCGACCGTTTCATCATTGGTCAGCACTGCGCCGCCGTCACCAAGACACCCCAGTGTCTTGGATGGATAAAAGCTAATGGCGCCCGCTATTCCAAACGAACCGGCCGGCCGTCCTTTGTAAGTCGAGCCCAATGCCTGGCAGGAATCTTCAACGATGAACAGGTCGTTTTCTTGTGCCAGCTCAATGATGGGGTCCATTGCAGCTGTACGCCCATTGAGTTGCACGGGCATTATGCCGCGCGTCCTGTCGCTCAGGGCTGCCCGCACTGATTTCGCGTCGATCAGGTGATCGGCGCCGCAGTCAACGGGCACGGGCGTGCCGCCGGCGTGATGAATTGCGGCGGCAGATGCCACAAATGTGTGAGAAGGCACGATTACCTCATCGCCTGGGCTCAAGTCGCAGGTCAGCAACGGCAGCAGAATTGCCATGGTGCCATCACCAACGCCGATGGCGTGCTTCATGCCCACGTATTTCGCCAGCTGCGTCTCGAACTCCGTCAATTCCGCCTGCATGATATAGGCACCCCGCGCAAGCACGGCGCTGATCGACGCCATGATTTCTTCACTATCGGCTGCGAAAACCGCAGGATAATTGAAGAATGGGATCTCCCTTTTCGCTAACATCGTGTCTCCATCCGGTTTCCGTTAATCGCAATCCTGACCAGCGAGTGTTGCTGCACAATAAATAATCCGGTGCACTGTATCCGGGCGGGAATCCGCTAGCAACTCCGGATCGGGCGGCATGTCTGCGACACGAACCAATTCGTTAGGCATCGGCACCGGGGCGCCGAAAATCAGTCGCTTTAGCCAGCGTTTTCCAGCCATTGTTTTTGGCATCAGTCGACTGGCAACGGCGATTCGTTTTATCAGTCGTAGCGCCTTCGCCCGGATCGAAGGCTGTCCCGCTCGTTCAAACCCAAAGAATTGTGTCGCAAATCCATGCTCGGCGAACAGTTCTTTTAGATCCACCACCCCGTAGTACCTGACGCTGAATGCACTGGGGTGAAAATCCCATAAATCCTTGTTGGCCGTAGCCAGCAACACGATTCCACCGGGCCGTAGTACACGCTTGCATTCAACCAGGAAATCGCTTGCGCTCGGCAGATAGTAGATGGCCTCGAACAAGACGACGACATCCTTGGATGCGTCCGCAAACGGCATCTGAAGGGCGTCGAAGCAACTGAGTGGAATCCGCTCTCCGTAGTGACTCCTTGCCCGTTCAAGAATAGGCTCGCAGTAGTCGCCCGCTTCCAGTGATTTGGAAGCCTGCTCGAGCAACCCAAGGCCTGGCCCGGCACCGCAACCGGCTTCGACAACGTCCTTGTTCTGACAATAGCCTGCTGCCCATCCATACCGACTCAGGAGTCTCGTTATCTGGATGCGCGAAACCGGATCACCCGGCATCTCGGTTACCGTCTGAAAATTCGAATGTCCGCTGTCAGAATTCATTCCGATCCTGGCACCGCTCTGTAGCCGATCGCGCGTGGAGTATAGATCAATTGCACGACGGTGTGTTGCTCGAAGCCACTCACGCTGATTGAGCTAATTCCTGCAGATACTGGCTGAATTCGGCATACACATGCTGTGCGTCGAAGCGCTCCTGAAACAACTCGAGGGAAGCCGCGCGCATTTGTGCAATTTTGTCCGGACTATTGATGAGTTCGACTATATTTGCCGACAAGGACTCTGCATTGGCGCCCTCACATACGACTCCGGCACCTTTTTGCCTAAGCAAATCTCCGAGGACACCGCCGATAGTCGACAGCACCGGAAGCCCGGCAGACATATATTCGATCGGCTTGTTGGGGAGACTCATCATGAAATCTGCGGATGGGTAATACGGCGCAAGCCCAAGGCGTGATATTTCCATCAGGACCCTGATCTGGACGCGATTTACCCAACCGGGAAACACCACCGATGGAACGTCACCTGCCAGTTGTTCGAACTGTTTTTTCAGGTCTCCCTCACCGCAGATCACGAACCTGACTTCCGGATGCGTTTGCGACAGTCTGCGCGCCGCACCGATGACGGTCCCCAGGTCGAATTGCCGACCAAGCGTGCCAAAGAAACAGATATTCCACCCGTTTTCATTGATGCCATGTTGCTGCCAGAAATCGACAGCTGCCGCCCTGTCTTCATCCACTGACTCCGATGCGTCATAGGCGAAAGGAAATGCGCGGTCCAGCGCTCGACGCGCAGAACCGCCCTTGCGAATTGCCCAGTCGACAATCTCGTCGGTAATCCCGGTAATCGCGTTTGCAGATTGAAACACTCGTCGCGCCTTCCGGTTAAGAGGAAAAAACAGTGTGTGAACCGCTTTCCTCATGCCGCGCGGAAATGCCTGTTCGAAGATATCCGGCCACAAATCCCGGACGTCGACTGCAACCGGGACGCCGTATTTTTTGCCAAAACGAATGGCTTCATAGCAAAGTTCGATAGTGGGATAAGAAACGAGTATGACGTCAGGTTTGCGTCTTGTCGGTGCGAGCTTTCTGAACTCGCGAGCAAGGAATACGTGATCCAGCAGCCGGCGGAAAGAGACGTTGCGACGGTAGCCAAGTCCGCGCATCAGGCTTAATGTCAGGTTGTGCTGTAATACAATGTCTCTTTCCTGACTTTCGCGCTGCACCTTGGCAACATGATCAAAGGTTGACGACCACCAGGTGACACTGTGACCCTGCTCGGCCATCAGGTAACTCAGGATGCCGCTGCGATACAGCCGCACGTTGGGGCCGTCGAGCGGTAGTGGCTCACCGACGGTGACAATCCATACATTTAATGGTTTGCTCACTGGAATATCTTTACGTACTTCCTGGCGTCTTTGTCCCAGTCGAACCGGCTTCTCGATTTACTCGCCGCAATCTTTTTGCCTTGCAATTCTTCCCGCGTGAGTTGGTCGAGAAATTCCGTCAGCCCACTTTCCGACTCACTGACGATCCAGCCATTGCCGCAGGCAGCGACTATTTCCTCTTGATCCGGGCACGGCGAAATAATCAGGGGCAAACCGGCAGAGATGTATTCAAAAAACTTGTTTGGCAGGCTCAGGTGATAGCTCAGGCAACAATCTTCGATCATGCACAGCCCCACGTCCGCGCCGCAGGAATACGCGAGCACCTCGTCTGGCGCCACCGGGGGGATCAGGTGGACGTTGCGCGCTTGTTCGGCTTCCTGTGCTATGGCGGGTTCCAGCGGTCCATTGCCCATGAAAACACAATGCACGTTGGCATTTTCCGTATTGCGGAGCGCCGCCAGCATCATCGCTATGCCGCGACCCTCTGCGAACAATCCCTGGTAGATCAGAAGAATGACGCTATCCGATACGCCAATGTGCTTTCTTAAGACCGTTGGATCCTGGCTACGCTGAGATGCAATGTGAGGGATGTTTCTGACCACGAAAACTGGCTTGCCCGGGTAGTGCTGCCTGTACCAGTTGGCGATTGACGGGCCGACCACGACAATTGTCGACACGAAGGGCATCAGCGTCCGCTCCATGAGTTTCGAAACTCGCTTGCGGGCACCGGTTAGTCCCCAGCGCTCTGTCTCAAGCTCATGCGCATCGTAGATTACACGAGCTCGCTTGAAGAGTCTGAACAACACGGCCGTCGGCAGCACCGAAAGGGAATGCGCATTGACGTGCGTCACCCGTACCCGCCGCAACGCCCAGAGCGACCTGATCATCAGTTCCGTAAATTTGAAAGACTCTGTCACCAGGTTCTTGGGAAATCGTGAGAAAAAAAGCCGTAGTCGCACGACGGTGCGATTGCCGTCAATTGCTTCAACTTCCGGCAACTCGTCTGCGTAGCTAGCGAGAATGATCACTTTGTCGCACAGGTTGGCGTCAAGAATACTCTGCGTCTCCTTCAGCATTCTCGATTCGTATTTGAACACCGAGGGATAAATGTGCACGTTGCTTCGTGTCATGCGCCGTGCCGCCCGGTCATCCAAACCCGCCGCATTGCCAAGTCATTTTCTCCCCGTCGCCAGGTTGCGCATCCAGGAAAACAGCGGTGACTGCGCGCCCTTGAAAATCAGGCCCGTTTTGTATTTCGTATGCAGCTCGGGTCTGGCGCACATGATGCCATCGAGGTCTTGTTCCGAAAATTGTAGCTTCTTGCGGAAAAATTCAATATCGGCAGCCAGTTCGTCCGGCTCGTACATCGGTTCTGCAAGCTTTTGCAGCGCTTCTTCCCTGGTCATCTGACCGGCGCAGATCAGTGAAGAAAAGTGCATGCGTCGCTTGTCAAAGCCAAACTTCTCCGGCAGGTAGTACTCCTGGAAAAATCGCGTGAATGTAGATTCCCCGTGTTTTCGACCGTAGTCGCGCCACCCCAGTTCGCTGGCCAGTGTCTCGATCGCTGCGTGACGATCGTAATCGAGATAATTCAGAATCGGGATGAACCGTACGCGATCAACTACGATTGAGCGCGCGAGGCCGAGTTCCGTCAGCCTCGGAAAGCTCTTGAGCTTGCGTGTTCCAAAACGTTTTTGAATCGCGGCAATATGCGTCCAGTCTTTAGCGTCGTGCCCGACATTTTCCTGCGACACGCCTTCGGATGTCACATTGCTGCCGCTGATTATGTAACGGATATTCATTTTCCGCGCCAGATGAAAAAGCGATGACACGATCGCGTGGTCTGTAGGAATTTCGCAGTTGGGTACGGAGGAATAAAAGAAACTCCTCTGCAGATCCCTGAACTCCGGCCAGTCAAGCACAACCGTGTGCAGGTCGATTTCCAGCGTGGTTAATATTTTCTTGATATTCGCTACGGCGAGTTCGGAATTCCAGCCATTGTCGACATGTACCGCCAACGCCCGCAGACCCAGTTTACGGACCCAGTAGGCAACATAGCTGCTGTCGATTCCGCCACTGACGCCAATCAGGCAATCGTACTCTCTGTTACGGTTTTCATCCCGAATCTGTTGAGCGATCTCGCTGGCCTTTGCAAGGCCGGCGGCACCGGGAATGACTTCCGTTTCCAGGCGCTGTTTGCAGCCCCACCAATGATTCGACACACCATCCTGGTCAAAAACAATTGCCGTATCGGACGTATCCATTACTGTCCGGGAACAGACTCTGTAGTTTTCAGGCTGATTCGTCATATTGGCGGGGATACTAGAGAGCTGCACGGCCGAAACTGATCGATTTCATCGCCATCAGTGCCATCAGAAATCAGGGCGCGGCCTTGACAGTCGCTTTGGAACGGCTAAAGATCCTGTTTAATTCCTCTGTATCAGGATAGTTGATAAGCACGGCGCGGTGCGGCCCGTGGTAGACAAACATACTGCCGGCGGTCACCGCGTGAGCGCCTGCTTCCATCGCAAGGCTTAAGTCTTCGAGCGAGCCGGCACCCCCTGCGGCCACCACCGGTACTGACACGGCTGACGACACACGGGCAATCAGGTCAAGATCAAACCCATCCATCAGACCGTCATGAGCAATTGAACGAATTACAATTTCTCCAGCGCCTGCCTGCTCGCATTTCTGTGCATGCTCAACCGGATCGATATCGGCCGTCTTGCGGCCCAGGTCTGCGTAGACTGATGCACCGCCAAACATCTTCTTGCCGACATCAATTGAAACCACGATACTCTGCCCGCCAAAGCGACCCGCCAGCTCCTTTATGAGAGGCGTATTGCTGATTGCAGCTGAATTGATAACAACTTTGTCATAGCCCATCTCGAACGCACGCTCAACATGCGTCACGCTCGAAATATTGCCGCCCAGTCCCATGGGCATGAAAGCTTCTTCGGCCATCTCGGTCAGCAACTGCAGGCGGCCCTCATCCCAGGTATGCGACGGAGTGATGTCCAGGACGAAAAGTTCGTCCACCTCCTTCTCATTGAAAATCCTGACGGCGTTGAGAGGATCACCGACGTAGGACGGCTTCTTGAATTTTTTTGTTCTGTATAGCCCGTCGTCGATCAGCGTCAGGGATGGAATCACACGTGACGAAAACATACTCGACTAACGCGCCAGGAAGTCGCGCATGAATGCCATTCCGAATTTGTGACTTTTTTCCGGGTGAAACTGCACGCCGATGACATTGTCACGGCCTATTGCGCTGGCGAACTTTGTATCGCCATAAACGGTCGTCGCACGACAGTCGACTTTATCGGCGCCGTCTACGAAATATGAGTGGACGAAGTAGAATCGCGACGGCGATGGAACCGCAACAAATTCCGTTGCTGCTGGCGCTGGATCGATCTGATTCCAACCCATATGCGGCACCAGGAGGCGCTCGCCGGAGTCGAGCTGACTTGGGAACCTTACCGTTCTGAAGTCGAACCAGCCCAGACCGTCACAGTTGCCCTCGTCGCTCCACTTCGTCATCAGCGCCATCCCCAGGCAGATGCCCAAGATGTGCGTCCCTTTGTCCCGCGCTGCGTTGAGTACATCGATGAATCCCAGCTTGTGCAGCTGCTTCATTCCATATTGGAAGTTGCCGACACCGGGAAGAATCAGGTGCGTGGATTCAGCGATGACGTCAGCATCCTGGCTGATGATCGGAGTCCCGCCGACATGCTTCACCATATTTGCGACAGAACCCATATTGCCGAGCTGACAATCCGCGATTACCACTCTCCGATCGGGGCGCAATTCTGCATTGGCTACGGACATGACAACCTTTCGTGGTTACTGTTGTGGTGAGTGAGTCGGAATCGCGCAGGGATCATAGCGACAATCAATCGCACGTTCAATGCGGTGATTCAACCGTAAAATTCCGGCTGTTTCAATTCCGGTTGACGGATGCGAGGGTCGCATACAGCGCCTGAAGCTTTGTCGCCTCGGCCGCCCATTCGAAGCTTTCTCCGGCCCTTATCGCACCTGCCCTGCGCACCTCAAACTGATCTTTTTCTATCGATGATAACAGCGCCTCCTGTTCAGCCTGCGCCTCGGGTACCACCCATCCGCAATTGAATTCCTCAACGATACGGCGCTGTTCCGGCATATCGTTGACCAGCACGGGTAGTCCGCTCAACAGGTATTCGAAAAGCTTGTTGGGCAATGAGTAATAGTAGCTGAGGCAGGTATTCTCGATAAGGCACAAACCGATATCAGCGCTCGATGTATAAAACAACACTTTTTCCGGCGGTACGGCAGGTTGAAAATGAATATTGGGGGACTCCGCCGCCGCCTCTCTTACCTGTGCCTCCAGCTCCCCATAGCCCATCACAACGAAATGACTGCGCATTTCGGGCCTGGCAAAAACGGTAAGGAGAGAACCGATGCCTCGTCCGGGTGCCAGCGAACCCTGGTACAGGAACAGCAATTCGTTCGCTGGAACACCATGCTCATCTCGGAGCACGGTTGATTTGGCCTCCGGAGTACCCGCTCGAATGGGCACATTGCGTACGACGAGGGGTCGTTCAATCGGAAACGTCGCAACATACCAGTCTGCGATACTGTCGCAAACGGTGACAACGCGATCGACCGCCCTGATCCAGAGGCCCTCCATTCTGCGCGTAAGCACCCTGCGCACCGGGCTGAGGCCATTTGCTTCAGATTCCAGTTCGTGAGCGTCGTAGATCAACGGTGTGTTTGTCAGCCATTTGAGCGCGACACCCACGGGCAACGCCGCAACACTGTGTGCGGTAATCACCGTTATATCACTCGATCTCATACGCGCGAGAATGCGGTACGCGAATTCGAAGTACTTGATCACCTGCACCACCAGGTTCTTTGGCCAGGAACGGCTTTTGAGGGACACGCGCCACACGCTCAAACCATCATCAAGTACTTCTTGCTGCTCCAGCCCTGGTTCCCAGAGCGCTATGACCATGCGCGGTTTGTTGCCGTCGAATTCAGCGGCCACCTGACATTGCTTGAGGACCCGGCTTTCATGCTCAAACGGGGTAACGATGATATGGAGGTACATTGCGAGAAGACGTCCTAGCGCCGCGTCAAATGCATCAGGAAGCCTGGCAACTCTGTTGCCTAGATTCTCGCAAGAATACTTTTTGCGCGGTCTTTGAGTCCGAACAATGCCTCACTCGAGGGATAATCCTTGTAGGTTCGCTTGGGCGAGTGCTGGATTTTGTCGAATTCATCTTCTGATATACCCAGTTTCTTGATAATAAATGCTCGCTCTTCCCGCAGTGACTCCGGGGAATAGCCTGGCTCTGCAAATTCTTCGAGCGCGGCGGATCGCTCCAGCTGGCCGGAAACGACAAGACTCGACAAATGTGCACGTCGCTTGTCGTAACCGAATCGCTGCGGGAGATAGTAGGACTGAAAGAACTTGGTATAGCGGGATTCGAAGTGCTTGCCGCCGTAGTAGCGCCAGCCGAAATCAGTCGAAAGCTTGTCCATCGCCTCTTTCTTGTTGTAGTCAATATAGTTTAGCAGGCGGACCGTGCGAATGCCGCGAAGCATGGGATAGTAGATGTAATACTGAAAGAAATTGATGGTCGGATATTGCGACAACCGCCCCCGACCAAAACGTTTGTGAATTCCCTTGATGTGTCTCAGATCAAGCGCACTGTAGCCCCAGGATTCAGGCAAGATACCTTCCGTCGAGTTATTTCCGCCGCTCAAAACATATTTGATTCGGTGTTTGCTCGCAATTCTGAACACGCCCGCGATAAACGCGTGGTCCTGTGGAATATCCTGATTGGCGACACCCGATCGTAGAAACGCTACCTGCAGGTCCTGCATTTCCTTCCAGTCAACCACGAATGTTACGAGGTCGATATCGAGCGCTTTGACCAGGCTCTCGATATTCTTGACGGCCAGCTCCGAATTCCAGCCGGCATCGACGTGTACGGCCAATGGCCGTAACCCGCGAGATTTCGCCAGGTATGCCAGGTAGGAACTGTCGACACCACCGCTCATACCTACAATGCAGTCATAGTCCTGACGTTTGCCAGCCTGGCTGATTTTGGCAACCAGGGACTCAAGCTGCCGCTCTCTTTCCGCCAACGGCGGCTGCGCCCGTTCAATGGCCTCATAATCGCGACAATGATTACAGACGCCCTCATCGTCAAAAGCAATGTCGTGATCCGTGCTATCCATGATGCACCGCACGCAAATCCTGTAGTCGGCCTGCCCCATGTGTTTGTACAATCTCCCAGCGATGGATTCCGCTATCGAGCGATTATGCCAGAGAGTGCAGCGGAACCCATACCACTGGCGCCAGAACCATGGATAAGGTTATTCTGCGTTGCCGTTTTTTTACCTGCCAGAGAACTTTAACGAAGCCATGGTAATTTTTGCATCCAGCATCGGGCGATCCGGCACACGATATCTTTCCAATCTGTTCACTCACTGCACGGATGTGCCCGCTTTTCATGCTGCCGAGCCGCATTGCTTTGACCAGGTCATGATCGATGTCAATAACGGGCTACCGCATGCAGAGGTTACTGAAAAAGCAAACATCATCGAGGCAATCGTTGCTGAACGCGGCGCGTATTTCGAATCAACGCAGCTGTTTATCCGGGTTCTCGCGGAAACCTTCCTGGATGTTTTCCCCGCCATTTCGGTCATCCATTTGCTGCGTGACCCGATGGAAGTTACCAGCAGCTACATGAATCGCAAATCGTATCCAAGCCATTCGGATCGGCCGTGGCGGCTGCCACTAAATTTGAAAAAATCACTTTTCGAATTTCCGCTGCCGTTAACACCTATCCAGGAAAATCTGTGTGACTGGCTGGAGAATGAACTTCGTTACATGGCGCTGCGACCACGATTCGAGAAAACAATGGATTTCCAGTTTGCAAATATCGACTCGGCAGCGCATATCTGCGAAATGTTTGCGCAACTTGACGTGTACCACCGGGAATCCGATGTCATTCACCATACCCGTAGCAAGGACCTTGATCGGAACGCCAATCGGCGTAAAACCAAAATTTCCCGGAAGATCGAAAAACAGTCAGATGAGCTGCTTAATCGTTTACGCGACAGCACGTTTCCACGCGACCTGTTCCGCCAAGACTGCTATCAGAATTTCGATTTCATACGCCGGTTGACAGCGGCATGATGCAGTTACCGAAAAACCGGTTCGACTCGACCGACAGCTAGGTTATCGCCTCCAGTACCTCTCGGTACAGCTGCCTCCAGTTTGCCTGTGCCAGGTTGTCGTTATGCCAAAGTAGCGTAAATTGACCATCAAACGCACGGCAAACTGATGACAGTTTTTCGATTGCCTCGAACGCAGCCCGAGGCGTCAAATTCATATAGCACTCGCTGAACAAAGACGTCTCCATAACGATAAGCGGTCGCTCGCGTAGTGGTAACGCTGTGCTGGATTTCAGGTTAAAAACCGGGTACTCCCAACACGTACCAGTTCGAAACCCGCAGACCTCCGGAAAGGACAGCGTACTATCGAAGTCCAGGCCGGCATCCGCCCAGCCCTGCCAGGTCGCAGGCAGTGCCCAGCGCAGATAGTGCTGCCTGCCACCCCATTTGTCCTGGCTGACACCCTCTTCCCCCGCGAGCCTCTTTAGCTTCGAGAACTCAGCGGCCAGCTGCTTCCCATCCCTGTATGAGTGGTAACTCCCGTGCAGGCCCAATTGGTGTCCGCGCGCCCCTATGTCGCGGAGCAAACTACGAACCCATGGCGTATCGATATCGTAATCACCATCGAGGCCGTCGGCTCCGCGATGCGCAATGAAGAAAAACGAACTGTGCGTGTTGTGGGCTTCACTGCAATCCATAATGAATTCGAATGTGTTGGACGGCTCATGCTGAAAATCGTTGCGGCTGGATGCAAATTTCGAGCGAACCCGGGTGGCCGCGAGCGCGAGATCTTTGCGCCTGGTCAAATCCCCCAGCGTATTCCTCGCGACTTGCAGCCATGATTGGCCGCGGGTGTCATAGATCCGATCGACGTCATGCGTCAGCGAGACGCTGTAGCTCCGTGGTTTGCGTACCAGCATCGGAAACAGGTATTTAAGGCTTGCCCAGATAATCTCAACATATTCGTTAACAATTGGCCGTTCGATGATATCCGCCTGAACCGCCATAGATGCGCTGGAGGGAAATCGATCATGCTGATCCAGTGCTGTCGGACAGGCCTCCTCGTAGCGCGTCAACATGAAGAAAACCGCACCGAAAAAGTCGATGCCGGCATCGATGGAGTGACGTCGGACGTCCATGAGGTTGCCGGTGTCGAGCGGCTTACCAAACAGCACAGGCACGGCAGGTGATGCAGATTCGTTGGTTTCGATGAGCTCCCGGGGTAGATCAAAATTCAACAGCGGCAGCGCTGGCAACGAATTTGGCCGCAACCAGTCTTCGTGGGGAATTTGCAGCAGCACGTCGGCTATCGTCAGCGTGCCCGCCATTTCCCCACAGGTAATGCTTACGTCCGCTCGCTGTTCCGGAATCATGGAATACGACAGCCCAAGGAACTCGCCGAATACGACGTCATAAATGTAGTTTCGTTCGGCCACTCGATTGGCGGGGTGCCTGACGATAATATTCACTGCCGCAATGCTGCCGTAGCGATACGTTGCTGGATTGCTCGCCACGACACGAACAGGTGCAGCAGGTAGCTCAGAATGCCCGCAAAACTCAACAGCATGACGGCCGGCTCGGGCTCGAAATTCCTCGCGTTTGCGTAAAACAACGCAGCACCCACCAGCAATACCCTGCCTGTCTCTCTGACCATCGCAAGATCTTTACGCTCAAGGACTGCGAGTATGACACCGAACGGCGATGTCAAGAATTGCAGCAGGATCATTGGTGTCAGAATTAGTGCGTAGCGGCCGGCGGTAACCCAGTTGTCGCCGAATACGAACGGAAAGAGCCAGGGTGAAATAATCCCAAGGGGCACAATAGTAACAACACCCATCAGAGTCAGGTTTTTGAGCACGCGCAGGAAAAGGCGGCCAAGTTCTGGCGGGTCTTCACGGGCGAGACGGGCGGATTCACTAAAAAACGCATTGGTAACCGCGCGCCCGAGCAATGACGTCGGTACGCCGAGTATTCTTTGCACGAGGGCGTACCAGCCCACGACAGCGGCACCATAAAACGCTGCTAGAAGAATGGTTGGACCCATCAATCCAACACTGTTCAGGAGGGCCGACCACGAGAAGACCAGCGGAAAACTCCGATATCGACCAATCACACGCTTAAGTTTGTGCGGCGACACAGATTGCATTGGCCTGCCGGAATCATTGACAAGCAGCTTGGCCAGGCGGCCGAGCCCGGCTACCTGCCCCACGATCTGGCCAATGATCAGTCCTGTCGCACCGGCACCGACGAACCCCGCAGCCAATTGGGTTACAACCGAGCCACCACCCTGCAGCAGTGTTGTATGGGCTATGGCCGAAAAAGCCTCTTTTCGAATTGCCCAATTGCTCAGACACTGAAAGGCGCCAACGAGCAGCACGCCGACCGGAATCAGGTATAGCGTGTACTCATGGCCTGGCAATGCGACGAGTTCAGCAATGCTCGTCTCGAAAACGTAGATCGCAATACCCGTTGCCAGGCTGATAACCACGGCAAAGAAGAGCGCCGCAACGAGCACGTTTGCGGCAACCGCGTCGCTTTTTGGCAGTGGAATAGCCTGCTCGTAACGCAAACTCGCCACCACCGACAAGATTCCGAGGATAGACGCATACACGCCGAGGACACCGAAATCCTCCGGAGTAAACAGGCGAGTCAGGATTGGTGCCGCGGCGACGACGAGCAGCTGGCCCAAGCTCGTAGCAGATGACATCAACAGAACATTCCTGGCAAACGGTGATCGCCGGAATATTGACAACACCTTGGACATCATGCTGCCCAATGGCTGGCTATGCCTGCAACGCTTTTACAACTCGATCAAACTCTTCAGGCGCCATGTAGGGATGCATTGGCAAACTAAAAACAGATTCTGAACAGCTTTCAGCGACCGGATACTGGCCGGTCTTGCCTCCCAGATCAGCAAACGCCGGCTGTAAATGCAGCGGCTTGCCGTAATAGATCGCTGAAGGGATGCCGTCACTGGCCAGCTTCTCCTGCCATGATTGACGCGTGCCATGGCGCGGCCGCACGGTGTATTGGGCCCACGCAGATCGGTAGCCCTCGGGAACGACAGGCACGTGAAAATTCTGACCCAGAAGAGCGCTATACTGATTTGCCAAGCGTTCGCGCGCGTCAAGCTCACCAGCGAACACTGCCATTTTTTCCAGCAAGATCGCCGCCTGCAGAGTATCAAGTCGACTGTTTGTGCCGATGCGAACATTGTCGTACTTGTCGGCACCCTTTCCGTGAACACGCAGTGACCTGATTCGCTCGGCCAACTCATCGTCGTCGGTGAAAACGGCGCCGCCGTCACCGTAGCACCCGAGCGGTTTGGCCGGGAAAAAACTCGTCGCCGCAATCTTGCCAAACTGCCCTGCTTTTCGATCGCCACAAAGTGCACCGAAACTCTGCGCAGCATCTTCGATAAGAACCAGGTCGAACCGGTCTGCGACCGCTTCAATCGCGGTGTAATTTGCCGGCAAGCCGAACAGGTCGACGGCGATAATACCGCGCGGCCTTAATTCACCGGCCCGGG
This sequence comes from Woeseiaceae bacterium, assembly GCA_021773135.1. GTDB lineage: Bacteria > Pseudomonadota > Gammaproteobacteria > Steroidobacterales > Woeseiaceae > SZUA-117. Next base: position 26,769 of record JAJFKP010000014.1, on the reverse strand, counting down.
AAACAGACTCGATCGCCTCCCCCAGCGCCTTGGGGCAGATATTGTAGGTATCTTCTTCAATATCGACGAAAACCGGCGTCGCTCCGACCAGGCTGATGACTTCCGCTGAGGCAAAAAACGAAAATGCCGAGGTAAACACGGCGTCACCCGGCCCGACGCCCTCAGCCATAAGCGCAAGCTGCAGCGCATCGGTACCATTGCCGACACCGATCGCATGTCGCGCGCCGCAAAATTCAGCCAGGGCCGTCTCTAACTCGCGGACCTCGGGGCCCAGAATGAATTTGCCGTGTTCGAGGACATTGTTAATGCGACGCTCAATGGCGGGTTGCAAGTGCTCGTACTGCCGTTTCAAATCAATAAATTGCATAATTTCCATCTGCGACCCTGCGTGTTTCGGCCGTTACCCGCGGGACAATTGACCAGCCTGCAGTACATACCGAATGCCTGAGTTCGGGCACTCGGCCTGACCATCACCCTGGACAGGCAGGTCGAGCTGCTCGCCAAATTCACTCATCCAACCGATCTGGCGAGCGGGGACACCAACGCACAAGGCGAAGTCAGGCACATCACGGTTGACCACAGCCCCGGCGCCAATGAATGCATACTCCCCGATCGTGATGCCGCAAACGACAGTCGCGTTAGCGCCTATGGTCGCTCCCCGGCATACAAGCGTAGTTTGATATTCGTCTTTTCGATTGATTGCTGACCGCGGATTGTAGACATTGGTAAAAACCATGCTCGGCCCGCAAAATACGTCGTCTTCAAGCGTTACGTTGTCATAAACCGAAACGTTATTTTGAATTTTGACGTTATTGCCAATGACCACCTCGTTGGCCACGAACACGTTTTGACCCAGCGAGCAATTCTGGCCAACCCGCGCGCCGCTGCAAACGTGCGTCCAGTGCCAGATACGCGACCCGTCCCCTATTTGCGCCCCTTCGTCAACAATTGCTGAGTCGTGTACGCTGATATTTGGTGAATTCGACGAGCCGGTTTGCATGGTTTGATATCCGTTTATTGCTTGGGCAGCCGCTTTAAAAACGGATGATATTCGCCAGTCAGACCCTTTGGCTGCATATTGCGCAGGTTCGATACCGTCTCAACCGCCACACGACTATCCTCGAGGCCGTACCCCTGACCATCAAGAATGTGTTGGTACGACACAGTGTGCAGGTCGGTAAAGCCACCTGAGAACTCGACTTCCTGGCCGCCGACGGTGATGCTGCGATAAGTTCGCAGCCCCGCAGCTACGGCCGACTGCGGCAGATGCTCTGCATCGACCGACAGAAACCATCGCACCCGCGCTTTGTCATACTCGAGATAACCTGCAGACATTGTGTCCGAGACGTAATTCAACTGGCTTTCACGCAGCGAACCGAAAACAAAACTCAGCATGTCAAAAAAATGTACGCCGATATTGGTAGCGATGCCACCGGACTTCTTTTCATCTCCTTTCCATGAAATTCCATACCAGTGTCCACGCGACGTAATGTAGGTCAGATCCACATCCTGACGTGAGCCATCCGGCATTGCGGCGACTTTCTTCTTCAACTCGATGATGCTGGGATGCAAACGCAGCTGCAGTATTGTATTGACGTGTTTGCCGGTATCTTTTTCGACGTCGAGCAGCGCGTCCAGGTTCCATGGATTGAGCACCAGCGGTTTTTCGCAGATAGCATTCGCATGAGAACGTAAAGCAAATCTTATATGCGCATCATGCAAATAGTTCGGTGAACAGATCGACACGAAATCGATTTCATCGCCGCGGCGCCGAAGTAAATCGACGTGGCGATCGAAGCGCTCAAATTCCGTGAAGAAATCGGCCTGCGGAAAATAGCTGTCAATCACGCCGACCGAGTCACTGATATCCATTGCTGCGACGAGATTGTTATCCGTATCCTTGATCGCTTTCATGTGGCGTGGAGCTATATATCCCGCGGCGCCAATCAACACAAAATCTTTCATCGTCGTTACATTTCTCTCTTAGTCAAAAAAACGGTTGCGGTGGATCAATATCGCCGGCCCCGACCAAAAAATCCGGACCGCCCGCTATGTCGCAACCCTTTCTCTATCGGCACCAGCACTGGCCCCAATAGCCCAGATCATTCCGGCACAGACTGCGCCCAGAACGACAAACGAGCGGATTGACAACGAACCATTTCCTGAAATGGCTGCGAACAACAAGGTCGAAAACAGCGGGAAAAACAGCCAGGCAAATTCGTATCTGTAGGACAGCGCCTTCAATCCGGCGACGGTAATGTAAACATATAGGGCGAAGTTAGCAATCGCCGCCAGGACACCACCGTATAGATACCCCGACAAGATGGGCATATGCGGATATCCCGCGCCGCCACATTGCGCAAACTCGCAGCTAAACCGGCCTATGTAGTCAAATCCGTCGCCAAACCACGGCACACTCCCTTCCAGCCGATCGATCGCAAAACTCCAGATGCCGAATCGCGAACCCATGCCGAACCCGGTGTCCGAATCGAACATCGTCGACAGCCTGTATTGAAAATCCCAGGCGATGGCAATTACGATCTCGAAAACATCGCTGGCGAGCACGTACAGCACAACTGGCAAGCCGACGAGACACAGCAACAGAGTGCCCAGCAGAGCACCATTCCTGACGATGCCGCGTCGATAAACCATCCAGGAGCACTGCGCAAGAACGAAAACCGGCGCGACGAGCCAGAATCGCCTGGAACCCGCGAGTATCCCGACGACGAACATGAAGACGATGCAGAACGCCAGCAGCGACTGAACGCCGGGACGAGCATCCGCGGCGAGAAAAAGGCCGGACAAGATTGCCGCAATAATGGTTAACGCATAGAAGTTGTAGTCGGTAACGAGCGACGTCCCCCACGGGTACTCTGAGCCGCTCGCGGAAACGATAAACGCCAGCTGCTCGCCGGCCGACACGAAAAGCCAGAATTTGTAAGCGCCGACGACACTCACGAAAATGCCAATCAGGAGCATCACGATAGCCGCCGTTCTTACCAGTCGGGCCATTTCCGCTGCCGACCACCCCGAGTTGGCGATTGAGAACACAATCATGACGGCGATAATGCCATTGCCAATTTCGCGCAATAAAAACTCGTAGTACATTTCGGTCGACAGCACGATGCCGTAGAGGTAGGTCAATACCGTAACCACCAGAACAGTAAGAAAGCGAATGTCCCCAACGACGACGCCAGGCACGCCTCTGTCCGCCACGCGAATGAGTAACGTAATTGGCGCCAGCATCAGGCTGATCGGAAGAAAAAGCGGAATGGCGCCGGGAATCGGGTATGCCTGACCGAGGAACGGCAAAATAATGACAAGGACAAAAAGACCTTTGTGCCATGCGCCAATCACCGCCTAAGCCCGCAGTGATTCAATTTTCATAGCTCTGTATGCAGACCGGTTCACCTGATCCTGCCAAAAGTAATCGAGGATCCAACAACCAGGAAAAAACTGAATCCGATCGCAAACACAATTGCCATTGAAAATTTGAAACTTCTGGGCATGTTGATGGCATCGTCCGGCCGCGGTGGCACTGCCGGGTCGAGGATATTGAACGCGTAATTATCGCGAATACTCGCAAGCATGATGGTTTTCGCATGTGACTCAATCAGCTGGTAAATAAGCGTCTTTTCCGAATCGAGAGCGACAGCCGCAGCCCGTGCCTCAAGATACTCGATGCTTCGGCGTGACTCGTCGATATCGCGCTTTCTGATGACCTCGTCCGCCATATCCACGAGTCTGTTGGCCCACAGTGCTGCCAATTCGGGATCGGACCATTCAATATTGATCCGGATAACACCGGTTGAACGATTCTTGGAGATGAAGCGCACTTCACTTTCGAACAATTCCAGGCCATCCTCAAGCGTCGGGTGCTGACCAACATCCGGATCGCGCCACGCTTGGTTGGCTTCATCCCATTCGCTGGCGAACAGCACCGGCAACAAATTCTCTGTTTCGATAAAACGTCGGCTCATCTCATCGGATCGCAGCAATTCGAATGCGTGGTCCTCAGAAATCTGCGCCTGAAAAACGTCGCTACCGGCACCGCCTCGATTCCCGAGCAGGACCTCAGCAGACAAAGGCTGAGCCGGGTTAACCAGCCGCGGTACTGACGCAAGGGTGATGTAGGCCCGGTAAACGGGATCTTCCGCCAGGATCAGGCGCGACAGTGCGACAACGATGACGATTGACAGGCCAATTACATAGCGAATTCTCCGCCGTATGGCGTGTATCGCATCAACCAGTTTGACGGGCTCAACATCTGTCGGTGAATTCGTCATCTATGCCCTTCGCATTCGACACAAGTCACTCTCCGTCGCTAACAGACTCTGACGAAACAGACTCAGCCGTAGCGCCAGCTCGCATTGCGTCGCGGACAACTACGAATCCGAGACCGAGCAAGCCGCCGATTATCAGCCCGATAAAAGCCAGCAGGACTCGCCGCGGGCTGACGTTGTTGTCCGCATCTGCAACCACCGCAGGATCGATGACCCGGAACACGAAATCCTTGCGCACGTTGGCCAGCATGATCGACTGAATTTGTGCTTCGATCATGCGGTGAATTACCTGCCGCAGCTCGACGGAACTCGCGTTATCCAGCTCGCCGTTCAGATAGTCGATACTCTTTTGCGATTCTGACGCAACCTGTGCTCTGAACGTTTCATTGAGCTGGCGTACGATAGCGTTCGCCCATTCGGCGGCCGCGAGCCTGTCCTTAAGTTTTATGGAGATGCGGATAGTGCCGGTCTCCTTATCTTCCTGGATCGACAACACCGAAGTTGTAAAGAGCAGGTGTGCGCGCTGGAACGAGGGAGCTACTTTGACGGTTGAATTCCAGGTATTTTTATCGGCATCCCATTGCTTGGGATACAGCTGCGCGTAGCCGTTATTTTCATCGATAAACCGCGACACAAACGTGCGTGATCGCAACATTGCCTTTGCTTCATCCGTGCGACTGGTTCCCGAGATGCCAATGCCCGCCAATCGCCCCAGGCCGCCAAATCCGGACAAGAGCGACGATAACGCGCCACCACCGGATTCTTCAGCGGGAACCACGAGCACGTCCGACTGATAGACGGGCTGCAACAATGCGCTCAGTAAATACACCGAGATGCCAACAATGAAGCTGAGCCCGAAAATGATGCGTGCGTTTCTCAAAAAGAAACGCAGTACAGCAAGCGCACCAGCTTCCTTTACGCTCGATTCTGCGTTCACGATTTATTCAGGACAGCGTTTTGACTAATCAACGATCTTTGCTCAGTTAAAGGAGTTGACGGCAGCAATTGCTATCGCGCCCTGGTAAACGATGGTCGCAACGTTTGTCCAGAATGTCATCGGACGTATCCTGTCAGCATCGAGCGGGACCACAATCGTGTCGCCAGGCTGAATGTTCACCGTATCTCCTTTGCGAAACCAGCTTGATCGACGTGCTACGACGGCCCCATTTGCCCGCACAACATAGATACGTTTCTTGTCCGCCCGCCGCGTCAGACCACCGCTCAGATCAATGTAGTCGTTTCGCGATGTATTCGGCACATACAGGTGGGACGTATTTTGCTGCGTCTCTCCAATAACCGTCACAACCTGCGAACGGGGCGGCACCAGCAGGCGATCACCATCCCTGAGTTCAAGCCGCATTCTGTCCGAATCGTCACCGGTGGCAGCCAGGTGACTCGAATCGATGACCAGCCGACCGACCGCCTGTGTCGTCCTCAATTGGTCCAGCAGTGCTTTGCCGGTGGCAAGCGTATCGGAGCCACCGCTGTCCGCCTGTTGAAGGGACAGCGACGTCAGGTCTGACTCCAGCCGCCGCGCGAGTAATTCGAGCTGCTCCTGCTCCCTTTCTTTCAGGCTTTCGCGAAGAAACACCGCGCCCTGTGCGAAGGCAGCATCTGTCAGTCCGCCTGCTCGTTGCAAAACTTCGGACAATGATTCACCACGTTTGACGCGGTATTCACCGGGGAATCTGACTTCTCCTTCGAGGTAAACGGACCAGCGAGCATCCCATTCCGGAATTCTCCTGATACTCAGAAAATCGTAGGAGGACAGCACCAGGTCGCTCTCCTGCTCGCCGCGCAGCAGCGCTGCCAGATCGATTTCCGTCACGTCCACTACGCGAATGCTGCCGCCACTGACCGAGTAGCGGGTCAGCTCTGCCTCGAGGGCGTAGGCTTCTTCCGATAAACTGCCGCCGGCACGTATCAGATCGCTAACGCGCATGCCCGATTCCAGTGGGTAAACGCCTGGTGCCCGGACCGTGCCGTTGATTTCGACATGCATCGCGGGCAATTCGTAGGTTGCCTGCATTTCGAGCTCTTCCACGATCGGTGCGATGATGCGTTGACGACCGAATTCGACGTCGAACACGTGCACCTGGTCGCGAGCATGCAAGGTAATATTGTCGGCGCCAGCCGGATTCGCCAGTGCCCGGCCGAGGTCAGCGGACACGACCTCTATCGGGGCACCACGTTCGCGTTCGCGGCGCACCAGCACATAGTTCATGTCAACACCGGGCTTTAATTCGTTGGCCGAAGGAAGCAAATCCGTCAGCCGCAACCCGGGCCGCCATGGATACGTTCCGGGGCGGTAGACATGACCGTTCAATACGACGGCATTTTCGATGCCGGGCAGTATTTCAGGCACCAGTAACGTATCACCGGTGCGGACTTCGATTGCAGCCAGTTCAGGAACGTTTAAATTGACGGCAATCACTCCGCCATCGCTGTCTGCAGCGGCTCGCTCCAGTCGCGCGCCTTCTTCGAAGGCCTTGTTTGACAATCCCCCGGCTAACGCGACGGCATCTGCCACCGAGGTACGGCCACGCGTTTCATAGATCGCCGGACGCTTGACCGCGCCGGCGATGGATATCGTGTCGCCAATGGGCGGCACGAAAATAACGTCGCCCGGCTGCAGGCGTTGATCGCCCGAATTGTCGCCGCTAATCAGCAGGTCGTACAGGTCGAGTCGCGCAATCGTCGTGCCATTGCGCTTCAACTGCAGGTCTCGCATGCTGCCCACAGGACTTATCCCGCCGCTGCGATACAGGGCGCCACTCATTGTTGACAATCCGCCAACGACATAGGAGCCCGGTTTGTTGACGTCGCCAAGCACAAAGACCCGAATGGTCCGCAGCTGTCCCATCGTAACGCTGACCTGCGTCCCGATGAGCATTTCCTGGACACGATTGTTCAGGTCGGTCCGGAATTCCGAAAACGGAATCCCGGCAACGGTCACGGGCCCGATTTCGGGCAAGTTCAGTATGCCGTCTCGCGAAACTTCGTACTCGTAGATGCCATTCACGTTGCCAAACAGCTGCACGCGCAGATTGTCACCCGGGCCGAGCACATAATCGGGCGGCACTGGTCCGGTCTGGGGCGGGTCGAAACTGCTGTCAAGCGTCTCTTCGCCGGGTTCTTCCGGGCCAAATACGTTGTAGCCAAACGGCTGCAGTGCCTCGATACCGATAGGTTCCTGGGCCAGGATTCTGACCTCGATATCGAATAAAGCAAGGTCAGGCTCAGCTTCGAGGCGACGCTGAATATCCGCTTCGCCCAGCCCGAGCAGCGGAATGATTTCCAGGCCCTGCATGGACAGTACGCCTGCATCATCAAGGACAAACAGGTGACTGCCGACCAGTCGCTGCAGGAGCGGATCGGTTTCGATCTCCTCTATATCCTCAGGCAGCAGTGATTCGGGCAGCGAAAAGTTAATGACCAGGCGACTTCGCGAGTCTGCTTTCGCTGCCGTCTCCAGCCCTGTTTCACGGCCCCGACCTTCGGCATCGTCAACGGATCCCGGGAGAAGTGACTCATTGATGGAGTTGGGATCGGCATCTGACTGGTTGCCCTGCAGCTGCCTGATGGCGGCCAGCGCTTCCTGCCGTTGTGCGGTGGGCAGCGAATTCAGCATCTGCTGCTGAGCGGGCGTAAGCTGAACATCCTGAGCCTGCACTGGCATGACCATTAGCAGCGCTATCAGGACGGTCATCGCGGCGCTGCGCACCCAATGCTGGCAGAAGCGCCCCCAAATGCCGACTGCGATCATTGCTGTCACCGCGGTGTTCTTCTGGGCCGATGCCGTGAATATCTGACGATTGGTTGAATCCTTTCGGACCATTGCATCTACGCTTGCTCGAAGGATATTCATGAAGTGCGCACTGTTTTCCATATGAGACCGGCGGATTGTACCAGCGTTGAGCGAAAGCGACAGACCAAGTACACCGCTGCGCTTTGCCTCACGATTCCACGGAAATGCGGGTACAGACAGTCAACTCGACCGCATCGCGGAATCTTTTTTGCTGCGTGGGGCCCGGCATCGCGGTGCCGACGTCAATGCCTCGTCGCGCGCACCGGATATCGACTGCCACGTCAATACGCGCCACGCCGTTGTCGCGGGTGCCAGTCTGTTGAATAGGTGGCCAAACACAAATATAGTGCTGGCTCGGCTGCAGCCAGACCAAAATCGCGACCCAACGACTGCTGCACAGTTCTTAAAACCCCCTTTCTGCGAACCCATGTACAGGAAAAGCTGGCAGCAGTGATAGTTAAACCTACGTCTCTTCCCGGTGTGCTCAGAATTACGCCGACCGTATACGAGGATTCGCGTGGATTCTTCATGGAGACGTGGCACTCGCCCAAACTTGCCGCCGCCGGAATCGATGCAAATTTCGTGCAAGGCAATTTCAGCCACTCGACCAAAGGCACACTGCGGGGCCTTCACTACCAGATTGACAAACCCCAGGGCAGGCTGGTGCGCGTCGTCTATGGCGAGATTCTGGACGTCACCGTGGATTTGCGGCGTTCGTCTCCACAATTCGGACAATCGACCAGCGAACTCCTGTCAGCGGATAACCGACTACAACTTTGGGTCCCTCCGAGATTTGCGCACGGCTTTTTGACCCTCACGGAAACGGCGGGATTCGAGTACAGCTGCACTGATATCTACTCGCCGGGGGGCGATCGTTCGGTGCGCTGGAACGATCCGGACATCGGCATCAATTGGCCGCTGGAGGATGGCGAAACGCCTAATCTATCGACCAGGGATGCGACGGCCCCATTTCTGAAGGACGCGGAGGTCTACGAGTAGGATCGCCGCAGTCGAAAAGTCCTACTGCGAGCTCCAGCGGATGAATCCGGATACATCAGAATCGCCTGTCTGAGTCAGCTCGTCCTCGAGTTTGGCATATCCGACGCCAAGGTATATTCGGCCATACCTGGTGATCCGGTTATAGCTTACCTGGGCATCGATGAGATTCTGGGGCGTTGGCGACAGTGAGTGCCTTGGATCCGGATCGCCCAATCGGTTGATGTCGATGTGCCGCAGGGAAAAATTCCAGGTGTGACCCTGTGGTTGCACAAGCGTCGTGCCAAGCGAGTACGAGAGCCCATCACCATCCATGCCGTGTCCAATGACTCTGCCTTTGTAGCGATAGCCGGTCTGGAATATGGCATTGTTGTACGCGCTGTTCGGGACCTGCGAGCCCTCGCCGAGCGCGCCTAGCCGACCGGCTGAATTCACGATTTCGAAATGCGTTCGGTGGGTCGCAGCCCCAAAGCTGCCCCAGAATTCGACGCCAACCTGTTCCATCCATTGATGCAGTTGCGCGCCGGTTCGCCGCGTGTCTTCGGCAATCCACTGCATATAGAGTGCTACCGGAATCTGGTTTGGCAGTGACCACCTTACATCGAAGCCGCCAACCTGGTTGCCCGGCTCGTCCGCGATATCAACATTGGCGCCACCGTTGTCGTTGCCGTTCAATACGCGCAGGAATGCCTGCAAACTGCAGTCGCGACCCGCGCCGCACCACTGCGCCGCTCTTGAAATACCGATTTCGAGGCCACGAACCGGCCTGAAACTGGTACGAAAACCCCAGATGAGACCGTTATCGACGACCCTTTCATCGTCGAGAAGCCCCATGAAACTCGTTAATGTCCACGGGCCCATCCACCGGAACCATTTGGAGTTTGGCGCCAGGCTCACGTTTCTCTGGATGCCGATGCTTGGAAACGGGCGCGCATTGTTGGACAGAATCATGCTGCCATCCCGACCCGGCCCCCACCAGCGCTCCATCCATCCAGCGGAAAGCATCCAGTTGCCTACCGCCGCGCCGACATAGGTGCCATCTGGCCGCACCTTATCGCCATCAAACGGATCGTCAACGTAGGTCGCGCTGAGATTGACCGCAAACCGTTCACCTAGCCAGGAGAGTGACGCCCGCGCCTCACCCTCGGTTCGCGGTGTGTCTTCGAAAGTGCGGACATACCGTGGATTGCCTGCGCCGCTGATCGACAGCGTTATCAGCGGCGAATCGATATCCATCTCGGCCTGCGAGCGTCTGCGGACGCGTTCCAGGGCAACGCGAACATCGTCATCAAGCGTCGCCGACGATGCCTCGAACAGCCCGTTGTCGATGTCACCCCAGGCCATCGGCCAGGAGGTCATCGGTATGTTCATTACGCCGGCATCAATCAGCAGCTGGACATCATTGCGCAACTGCGTATCGCCAGACCCGGCCCAGGGCTCGGCTGCTGCCGACCCTGACGCGAGAATCGCGATGCAGACCAGCAAGAAGCGTTTATATCTTGCAGATGGCGTCATCAATACTGGTAGCCGCTGTTCCATTGCAGGTAAGCACGAGCGAGATTTTCCTGCCCGGCGCTCAGTGGATCGTCTTCTCTGAGCAGTCCCGCACCGATTTCCACGCGACCGAAACGCATGCTTCGCACATAGGATAAATCGATACTGTAAAAATCCTTGCGAGTCGGCGTAAGACTGTTGCGGCGGTCCGGATTGCCGCCCCTGTTCAATGCGCCATAGCGGAGCAAAGCCTGCCATTGGGTTCCGTTTTCATGCATTAACAGTATCCCTGCAGATGCGATCCGCGCATCGTTGTCGGCTGCGTGTCCGACCGATCGATTGCGATATCGGTAGCCGGTTTGGTAGACGCCGTGATTATAAGCACAATTGAATATTTCGGAAGTCTGATAAAACCGACAGCTGGTCGCGGCCAGTTCGGCGAACCAGCGACTTTGCCAGGGAATACCGCCGTTTCCGTGACCCTCGATACCAAACTGACCCAGGAAACGGCTGGGTAATCCGCCAGCCTCGTCTTCGCCGACGACCTGGCCATAGAGCGCTAAAGGCAAGCCGAAGAATTCATGTGCCCAGCGAAAATCCACACCGGCCAGTTGATTGCCGGGTTCGTTGTCTGCGTCGATGCCCTGCTCCCCCTGATTGTCATTGCCAAACAGAAGGTCAGTGAATGTTTCGAACTCGCAGGGTCGACCGTTGCCGCACCACTGTGCCGATCGGGAAAAACCGATTTCCAGGGTTGGTAGCGGTTTGAAATTAAAACGCATGCCGAAAAATCGTGCGTTGCTGACGTGCCTGGCGGTTTCGAATTGTCCATAGTGCACCGCAATGTCCCAGGGGCCCAGCCAGCTAAGCCAGCGGGACTCGAAGGGATTCGTGAAGTTGCGATCAATCGATAGCGCTGGAATGGGACGGGCATTGTTAGAGAGAATCAAACTGCCGTCCCAGCCCGGCCCCCACCATCGATCAAGTGTATTCGCGCTGATGGAATAATTGCCCAGAAGTACGGCGATAGCGCTGCCGTCTGCGCGATAGTGCTCACCATCGCTCGCGTCCTCAACCACCTGGCCATTCAGAGATAGCGCCAGCCAATCGCCGGTCCAGCTCACGCCGGCGCCGATTTCAGCGGGCTCGCGCGGCGTATGTGCAAAGCCGCGAATCCTGACCGGCTTTTCGGCGACCGACAGGTTGGCGCGATAGAGCAGTTGCTCCGTCCGCGTTTCAGTCTGCGCGCGCGCACGCACGCGCAGATACGCCTGATATACGCCGGAACCTGGATCCATGTCAGGATCGGCGGCCAGTATCTCAACCGCAATGGGCCCCCAGGATAGTGGCCAGGTCGTAACGGGGCCGCTAATGATGCCTTTGTCAGCGAGCGTTTGAATATCGGCTCTGAGCCCGAAATCACCGGGCTGAAGCGTTGGGTCGGCGACGCCATGCAGAGGCAGGATGATCAGCAGGAACGAGATTGTGCAGAGGAGTCCGCGCATAGAGCGCCTAGCCTAACGGCACCGAGGCTACGGGCGCCAGTGTTTTACACGGGCCAGCAATCCTTTCGTCGAATCGTTCTCCGCGTCACGGCCGGAATCACCATGCAGCAGTTCGAAGCAGTCGCCAGCAAGGCGCTTGCCTAATTCAACGCCGTACTGATCAAACGAGTTGATACCCCAGATGACACCTTCGACGAACACCTTGTGCTCATATAAGGCGATGAGCTGCCCCAGAATGCCAGGAGTCAGCTGTTGCAGCAGGATTGTGTTGCTCGGCCGATTGCCTGGATGAATGCGGTGGGGTGAATCCGCGTCGTGGTAGCCATCCATCAACGCCTCACTTTGTGCGAGACAGTTGGCAATGGCGAGATCCTGCTGCGCCTGGGAACCACCGGAGGACACAACCGGCAAAATAAAGTCTGCCGGCGCAAGACGTGTACCCTGATGCAACAGCTGATAGAACGAGTGTTGCGCATTCGATCCGGGTTCGCCCCAGATAATGGCGCCTGTTTTGCATTGAACCGCCCTGCCGTCGCGCCGCACGCCCTTGCCGCTGCTTTCCATTTGCAGTTGTTGCAGATAGGCAGGAAATCGATCCAGGCGATTGTCGTACGGCAGAACAGCCTGACTGTCGGCACCAAAGAAATTGTTGTACCAGACGCCAAGCAACGCCAGCATTACCGGCATATTCTCCTCGAGCGGTGCGGTGCGCAAATGCTGATCCATGCGTCGCCCACCGGCTAACAGTTCCCGGAAACGATCGCTGCCGATTACCAGTGCCAGCGACAGGCCCACCGCGGACCAGATCGAATAGCGGCCGCCCACCCAATCCCAGAAACCAAAGCGATAGTCAGGATTAATACCGAAAACATCCATCGCCTCGTGGTTCGTCGATGCCGCCGCAAAATGCTGGTTGATTGCCGCAGCGCCGAGTCGTTCCGTCACCCAGTTTGCGGCGGCACGCGCATTCGTCATGGTTTCCTGGGTTGTAAATGTCTTCGAGCATATGACGAACAGCGTCTCTTCCGGATCCAGCAGTTCCATGAGATCTATCAATTGCGTGCCATCAATATTCGAAACGCTGTGGAAACTCATGCCGGGCGACCAGTAGGGGCGTAGCGCACGACTGGCCATCACGGGACCCAGGTCGGAACCACCAATGCCGATATTGACGATATTTGTGAGTCGACGTCCGCTGCAACCGAGCATTTGACCCTGCTGTACACCGTCAACGAAAGCGGTGATTTTGTCGAGCGTCTGCCAGATCTCAGCGACGCCGGGAATATCGGACGCCACGTCGTCTGACGGCGTCGAGCGCAACGCGACATGCAGGACACTACGAGCCTCCGTGTTGTTGAGCATCTCACCGGCAAACATAGACTCGATGGCTGCGGGAACGTGGGCCTCGTGCGCAAGCCCAATGAGTAGTTCCCTCGTCCTGGCGCTCAGTATGTTTTTTGAATAGTCGAGGAACAGGTCGCCGGCAGTAAGCGAGAAATCGGTAAATCGTTGCTCGTCCTCGACGAACAATTCCGCGATGTTTTGAAATCGCAGTTCGGCGGCGAAATGGTTTTCCAGCGCCTGCCAGGACGGCAAGTCAGTCGGATAGGCGTCGCTCATTTCCTCTACTGCCACGTTACTTCAGGTCGATTCCATAGTAATCGACATACCAGTCGATAAAATTCCTGACACCAGTCTCGATCGAGGTGCTCGGCTGGTAGCCAACGTCTTTGGCAAGGTCCTCGGTATCTGCGAAGGTATCCGGTACGTCGCCCGGTTGCAGAGGAAGCATGTTCTTTTCCGCCGTTCGGCCAACGCACTCTTCGATAACCTCGATGTACCGCATCAGCTCGACCGGCTGCTGGTTGCCAATATTGTAAATCCGGTACGGCGCTCGGCTGGTACCCGGATCCGGGTTCGCCGCATCCCAGTCCACGTTTGGTTCCGCGGTATGGTCCATAGTTCGGATAACACCTTCCACGATATCCGCAACGTAGGTGAAATCGCGGCGATGTCGGCCATAGTTGAAAACGTCGATCGGTTTTCCTTCGATGATGTTTTTCGTGAACATGAAAAGCGCCATGTCGGGTCGGCCAAATGGGCCGTAGACAGTAAAGAAACGCAATCCCGTTGTCGGCAAGTCATACAGATTGGAGTATGTGTGCGCCATTAATTCGTTGGCTTTCTTGGTCGCCCCGTAAAGCGCCAACGGATGATCAACATTCTGATGGATAGAAAATGGCATCGTTGTATTAGCGCCGTAAACGGAACTCGACGACGCATAGACAAGATGCTGCACGCCTTGGTGACGGCAGCCCTCGAGCATGTTCATCGTGCCAACAATGTTACTTTCGATGTAGGAATGTGGATTCTCAATCGAGTATCGCACGCCGGCCTGGGCGGCCAAGTGCACCACTTTATCGAATTTTTCGTCGGCAAAAAGTTTCTCCATCGCACCCCGGTCGGCGATATCGGCGCGAATCATCCTGAACTGCTCATGCGGGTCAAGCGTCGCCGCCCGCGCTTCCTTCAGGCTGACATCGTAATAGTCATTGAAGTTATCAACTCCAACCACGGTGTCGCCGCGCTCGAGCAGTTGTTTCGTCGTGAACGACCCGATGAAACCGGCAGCACCTGTCACAAGTATTTTCATGAGATTTCAAACTTGTTGTTACAGGCGACCATCAACCGACTCCTTCGGCAATAAATATTTGATATCGAAATATACTGCATCACGCTTGCCGAACGCCTTGATACCCTGCTCGCCCAGGTCTTTGAACTGCTGGTGCGCGACGGCGAGAATAACAACATCGTAGGCACCCGGCTGCGGCGCTTCAGTGAGTTCAATTTCGTATTCCTGTAAACATTCATCGCGATCAACCCAGGGATCGTGAACATCGACGTTAGCGCCATAGGTCGACAGCTCTGAAACAATATCTACGACCTTCGTGTTGCGGACGTCGGGGCAGTTTTCCTTAAAGGTAAGCCCCATAATCAGGACGCGGGCACCATTAGGCTGTATGCCTTTGGACAGCATTATTTTTATTACCCGCGACGATACGTAAAGCGACATATTGTCATTGATTCGTCGCCCGGCAAGAATCATCTGCGGATGATAACCGAGTTGCTGTGCTTTGTAGGTCAGGTAATAGGGGTCGATTCCGATACAATGTCCGCCTACGAGGCCCGGTCGAAACGGCAGAAAGTTCCACTTTGTCCCTGCAGCCTCCAGGACCTCTTCAGTGTCGATGCCGACACGTTCGAAAATCATCGCGAGTTCGTTAATCAACGCGATATTGACGTCGCGCTGCGTGTTCTCAATGACCTTTGCTGCTTCCGCAACCTTGATGCTCGACGCCTTATGCGTGCCGGCCGTGATGATCGAACCATAGACGCTGTCAATGTAGTCTGCTGCCTCCGCGGTTGACCCTGATGTGACCTTCAATATGCTCGGCAAGCGATGTTCGTGGTCGCCGGGATTGATGCGCTCGGGGCTGTAGCCCACGAAGAAGTCCTGATTAAATGTCAGACCCGACCCCTTTTCCAAAAAGGGAATGCAGAATTCTTCCGTAGCGCCCGGGTAAACTGTGGACTCATAGACGACAATATCGTCTTTTTTCAAGACGCCGCTGATCGCCATACTTGCGTTCCGCAAAGGCGTCAACAACGGTCGATTGCCACTGCCGATCGGTGTCGGCACGGTCACGATGAAGAAATTACACGCGGCGAGATCGTCGACATTTGAGCTGTAAGTCAGCTGCGTCGCCTCGCCGAGCTCGTCGTCTGGCACCTCGAGCGTGGAATCAGTGCCACGCAACAGCTCTTCTATGCGGGATTTTTTTACATCGAAACCGACTGTCGGATACTTGCGGCCGAACTCAACGGCCAGTGGCAGGCCAACATAGCCAAGACCAATAACGCCAATCCGTATGCCTGCTATGTCAAAGCTCATCGGCGAAACCCTTTAACGCCGCAGCGCACATTATTGATATCGAATTTCATGAATTTCCAGTATTGCCCGTTTTCTTCGTAAGCCGCTGATTCTATTGCGAAGCGGCATTAAAACACAGGGTTTCGCGAAATTTGGTGACGCGAGTCGCAGCGCAATGCGTGGCGCCGACACGGAAAAGCCACCCCCCCAATCCGCCCCCAATACCAAAAATTACGAGCACGTCAGGTGCGGATTGATCTTTAGCGCCGTCGCCAAACGGCGTGCTGCAAACCTAACCACAAAAAAGGCCGGTTTTTACCGGCCTTTTTTGTGCATTGAAGCCAGAAATCAGCTCAAGCAACCCTTATTGAGCCATCTGCTCTGCGAAAGCCGAATTTGGCAACGGCGTCTCGTAAAATTCGAAGAACGTCCAGAAAATCGCCGTTGACACGATCAACGTCAGAATCATGACTGGTGTGCCTTTTCTGAACCACAGCCCCGGTGTAATCCGGTATTTCGACTCGCCGGTCTCCATGGCGAGGCGCTCAGAAATCGTCACTATAAACACGTTGGCCGTCGATCCTAGGTGCGTGCCATTACCGCCCAAGCCGACGCCGATCGCCAGCGCCCACCAGAGCGGCGTTACGTTAATGCCCTGCGTCTCCATGCCCAGGATGATCGGAATCATTGCTGCCGTAAACGGGATATTGTCGATTGCCGCGGAGAAAACGGCCGAGCCCCACATCAGCACAATGCAGGCCGTCAGCAGGTCTGCCTGCACAAATGGCAGGATGTACTGCCCGATGTACATCAGGAACGCGCTCTCTTCCACGCCACCGACAAGAATAAACAGCGAAATGAAGAACATGAGCAGCGAAAGTTCGGTTTTCGAAAACGCTTCGTCGAGCTCGATGTGATGCGAGATGAAAACAATCGCTGTCAGACCAATCGCCGCAACGAACCACGGTTCCCAGTGCAGGTTGTGGTGCAGGATAAACAGAATCGTCATGCCGCCCAGAACCCAAAGTGACGTGTACCAGGTCTGCGGATCCTTGATCTTTTCCTGGTTGCTGAAATCCGGTAACTGCGGTTTTTCAGCGAGTTCGTCGCGAAACAGGAATTTCAGGAAGTACAGGATCACGATCCACGCGGCAAATACAATTCCGCCCATATGATAAACGAAGGTATTAAAGCTGATATCGGCCGCTGAGCCGATCATCAGGTTGGGCGGATCGCCCACCAGGGTCGCCACACCGCCGGTATCCGACAGAAGCGCTGCCGCCAGCAAATAAGGGATCGGCGTAATTTTCATGGCTCGGCAGATCAGGATGATCAATGGACCGAAGATAACCACCGTCGTTACGTTATCGAGCAACAGTGACAATACCGTCACAAGCGTGCCCATCAGCGCCATCATGAAGAACAGACGCCCTTTCGTAATGTCGGCGATCTTGTAGGCCAGGTATTGGAATCCGCCCGTGGGGATCATGATGCCGACAATCGTCATCATGCCACCCAGCAGGAATACGACGTTCCAGTCGACCGCCTCAACCGCCAGCTCAGTGTCATAAAAACCGAAATACTGCCCGGCCAGGATCATCAATCCGGCACCGCCCATTGCAAACTTGGTTCGGTGAAAGCCGTGCACGGCCTCGGTGAAGATGCCGATGAACGTTAAGGTCAGGATTATTCCCGACACCATCATGCCGGTGTTCCAGGTTATCGGTGCAACTATTTCTTCCATAGCTCAATTCTCGCTTTTATATATAAGGCCATGAATTTCAGGAAAAAATTAGGCGCAAAACTCGCAGCTGTCGCCTATCCCCCCATTGTTTTGCAGGCAATATATCATCGGCTGGCGCACTTGCCATCCATTGCCACCTGCTTATCGGCCCGCCTCACTGACCACGAAACAAGCATGGGCCGTCTTTGTGCATCCGGTCGAGTAACGCCTCGTGAGCTGCCGCTTCGGCGTCGGTGGCCTTGACGATGACCAGCTTCAGATCTTTGCGACGCGGCCGAACCATGACCTCCTCACCAACCCCGACATCAATTCCCTCATCATCATCCAACAACAACGCCGCCTGCCCGCCCGTCATGGCCAGGTAGACGCGTGCCAGCAAGTCAGCGTCGATCAAGGCGCCGTGGACATCGCGTTTGGATGCATCCACCTGGTAGCGCTTGCAGAGCGCGTCGAGGCTGTTGCGCTGTCCCGGGTGCATTTCACGCGCGAGCGACAGCGTGTCCAGCACCATAGCGTGGTCAGTCAATGCCGGTTGCGGGTGCTGCATCAGCTGCAATTCGTGCTCCAGGAAACCGACATCAAATTCAGCGTTGTGGATTACCAGTTCACTGCCTTTTAGAAACTCAAGCAATTCTTCGACGATCTCGGGAAATCGCGGCTCGCCTTCGAGATCGGCACGGCTGATGCCATGCACGCGCTCGGCGCCCTCATCGATATCACGATCGGGGTTCAGAAAGCGGTGGTACTCGCGCCCCGTAAGGCGACGATTGACCAATTCAACGCAGCCGATTTCGATGACGCGATGACCTTGCGCTGTCGAGAGGCCTGTAGTTTCGGTGTCGAGGACAATTTGTCGCATCGTGTTCGTCGCCAGCTATTGGCCCAGGCTCAGTTCGTCGATGCCGCGATTTGCAAGCGCATCGGCTTCCTCATTTCCAGGCACGCCCGTATGGCCGCGCACCCAGCGCCATTCAATGTCATGGCGGCCAATTGCCTGGTCCAGTTGCTGCCACAGATCCTGGTTTTTCACAGGCTTCCTCGCGGCTGTCTTCCAGCCGCGTTTCTTCCAGTTCAGCATCCAGCTGGTGATGCCATCCATGACGTATTTGGAGTCAGTATGCAGCAATACCTGGCGCGGCCCTTGCAGCGCGTTGAGCGCCTCGATCGCAGCCGTCAGCTCCATGCGGTTGTTGGTGGTCTCCGACGCGCCGCCATGCAGGGTCTTGCGACGCTTGCCCGAAATGAGCAGCGCGCCCCATCCCCCGGGCCCTGGATTACCACGACAAGCGCCGTCGGTGTAGATCTCAATTATTTCGGTCAAAGCGAATTCGGGAAACCCGGGTCGTTGGTTCAACAATGCCGCTGACCACCTTTGGTCGACTGAGCCACGGCTTCCTGATGGGCGTCAACGTGACAACCCGTTTCTGGGCAGTGAGCATATAGCAAGCTGCGAGTTCCGGCCAGAAGCGTCGCCCGCGCTCCTCCCATACGACCGAGTTCTGCCGCTTTTTGCCAGGCAACGGCCAGCGAAAGAAGTAGCGTGTAACGCTCAGGATTCGCATGTCGAGTAGCTGCAGCCAGTCGGAGAGTCGCCTATCGGATATGGGATGCATTTCGCCCGGCGGCATGCCGGCACCCGGCACAAGACGTCGCAGGCCCCATAGCCCGCCGGGCTTGAAACCCAGGATTACGACGTGCCCATGCGGCGTCAATACGCGATCGGCCTCTCGCAGAATCGCGTGGGAGCGGTCATCCGAGTAATCCAGCGTGTGCGGCAGCAGCACGACGTCCACTGAATCACTGGCGACGGGCAGGCGATGCATGTGACCGACAGCGCCTGGCAATCCGTCCGCCGGCCCGTGCTGATCGGCAATACACGTTGCGCGCTGGGTCCTGGCGAAACGGGTGAACGTCCCCGCCTCACCCCACATACCCAGCTGCAGACATTGCTCACCAAAAATCCCATCGAGGACCCCTTCAATCAGGCGCGCCTCCTGCTGCATCAGGGCCTGTCCCAGCGGCGTCTGCAGCCAACTGCCTGTCAGCTGCTGTAATTCGTCGATTTCCCGGTCTTTGCCAGCCATAGTCGAGGTCCTGGTGGAACGCACTTCTGAGGCGAAATTAATTGCTGTGATGCTCGTACTTGCATGCTGCTGCCTCGTCCGTAGGATAGCTGGATGTCCGCTCAAAAACCGAGAATATTGTCGAGAATTTGGCGCCGAAGGGTAGCAATTCTTGGCCTTTCATCGTTGTTCGCCTTGCATTCGCAGGCCATCGCGCAGCTGCAAATCCACGATCAACATCAGACGCTGCCCACAGGCACCGGCGTCACTAACGACGCGTACGCCGAGCAGCGGGATCATGTCTGGCTGGAGCTGGATGAACTGGCGGCGGAGGTTTCCGTCGCGCCTGAGCCGAGCAACGATTTGTTCGCCATCCTGCGGCGCAATTTCTCCCTTGACCCGGTCTTGAATGATCGTGTGCAGGCTGAACTGAACTGGTTCACCAAAAACCCCGCTTATCTCAATCGCGTTTTCAACCGGGCTCAGCGCTATCTGCCGTTCATCATTGATGAGCTGGAAGCACGCAAGCTGCCGTTCGAACTCGCGCTTTTGCCCGTCGTAGAAAGTGCATTTGATCCGTTCGCCTATTCACACGGCCGCGCCGCGGGGCTGTGGCAAATCATTCCCGGAACCGGGCGACGGTTCGGCATTCGCCAGAATTGGTGGTACGACGGCCGACGCGATGCGGTGGATTCAACCAAAGGTGCGCTCGAATATCTGGCCTATTTGCACGACCTGATGGATGGCGACTGGCCGCTGGCTATCGCCTCTTATAACTCCGGCGAAGGCAACGTGCTCAAGGCAGTAAAACGCAACCGGGCCCGGTCGAAACCAACTGATTTCTGGAGCCTCTCGCTATCGCGGGAGACCAGTGCCTACGTGCCGCGACTCATGGCACTGGTTGAACTTGTCAGGCATCCCGAAAAGTACGATCTGGAACTACCAGATCTTATCGACGAACCGCAGTTTGTGGTCGCAGATATTGGCAGCCAGGTTGACCTTGCGCTGGCTGCAGAACTTGCCGGCATTGAACTCGACACGCTGTATGCCTATAACGCGGGCAATAATCGCTGGTCGACCGACCCGGCCGGCCCGCATCGCCTGATCTTGCCCATCGATGTCGCGGATGAATTCGAGAATGCGCTCGCCGCCGTGCCGGTGCAGGAACGCATACGCTGGAAACGGCACAAAATCAAAAACGGAGAGGCAATCTCGCAGATTGCAGAACGCTACAATACGACGATTGCCACTATCCGGACCGCCAACAACCTGAAAGGAAACTCAATCCGCGCCGGAGCCCACCTGATGATTCCTGTATCAACCAGGCCACTAGATCAATACAATTTAAGCGCTGAGGGGAGGCGAGAAAAGAAGCAGAATACGGTCAGGAAAGGCAATCGCATCGAACACATCGTGGCATCCGGTGAAAGTTTCTGGACCATCAGTCGGCGCTACCACGTCAACATCAATAGTCTCGCCGCATGGAATGGCACAGCGCCCCGCGACACGCTCGCAATTGGCCAGAAACTGGTCGTCTGGACGAATGATTTCGTTCCGACGAGCGCTACCGACGGCAACGGCTTGACCCGCAAACTAAATTACACGGTACGCAATGGCGATTCACTTTACCTGATTGCGAATCGGTTTCGAATCAAGGTGAATGATCTTGTACGATGGAACAATATCGATAAAAATAAAATACTGCGCCCAGGACAAAAGTTGACCATGTACGTCGACGTCACGGCGCAGTCCAGTTGAAATAGTCGGGCAAAGACCCGATCGCGGCCAAGGCCGTTCCTGCAACATGACTATTAAAATGAAGGGGAAACATCCATGGGCTTCATGGCCGGAAAGCGCGCGCTGATCGTTGGCGTTGCAAGTGATCGATCGATTGCAACTGGGATCGCGGAAGCATTCGCGCGCGAAGGCGCAGATTTAGCTTTCACCTATCAAAATGACAAACTCAGAGGACGGGTCGAGAAGCTCGCCACGCGCCTGGGTCAGGACACCGACCTGCTGTTCCCCTGCGATGTTGCAAGCGACGAGGAAATTGATGCTGTTTTTTCCGGCTTAGCAAAAAGGTGGGACGGTCTGGACGTGCTTGTGCACTCAGTTGGCTTTGCGCCACGCGAACAGCTTGAAGGCGGTTTCACGGAGGCGGTTACAAGGGAAGGGTTCCGTATTTCGCACGACATTTCGAGCTATAGCCTGGCTGCTCTGGCCAAAGCGGCACTGCCAATGATGCAGGGCAACAAAGGTGCGATCCTTGCGCTCACCTACAACGCGGCGACGCGGGTCGTACCGAACTACAACGTCATGGGACTTGCCAAGGCAAGCCTTGAGTCTTGCGTACGGTTTCTTGCAGCCGATCTGGGACCACAGGGGATACGGGTCAACGCTATTTCAGCGGGTGCCGTCAAAACGCTTGCCGCTGCGGGAATTGGTGGATTCCGCAAGATGCTTAGCTATGCAGAGAAGTCGTCGCCACTTAGGCGCACGGTGACCATCGAGGAAATCGGCAATACGGCGGCGTTCCTTTGCTCTGATCTTGCCAGCGGCATCACCGGGGAAACGACCTTTGTAGATGCGGGTTCCAATATTATGGGCATGGTATTCGACGAGGACTAGATCGCATCCCCAGGTTGCCTGGGGAGCAAGTATCAAGATTCAGGTCGGTGCAAATTGATCTATAGCGCAAATTAAGATTTGTTTATGTCGCGGCTCTAGCTGCGATCAAAGCCTACCTTATTCGCGACGACGACCGTCGTCGATGTCGATATTTGTCTTTTCACCGTCCAGCCGTGCGACGATGACTGCGGCGCACGCATCGCCGAAAATATTGACGGCAGTGCGCGCCATATCCAGCAGCCGGTCAAATACGAGCAGCACACCGATCGCCTCTACCGGCAGCCCTACTGCGCCCAGGATAATGGCGATAGCAACCAGCGACGCTGACGGCACTCCGGCAACGCCGACAGACGTCAGAAGTGCAATGAAGACGATGGAGAACTGCACTCCGAGCGTCAGGTCCAATCCATAAGCCTGCGCGAGGAACATCGCGGCGGCGCATTCGTAAAGCGCAGTGCCGTTCATATTGACCGTGGCGCCCAGCGGCAAGACAAAACTCGAAATCTTGTTCGAGACGCCAACATGCTCTTCGACACGCTCCATGGTTATCGGCAGGGTCGCCGAAGACGACGCAGTTGAAAATGCAGTCAACATTGCGGGTGCCATTGCCGGGAACATCTTGTATGGGTGAACCTTGCCGACGAAACGGAGAAACAACGGCATGACGACGGCGATGTGAATCAGCAGCGCGAGGATGACCGTCGCTGCAAAGACCGCCAGCGGCCCTACCGCAGAAAATCCCGCTTCCGCAACCACTTTTGCAACGAGACCGAAGACGCCGATCGGAGCAAACATCATGATCCACTCGGTCATGCGCATCATGACGTGGAAAACGCCGTCCCAGAATTTGAATAATGGTTCGGCAAGCTCATGAGTAAGGTGCGTCATGAAATAGCCGAAGAGGATTGCGAAGAAGATGATGCCCAGCATCTGGCCGTTCGCTGCAGCCTCGATGATGTTTGGCGGAACCATGCTATGGAATACTTTTGCCACATCGCCAGGACCACGCCCTTCAGCCACGGCTGCGATTTCGGCGCCGCTCGAATCCAGTGCCAGCATGTCTCCGGCCGGCACGCCGTCCACATACCCGGGCCCGATCAAATTGATGAGTAGCAAACCGATGCATGTTGCCGCAAGGGTC
The DNA here is from genome assembly GCA_021773135.1 of Woeseiaceae bacterium. Taxonomy (GTDB): domain Bacteria; phylum Pseudomonadota; class Gammaproteobacteria; order Steroidobacterales; family Woeseiaceae; genus SZUA-117. Next base: position 3,176 of record JAJFKP010000014.1, on the reverse strand, counting down.
GTAACGACGTAAAACAGAAGTGTCCTGCCGCCCAGCGCACCAAGGTTTCCGCCTGATCCTATTCCGGCAACACCGATGACAATCGAAGAAAAGATCAACGGCACGATGATCATTTTCAATGCGTTCAGAAACATCGAGCCAATGTAGTCAAAAAACCCAATGAAACTGATGCCGAGGAATGCTGGATCTTCAATGCCGGAGGCGATTGCTGAATTAACCGCACGACCTGCAATAGCGGCTAAAAGAATAGCGATCAATATTTGCCAGTGAAGCTCCAGTTTTCGCATCGATCACTCCCGCCGCTGCCGTCGTGTTTTTAGTATTCAGAACCTGCTGCTGATAGCTGCCGCCTGACCTGGCCGACGAATTCCATCATACGTTTGTTATTGCAAGAAATCCGGCTCGGCCAGCGCATCCTCGTTTCTCTCAATGCTGGCCTTGCGCGTCAATTCGTTCACAAATGCAATGTAGTCGGATGCGCCGGCAGCATTCTGTAGTTCTTCCTTGCGCTGATCCCGCTCCGCAAGCGGAATGGTCTCGGGGCGACCCGGGATGACTCCGTGCACCATGAACACGGCGTAGTCCCCGGTCGTCGTGACCGTACTACCCAGCCGTGCATGACCCGGAGAAGGTTTCTTGGCACGGAAAATCTCGTCCAGAATGGCACCATCGAGATCTTCGCCGGTGCGTCCGAGGACCAGGTTCGGCGTGTAGGTGGCTTCGAGTTCGTTCGCCATTTCTTCGAAATCCCGACCCTCCTCAAGTGCCTCTCGTAGCCGGCGCGAACGATCTTCAATAATATTGACGGCGCGCTGCGATTGCAGCGAAAACACGATACTGTCGCGCACTTCTTCCAGCGGGCGGCGTGCCGCCTCGTTGTATGCAACGACACGTAGCATGATGGATCGATCCGCATCCACCTCAATCAGATCACTGATTTGTCCACCGGTCAGGACCTGCTGATCGAAAACGGCGTCGATGACGGCCTGGTTGGCACCGAACGGTTCGCCGCCGCTCCGTGTAAAAGTAGTCACCTTTTTGACTTCCAGTCCGGCTTCTGTCGCAACCGACTGCAGCTCAGTAGCGTCGAATAGTGCGTCGGACAATTGCCGCTCGAGCGCGCGCGCCTGGCCCTCAACGCCGTCTGCACGTAACTCGGTTAGCAGTTCGTTGCGGACCTGATCCAATGGCAATGCGCCGCCGGCGATTATTTGATCCAGGCGGACAACGTGGAAGCCAAAGTCAGTCCTGACCGGGCCCAGCACGTCGCCCTGCTGCATGGAGAAAATGGCATCACCCAATGCTCCCGGCATCTGCGACTGCAGAACTGTGCCAAGGTCACCGCCATTATTTGCGGTGCCGCCATCTTTCGAATACTGGCGCGCGAGATCTTCAAACGGTTCACCGGCCTGCACACGGGCCGTTAAGGCAATTGCCTGCTGCTCTGCCTCTGCCTCGCCATCTTCCACGGTTAACAATATATGCCGTGCCTGCCGCTGCTCATCCTGCAGGAAGCGGCCAGAATTCTCTTCGTAATATTGCTGCAGTACGTCGTCGGCAATTTCAATATTTTCAGCGAGCTCGACCCGATTGATCTCGATGTATTCGAAATCCGCAGACTCCGGTGCACGAAAATCGTCAGGCCGGTCGTCGTAGTACGCCTGAATATCCTCATCCCGTACGACGATCGTGTCGGCGAGCGCGGCGATATCAAAAACGGCAACAGACGCCTGCCGCTTTTCGGCGAACAGATTCAGGTAACGGCGATATTCGGTTGGCGTCACAAACGCCGTGGCGCCAATGCCACGCTGCAGCTGGCTGGTGCGATAGGCGCGTCGCTGCTGCGCCTCGAAGTTTCGCGGATCCTGCACGGTTTGATCAAGCCATGCGTAATAGAGATCGCGATTAAACTCACCGTTTTCCTGGAACTGAGGTGCACTTTGAATGATCTGTGCGACCTGTTCATCGCTTACCCGGTAACCCTGTTCGGCAACATGCACGTCCACGAGTGTCTCGCGAATCATTCTTTCCAGCGTGTTGACCTTCAGGGTTTGGCGCAGCTCTGGCGGAATATTTCCGTAGTCCGAGTAATTTAACAGCTGGTTCTGATATGCGGATTCAAGCTGAAAAAGAGATATCTCTACGTCTTCGACTTTCGCTGCGTAGTCACCGCTCAGGAAAGTAAAGTTGCCAATACCAAAAAACACGAATGACACGCCAAGCATGCCGAGTAAGACGATGGCGAAAACACCGGTAAATCGTTCACGAATATGTTGCAGCATAAGAGCTCATCTGGATGGAATTTAAGGGCTCAACCTATGGACTGCCAGGCCCACGGTAGGTTCGTCCGAATTGGTCGTAAGTTGTTGTGAACAACGAAATTGTGGCGTGCATGATACTCAAGTGGCTGGCACAGGCCAAGCGGGAATGGCCCCTTCGGACGCCCGCAATCCGCCTGCGGAGCTGAGAGCACGGTAAAAGCACGGTGCGGATCGATCTTTAGTCATGAATCCAGGCAAGGCGACGTAGTCACTTACCATGATCAAAATCAACACCTGACCCGCTTGACCCGCTGCATCCCTGCAGCTCGTCCCCAATCCGCCTGCGGAGCGAGGAGCAAGGCGAACGCCCCGTGCGGATTGATCTTCAGTAAAGAATCACGGCAAAGCAGTGTAGTCACCAACGCAACCAATCGGGGCCTGACCCGGTTGACTCGCAGCAATCCTGCAGCTCGCCCTGCGGGCGCTGTCGGTTCCCGCCAGCGTCCAAATCGGCAATCCTGCCGATTTGTCGCGGGTGCGAATGATCAACGTTCGGAGACAAAAAAAACCGGGCCCCCAATCCGCCTGCGGAGCGAGGAGCAAGGCGAACGCCCCATGCGGATTGATCTTTAGTAAAGAATTACGGCAAAGCAGTGTAGTCACCAACCGCAACCAATCGGGGCCTGACCCGGTTGACTCGCAGCAATCCTGCAGCTCGCCCTGCGGGCGCTGTCGGTTCCCGCCAGCGTCCAAATCGGCAATCCTGCCGATTTGTCGCGGGTTCGAATGATCAACGTTCGGAGACAAAAAAAACCAGGCCCCTTCCGGGACCCGGCATTTTTTGTGGCGGAGTGGACGGGATGGACCAGCGGCATCCTGCCGCTGTCCCTGCGGGCGCTCTTCGAGCGTCCCCAA
>JAJFKP010000013.1 GCA_021773135.1 Woeseiaceae bacterium | reverse complement strand
GATGCACCCGAAAGGCGCTGTCCATTTTGACGGTTCGTGCGGCGAAGAGTCGGTTGAGGTTCAGATAATTGGGCAAGGGCCTGTTGAAACGATTTGGATTGACAACGCCGACTAGTTGCCATCAGTTGACAAGAAGCGGCTGATTCCGGGAACGCACTGGCCTTCTGGGATGGCTGCTTCTGGCCGAAACCAGCCGCCCAGGTGATAAACTGCCTAGAGGCTGCTACTGACCCGTTGCGGACGGTCGGCCCGAGCTGACCCATACATCCAAGAGATGCTGGTTCACGAAGAAATTCAGGAGTTCTAAATTGGACTATTCAACTGTAGGCGGCATTGTCGCCGTCATAATCGTAATAATTGTTGCTGTCTCGTATTCAAAAAAGAAAAAGAGCGACGAATAGCTCCGGGGCTTCTTGTGCTTCGCGCTGAATTTTCCGCTACGCCCAGACGCTGAGCGCCTCGATGTTTCGTAATTAGAACGGCTCCTTCTGGCCGAAACCAGCCGCCCAAGTGATAAACTGATGAGCGGCGGCTACTGACCCTTTCCGGACGGTCGCCATTGAGCAGTTTGGAGATAGCTTTTGGAACCAAATTGGCCGGAATTTCTGCAATCCGTACTCGTATACGGTTTGCCAATACTGATCATTGGCCTACGGGCTGCGCACCGTCGGAAGGGCCGGTAGGAAAACGAGAAAACGAGTGAAGTTCTTCGTAAGAAGACCTAATGATGTAGATCGCGAATGCCAGCAACTAACCGTACTCAGCCGGCTTGCATGGGCGTTCGAGCAACCGGCGTGCTCACATTCGGGACGTTCAGCGGTATAGCCTGAGCGACGAAATACGACCCAATAGAGACATCATCGGGAGTCACACGAAGGGGAAACTTTTTCACTCTTAGGAGAAGCAATGGACGCTGAGATTGCGGAAATATTAGGTTCGAAGATAACGGCAAAAAAGCGGGCGAAGTCACTTGCAGACGCGCTGTCGCGCGGGAGGCTGAATCCCTCGGCGTTTGTGATGACAATCCCCAAGCTCGCGGACGCTGAGCTCGCGATCGTCGTGGAAGCACTCGAGGCAGTAACACGAAAGGAGCCGGAGTTGGTAGACGAGAAACTCTTCAACCTACTCATCAAATGCGTAGCCCACGCCGCGCCGCGGGTGCGATGGGAAGCAGCTCGGACGATCGGTAATTCCGCTGGGCAGCATTCGTCGCGCCTCGGAACAGCCGTGGACGCTCTGCTGGTCAACACTTCTGACGTAGGAACGGTTGTGCGCTGGGCAACAGCTCAGGCGCTCGCGTCAATATTGCGCTCAGGCTACTCTGGCAAGAACTTGCGGGCGCGAATAGGGGAGCTCGTGGCCAGGGAGGAAGACGACGGAGTGCGAGGGGTATATGAGAAGGCTCTCCGAGGGGTACGGTGAGGTCTCCGCCAAGCTATTCGCTGCAGCGGACGGTCATATCTTGTGTCTAGTTGCGAGCCGTCTCAGGCAGCTTTTGGCCGAAACCAGCCACTGGGCTGCTAAACTGCTGAGAGGCCGCTCTTGACCCAAAGCCGCCGTTCGCGGCTCAGCAAAAAAATAGATGATGGTCGAATTTCACGGCACCAAAATAGCTCTTGTCTGCGGTTCGGAATTACTTGTGTATCGACGCGACCAGAGAAGTGATATTCCGTTTCCAGGAAAATGGGATATGCCCGGCGGTGGTAGAGAAGGCACGGAAACTCCAGAACAGTGTGTGCTTAGAGAGTTGCACGAAGAGTTCTCAATTCGGCTCGCAAAGGACAGGCTGCGGTATCGCAGGGACTATAGTGTGCCTAATCGACGCGCAAAGTCTTGCTTTTTTGGTGCTTCAGTTTACCCCTCAGAAATATCGAGCATCGAGTTTGGAAAGGAAGGGCAATATTGGAAACTAATGGACGTAGAAGAATACCTTTGTCACAAAGACGGTATTCCGACTCTGCAGGCTCGCCTTCGCGACTACATGGGTCATGCGAGTTGAATGTCTGCATCTGGCCGAAACCAGCCTGTCAGCTGCTAAACTCGTGAGAGGCTGCTAGTGACCCGAAGCGGACGTTCTAATTTTCTTGAACAACGGAAATTCCGGATATGCTTTTGCGCCGTTTTACCCAGCATTTAAATGAGCAGAATTGGTTTGCGGTTGGGCTCGACATTGTAATCGTCGTCATTGGCGTAGTTATGGGTATTGAGGTGGCGAATTGGAACGACGTCCGAAACAACAAAGCAGGGCTTGTCGCCTCATTGGAGCGACTCGATAAAGAGGTTTCTCAGAACATCCGCTTGATCGAGGACGTCTTGATTAAGTTTGAGGATGGTCGAGAAGACCTAACCCAGGGACGCGAAGCACTGAACGATTGCGCTTTCTCGCCGGGCGGTGAGGCGGCGCTGGAACGTCTAATTTTCGATTTTGTTGCCGATGTTCAGCCGAATTTTAGCACTGTCGCACTCGATCAACTCGCGAGCCAAGACCAGTATCAGGACTTGCTTTCGCCAGAGTTCCAAGAAGACTTTGGATCTTATACCGCGCGGCTAAACGAGGAGCATGAGCAGTTAACTAGTCACTACGACAAAATGTGGGCTCATCACGTTACCTACCATCCCGCCGTTACCGCATTTTTTTCCAGCGACTCAGATGATAGTGGCGGCTGGGGGTTTAGATTGGACAGGCCATTCGCGGAGATTTGTGCCGATGCGTCATTCAGAAATCGGTTCATTCACACTATTGGTTTCTACGCTGCAATAGATCGACGCTTGGTGCGATTTAAAGAGGAAGCCGAACAGTTTCAAGACTCGTTAGATAAAGAACTTGGACGCAACTAGTGCGCGAACCTTCAATCGGCTTACGAGTGATTTGATTATGCAAGTAACAAGTTCTGATTCAAACCGGTCCCTGGGGCGAACGACTCCTTCTGGCCGAAAGCAGAATTTGAAGTGCTAGAATGTTAATGGACTGCTGCTGACCCAAAGCCGACGATCGCTATCTCTTGGATTCAATATGACAGAACCGCAGCACATTCCGTGGAAACGCATTGGCGTTGAAGCGGTAGCAATTGTCGCAAGCATATTAGTCGCATTCGCTTTGGATGCGTGGTGGGCAGAAAAACAGCTTGAAAACGAAATAGCTGAAGATCTCGCGATTGTAGAGTACGAGTTGGCGGAGAACATTCGGCTGGTTAAGTTGGCTGTCGATACGATGAATCGTGCTGTAACGGCTAACAATACTCTGGTCGCAACGTTACAGGCTCACGCAGAGTCGACGACGGTAGAAGTTCCAACTGCCTTGGTGTTTTGGTCAATCTTTATGAACCCAACTCTAGATCCGTCTCTCGGCGGTACTGACGCTTGGATTGCTGCCGGACGTCTCGGAAGCATCGAGAGTCCCGTCCTGAGGCAACGGCTGGCTAGTGTACGTGGCAAGTTTGAGGATGTTATCGAGGAGCAGAGAGATGCCCGCGATATCGGAATACGCCAAATCTATCCGCTAATCCAAGACAATATTGGTGACATCGGACCGATCAACCAACTTTTTGCCGATGGACTTCATGCAAGGCAGGGAAAGCCAGTGAGCGAAGTCTCTGACGCGGGGACCATGTCGTTCCCCAATTCGGATGCTCTCCGTTTCACGTTGCAAGCGAGAACGCTCTGGTACGAGGCGTCTATCAAAGAATCCTTGGATTTTCAGGTCGAGTTGGAACAAATACAGGTTCTTGTTAGCGAGGAAGTCAACGGGACCGGTAGAGTCACCATAGAGCCCACCGGAGAATAGGTTACGCTCGACCGACCGCTTCTGGCCGAAACCAGCCGCTCGAGTGATAAACTACTGAGAGGCTGCTATTGACGCAAACCAGCCGCTGAACCTCTCTATTCGCACCCAGGAAAATTCATGACCGAAGCCACATTTTGGGCACTGATCGCCATGCTGAATTGGGGCGCTACCGGAGATGATGACGCGGTTGTCGCGCCAGTCGTGGAGGAGTTGTCCCAAATGAGCACCGAGGACATTCAGCGATTTGACGACATTTTAGCGTCAAAGTTACACACACTGGATACTAAGTCTCATGCGTCTGAAATTGGCGAAGATGCTTACGTAGAAGGCGAGTATTTCTCTGTTGACTGGTTCCTATACGCACGATGCGCGGTTGTGGCGAATGGTAGTGAGCTTTTTTATAGCGTATTGAATGACCCGACGATGTTTCCTAAAGACATTGAGTTTGAGTCGCTGTTAAACGTCGCATCGACCGCGTACGAGCAAAAAACTGGCGAGGAGTACAAGTATTCGCCGGAACCAAGTTACGAGACTTATTCGAACAAAGGCGGCTGGCACTAAGGGCTGCTTTTGGCCGAAAGCAGCCTCTCGTCTAAATTGAGATAAACTGTCCAATACTGACCCATTGCGGTCGTTCTCAACAACAAACAACGCGAGCCTTGAGGGGGGTCATATGTGGAAGACCTTATCGAAAATTCTGGTATCGATGATCGCGGCGTTCATGCTGCTATCCGCGTGCGAGTCCCGCGATGAGCCAACCAATGAAATTGGTTTAACCGAATTTGCCACACGCTACGCAGAGGCATGGAGCAATGGTGACCCGGTGGCATTTGCTTCTTTTTACGCGGAAGACGGTACGTTCCGGATTAACGATGGCGAACGATCGATTGGTCGCGATGCAATAGCGGAAACTGCTGGCAGCTTTCCCCGACATGCTTATTCGACTGGTGGAGGTTCGTCGGACTGATGAGTACGTGGAGTTCCACTGGCATTGGACCGGCACGAATACAGGTCCAGGCGGTACCGGAAATCCGGTCGACCTCAAAGGCTTCGAGCAATGGACTCTGGGTGTAGATGGTCTGATTCTTGAGTCTCGGGGAAACATGGGCGATGCAGAGTACCAGCGGCAATTGCATGCGGACCCTAAGGTGGATGAAGCAGAGAGCTGAATTACCGACAGGCCGCTTCTGGCCGGAAGGCGACGGTCGCATAGATCAAGCTATGATTTCCGCTGCCGACCCATTGCGGTTACTCAGTTGTTCCCGATTTAGATCAGGATTTACAATCGATGTGACGAGCTAAAGGGGGAAAAGTGACGCTTGAACAATACGCAAATCTAGCCGAGATAATCGGCGTCATTGTGATCGTCGTAACGCTGATCTACTTATCTGTTCAGGTTAAGCAGGGCAAAGAGCTCTTGCGTTCGGAGTCAAGACAGGCGCAGGTTGCCAATGACCAAAACGGTGTATACAAATTTGTCGAGCATCCCGAACTGGGACGTTTGTTTTCGCAGAAGGAAACACCCAGTTTTGAGGAGAAAGTCAGACTGCAATTTTGGATAATTGGCCAAATGCGTGCCCGAGAGCACGAGTGGCTACAACATAGAAGCGGAGCTATGGACGAAGAGACGTGGATGAGCTACCGCGATGTAATTTTCTTTCTTCTCGGTACCGAGAGGGCAAGAGATCTTTGGGAAATGTGCGCCCCTTTCTTCAATTCCGACTTTGCCGAGATGGTTGCGGCGATGATGAAGGAAATTCCATATATCGACTTCTGGGAAGAACTGGAAGCTGTGAAGTAGCGAGATCTGTGCCGAACAAACGGCTGCTTCTGGCCGATTCCAGCCGCTCATCAGGTGATAGACTCAGTGGCTAGTATTGACCCGAAGCAGACGTAATCAACTTATACGAATCCAACTATTTTCAAAGGTCGACAGTACTGTGAAGAAATTAGACTACGGCCAGATGGTTTCGGTGTTGGCTAACATTGGCGTCATAGCGGGAATCCTGTTTCTGGGTTTTGAAATAAGACAGAACACACTTATCTCCAGAGGTGCGGCAGTTCAGTCAATCGCCGAACAGGTCAACGATTGGCAGATCGAGATGGCGTCGAACGATAATTGGATTCGCATACAGACCTTTGTTAATAGCGGTGGGACGTATGCTGAACTGTCAGAAGAAGATCGAACGCTTTACCTGTATGTTGTAACACCGACCGTTCGCATAATGGAGAATAGATACCGTCAGGTTCAGTTGGGAATTATAGATTCCTCCGAACTGGAAGTTGGCGGTGGAAAAGCCAACATTTACTGGTATCGAAGTGCGCACTTCATAGAATTTTGGCACGCGAGTGACCCGGATATCCGATGGTCTCCAGACTTCATAGAGTTCATGGAGACTCAGGTAATGGCAATTCGTTAGAGCCTATATTGTTGAGACATCATGGCAACACGAAGGTCTCCTATTGGCCGAAAGCAGCCGCTGGACTGCTAAACTGACGAGAGGCTGCTATTGACCCAAAGCGGCTTGTCGCCAAGCAATGATCGAAAGCTGATATTGTTTGGCCATGCGTGAATTCTCGATAAAGAAAGCTCTGGGTGAACTCTCGATAATCGTTTTCGGCGTGCTTATTGCGTTGCTTGCGGAAAGTGCGTGGAATGATCATCAGAACCGATCCGAAGGTCGCGAGTATTTGGGGCGGCTGGCGGCCGAAGCCTCCGAGAATCTCGATCTCCTAAGGCAAGACATGTCCTGGGGTCAGTACGCTTGTACTTCGTCAAGAACAGCGCTGTCTATGTTGCGGAGTCCGGACGAAGAGCAGGAGCCAGCGGCGTTTCTTCGATCGGTAGTCTTAGCGGCACTTTTTTCGAATCCTCGTTACCAACGCGCTACTCACGATGATTTAATCGGAACGGGTGGCCTTTCGCTAATTGAGGACGCAGTTCTTCGAGCAAGAATCGTTGGCGCCTATACAGATTTTTTTGAAAGTCTTGATGCATGGAGACCTCCAAAGGACGGGGCGCTAAGGACAGCAGTGATTCGAACTCTTCCCGGTGAGTTCATCCAGAATGTCGTTGCGGATTGCCTTGAAGTTGAGAACGGAGACAATGGTGCGGCCGTAATTAGATCGTGCACAACAACCCCGGCGGCAATTTCGTCGGTTTCCCTTTTTGATACGATAAGAGAAACGCCGAATCTCGACGGTTTCTTAAGGGAACGGGCTTGGCAGACATGTGAATTCGAGGAAGATATGAGTCCCTCGAAAGTATTGTTGGAGGAGCTAATAGTCGCATTAGACACGGCCGTTCAATGAGGCACTACTTTTGAATATAGACAGATTCTTAACGGCCGCTCCTGGCGGAAAGCAGTCGGTGGGCTGCTAGAATGCTGAGGGGCTGCTAATGACCCAAAGCAGCCCTACGGTGATTGTCTCTTTTCGATCCACTCATCACGCGTAATCTTGTAAATAGGGCCTTCTTTACCTCAACACAGTGTTCGGCCCGCATAGAGAAGGCCAGACTTTTCGAGAACGTTTCTCGAGGCGACGTTATTTTCATCGATTGATGCAACAACCTCATTCAGTAAGGCTTCCTGAAACGCGAACTGAAGCATGCGCTTGCAAATTTCTGTTGCGTATCCCTGTCCCCATGCCGAACGCTTTAGAAAGTAACCAACCTCTATGTCGGCATCTGGCATCTGTCTCATATCGAACGAGCCATAGTCAATGTCGTCTTCTTCAGTCGGCATCGGAAACAAGTACGCACTACCGAGTTTTTCGCCGGTCCCACGATCAGCGACACACCACTCGCCAATGGCACCATTGCCACCTCTCTTGATCACATCCGGCATTTCCTGTCGGATTTCTGCCTCAGTTGATACCTCCTCTATGTATTTGACGACCTCGGGATCAGTCCACAATTCCACGGCGAGATCAACATCAGCCAACTCAAGCGGAGTGAAGATCATGCGGTCAGAAAGCAGTTGCAGGTTCATGGGCCAATAATCGTCGATACGAGCTGCGGAATGCAATTATTGGCCGTCCGCTAGTGGCCGAAACCAGCCGCTCGACTGCTAAACTACTGAGAGGTTGCTGTTGACCCAAAGCAGACATTCTGATTTTTTCACTATCGCGAGGTTCCTTTGGTGAAGTTTGTTCTTTGCGGGATTTTTCTCTCGATTCTTGTATGCACCTACCAACTTGCCCACGCTCAAGATGAGTTTGTCAATTCCAATGACATATCGATACGGTTCATCGATGAAGGAAAAGGGTCGCCAGTCCTTCTTGTGCATGGATTCACCGGAAGCGCTAAGAGTTGGGAGCGCTCCGGGATGATAGATGCGCTAGTTGAATCCGGTTATCGGGTTATCGCTCTCGACAACAGAGGTCATGGACGCAGCTCAAAGCCGCATGATCCTGCAATGTATGGCATGCGAATGGTTCATGATATTGAGAGGCTCCTCGATCATCTCAGCATCGAGCAAACTCATTGTTTTGGGTATTCAATGGGTTCCAGGCTAGTAAACAAGTTTCGCGACCTGTATCCGAATCGTTGTCTCTCAATAATTCTAGGTGGATTTGCTTGGGGGCGCGCTTCCACGCCCTACTCAGAAAAAGATATTGAAAAACTGATGAGAAGACGCGGGCCACTTGATGGTGTCGACGTTGTAGCCCTTGCGGCGACTCGGCCAATGTCGCAAGTCTGGGATTTGGACGTTGAGGCAATGAAACGGAACACTATTTCGGCTCTTTTACTGGTTGGAGATCAAGACGACCGTATCGATCTTACGAGGGCCATGCCGAGCTTCATGCCGCACTCTGTAGTGAAGATAGTGCCGGGCACGCATAAGACAGCGTTTTCCAATCCGGAATTCGTCAAAACAGCCTTAGCTTTCATAAATTCGCAAAACTTGCAGCCGAATAGAGAACAGTAGCCATCCGCTACTCATGTCTGCTTCTGGCCGAAACCAGACGATGGAGTGATAAACTGCTGATTGGCCGCTATCGATCTAAAGCAGACATTCGTCCTGGAGGATAAACGGCCTCTGACTACTTTGCCGGCTCCCTAGAGGTGACTGTGACGAAACACATTGGTTTAATCGGCGGCATCGGGCCAGCGGCAACTGACTATTATTACCGTAGGATTATTTCCAACTTCGCTAAACATAACGAAAGCCTTGAACTCACGATGGTTCATGCAGACACGTCTACGCTTCTCCGTAACCTTGAGGCCGGTGACTACTCGTCACAGGTTGAAATATATAGTCTACTTACGGATCGGCTAGTGTCCGCCGGAGCAAATTGTTCTGTAATAACATCGATAGCGGGACATTTCTGCATAGAACAGTTCAAAGAAGTTTCGCCATTGCCGGTCATAGACATAATCGAAGCTGTTCACAAGAAATTAAGTGACCGGGGCATTGGACGGGTCGGCATATTGGGGACACTCACCGTTATGGAGTCTCATTTTTATGCAGGACTAAGTAGTGTTGAAACCGTGATCCCGCCACCGAGCGTGATCCAAAGTGTCCACGATGCCTATGTATCAATAGCTAAGTCCGCTGAAGTATCAGATAACGAGCAAACTGTATTCGATTCGGCTTGTCAGTGGTTCCTGGACGTAGAAAAAGTTGATGCAGTATTGCTTGGTGGAACTGACCTCGCCTTAGTTTACGCTGAAGGGAATGCGCCTTTCCCTATCATAGACTGCGCTGCGATCCATGCCGACGCAATAGTCCAATGGTCGATTTAGCGCCAAATGACGTCCGCTACTGGCCGAAACCAGCTCCACGTATAATTTGAGCTAAACGGTCTGCTAATGACTGAAAGCGGACGTTGGTTTTTTCACCAGATTAGCGGCGTTATGTCTTCATCACCCAACTTGAGGACCACTTGCACATCGTCAAGGATACATTCGTAATAGTGCTCTTCTTCTTCGCCGGCGTTGCTTTGGCGCAGGAAGGAATAGTCGACGAGAATCGGCCAGACAACACTATTTTTTTTAGTGCACATTTGGATCGTCAGCCTACGTCCGCACCGTGGCTATCGGCGCTCCCAGATGCCAACGAAGATGTCGGGACGGAAGACTCCGCATTCGAACACAGATTCACGAAATTAGTATTCGATCATCCAAAGTTCCAAGTGTATTTCGTGTCGCCCAATGACGAGTGCAAAGATGGCGTTAGTAGAATGTACTTGCACCCTGCAGCGAAATTTGTGGACTATGGAATCCCAGTCAACTGCCCGGAGCCAGAGGGTGTTTACCCGGAAGACGTTGGATTTGCGATTTACGAGTTTGATTCCCGGATACTCATAGAAGTCGGTTGGGGAGAACCCGCCGGCCCCAAATATCGACTATTAGAAGTAACAGAGACTGAGATCGTCGAAGTAGCGTGTAACGATTGCTAACGCTTGAAGCAACCATCGTCCTATTCTGGCCGAAACCAGCCGCCGGGCTGCTAAACTGACGAGAGGCTGTAATTGACCCAAAGCGGCCACGTGAAAATCGCAGTGTAATCGGTTCTCAAACTATGAATCTAAAGAAATGGGCGCTAATAGCAGAAGTTCTCGGTGGCCTGGGAATCATCGTCTCCCTGATTTATCTAGCCGTCGAGGTTTCTCGAAACTCGGCGAATACTGAGGTAAGTAATCATCTTGCAATAGTCGATCAAATACTGGAACTACGCACGGCTGTAATCGACAGTGAAGATTTTGCAGATATTCGATTACGCGGAGATGCTGACTTGACCAATCTGGATGACAATGAACGATTACGCTATGAAAATTGGGCGTTCAATTCTCTCGACCTTTGGGAATCGACGTCAATTATGTATCAGAGAGGCGGTACATCTGAGGAAACGTGGGCGATCTATAACTCGGGATGGTGCCGCTCTTTGCGAGAAAGCGCAGGTATGCAGGAAGTCTTTCTTATGCTTCAAAGTACGAGCTTCGGCAAAGAGTTTGCGGACCACGTGAACAATTGTCTTAACCAGTGAGTTGTTGTGGTAGACAATCTTAAAATCGGTGCAGCGATTACTTCGTCAGCGGCTGCTTTTGGCCGAAAGCAGACCCACGTGGATTTTGAGCTAAACTGTCTGCTATTGACCCGAAGCGGTCATCCGCCCTAACAAACTAAACAATTAGATATTGATCATGAATTGGGAAGCTGCTGGCACGATCGG
>JAJFKP010000012.1 GCA_021773135.1 Woeseiaceae bacterium | reverse complement strand
TCTTGTGGCCGGTGACCCGGGAAATGCCGAACTCACGGCACAGCGGTGCCATCTTCTCGCCTTCGAGCAATCTGGCAATAAACTTAAGTCGTTCATCCATTGGTTTACACTCTTTCCAGGGCATCTGGGCTCTCCCCAAATGCTCAATGTGTAAACTATGTGATCGGAATAATCTGTAAGCTATCTGTCGATAAGCACAAAGGGTCCCCAACGGGGACTTTTTTGGTTTGGGGTGTCCGGTTGCAGATGAGGGCGCCAGTTCGATAAAACGCGGCAGCGTTTTAGACGCCGCAGGCGCCCCGCAGGGGTGAGAATCGGCCTGAGCCGATTCGAGTCAATCCTTGCCTGAATCAGAGAACTAGTTCGGCAACGCCATCGCCAACCCGTCTAGATACTTCCGGAACTCATGGATATCGCCATGTCCTGCGCCTTCAATGACCAGCATCCTGGCAGTCGCACTGGTTCGGTCTTTTAACGTAATGCTGTGTTCCAGTGGTATGAAATTGTCCTGGTCACCGTGCACGAACACTATCGGCGTTTGCACGTCCGCGATGTGCTCGTCGGTGCGAAACTGATAGCGCAACAGCCAGTCAGGCAGGTAGGGGTACTGTCGGCGCGCCATTGCGATCATGCTACTGAAGGGCGATACGAGGATCAGCAGGTCAGGATTGACAGTGGTCGCGAGTTTCGTTGCAAGCGCCGTGCCCAATGACCGGCCGTACAAGACAATAGGTTTGTCCGGATAAAGCGGCGCAATTTCTTCCCATACCGTGCGGACGTCTTCGTGCAACTGCGCCTCACTTTGAATTTGCCCCGTACTCTTCCCGTAGCCGCGGTAGTCGAAAATAAACAGATCGTAGTTGATCTCCTGGTAATAGCCGACATTGGTCGTCCACGAATCCAGGCTGCCGCCATTGCCGTGCAGAAAGAAAATCAGCCCTCGCGGATCCGGCTGTTGAAAATGCAGGCCGCTAATTTCTGCACCGTCTACAGGAATCATCATCTCCTGAAACGGCACGTCGAAATCGAATTGAAAATCGGGCGATAACTTTGTTCCCGGAAAGATCATTTCTTCCTGGGTATAATAAAGGTCGAGCGCGAATGCTCCGACGATAGCCAGCGGTATCACGCCGATCACCAGCAATAGTTTGCGTCTGGATCTACTCATAGGCCAAACTCACTGCAGTCTTCGAATGCATACAAACATATGCAAGTCGGTGATTGCTCCAGCAATCATGTTGCATTTGCATGATTCCGAAAAGCGCCAATCGTCGCGCAGCGATTCTCATTGTTTTCGAATTGTTAGGCTAATCTTCCGGACTGGGAAGCAGTCCGAATGCCTGTTCCGCCGATATCTGTGGCGTACCGATCAGTGCGTCGTAACGCATGTATTTGTCCAGCCGAACTTTACCCAGTTGACTGCGGCGAATGAGATCAAGCATCTTGCCGACGGTCGCCAGTTCGTTGACCTCGTATAATTCATACCAGCCGTAATGCCGTGACCCCGGGGTGCCGGCCTGGGTCAGATGGTCGTCAATCGTACCGATCATCTTGACGCCCATCTCTTTCCACAGCCTGTGCACTTCGTAGTATTCGGGCATGATCAGGTCCCGTCTTTCCTCTGAAGTGCCCTGTGTCCATCCTTCGATGACGCCCGCACGCAGCAATACCCGCCACGGTGAGTCCCATTTGCCACCAGAGGTTGCCTCGTCTTCCTGTGCGTAGACCGTCGTGTTGACGCAAGTCATAAGCACGGCTACCGATAAAATCCTCGCAATTCCCCTCGCAATTTCCGATCGTAAAATCATTCGCGGTACCCCTCGTATTCGCTATAGCAACAGACGCACGTATGCTCGGAGTGTAACACCGGGATCGCGTTCGCCATGAGATGAGATAGGGGTCGAACCGAATTAATGGACACTCGAAATTCGGCTCAACCCGTATCTCCCGTTTGGGTGTCCATTATTTCGGTTCGACCCCTTATTTACAATCAAAAATTCGCGAGGAATACGAGCGCGATAGCAATTGGCACAACGTAGCGGACCAGTGCGTGCCAGACTTTATAGACTACGCCGCCCGGCGGTCGAAGCTCTTCGCGTGTTGCAGATTGTGTCAGTCCCCATCCGGCAAGCAATGCGACCAGCACACCGCCTGCTGGCATCATCCAGTTTGAGACGATGTAGTCGAGTGATTCGAAGATGTTTCTGTCAGCAAACGCCGGGATAAACTCCAGCGGATGAAAATTCTGCAAATCGCTGAAAGAAAACACCGTGCCAAGACCTGCAATCCACAACATGAATGTCACGAGCAATACGATCTTGTGCCGAGACAGGTTGCTGTAGTCTTCGATAGTAGAAACGATGGTTTCCATGATGGTGATTGCAGAGGTCAGTGCCGCAATGGCCATAAGGATGAAAAAAAACGGCGCAAGTATGGCTCCTCCTGGCATGCTCCCGAACGCAACCGGAAGGGTCATGAATATCAGGCCCGGACCCTCTGCGGGTGACAGGCCGTTGGCGAAGACGATTGGAAATATGGCGAGACCAGCGACCAGGGCAACGCCCGCATCGGCGCCGGCTACAATCAGGCTGGCACGGAGTATCGAACTTTTTTGGTCCATGTAGGCACCGATAGTCAGCAGCACGCCGAGCCCGATCCCAAGTGAGAAAAATGCCTGGCCGACCGCCAGTAAAACGGTCTCCGCGCTGAGTTTGGAGAAATCCGGGACAAAAAGAAACTCGACTGCGGCTCTAAAATCACCAGCCAATACGGCATAGGCCAGTAGTAAGATCAACAATACGAAAAGGGCCGGTGTCAACCATCGCAAGACTCTCTCGAGCCCATGACGGAGCCCCGCTGCGACGGTGATTGCCGTCAGGCCAAGGAAAAACAGTTGCGACATCATCATGCGCCCGGGGCTAACCATTAATTCTTCCAGGGCGGCCTCGGTTAGCGCTGTTGTAATTCCTGAGAACCCAACGGTCACGCTGCGAATGAAATAGTCAATGGTCCAGCCGGCAATGACACTGTAAAAACTGAGCGCGATAAACGCTCCGAGTGCGGCCATCTGACCGTAGTATCGCCAGGCACGGCTGATGCCGTCCCTTGTCTTAAGGTTATCCATTGTCTTAACGACACTGGCACCGCCTCGTCTGCCAATAAGAAACTCTGCAATTAATGCAGGCAGTGCAACAAAGGCGATCGCGAAGACGTAAACGAGAACAAACGCGCCACCGCCATTTTCACCGGCGACGTATGTGAATTTCCAGACATTGGATATGCCGACTGCACTGCCGATTGCGGCCGCCAGGAACATCAGATGGTTTGACCATTTGCGCGGTTCAGGCATTGGGCTCGTTCCTGCCATTACTGTGCAGCGGGATCCTGCAGATCCGTTTTGATAACGCTGTAATGCTGGGTGCCAGGCTCTCTTTCAAGGTCATAAGGATCACCATCGGGGCACCGTTGTGTGGCCAGATGCTGGTTTAGGCGTTGCCGATCGTCGGCATCCAGGTGAAGGGCTGCAATAGCCTGGTTCTCGGCTGCCCGTGAATGGCTGCCTATTCCCAATATGATTGCGGCGACACCTGGTTGATCCAGGACCCAGCGAATCGCGATCGATTGAATGTTTGTGTGGTGTTTTTTAGCAATGTCATCGAGCAGTGCGAGTAAGGCCTGAAAATTGTCCCAGCCGCCCGCATCATCAATTATCAAGCGGTACTTTTGCTGTGACCGATTCAATCCGCTGGGTAACGCTTGACCAAGGTATTTTTCGCTGAAAAACCCGCCAGCAAGTACGCCATATGACAACATACCAACAGCATTTTTGACGCAGTACGGGCTCAGGGCCTGTTCAGGACGGCGATCGACTAACGAGAACTGTGTCTGAACGGACACAATGGATGCATCGCGTTCTGTAAGTATTTGCAGTTGCCTGGTATTGAAATTGGTGACGCCTAATAAGTGGATCTTGCCATTGCTTTGCGCAAATAATAATCGCTCATACATTCGTTCAAGGCCAGGCACATCGTAGTTCCACCAATGGAACTGAACCATGTCAAGGCGATCAACACCCAGCTTTTTTCGTGACAGGTCAATCGCCGCGTCGATTTTCCTGTCATTGAGCTGCCCAAGCGATTGCTTGTTCGGGACGAATTTTGTGTGAATTTGTATCTGATCGGCATCGCTTAGCGAGCGTCTATACTCACCCAACAATTCTTCGGTACCCGTGTAGATATCGGCGCAATCAAAAGTCGTAAAACCATGGTCTACCAGTTGAGCAAACAGGTTTTTGATATTCCTGCCTGAAGTAGGCCCGCCACCATGGCCCGGTGATAGCTGCCAGCAGCCATTTATGATATTAGCGATTGAATATCCGGGCGCGAGATTGACGCGCAATACATCAATCATCGGTGGTTTTTTTCAGAGGCACCACCGTCGTTTCGCTATGACGAAATACTGTTTTACCAGTACGGGAAATTCGAAAGCGAGCACCACAATTTGGATCGGGACAGGCGATCTCAGCATCGGTGGTCATCCAGTCATTTTCGTGCGTTTGCCGCTGTTTGGCCGGCAACAGCGGCAAAATAGCGGCGAGTGCATACATCGAGAATGACCCCCCGCTTGCAAACGTAATATCTTCACCACATACATCAAAGGAGTCGCCCGCTGTATGCTCGCAAACCATCGCGGACTCGTCGCCGACCACCTCGACTTTCAGGTTCCACAATTCGAATTCGTCATTCATTCGTGTTTCGTCCTCAAGAAATAAAGGGGTCGAACCGATTTAATCGGACCTTTCGCAACCGTATCCGGCCGAGAATCAATCTATGGCAGTATTTCGGTTCGACCCCTTAATAAAAAGCAAAAAAAAGCACCCGCAAGGGGTGCCTTTTCGTTTGCTGCTTTGCCAGTGAGCGAACTCGATTCACACAGTCAGTCGGCAGCTTCAGCCCTGCATGGCATTGGCATGGACCTTTTCGATCTGCGTCCACGCTGATTCAATTGCACCGACCTGCCAACCGGCCAGGGCGCTGATGTAGTCGCCTGCAAAGTAAACTCTGCCTTGTGGTTCCCGTAACACCGGCACATGCTTCTGGCGATCCGGCGGCGACCAGGTCGTCCAGCCGCCCTCGTTGTATTTAGTGCGATGCCACGCGATTGAGAAGGCCTTGCCGTCGTAATGCTTGCGGAATTGTCCCGGATGAATGAGTTCGGTACGTTCGATTGCCTGTTCGACCTGTTCATCCAGCGGCAATTCGCCCAGCGTCTCAGCGACCCGGCCAAATGCGTATGCGCTCTGAATAACGCCCTTCTTGCCGAAGTATCCATATGACGGATAGATGACCGTATGTCCCGGGATGCCAAGTGTGCTCGAACCCCCGTAGATGTCGTCATCCTCTTCCCAAAAGCGGCGATCAAATTGCAGTGCCAGTTTACCGACCGTCGACAAATTTGGTGTAGAGATCGCCTCTTTGCACTCATCGGACAGGTCTGTCGGGAGTTTCCGCATGATAGACAACGGAATGGTCGTAATGCAGTAGTCGGCTCTCGCAACTCTTGAATTTCCGGTCGTGGTATCGCGATAAGGTACAACGACACCGTCGGCATTTTGCCGCAGTTCCTGCACCTCGGCATTGTAGGTAATCACGTCATTGAGGTTACGTTCGAAGGCCTTCGCGATCTGGTCCATGCCGCCTACAGGCTGGTACATGGTATGCGGATGATCAATCGTCGTGACACCCTGGAACGAATTGCCAAGACCCGACTGCAGCAGCTCCTTGAATGCCAGTGCTTCCGAGGCGGTATTCGGACCCATCTCAGCCATGACATCAAAATTTGCCAGCCCGCGGTGGTGCGTGCCTTTGTAGCTTAGATCCCTGAACTCCAGGAATCCCTCGCGAACGAGGTAGTCAGTGAGCTGCTCTCTGTCCCGACCATTTAGTCGATCGTTGAGCGCGCCCTCATCGGTTAGTTTCGCCAGCAGCTCGGCGGTGTAGCCGCGCATGTCAGCTTTTATCTCGCGCTTGCGAAAACGGCGACCGGCCAGCGGTCCGTCGGCGTTATCGTTTTGTATGTAACCCTGGTCGTTTTCCTGGACCATGATCTCCATCGGGATGCCGAACTTCCGTACGTAGTGGAATACCGCATGGTGATAGCTGGGGAGGCGCCACGCGCCATGGTTAAAATACTGGCCGTCGTCGAATTCGCAGGTCCGGGACGAGCCGTCCATCTCGGTTGTCGTGAAGCCCGCCCGGGACGACTGGCAGCGTCCACCCGCATACGATCGTGCTTCAAGAATCTGGCAGTCGTAACCACGTTGCCCCAACTCGTAAGCGGCGGTCATTCCGGACAGGCCACCACCAAGAATAAGTACCTTGGTGCCATTGGATCGCCCCATCAGGTTTGGTGGCGCCTCCGCGGCAGAGGCGAAGCCTATGCCCCAGCCGTCGAGTGCCGTCATGACTGCGGATGCACCGCCCAAGGCGGCAGCCGCCTCCAGGAACTGCCGCTTACTGACAGATTGAGGTTGCTCAGGACTAGTTTTGGCCATATAAATTTCTCCTGCCAGCCTATTGTTTCAAATCGAGTTCTATTTGAACGCCGACCTCGTCGTCTATCCAGTTGGTTGCGTCCCAGCCCACGCCGAAATCCAGCCGCTTGATATCGAAACTGCCCGTGAAACTTGCAGTCGAATCTGCAACCTCGAATTCAAATGGCATCGTTACAGGCTGGCTATTGCCGATGATAGTTAGTTGTCCATGCGCTGCAAATGTTCCGTCGTCCAATTGCTCTATACTGTCGGATTCAAATCGCGATTCCGGAAAATTCTCCGGGTTGAACCAGTCTTCTTCCAGCAACGTTGCATCTCTCTCAGCATCTCCGGTTTTAGCCGAGTCCATTTTCACCACGCCGATGATTTTGCCTTTGGCTGGCTTGGCGGGATCGAAATCGATCATCGCTGAGAAATTGCCAAAGCGTCCCCGAAAAGCCGAGCCCTCCTGCACGCCGATAAATCGAACCGTGCTCGAATCTTCTACCAACTGCCACTCTGTCGACGCTGACGCCTCAACCGTGAGGCCAGCGACAAATGTCAGAATAATAATCCTTATAGCTTTCGTTACCATGTTTCGATGTCCTCGATGCGTTTGCTCGTTGGTACTGGCAAACTGAGCTAATCTGCGCGTATCCTGACGGCTTGAGGGGTGATTTTCAATCACGATTGTCAAGTTGATATCGTAGTTCGTAACGGACAGTCTACCAGCGGATCTAAACAGAGTAATATTGGTCTAAATCTCGAATATTAAGTTAACGAGGAAACTAAATGCGCATGAAGTCTTTTCTTCTTACTGTGCTGGCACTGATGTTGCCGTTTGTGAGTCAGGCACAGGTTGCGGCCACCTACGATGAACCGGCTGCAAGCAGGGTATTTCGCGTCGACAGTGATGCCAGCTGGCTGCGCGTCCTGGCGTATCCCGACGGCCCATTGAAGCGTTTCGGTCACCATCATGTTATCGCGCACCGCGGCTTTACGGGCCTCGTCGAGGTTGAGGACGATCCACTTGAATCGACCTTCGCGCTCGAAATCGCAGTTGCCGATCTTGAGGTCGACAACGCCGAGATGCGCGCCCTTGAAGGCGAAGAATTCACAGACGAGGTGCCGAAGAAGGACATCGACGGTACGCGCGCAAACATGCTTGGTGAAAAACTGCTGTTTGGGGACAAGTTTCCAAGAATAAGGATCCTGTCCGATGCGATTGAAGGCACTTTGGCCGATGCGAACATAGTGACCACATTAATCGTCAAGGGGATGGAACAGAAGGTTAGCTTTCCGGCGAGCATCATGCTGACAGACGATGCATTCGTAGCGAGTGGCGAACTCGAAATTAACCATGCAGGGCTCGGGCTGTCACAATTCACAGCCATGGGCGGCGCGCTCAGCGTGCGCGATTTGCTGGTTCTCAAGTATGAAATATCAGGTACGTTGATGACTGACAGCGAGTAAGAATTGTACTGATCGAGCCGCGTGCAAGTTCCAACAATGCTACTGGTAACGTGTCGGTGCCGTCCAAGCGGGCGTATCGGCTGCGCGGCTATGCCCGGAAACAAGAAAGAGCATTGCTGTGTCGAACCTTACCATCGTCGCCCACGTTCATGCTGATGCTGAAAAGATCGACCTCGTCAGAAAGGAGCTTGAAAAACTGATTCCGATTACGCGGGCCGAAAAAGGCTGTATCCAGTATGCTTTGCACCAGGATAATAATGACCCCGCGCAATTCGTGTTTTACGAGAATTGGAGGTCGCGTGCGCTGTGGCAACGCCATATGTCTGCTCCTCACCTTGCTGCTTATCTGCATGCGACCGACGGGGCGATGGCAGCATTCACCCGTAGCGAAATGAGCGTAATCGGTTAGGCTGCCGGGCAGGGTAAGCCCCCTGGTCCAAGCCAAAAAAGCGCCACCAGTCGAGCATAACTCATTGGCTGGCGCGCCTGTTCCACCCAGGAATGTTGCTGCGCAGCAATCGAGCTGCTGACACGAAATCAAATTTTTGAACTTTGACGCATAGGGGACCACTAACTTGTCTGGACGCGCAGTCGTGCGTTATCGGCTGACAGGCTTGATATAGTGTGCCCATATCGCTGCAGTCGTTGACGAGGGGGAAAGCATGGATCACAGGGCTATATCACGCCGTTTATTCCTTGAGCAAAGCGCGGGTGCCGCAGGCATGGCCTGGGCGAGAGTGGCTATTCCCGGACTGGCGGCGATTTCCCAGGCAGCCTGCACCGCTAAAGAGGAAAAAGCGCCGTTCACGATCCTGAGTGAGGCGGAAGCGCTTGAATTCGAAGCTATTGCAGCACGAATTATTCCCACGACTGATACCCCCGGCGCCACGGAAGCCGGCGTAGTCTATTTCTTCGATCAGTCTTTTGGCACCTTCAATGCGCCGATGCTGCCAATGCTGCGCGGCGGTCTCGATGAGCTGCAATCCGGCATTGCCGACGGCAAGCTATTTTCCGCGCTTGGCCCGAACGAGCAGGACGCTATTCTGGAACAAGCGCAGAACACGCCCTTCTTCCAGATCTTCCGCATCATGACTTTCGCCGGTTTTTTTGGCATGAGCGAATATGGCGGCAACAAGGATGGCGTTGGCTGGGAACTCCTGGGAATGAATCCGCACGAACACGCCTACAGTCCGCCCTTCGGCTATTACGACGCCGAGTACCTCGAGGAGAATCCCGATGCCTGAGTACAATACTCGCGAGGAAGTCGATTTCGTCATCATCGGTTCGGGTGCGGCCGGCGGTATTATTGCCAAAGAATTATCCACGGCGGGATTCAGCACCGTTGTACTCGAGCAGGGCAAGTACCGGAAAACGTCGGATTTTACGCACGACGAAATCAAGTACTTTTTGAACGGAGAGTGGTTCGGCGCCGGCCCGCGCGAGTCGGGAATGTCGTTTCGGGAAAACGCCGAAGACGAGCCCCAGACGGGCGGGCAACAGGACCCGGCGCTCTATGCCAAAACAGTCGGCGGCTCCAGCGTCGTGTTTTCCGCGCACTTTTGGCGCATGCGGCCGATTGATTTCAATGAGCGCAGCGTACTCGGATCCATTGAGGGCACCAATTTCGCCGATTGGCCGATTACCTACGAGGATCTCGAGCCTTACTACACCAAAGTCGAATGGGATATGGGTGTTTCGGGCGCGCCCGGACACTCCGATCCGCCGCGCTCAAAACCCTACCCAATGCCGCCGTTACCGATTAATTCATCGGGTGCGATCATGGAAAAGGCAGCCGCGGCCTTGGGCCTGCACGCTGACGTGCAGGCACACGCGATCCTGTCCCGCGCGCACAACGGCCGACCGCCATGCCTGCAGTGCGGATTCTGCGCATTTTTCGGCTGCGAAGTTGGCGCGAAATCCTCTTCACTCGCAGCAATGATTCCACTGGCCGAGGCCAGCGGAAACTGTGAAATACGACCAGAAAGTACGGTTTTTCGCATCGTTAAGGATGCCGATGGCCGGGTCAGTGAAGTGCTTTACTTCGACAAGGATGGCAATGAACAGGGCCAGAAAACCAAGGCCGTCGTGTTGTCGGCGAATGGCGCTGAATCGCCGCGATTGTTGCTTGAATCGGATAACCTGGCGAACTCAAGCGGCTTCGTCGGACGCAACCTGATGTTTAATGCGCATGGCGGGGTCAACGCCGTATTCGAGCATCCATTGAACGAATACAAGGGTGTACAGGCGACTCGCGTTGTTCTTGATTACTACGAATCCGACCCCCAGCGAGGCTTCTATGGTGGCGGCGGTATTGACGCTCGCGGCGGTCTCGCAATGACGCCGTTGATGTACGCGACGTTCGGTGCGCCGCCCGCTGAGAAGAACTGGGGCACAGACTATAAAGAAATGATCGCCCACTCGTTCTCACGCCAGATGGGCATGATGGTGAGTGCGACGTCACTGCCGATGGATCGCAATAACATTACCCTGCATCCGTCGAACACGGACAAATGGGGCCGACCCGCCATCCTGGTTACTAACAAAGACCATCCGGATGACATTGCCAATGCACAGTTCCTCCAGGACAAGGGGCAGGAGTTGCTGGACGCCGCCGGCGCAACCCGCACCTGGAGCCAACCGGTTGGACCGTCCCAGTTCGGCGTGCATCTCCTGGGCACCTGCAGAATGGGCGACGATTCTGCAACGTCAGTCATCGACAAGAATCATCGCTCGCATGACGTGCCGAACCTGTTTATTTGCGACGGCAGCAGCCTGGTATCTTCAACCCGCGGTCAGCCCACCATGACCATAATGGCGCTGGCGTTTCGTGCAGCTGACAAGATCAAAGCGGCCGCCGGGGCCGGGGACGTTTGATTTTTCGGGCGCTGCTCCACTTGTCTTAACCGGTAATCAGCGCCCGGCACACAGGATATCGTCGTTCGGCCTACCGAAAAAAGGTCACGTCTTGGTCTCGGCAGTGCGTGCATAGCCGTCTCTTGTTTGGGGCAACCGCATACCTAACAGGCTGCTCGCGACCTGTGTGCGGAGAATCTGCGCGGTGCCTCCTGCAATCGTGAACATTCTTGCGTCTCGCACGGCACGTTCCAGGGGAAGACGCCGGGAGTAGCCCATCGATCCATGCAATTGCAGCGCGTCATTTGTCACTTTATTAGCGGTCTCTGCTGCCAGTATTTTCGCCTGCGCCGCTTCAAGCATTGACGGAAAACCACTGCCACCGTTTGCTGCCGCCTTGTAAAGCAGTGCCTGTGCCGCTGCGAGCGCGGTTGCCATATCTGCGAGCATCCACTGCAGACCCTGGAACTCGGCCAGGGGTCGACCGAACTGCTGGCGTTCTTTGGTGTATTCCAGGGCCAGGTCAAATGCGCCGCTGGCAATGCCCAGCGCCACGGTGCCGGCGCCGACGCGTTGACTGTTGTAGGCGTTCATGAGTCCTGCAAATCCGCGTCGCAGACCGTCCGGCGGTACGACCAGCATGTCCGCTGCAACCTCGAGGTCGTTAAAGTGCAGGTAGGTTTCCGGGATGCCGCGCACGCCCATGGCGGGTTCGCGTTCGCCAACCTGAAGCCCGCTGTCACCTTCACCGCGAATGACGATGAAACCGCCAATGCCAAGAAATTCTTCCCGTTCCTCGACGCGTGCGAAGATCAGGTGGACTTTCGAAACGCCTCCGCCGGTAATCCAGTATTTACTGCCGTTTAATACGTAACGGTCACCATTCCGGACAGCCGTGGTGGTCATTTCAGTTGCCGCACTACCCGCATCCGGTTCTGTAATGCAGATTGCGGGTTTGTCCCCTGCAAGCACATACGGCGCGACGCGCTGTTTTTGTGCTTCCGAGCCATATGCCATGATCGCCCCAATGGCGCCCATGTTCGCCTCCACCGTAATGCGGCCCATGGTGGCGCAGCATTTTGCTATCTGTTCGATGGCCAGGACGGCGTCAAGGTACGATTTGCCACGGCCGCCGTAGGCTTTCGGTATGGTCATCCCCATGAAACCGGCTGCGGCGAGTTTCGCGACGCTGTCCCACGGATATTCTTCCGCTCGATCGACCTCGGCCGCACGCGGTTGGAATTCCGCCACCGCCAGTTCGCGTGCCGACGCCTGCAGCTCAAGCTGTTCTTTGGAAAAAATCATGCGCTGGAATTCATTTCAAAACTGCATCCGGTTCTGTGCAAGACTTTCGCTTATCGGCAGAATCACCACTTTCTGTGCGATGCAGTTGCAAAGAAAAACAACCCTGAATTTGACGTTGGCGGAAATCGCTAGCGACGCATGCCACGATAGGCATTCATGATATCGGGGATATCGTCGCCAACATAAGTCAGTTCCCAGTCCCCGGTTCTTTTCGCCCCCGGAAACAAGGATCCCCGATAGATGTTCTGTTCTGTTTTCAGCGTCAGGACGAGCGTATAGGGCGCACGCAGTTTATACGGTTGGTAGTCGTCCAGGTTGCTCAAGGCACGCTCGACGCCTTCACGAATCTGTTCGCGCGCCACTTCCGGATGCAGGTTCAGCGCGGCCGCACCGATGCCTTCCTTCACGGCAACGGTTTCGACATTGCCCAACAGTTGCTGTGCCTGGTCACAAACGGCCTGGTCGCCGGCAACGAACACGACGGGCACATCATAATGGCCGGCCATCAATGCGTTGTAGCCAGTCTCGGGCATAGAGATGCCGTTTACGGTTACGTTGGTCACGTTCCCTGACGACGTGTGGTCCAGCACCCCGTTTGGTGTGCCCGCCCGGGCGTGATACCCCACAAAAACTGCCGCATCATAACTGGCGTCGATTCCCTCCATCATGACCAAGGGACCCTCAGACCAGTCACGCAACAGCTTTGAATTCCTGTTCAGCATTTCCGGCAAGAGATTGAGCGCCGATCCATGCGAATCACGCACGACGATTTCGGTAGCGCCCGCCGCCAATGCGCCTTCGATTGCAGCATTGGCTTCCCGTGTCATCGTCTGCCTGAAGTAATCGTAGTCTTTGCCGCCGCGACTGGCGTCATCCACATTGACCACGCCGGTAACGCCTTCCATATCGACAGAAATGAATACCTTCAGCCCATCTCTTGACTGTGCGCCGGCGCCCGCGGCAAACATCAGGGCCAATAGCAATCCTTGAACCAGTACCTTCAGCATAAATCCCCCGATTGGCATGCTGCCACGTCATTCTTATTGAGTTTGAGCTTTACCATAGCAAAAAGGGCAGCAAAATCTATCCATCGGAGAACTGCCGCCATAGCACTGCCTGAAGTTTGCAGGAAACTCAGAATCTCGGGCCTGCCAGTCTTCCCGGGATGCGTGCGTCGGGTAGTAGGCGACTACCGCAACAGTTTGCGCCGGAACTCTTGTTGCCGCACCGTGGTCACAAGGTATAGTAATGCGCGCGCTGGATCGCCACTTTAGTTTCGCTAAATACTAAAAATACAGATATCGTCATCGGGGGATCGTTTTGGGCAAAGTTTTCACTTGCCTGCTTGTCTTTGTTGCGGCCGTCGCGCCAGCGAGTGCGCAGGACGGGCCGGTTGAGACGACCGGCGTTGAACTCGTCGTGGATGACAATGCGGTGCAGGCCATATCACTGCAGCGCATTGATCTTGCCAATGTCGACATTGTGATAGATGGCCGGGTCGACGAAGAAGTCTGGCATGCCCAACAAGTACTCGGCAATTACCAGGTGGTGGAACCGGACACGTTGGCGACACCGACCTATGCGACCGAGTTGAGAATGTTCTACACCGACCGCGGCATGTACGCGGCATTCAACATGGAACAGCCGGCGGATACGCTGGTCCAGCGGCACGCGCCTCGTGATTCATTCGATGTCAATCGCGATACGATCGGTTTAAACCTTGACTCGTCGGGCAGCGGCCGTTATGGCTATTGGGTAACGCTGGCACTGGGCGACGGCCAGATGGATGGCACAGTCCTCCCCGAGCGGCAGTACAGCCGCGAATGGGACGGCGTCTGGTATGGCGCCACGGAGCAAACGGAAGACGGCTGGTCCGCAGAATTTTTTATCCCGTGGTCGCAAATGGCGATGCCCAAGGAAGACGGCAAGCGGCGCATCAATTTCTATTCATCGCGCAAAGTTGCTCATCTCAACGAGCGCTATGGCTGGCCGGGGTTGCCACGATCACAACCCCGTTTCATGAGTCGCTGGCAGCCGGTCCAGTTCGACGGTGTGGCTCCGCGGCAGCAGTGGAGCGTGTTCCCGTACGCGTCCATGACGTTTGACCGGGTCGGTGACAACCGCTCCAAGGCTGGCCTTGATCTTTTTTGGCGCCCCTCTACCAACTTCCAGGCGACTGCAACGCTGTTTCCGGATTTCGGTTCCATTGAGTCAGACAATGTTGATGTGAACCTGACGTCGCAGGAAACGTTCTTCCCGGACAAGAGGCTTTTCTTCCAGGAAGGCCAGGAAATATTTGCCACGACCAGTCGGGCCGACGATGGCGGGCCAAACCGTCTGGCGGTCGTCAATACGCGTCGAATAGGCGGACGTCCCGGCGCGCCGGGTCTGCCGTCGGGCGTCAGCCTGTCGCGGCGAGAGGCATTGCAGCCGGCGGATCTGGACGGTGCACTGAAGGCAACCGGTCAGTTGGGGCCGATCCGCTATGGTGTTTTGGGTGCAATCGAAGACGACACCAGCTTTCTCGCGGACGACGGCAACGTGTATACGCAGACCGGACGCGAATTCGGGGCCGCACGCATACTTTATGAAGACAGTATCAACGCGACCTACCGCAGCCTGGGATTGGTTACGACGCTGGTCGATCACGACGGGTCAGATGCGGCCGTGCACGCAGCGGACTTCAAATACTTAAGTCAACGCGGCAAATGGACCCTTGAAGGCCAATATCTGTATGCGGATCGTGGCGCAAGCGGCGAGGGCAATGGCGCGACCCTGGACATTGAATACGCACCGCGGCAAGGGCAAAAGCACAAGCTTGCACTGACTGATTTCGAGCCCGGGTTTGACGTCAATGACTTGGGCTTCCAGGTCCGCGACGACCTGCGTTTCCTGAACTACAGCGCAGAATGGATCAAATCCGGATTTTCGCGAATTCGCGATATGAAATACGGTGGCTGGTACGCCTACGGCAAGAATGATGCAGGCCTTGAAGTACGCGGTGGCCTGGGTACCTTCCTGGAGTTCAATCGCAACAATCGCCACAAGGTTTTTGCCTCGGCGGCGTTTTTTCCCGCCCGTTGGGAAGATCGCGAAAGTTTTGGCAACGGCACATTCAGAATCAATGATCGCTGGCGAGTGGAGACAAGTTACGAAACGGATACGTCGCGGCCGTTATCTGTGGCCGTGCAGGTGGACTACGATGGGCAGGATCTCTACGGCGGATTCGTACGTACCTGGGGCGGGCTAACCTGGCAACCGCGCACGGACCTGAGCATGACATTCGGCGTTGCACATACCAATCTCGACGGCTGGTTGCTTTACCAGGAAGGGCAGAACTTTACGACCTTCAAGGGTGACCGCTGGCAGCCTGATCTCGCCGTGGATTTCTATCCGAGCGCGACGCAACAATTAAGAGTCGTGCTGCAATGGGTAGGTATCCGCGCCATCGAAGACCGCTTTTTTGCGCTGCAGTCCGATCCCGGGCGCCTGATCGAGGGGGCCAAGCCGGCCGGACCCAGAGATGATTTCGCCATCTCAACTCTTAATTTCCAGGTTCGCTACCGCTGGCAGATTGCGCCGTTGTCAGACCTATTTATCGTATATACCAAAGGCGATTCGCGACGGCCGGGCCTGCAGGAATTTTCCGATCTATTTCAGGATGCATGGCAGGATCCGCTTGCCGATCAGCTTGTGATCAAACTGCGCTATCGACTGGGCTCATGAGCAAGACAGCTGTCACCGTGCAGGATTTTGCAGCCGTTTCTGAATAGGTCAGTTACTCAGAATCTTCGTCTACTTCCAGCGCTTCCGCCTCGTCAAGAATGGCATCTAATTCAGCGTCCGACTCGTCTGCGGCTGCCGTCGGCGTTTTCTCTGCCGTAACATCAATGACTTCGAGAACGGACACACGCAGATCTACTGAATTATCCTCGCCAGCGTTGGTCTCGTTGCTTTCCTGTGCCCACGCCAAACCTGCCGCCAGGCCGAACACCGCAAGTATCATCTTTCTCATTATTATCTCCTGATGCCTGCCTGCCAAACTTCGTTAGCCACAGCACGCATTACTCTTCATGATCCCAAATGCCAAACTCGTTAATCGCATAAATAAATCGGTAACCCGGTTGCCGCGATTTGAGAATCCTGTTGTCCGTTTCCAGCAGCCAGCTTGATTCATCGGGCTGTCTGATCG
Source organism: Woeseiaceae bacterium (assembly GCA_021773135.1). GTDB lineage: Bacteria > Pseudomonadota > Gammaproteobacteria > Steroidobacterales > Woeseiaceae > SZUA-117. The sequence goes on along the minus strand of JAJFKP010000012.1, from coordinate 74,914 downwards.
CCAGCACGGCATGATGGGCCCGAACGGAACGATCGAAGCTTATGACGATGCGCATATCCTCTGCGGGGAACCCCAGTTCCCTGAGCAAGAAGTATTTCGCAGTGGCATAGTCCTCACAGTCGCCGCCGCGCTTGAGAAATTCGAGCAACGTCGACCACTGATTGCGCAGCCTGGCTTCGCCACCTTCCGCCGCTGACAGGGAAAGCTTGCTGCGGTCACGACGATAGCGGCGTTTATTGATGTAGCGATTGACCAGTCTCAGCTGATCTTCGCGATCGAACTGTGCGCCCTTTTGAATGACATGGCGCAAACCCTTTAGCCTGCCTGTGCAAGTTTCTTTGGTTGCAAGGCAATCTTTCAGCAGGGTTTTATCGCTTGAATGCCGATCCAGTGTATGCGCCCAGGCCGGCAATGCCGATGCATCGGCAAGGTAGCTGCCCACTGTGTCGAATCGATAGCCGGCAAATGCCGGGCTGGCCAACAGCAGGTAGAGTATTACGAGCGTCTTTGGCCCTGGCGTCACGGCTTTCGACCCGGGCTTCAAAGGCTGGATAGATTGCAGACTGGCATGCACCGATAGTACTACCGCGATCAAAGAAAGTATCGGTTCCGGATCTTATGTATCTGATCAGGACGCCCGGCTGCCGGCGGGCAGGGTCGTGTATCGGAGAAACGCCGTCGATGTGCCGCATGTCGATGCCACGAATGGCACGGCTGCAGGCAATCTCGTCTTCGTGCAAACGGCCGCGTTGGATCAACACCCGTGACCCGCAGTCGTCGGTCCTGCGCTGGCGAATGTTGAGATTGACTTTGTCTGGAATCCGACACCTGAATTCCTCCAGTTGCTGTGAGATGCAGGCGCAAAACTAAATCCGGCAATTATCTCAGCTCGTCACGTAGTCTGGCTTTGTTATCCGATTCGGCATCTGTGCTCAGCAAAAGTATGCACCAAGCTTCCGTTCACCAAGCTGCATCTGCAAGCGCGGCTAGGTATCAAGTGGTGTCATTGTCTATGCAGAGCGCAATCCGATGCTGCATCTGCAATCTTCATCCTTCTTTACGCTAGTTGTTGCTTGCAGTATCCACAAGGCTGCGGCTCTCAGCCTGGTGCCATGAATTGGTGGCATAGGAAACGCGCGCGGCAGTTCGCCGATAACCGGTTATTGCTGCCGAGAGCATTGCGAGTAGTACAAATACTAACATGCCGACCAGTGGTGCCTGCGATATCATGCCTTCGGTCCTCAGAATGATTTCATCTGCTTTCTCGGGCAACGGATCCGAAGCGGCAACGACACCCGCCACGATAATTAGCAAGCCAATGAAAAATAGCTGGCGGCGTAAACGCTGGCGAATGGCCATACCGACCGACAGTATCATGGTGACTATTTAATGCGCCCAAGCGTAGGAATATCTTCTGCTTCGGGCGCCTTTCAACGACCTGTCTCTGGCCCGGAACAATGATCGATTTTACAGATTAGTGTGATCATAATATTCGATCAAATCGATATTGAAAATGGGTTCTAATAGTAACTCAACAATTTTTCTTATTAAAAGGGGAGTCTGGATGCGTAAGCAAAATATACTGATTTTGGCCGCGCTGGCGGCCGTGATGTCGCCTGTAGTGCTGTCAAACAATGCGTCCGCGCAGGGCGAGGCGAAGTCGAACCAATTCTGGTGGCCTGACAACCTGAATTTCGCCCCTCTTCGCCAGAATGCGGCCGATTCCGATCCAATGGGCGAGGGTTTCTCGTACGCCGAGGCGTTCAACGCACTGGACCTCGAAGCCGTAAAGCAGGACATTGAGGCGTTGATGACAACCTCGCAGGACTGGTGGCCGGCAGACTACGGCCACTATGGTCCCTTTTTCATTCGCATGGCGTGGCACAGCGCGGGGACCTACCGCGTCGCAGATGGTCGCGGCGGTGCCGGTGGTGGCCAGCAGCGCTTCGAACCGCTCAACAGCTGGCCCGACAACGCCAACCTGGATAAGGCACGGCGATTGCTTTGGCCGATCAAACAGAAATACGGCCGGGCAATTTCCTGGGCCGACCTGATGGTCCTGACCGGCAATGTCGCACTTGAATCCATGGGTTTCGAAACCTTCGGTTTTGCTGGCGGTCGTGAAGATGACTGGGAAGCCGACCTCGTCTACTGGGGTCCGGAGACTGAGTTCCTGGCAGATGAGCGCTATAGCGGAGACCGGATGCTCGAGAATCCCCTCGCCGCTGTACAAATGGGCCTCATTTACGTGAATCCGGAAGGGCCGAATGGCAATCCGGACCCGCTGCTGGCGGCCGCGGACATTCGTGAAACGTTCGGCCGGATGGCAATGAATGACGAAGAGACCGCAGCGCTGATCGCTGGCGGGCACACGTTTGGCAAGGCGCATGGTGCCGCTCCTCCCGCTGATTGTGTCGGTGCCGAGCCAGCCGCAGAAGGCATTGAGAAGCAGGGCTTCGGCTGGGAGAACAGTTGCGGTAGCGGCAATGCCGGCGACACGATCACCAGCGGCCTGGAGGGCGCGTGGACCGTCAATCCGGTTGCCTGGACCAACAACTATCTCGTCAATCTGTACACCTATGATTGGGTGCAAACGAAGAGCCCGGCAGGTGCGACCCAATGGATACCTGACCGTGGCGCTGCATCCACCCTCGTGCCCGATGCGCACGACTCGTCAAAGCGGCATGCGCCAATCATGTTCACGACCGACCTCGCACTGAAGGTCGATCCGGAATATCGAAAAATAACTTCGCGCTGGCTCGACAACCCGGAAGAGTTCGAGCTTGCGTTCGCAAAAGCCTGGTTCAAATTGACGCATCGCGACATGGGTCCACGGGTGCGTTATCTCGGCGCCGAGGTTCCGGATGAGGAGCTGGTCTGGCAGGATCCGGTTCCCGCCGTCGATCATGAATTGGTCAATGCGGCAGATATCGCGGCGTTGAAGGCTGACATTCTTGATTCAGGATTGAGCGTCCCGGAACTCGTCAGGGCTGCCTGGGCGTCGGCTGCCACCTTCCGTGGCACCGACATGCGCGGCGGTGCTAACGGCGCGCGTATTCGCCTGATGCCGCAAAGGGATTGGGACGTCAACAATCCTGACGAGCTGGAAAAAGTGCTGGATCGCCTGGAGCGCATTCAAACTCAATTCAATCGGGCGCAGTCAGGTGGTAAAAAAATATCGCTCGCCGATCTGCTTGTCCTGGGTGGCGCTGCCGCTATTGAGCAGGCCGCATCAAATGCCGGTCAGGACGTGGAGGTACCTTTTGCGCCTGGTCGGACCGATGCATCGCAGGATCAGACCGACGTTCAATCTTTCGCCGTTCTCCGACCGAATGCGGACGGTTTCCGCAATTACTACGGCGAGGGCGCCCGTCGATCGCCGGTCGCAATGCTGGTGGATCGAGCGGACCTCCTGACCTTGACCGTTCCGGAAATGACCGTACTGGTCGGAGGCTTGCGGGCCCTTGGTGCAAATGCCGAGGGCGCCGAGCACGGCGTCTTTACCGAGCGTCCTGGCACATTGAGCAACGATTTCTTCGTGAACTTGCTGGATATGTCCACGGCCTGGGAGAAGTCGTCATCAGCTGACGGTATTTACAACGGTCGCGATCGCGAAACCGGCGAGCTTCAATGGACGGCGACGCCTGTAGATCTCGTCTTCGGCTCACACGCCGAGCTGCGAGCCCTTGCAGAAGTCTATGCCGAAGCCAATTCACAGGAGAAGTTTGTGCAAGATTTTGTTAGCGCATGGACCAAGGTTATGACCCTGGACCGCTTCGACCTGAGTGAGTCTGAGTCTGACGACATGTTGGCGAGCCGCTGACCTGGCAAGCTTTGCGCACAGTCGAAACCTGGCGTGATGTTCGCAACGGTTTCGTAGCTCATGAAAAGAAGAACGGCGGCGTATTGTGCGCCGCCGTTCTGTATTCAGAGTAGATTCCTGACAGGACGCCCGAGCGTCAGTTTCCAGGCGTTCACTATAATCTGTACATGACGTCGAAGTTGCAGATGGCCGCGTCATTTTCGAGTGTACTTCGCAGTTCGGGATCTCCAATGCGGTCGTCGCGCTGCACGACCAGCTTCTCCTTGTCCCGGCGGCTTTGATAAACGCGATCACGTTTGCGAAGCGCGTCCTGATCCTCGCCGGAAAAATAGATTTCCGAAGTCACGACGCCATGATTGGGGCTGCGAACTTTCATGTGAATATGCGCGGCCCTGTCAATATCGAAAATTCGATACCACTTCGGTACGATCGTTTTGATCATATATCGGCCAGCCGCGTCAGTGCGCACTTTCGCGAAGTAGCGAAAATGCGGGTCCAGGCCATTCGGCGCAGTGTGGCGCGGGTGTTTGTAGTAGCCATTGTTGTCGGCTTGCCAGATCTCGACCGTTGCATCGCTTACCGGGCGACAATCGAAGCTCTTGATCTGTCCAAACAGGTAGGCGATCTGGCCCCTGGCGGTTCCGGAACGTCCTGGCATCCTGGTGAGATCGCTGGCCCACGGAATGTCTTCTGCCGGGTAAAGTGGTCCATCCTCCGTGCTTGGCGTGATCTCGCAGCTGTTAGCTGCAGCGTCAGCCTTTGGCGTCAACAAAACGGCGGCAGAGACCGCCGTGGCTTTTAAGAAATTCCGTCGTTGCCAGGGCCATGTCTTTAATTGCGTCATTGTTTTTCTCAACCTGGGATTGCCTGGTTTCACTATATACCATCGGGATTTACGTTCGCAGCATGCCAGCCGGTAGAATCGCGTTGTCGATACGCCAGGAATGAATCGACCATTCGTATTGGCCGCTCATCCACACAGTTTGCCAACGGGTTAACCAAGCCGGAATGAAGCGGCATAATGATGTCACCCCATGATGAAGAATAGATGACCATTTTTTCAGGCGAACTGCTGAAAAACAAAGCCTTCAACGGCTGGAACCTGTTCTGGCTTGTCTCCGGGCCGATTTCCATCGCCATGCTCATCGCCATGGCTGGCGCAGACCTGTCCGGCGGCGCAGGTGTTTCCGCCATGATCCAGCTGTCGGTGCGCTGTGCCGTACCGTGGCTGTACCTGACGTTCGCAGCGTCTTCCCTGCATGTGCTTTTGCCGGGGCCGCTGACGCGCTGGCTGCTGCGGAACAGGAAATTCTTCGGACTGATCTTCGCCGCGGCTATGGCCTGGCAGGGTTTCTTCATCTTATGGATGGTGATCATCCACAGCGATTACTACATCAATGAAGTCTACGTGCTGCGCGATGCCATAGAAGGTGTGGTGGGCTATATCTTCCTGGCCGCTATGACATTCACATCGTTCCCTTTCGGTCGCAAACTGTTGAGTCCCAGGCTGTGGCGCTATCTGCACAAGGCCGGCATCTATTTCTTGTGGGCCTATGCATTCAGCGTTTACTGGTGGGCTCTTTTCTACTATCCGAACCCTCTGCCGATAGACTACATTTTCTATTGGGGTGGATTCCTTGCATGGGCTGTCCGCGCTGCTGCATGGAATAAGAAACGCCTGCGACTCGCCGAAAAGAAAACCCGGGAAAACAACGCGCAGCCCACCTTCAAATTAATCGGTATCGCTGTCGTCGCACTCGGTTTGATTGCGGCAGGTTTCGGTTCGCTCTGGTTTGATACTGCTGAAGAATGGTTAACCGGATACGCATTCACACGGGTGCCGGAACTCTATCTGCCGTACTGGCCGTTCCAACCCTATCTGCCGCTTTTCGTCATTGCTTTGGGCACCTTGCTGATGACACGGGCGAAAGCGTAGTTAAGTAAGAAAGCGTAGGTAAAAAAAGAGTGGCGCGCAGCAACATCAGTTGTCGTTCGGCTTACCTGTCGTTCGGCTGATTAGGCGGCGTTGACGAATGACCGCCTGGCTATAGCCTTGATTTCGTCGACGTACTGCTTCGTCGACCAGCCGCATTCGACGGTCAGTGCTTCCCAATTCGGTACCAGTAGCAACGTCCACAAAGCGTCAGTTGCGGTCTTCGGCGTCCAGCCGGATGCAAGTGTGTCGTCACCATCAAGCGCCTCGATGGCCGCGCGACAGCCATCACGCATTGCTGCCATGCGACCCTGCCAGGCCACTGCTGCAGCCTCGTCACTATCCTGCGCCAGCAACAGGGCCTTGGCGACGCCATAAATTTCGGGAATGTAATTGCCCCAAAATTCTATGTAGAGCGTAAGCCGTTCAACACCCGACGTCGCCGCTCGCGAGGGCGCCAGCCGCCCGTCAACATCGAGTTTTTCGTCGAGGTATTTCGTTGCCGCGACCAGCAGATCGCTGCGTGAGGCGAAATGCAGGTACACGGCCTGGCGCGAGATGCCGGATTCTCCGGCGATGTCGCTCATGCGCACGCCGCGGCCAGCATGCGCTTCCAGCATATGAATGGTGGCATCGAGGATTCGGGTGCGCGTATCGATAATTCGACTTGACATCATGTCAAGTGTGCCTTAGGGTTGACGCAGTGTCAATTGACACTGTGTCAAGTTACTGGAGTTAAAGACTGATGAATACAATCCATTCGAGATTATTGGCGACCCGGAAGTTAACCCTGCTGTTGAGCGGACTCGTCGCCTGCGGCATCGCTGTGACGATCCTGTTTGCGCCGGACAGTTTCTATACGGCCTATGGCATTGAGCTCGCGGGTAACACCAGTCTCGTCAACGAACTCAAGGCGCCGGCAGGTGTGCTGTTCATTGCCGGACTACTGATGCTGGCAGGCGTGGTGCGTGCAAGGTTGACCGCCGTATCGCTAAAGGTCGCGGCCGCAATCTACCTGGCATACGGGACATCGCGCTTCTTGAGTTTTGCAATCGATGGCGTACCGCACAGCGCCCTTGTCGGCGCAGCCGCGTTTGAAATCGCAATTGGGGGCATTTGCCTGCTTGCCCTGTTGCCAGACCTGGCCGGGCGCACGACCCGAACTACGCATTAATAACGCATTTAGGAGATAACAATGAAAGACAGTTTGAGCAACACGAATACGTCCAGGCCAAAAACGCTCGTCCTTGGCGGAACCGGAAAGACCGGTCGCCGCGTCGCCGAACGTTTGGCGAATCGCGGCATTCCAACGCGTATCGCATCCCGTTCCTCAGCACCCTGTTTCGACTGGAACGATCCGGCCGGTTGGGATGCAGTCCTCGACGGCGTCACTGCAGCTTATATTTCCTACGCCCCCGATCTCGCGATTCCCGGTGCAACTGATGCAATACGCGCATTCGTCGACAAAGCGGTCAGACAGGATGTAAAGCGCCTCGTTTTATTATCAGGTCGCGGTGAGGAAGAGGCGCAGCGCTGTGAACGAATCGTTGCCGGCGCCGGCGTCGAATGGACCATCGTTCGCGCCAGCTGGTTCAACCAGAATTTCTCGGAAGGAGAATTCCTGGGCATGGTACAGAATGGCGCGATCACGCTTCCGGCCGCTGACGTCGCGGAACCATTTGTCGACATCAATGACATAGCCGACGTTGCCGTTGCCGCATTGACCGAAGATGGACACGCCGGTGAGATTTACGAGGTCACGGGGCCGCGTACGCTGACGTTCACCGAGGTTGCACAGGAAATTTCCCAGGCCGCCGGTCGTGACGTGCAGTTCATGCCGATTCCAAAAGAAGCGTTCGCAGGCGCCATCGCTGAATCGGGTGCGCCGGAGGAAATAGCTTGGCTGCTGAACTACCTGTTCGATACCGTACTTGATGGTCGTAACGCCTATGTTTGCGATGGCGTCAGGCGTGCGCTGGGTCGCGAGCCAACCGACTTTGCCGAATACGCGTGCCGTATCGCCGCGTCAGGCGTATGGCGGGCGGCGGCGTGAACTTGCCCGAATACATTGGCGGGGCGATCGCTGTCCTAGGTTCGGCCCTGATCGGCGGGGTCTTCTTTGCGTTTTCCAGTTTCGTGATGAAGGCCCTCGCACGCCTGCCCGCCGCAGAGGGGATTGCCGCGATGCAGTCAATAAACATCGTTGTCATCAATCCTTCATTCCTGTGCACCTTTCTCGGGATGGCCGCCCTTTCCGTTGCCGCGGCCGCAATGGCATTCAAAGACCTGGGCAGTCCGTCCTCGATTTTCCTTCTGGGTGGCGCAATTTCCTATTTCGTTGGCACGTTTCTCGTCACGATGCTGGGTAACGTTCCTCTCAACGATCAGCTGGCAGCCATTTCCGCAGCAGATCCCACAGCAGCAGAAATCTGGGCAACCTACCTGGATCGGTGGACAAGATGGAACTCGGCGCGAACGCTTGCCGCCATCGTTGCGTCTGTGCTCTTCACCATCAACCTGGTACATCGCGCAGCCATGTGATCGGCCTTGCAAAGGTCTGCCTTAACACTGCGATAGCAATACTAAATCATCTGTATAACGCTATAATTACTGCATCAACGCCGCTGCACTCGCAACGGCGCTAAACCGTTTGGGCAAACGTATGGAGATTGATATGAGTGTAATGGGCATCGTGCTGCTCGGGACAGGACTGTTGTTCGCAGGTGCGGCGTTGGGATTCCTGCTGGGAAAGCGTGGTAAGTCAGCAGAGCATGCGCGGTTTGAGGCGGTGCAATCCGAATTCGATGACTACCGGCGTGAGGTGTCAGCGCATTTTGGCGAGACCGCGAGTCGTTTCCAGTCAATCGGCAAGCAATACAAAGAACTCTACGAGCACCTCGCGGCCGGTTCGCAGTCGTTGTGTGACAAGCAGGCGATGCAGGAAGGTATCGAGTTCGCGCCCACGATTCTTGCGGGTCTGGAGGAAAGCGTCGCTGACGGTGCCGACCCTGTCGTCTCAACTGAAAACCTCGAGACGGCGACCGATGCACCGGTGAAGTCGACCGGGCTCGCCGCAGATGAGGCGCCAGACGCGGAAGACGAAACGACTGAGGAGGCGTCGCAGGATGCTCTCGAAGTTGCCGACGACCCCGCCACAACCACGCCGCAGGAAGGACACCCGGACAACGTTGTCGAGCTCGTTCCGCGCACGGAAAACGACACTGACAGTGAGCCGCGGATGTCTGGCGATGATCCAGACGACGCCGAGCGCACCTTTAAGTAGGCCGCCAGTCGTTGTCCGACCGGTCACAGATGCTGTCGGCATTTGGAGACATCCTTGGCTGTAGTGTAATTTGGTTATAATCCAGCCCTGAATTCAAATTGGATCGTTTGGGCAAATGGATCTGAATATAATTCGCCTGCAACGCAACTGCGTGCAGGCTGCTTTTTTTGTGTTTCTGGCAGGCTGCGGAAGTTCGCCACCTCAGCAGGCGACAATTGAAACGCAATCTGTAGAACCGTCAAATTACTACGTCGGCAAAGACGCCGTTTACGCGGTCCTTACGTCCGGCTCTGCCGGGAGCTGGGTATTTGGCGAGGTTACCGAATCGGACCTGCCGCCTGAAAAAGGTTTTCTGGTCCGGCTAAACGATCTTGCACCCGCATTCGACATACGGCTCGCGGAATGCCAGCCGCAGGCCTATTCAGCGAATCACAAGTGCAATCCTGTGCATCCTTTCCGCGACAAGGATGTCGGCGTAATCAGCAAAATCATCAATGGCGGAATCGCCGCCGGCACGGCCGGGAAAGTAACGGACGTTGCCCGAACCTACAAAACCACCTTCAATGAGGCAGCTTTTAACCAGGCGGTCGATGAAGCGCTTGTTAATTCGGGTCTCGATCGTGATCGCCAGGAACTCCTCAACGCACTCGACAACTATGTGACGATGTTTCGCGACAGTCGCGCCACGCTCAATGAACTCAAACGGACTGCCGACGAAACGTACCGGGATACGAGCACTGTCGAACTCGATATCCAGCCCCGTTTGTCCGGCCTCACTGAATATTTCACCAACGACTTAAATTATCGTGAACTGGTCGAACTCGTGCCGATTTCAGGTGCCGATAAGGCCCGCAATGAACTCAAGGAGGCGAAGCTGCTGCCCTGCAATGCCAGGGAGTGTGTCCGCAAGGCACGACGTGCGATGGCTTCGATACAGGCGGATGTCGAGAAATCAAAGCGCCAATTGCAGTCATCACCGAATGATGCGTACGCGGTTCGCTGCAGCAAGACAACGCATGCAGGCTATTTGTTCCGCATGCAATGTCCGGAAGAAATTACCCGTCTTCCGACCGGTTCGGCGCCTCTGCCGCTCGAACTTGAACTACTCGCCAGGGATTTCGACGGGCTGTACCCGGAAATTGAGTTGAACGATGAAAATCTCGCGATTACGATTGCGGACAGTGAGCTCTCGTTCACCAATAAAACGTCCGACTATTTGTCCATCACGGCTCAAACCGTGTATTACAATTCTCAAATACAAACGACTGCCAGGCCCATCAGCCTCGCACCCGGGGCCGTGGTCAAACGACCGGTGAGCGAGTTCGTTTCTCCAGCCATCCACATTGAATCAAACTATCGTCAGATGACGCCCGACAAGGCCGATAGTGCAACTTTCCAATTCGGATTTGCTGCAAAATATCGCGGTGCCCGCGATAGCGACGAAACGACCTTGTTTGACAAGCGCGAGTTCAACGTCGGCTGCGTTATCAGGGATCGGATCGGCGCGGGACCCTGCGATGCGTCGTCTGCTGAAAACCTCCAGGTGACCGAGAGAACAACCGTTCCCTACTAAACCCGGTGCTTTCCGCCTCGGGGAAAGAATCCCTGACAGCATCCCGAACCTGGCCTTGGGTCGCACAACAATCAATCCATTTATAGTGGTCAATCACGCCGATGTCCTTGACCTCGATTGATGGCCAATGCTGCAATGAGCGCATGCAGTCACCTGGTGCAATCCTCGCGGAATTCATGTCGCAGACCGGTTCCGTGGCAGTACTGAGCGGCGCCGGTATCAGTACAGGCTCCGGCATACCCGACTACCGCGATCACAATGGCGACTGGAAGCACTCGCAGCCGATGCAATATGACGAATTCGTTCGCAGTGGTAAGTCTCGGCAGCGCTACTGGTCACGCAGCTATATTGGTTGGCGCCGATTCTCCGCTGCGCAGCCAAATGCAGGTCATCATGCGCTGGCGGCCCTGGAAGCGAGTGGCAAAGTTGAAACGTTAATTACACAGAATGTTGATCGGCTGCATCAGGCCGCCGGTAGTTCTCAGGTGATCGACCTTCACGGAGAGCTCAGCAGGATTCGTTGCGTAGAATGCGACCTGACCCGTGCGCGCGCTGAATTTCAGGCGGATATGAAAGACTCTAATCCCGCCTGGCACGCCGCTGTTTCCCAAATCAGGCCAGACGGTGATGTGGACCTGGCCGAGGAACGTGCTGGTGAATTCGTCGTGCCCGACTGCGATCATTGTGGCGGCATCGTAAAACCTGACGTAGTGATGTTCGGGGAAGCGGTGCCAAAACAGCGCGTCGAGCAGGCAATGGCTGCCGTGGAACGCGCGGATGCACTGCTGGTGGTCGGCACGTCGCTAATGGTTTTCTCCGGGTTCAGATTTGCGCGACATGCGCAGAAGTTGCGAAAGCCTATCGTCATCGTCAACCAGGGACGAACACGGGCAGACGACATGGCCTCGCTAAAGCTTGCGGCCGACTGCTCGGACGTGCTGCCAGAGGTGCATGCGTCCCTGGTGCCTGTTTAGGACTGCCGTGCAGGCGACCAGTACGCATCGGCTGGCCGGTTCTTGCTTCAAAGCTGCAAGCGGTTGAGCCGCAGCGCATTGGCAATTACGGATACGGAACTGAAACTCATCGCTGCCGCCGCGATCATCGGGCTGAGCAGGATGCCGAACGCCGGGTAGAGCAGACCGCCGGCAATCGGAACGCCGATGACGTTGTAGGCAAATGCGAAGAACAGGTTTTGGCGAATATTCGTCATCGTTGCCGCGGAAAGTCGCCGCGCGCGTACCAGACCGTGCAGATCGCCTTTTACCAACGTTATTCCAGCACTTTCCATCGCGACATCTGTGCCGGTGCCCATTGCGATGCCAACTTGCGCCTGTGCCAGCGCGGGTGCGTCGTTGATGCCGTCTCCTGCCATTGCCACGATGCGTCCTTCTTTTTGCAGCTGCCGGATGTGCGCCGCTTTTTCGTCTGGCAGCACACCGGCGACGACGTCGTCAATGCCGAGATTAGCCGCCACAGCTCGTGCGGTCGCTTCGTTGTCCCCGGTAAGCATAACGATGCGCATGCCTTCCTTGGCCAGTGTCTTGATGGCAGCCGATGAACTTTCCTTGAGCGGATCGGCAACACCCAGGAGCCCGGCCATTTGACCGTTTATGGCAACGTACATAACTGTCTGACCAGACTCTTGCAGCGCCTCGACCTGGTGACCCAGGCCGTCGACCTCAATGTCCAGAGAGTTGAGCAATCGCCGGTTTCCCAGCGCGATAGCTTGCCCGTCGACGTCGCCGGTTACGCCCATACCAGTAATTGACTCGAAATTGGCAACCTGAGCAATGCCGGCATTGCGCTCGTGCGCAGCAGCAACAATTGCCGCAGCCAGCGGATGTTCGCTGCCTTTTTCTATTGAAGCTGCCAAACGCAGCAGCTCGATGGTCTCCATGCCGTTAACAGCTTCGATATGCGTGAGCTTTGGCTTGCCCTCTGTCAGCGTGCCGGTTTTGTCGACGACCAGCGTATCGACCTGGCACATCGTTTCCATGGCTTCGGCATCCCGGAATAACACGCCCGCGGTCGCCCCCTTGCCCGTTGCTGTCATTATTGACATCGGCGTAGCAAGCCCCAGGGCGCAGGGACACGCGATGATCAGCACCGCGACCGAATTAATAATTGCATATGCCATGGCAGGTTCGGGACCGAGCCACGCCCATACGATGAACACGACAATCGCGGCCAGAACGACGGCTGGCACGAAATAACCGGCTACAATATCAGCCGTTTTCTGCACCGGTGCACGACTGCGTTGTGCTGCGGCCACCATGTTTACTATTTGCGACAACAGCGTATCGGCACCAACACGACGGGCCTCGATGATCAGGTTGCCCGTCCCGTTTATAGTTGCACCAAACGCGGTATCGCCCGACCGTTTCGCAACGGGAATGGACTCCCCCGTGAGCATTGACTCATCGATACTGCTGCTCCCATCGACCACGTCACCATCGACAGGGACTTTCTCGCCGGGCCTTATCCGTAAGCGATCACCCACCTGAACGTCCTCGATCGCCACGTCGTGCTCGTTACCGTCCGCATCAATGCGCCTGGCCGTGCGCGGCGCGAGTCCGAGCAAGGCGCGAATGGCATTGCCAGTGCGGCTGCGCGCACGCAGTTCTAGGACTTGCCCTAGCAGCACGAGCGTTATGATTACGGCTACGGCTTCAAAGTAGACGGCCACTTCACCATGCATGTCCCGAAACGAGGCAGGAAATATGTCCGGCACGATTGTCGCGACGACGCTGTAAATATACGCGACGCTGGTGCCAAGGCCGATCAGCGTAAACATATTCAGGTTGCGACTGACTATGGACTGCCAGCCGCGTTGCAAAAAAGGCCATCCGCACCACAAAAAAACCGGCGATGCGAATACGAGTTCAAGCCAGGTGAGCGTCCGCTGTGATGCCAGCCAGTCAAACGACAGGCCGACCATCCCACCCATGGAGAGGAGAATCACCGGCAATGTAAGTATGGTGCTAATCCATAAGCGCCGCGTCATATCCACGAGCTCAGGACTATGTTCCGGTTCAAGCGTTACGGTCACCGGCTCAAGAGCCATGCCGCAGATCGGACAATCGCCTGGCTTGTCCTTGACGATTTCAGGGTGCATCGGACAGGTGTAACGGGTTTCCATCTGCAAGGCGGGTGGCGCTGCGGACTCCAGTGCCATTCCACATACCGGGCAGGGCACTGGTTCATCTTCCCGTACTTCCGGACACATGGGACAAATGTAGGGTCCGGGCCCGTCGGGTACTGCGGCGGTGTCCTTCGACCTGCTGTGATCGAGATACTTCAATGGGTCCGCCGCAAACTTGTTTCGACAGCCGGCGCAGCAAAAAAAGAACCTGTCGCCTGCGTGTTCACAATGGTGCTCCGAATCCGCGGTTACCGTCATGCCGCAGACGGGGTCTTTGAGGGCGCTTGCCGTTAGCTGGCTGTCATCGTGGTTTGAGGTGGGCATTTAATTGCTCGTTCGCGATCGGTCGGAACTGCTGACAAGCAGGGAGACTAGCAGACCCGCATTTAGTGAGGAACCATCTGCGGCAACAGCAATTTGACATCCGAGGCCAGGTTTCGAGTTTCCCGGCTAGGGTGCGCCGGGTGAAGCTGTGTTGTCGATTTTCGCCGATCAATTTGTGCTGCACTTGGTAGGCGCAATCGACTACTATTTCGGATAATGGAGCATCGCCAGGGACGGGTGTCACGGGGGGCGACCATGAAATATCCAAATTCCGGCTCGAAGTCAGCAGCGTTATTCAAGCGTGCACAGAGTGTCCTTACCGACGGCGGATCGCGCAGTACGATTCGAATCGCGCCCTACTCAATCTATGTTCGGTCGGCACAGGGAAAGTACGTGACCGATGTCGACGGTAATCGACTCATGGACTTCAATAATAACTACACCGCGATGCTGCATGGGCATGCTCATCCAGAGATCATCGCAGCCGCCACCGAACAAATCACTCGCGGTACCGGATATTCGTTTGGCAGCGAGGCCGAATACGCACTCGCAGATCTGCTCTGCGGCAGAGTCGACAACTTCGACAAGATTCGCTTTATGAACTCAGGGACTGAGGCCGTGATGAAAGCAATCAAAGCGGCGCGTGCGTATACAGGCCGACCAAAAATCGCCAAATGTGAGAATGCCTATCATGGCTCATATGACTTTGCCGAAGTCAGTCTCGGCGTAGAGCCAACCAGGCTGGCTGACGGCGATCCGTTGTCCAGAGCCTACGCGCACGGAACACCGCAGGGCGTACTCGACAATGTTATCGTCATTCCGCACGATGATCCGGAAGCGGCACGGCGCATTCTTGACGAACATGCAGAGGACCTGGCCGCAGTATTGGTTGACCCGATCGGACTCGGTATGGCACGCATACCGCACACCGATGAGTTTCTAAACCAGGTCCAGGAATTTTGCGATTCAAGTGGTGCGTTATTTATTGCAGATGAGGTTGTGTCATTTCGCGCCGGTCTCGCGGGTTTACAGGGAGAGCGTGGATTAAGGCCCCATTTGACGACACTTGGCAAGATTATCGGTGGTGGTTTCCCGGTCGGTGCGGTTGCAGGATCAGCCGATGTCATGTCCGTGTTCGAGGCGGGCGAGGGCAGGGCGAAGCTGCCGCACGGTGGTACCTACAACGCCAATCCCGTATCCATGGCAGCAGGTTTTGCCGCTATGAACATGATGAATGCCGAAGCCTTCGACGATTTGAACGCACTCGGCGACGCATTCAGGCAAGGCTGCAGGGAAGTCCTTGCGCTAACTGACGCCGAAGGTGGCGTGCAGGGGCAGTACTCGATTTTTTCCATTACGTTTAACGAGCCGGAATTGAAAGACGATGCTGCTCGCGGAGCGGTTTATCGCAGCAGCGGAATGCATCGGTACATGGTGCAGCACGGCTACTGGATGTCGCCCGGCATGCTTGGAGTTTGCTCTACCGTGATGGACCGCAAAGATGTGGATGCATTTTGCGAGACGCTCAAAGCCGGCATCGACACGATCAGGGACGAATGCAGCAACGCCGCCTGACCGGCCATGCCGGTTAAGTGACGCTACCGTCAGCGCCGGCAACACCGTCTGCGGCTACCCAACGCCACAGTGCAATGTTCGAATAGCAGGCGGACCTAGTGGTAGCGCCGACCTGCGGTATAACGGCTGTAAGCGCGTGATCCCTTTTTCTTCCAGCGTAAGCTTTTCGCATACTCGCGATCCAATGCAACGATAGAGCGTATCGGCAGTCGTTCCCCGTTCACAATCACGCGGTCAAATCTGGTGACACGCCCGGCAGTCGAGGTAACACCGATGTAGCGGGCGAAGCGCAAGCTAGAGTATGGGCGCCAGATCTTCACCAGGTAGGCGCGGGACGGCGATGTCCAGATTAGCAGCTGATCACGACCGACCGCACGCCAGTCATGCAGGCGATTGCCGCGGTGCAGCCAGATTGAATCACTGCGCCTGAATTCAGCGTGCGACTTCGAACCAGCCAGCGCCGGCGTAGATACTGCTACCAGCGCCGCAAACAAAGTGACGACCATAAATTTGCTTTTCATCGTCTTGTCCTCTCAGTGGTGAACAAATCATCCTAAACACGCATTCAGTTTGCGCTGGCAATGATGAAGGTGAACTGAATAGAGGCGACTGACGAAACGATTTTTTCGGAACTTTTTCGCAGTGGGTCGATATTACAAAGACTTGCAAAGCGGGTGCGAAAAAGTGCTCGACAAAGTAACAATCTGCGTCAACGCACAAGCAGATGTCGCGTTATACCAATACATAACGAGTAAAAGGACGTACCCATGAAAAAGCAAAACCGATACGGATTAATGGCGCTGGTAGCTGCACTCATCGTACTGAGTGGCTGTGCGACCAGAACGGTTGTTGTACCCAGGGCTCACGCTCACCAGGCAGTCGTAAACAACCACGTTGTGCACCATGTGAGGCCTGCGAAAAGACATTGCTGGCGGCATCGGGGCCATTGGGATTGCCGGTGATACGTACTTTCGGGCCGTCTTCACTCGATCGGGGCTGCAATTTGTTGGCGCTCGAGAGCCCGCATCCAATATCCTGCTGCGGGGTCAATGGCTTTTACGGAAGACACAAATAGTTACACTTCAGTTACCGATCTGAAACCGGCTGGTCCTCGCCAGCCATTAGAGTACCCAGACACTTTCAACAGGGTACTTAAAGATGAAAAAACTATTTCCCGTTGCATTAATGGCCGCCTTTATGGGGCTAATTGGCTGCGATAGCAGCAGCACGCCCGCAACAATTCCTGATGCGCCGTCGCCACCACCACCGCCAACGTCGACCGTACAGGTGCTTCATGCCGTCCCTGACGGGCCGGCAGTCAATGTTTCGTTCAATGGCTTTGCGCCTCCGGCCGGCAGCGAGCTGCTGGCAATCGACTACAAAGGTGGCACGAGCGCTTTTACTGTCAATTCTGGTGACGTCACGGTTCAGGTAGACGGACTTGTAGCAGGCGGAACGACCACCACCTTGATTCCGTCCACCCCGGCAACCCTCGCAGAGGGAATGCTTTACCACATTGTGGCAATTGGCGACGCCGCCACTGTTGCGCCGCTGGTGCTTGCGCAGTCCGGTACGGTAACCGCTGGCGCGGCCAGAGCCCGGATTCTGCACGCTGCGCCGGGCGCACCGGCAGTTGATATCTTCGTAACGGCCCCGGCTGCCGACCTGACTGCGTCAATGCCGATCGCCTCACTGGCCTTCGGAGAAGATGCACCGCCCGTCGAAGTGGCGCCAGGTGATTACCAGATTCGCGTGACGCTCGTCGGCATGCCCACTATGGAAGTTTTCGACTCCGGTGCGATCACCCTGAATGACGGCGATGACCTCCTGGTCGCCGCAGTCGACAACACTACAACCAGCCTGGCACCTATCACGCTGGCCGTGTTGGATGGCACAGGCGCGAGTGAAATCCTTGATGTCGCCACTCCTGCTAACGTTCGTGTGGTACACGCGTCTCCGGATGCCGGCCTCGTAGACGTGCTTGCTGACGGTGGAGAACTGTTCACCGACCTTGCATACCCAACCGCCAGCATGTTCATGAGCGTTGACGCCGGAACCTACGATATCGCAGTGACCCCGGCAGACGATCCCGCCACTGTTGCCATTGATCTGGCTGGCACGACGCTCAACGCAGGAGAAAGCTATACCGTTATCGCACTTGACGTTCTGGCGACCATAACCGCGCTGGTATCGAGCGACGATCTACGTCCGGTAGCAGGCGAGTCCAAGGTTCGACTGGTTCACGGTGCGCCTGCAGCCGGTGACGTTGACATATATCTCACTGCAGTCGGGGCGGACATTTCAATGGAAACACCGATCGCCGCGGGCGTTCCTTTCCAGGCCGATACCGGCTTTGGCTCGTTTGCCTCCGGCATGTACGACTTGACGATTACTGAAACGGGAACGACCAACGTCGCCATCGCTGCGACAATCACTCTTGCAGAAGGTGGCGTTTATACCGCGGTCGCACGAGATCCGGATCCGGCAGTGATGATGGATACGTTTGGTCTGATTCTCATGGATGACTTCGTGCCCTAACCAGTACGTCCAGCCAGTCTGTTAACTGAATGGCCCTGGACAGGCGTTAGGGACATATAGCAAGTCGATCCCTGGAGCAGGAGAAAAGGGCCCCGGAACGGGGCCCTTTTTTTCATGCCGTGATACTGCCGCAATCGCAATCATAAACCTTCAAGTTTTGCCCTGTAGACGAAATACAGCGCCAGAATTCCGTAAATGACAGGTAGCATGATGCCGAATTCATCCACCCATTGGTGCGTTTTCGGGCCGAAAACAGTTAGTGGTGTGTAAATCGCCTGCACAAAAAGGTTATGACTTGCATGCAGGATTGCGGCTGGCCAAAGTGAGGTTGCGCGAAACGTAAAGTATGCAAAAATTACGCTTGCTGTGATTACATTTGCAAAAAAGAGTGCGACCTGGAACGCCGGGCTGCCGGTGCCGGCATTGTAGTCGGTACCGAGTATGGCGGGGACATGCCACAGCCCCCAAATCAGGCCGGACACCACACCCACTGCCCAGAAGGGCATCAATTTTCTGAGCTCCCAGATCAAAAAGCCACGCCAGCCGATCTCTTCTCCTACCGCCCGGGCCAGGGAACCAACAATACCTGCCGTCGCCAGCAGGGCCACGCCGACGAATATCACGAACGGCGTGGCGGCATTTCCCAGCCCAAACTGCGTCGCCCAGGCAGCCACGGTTTCCATATTCGGAAAACCACCAAGGCCGAGCAGCCATACAATGCTGTAAGCAACCAGGCCTGCCACAAGTGGCAGACTCCAGGCATAAATATTCCAGCGCCACTCGCCCCATGCCCATGGTAGTGATGCAATCGGACGCTTAATTATTGCGCAGGTCAGGAATGCACCAACGGCTGGCATCCACATCACGGCGGTCACATAGAGTTGTTCCATCGCGCCAAGTCTCAGCATTGCGCCGATGAAAACGGCTGAAAGCGCAAAAGTGATTACCACAAAAAGCACAATTGCTTTCACGGCGTCGTTTGAATTGGCAGTTACCGATTGGATAGCCCTCTCCTTAACAGTGACATCCGGATGCCACGTTATCGGTGGGCACCTGACCGTCGTTTTAACGCCAAAACCGATACCGCTCAACACGTTATTCCTGCCTCGACGCTGGGCCGGGACAACATTGGGCGTAACCAAATAAGTAAAAAAATATAAAAATCAACTAGATATCGCTATTAATCAAAAACCACTTCACATAATAAGAAAACTGGCATACACTCGGTAAAACAAATAAAACAAACGAACAAGAGCCCATAACTTATTGTTTTTAAAGGGCCAAAGGGGTAGAAAAATGCGACATCAGCCGCAGGTACAGCAATCAGTCGATCATTTTCGCGGGATTCCTCTGTTTTCGGTCATGACCGATCGGCACCAGGCTGCGATCGAAAAACTGAAAGCCGCGTTTGAACAGGAACGCTCCGTTGCGTTATTGATTGGCGACGGCGTCATCGAAACCGGTCACGTAATCAGTGCGTTTCATGGCAGCCTTCCGGACAACGCGACATTCGTGCGACTCAAGCAGCCGCACACCGATGCACTGACAGCTATGCAGCACATTAATCGTGCTCTTGGCTTCGAACCGAATGACCTATGCCTTTCGGATATGCAAAAAATTCTTGTCATGTTTCTGCAGTATCAAAGACAGCACAATAATCGAACCGTCCTGTGTATTGAGCAGGCAGACGATCAGGCACTATGGCTTCTGGACACGCTTGCAGCTCTTGTGGAAGCAGAGGAACTGAATGGTTGCGGTCTATTGCTCGTCCTGACCGGCAGCCCGGATCTCGACGGAATGTTGGGTGACTCGTCACTTGGCCGCATCTGCAGCTACGCGGGTCGACCTATACGACTTCCCCCATTTACGCTCCCGGAAACGCGAGAGTTTGTTCGTCAGAGGGTCGAGTCAACGGGCAACAATGACGTGAGCCGGGTCTTCGATTTTGAAGCAGTTGATCGACTACACGGATTAAGTGGCGGCAGGTCAGATACTGTGGCCCAACTTTGTCATGAAAGTCTGTTGCTTGCCAAGCTCGATGACAAAAAAGCAGTGACGTCAAATACGGTTACCAAGGCAGCGCGTGGTCTGGATCTAAACTCTGCTGTCGACATTGTTGCACCCGCAGTGGAACCCATTCCGCCCGAAAAGCCCCCGCACATTGATGAAATGTTGGTCATTCGTCTTGACGGCGAGGTGATTCAGGAAATTCCACTGGAAAAGGGCCGCTACCTGGTCGGTCGCGCGGCTTTCTCTGACATCGTTCTACCGAGTCTCAAGGTCAGCAGACGTCATGCCATCATTATCAAGACGGCAGAATATCTGCAGGTACTGGATCTCGGCAGCACGAACGGAACATCTGTCCGCGGACACCAGGTAAAGGAATTTATTCTCGGTGACGGCGACGTTCTTAAGATAGGTGACTGCGAACTCGAGTGTATAAGCAGTAACTAGCGCAACCGCTCGAACGACAATTGGCGCGCCGGTTCGGTGCGTGCCAGATTCTTAGCCTGCAACCGCTGCCGTCAACGTGCCCGCCTTTTTTCGCCAAGCCACTACCGGAGTGGTTTCCCCAGGCTGTTTCTTTCGTGACGCTGACCTCAATCCGGAAGCACATGCCGTGCTACCGTTCTTGACCTAAGTCCCTGCTTATCAGCAATAACGGCTAATCTGAAATGACCTGGGTTTATGTGATCGTCGGAATTCTCTGCCTGGTCGCCCTGCAGTCGCTGCGCAGCATTTTGTCGATCGTATTCCCGATTCGCCACGTTCGACCAGGCATCCGTCCCGATGCGCGCCAGTTCGGTGGCCTGGAACTGCTCGATGAAACCACCGCCGAGCTGAAAGATCTGGGTTTTGAGGGACCTGCCTGGCTGGTTGACGAAGAACGCCAGACAGACATCGAAAACGTTTCCCACCACGCTGTTTTCAGAAACGTTGCGCAACATACGGTTGCATGGGTCGGGCCGACAATCGACATTGCGCAGCCCGACCAGCAGCTTTTCTATTTTACGACTGCGTTGAACGATGGCCGCTTCGCTGTCACCCAGATATCGGATCCGTATTTTTCCGCCGTCGATGATCCACTCACACCGGCGCAAACGATTGCTGCTTCGGACAAGGCCACTGAGCTGCAGCAACATCTGGAATTCGTGCAGTCGCTGGATAGCAGTCCAATCGCTAATGTCCCGATTCGCGACGCCGTAATGCGCTTTGCCGGCGAACACATGAACAACATTCGCGAACGGTTGATTGAACGCGGCCGGATACGACTAAGCGACGGAATCGCCAGGCCGAGCTTCGGGTTCGCCGTCCCGCTTCTTAATAAAATCCTCACGCGTCCGGTCAGGCAGGCTACGAAAGCATCAGGTATTCCGACAGCCCGACTGGCATTTCTCGCCCGCGTCGTTCAAAGAACGAGCGAGCGCGCGCCGGCGCAGTCGACTCAGTGGCTCCTTCTGCTCTTGAGCGCCGCGCTGTTTCTTGCGATTGGCTGGCCTATCCTCGGCTTGAATTACACGGCTATTATTCTCGGCGTCATCCTGTTTCATGAGGGCGGACACTGGGCCGCAATGAGAGCCTTCGGCTATCGCAACCCACACATCACGCTATTGCCGCTTCTCGGCGGTGTCACTATCGGGCACGAAACAGACCCGGGGGCGGCAAAACGCGTCTGGGTGAGCCTTGCCGGACCGCTGCCGGGAATAATTCTCGGCTGGTTACTGATTTACATCGTCTCCATGCAACTCGACTCAGCCCTGTATTCGGAATGGCTGCTACCCACCATTCTCATCTTGCTGTTCGTGAACTATTTAAACGTGTTGCCCATTCCGCCGCTGGACGGCGCTCATGTCGTCAAAGCGCTTCTGCCGCCGCGCTGGGTGTTCGTCCAGATCGTAGCTGTATTTCTGGGTGTCGTGATCGGTATTTACGTAGCCTACCTGCTTGGATTCTGGCCGCTTGCATTCATCGCTGCACTCCAACTCTTCGCTGTTAAAAGCCTGTGGGAGGATGCGAAGCTGGTCCGTTATTTTGATCAGGAACGACCCCCTGAGACGGACGAGAACATCGTGCGTACCGAGTGGGTGCTCGCCAAACTTGAATCGTTGCTGGGTGCGCCGCAACAGGCGGCAAAACGTATCCGTCTGGCCCAGAGTATCCTCAGTCAGATCGACATGCGTCCCATGAGTGCCCTGCATCGCAGCGCCGCTTCGCTCGTTTACCTAAGTCTCGTGGCCGTGCCGGTTGCAGCGCTCGGCTTTTCCGCAACCAATCCGTTTTTGTATCAGATGAGCCCTGAGGCGCTTGCCATTTACGATGAACTGGATGCAAAACAGGCCCGCTACATTGAAGAATCCCGAACAATGTCGCTCCAGGATATCGTCCGGGAGCTTGCCATTGACGGTGGTGATCCCCGGCCGGCGACGAGTGATGACATCAATCAGCTGGAGATGCGTATGGGCAGTTCTTTGCCCGAATCACTGCGCGATTTCTATCTGCATGCAAACGGTCTGGAAACGCTCGGAGTGCTTCCGGTTGCGGAGGTCGCGCCGCTGGATCCGGGCCTCTTTGTCGACGGAGCGCTTCAATACCACGTAGTTGAAGGAAGGATTTCTTTTTACGATCATTCATACAATGAGGTAGTCGTTCCCGTATCGGACACCGGCAACTGGTGGCAAATAGGCTATAGAGACGAGTGGCTGACTTATCTATTCGTTGATCCGAGCGCCGCGAATGGCGAGCATACGCTTTACGAAATATCGATCGAAGAAGCGACCGCATATGCCGATTTACTCACCAAGCTTAGATTCGACTGGGCCAATGAGAAAAGTAATGCACTGTACGAAACTAATGCGGAACAAATGTACCAAATGGCCGTCGCGCGTATGCAGAATCTCTCCATCAGCGAGTTGATCGCGTTATTTCCGAAGCCGGGATTGCTCGAGAGATTTGTGCTGAGCGGCAGCGCATTGCCAGCGCCGGCCACTGCAAAAGAGTTAGCGGAAACTGAGAGCAGGATTGGCAGGTCGCTGCCTGCCGATCACGCCGACCTGCTTTCTATCCATAACGGTTTCGGGCCGGTATTCTTGCTGCCGGCAGAGGACATTCAATCAGCTCAGACGGTTCTCGAGGCGTCGCGCCGCAGCACACTCGATCTGAGCAATGCCGACAGTGACCATACACTCTCGATCCACGAGTTAAACCAATGCTGGGTGATCGCCGGACTTTCCAACAATGAATATGCAGAATCTGGCGCAACTGAACTGTACGCCCATATCTACTGGTGCCCCGAGCTCGAGCCTGGTCGTCAGTACCTGAGCCAGATTTATGGCGGTTATCACCCGACGTTGACCGCAGTGGTTCGTCACGCGGCGGCGCAGGCAGGACTGGGCTACTAGAGTCTTCAGCGGCCAGGTGGTCTTCTTCTTGGTACCGAATTACCGTTTTATCGCTATGGCTTCGATTTCGACCAGGAACACCGGGCGCGCGAGTCGCTGAATCTGGACCAGTGTACTGGCAGGTGCGTTATCACCAAAATATTCGTCACGCAAAGCGGCGACCTTGCGAAACTCGTCGATATTGGTCGTGAAAATTGTAGTCTTGACAACATTGCTGAAATCCGCGCCCTGGGACGCCAGCACTATCTTCATGTTTTCGAGTGCCTGCCGGTATTGTGCCGCCATGTCACCTTCGCCAATGACGTTGCCTTCCTCATCGAGCGACACCTGGCCGGCGATGAACATCAGGTCACCGAATTTGACCAGATGACTATAGGCCGTTGGTTGCGTCATCCCGTTCGGGTTAACTCGTTCGATTTCCTGGGCTGCAACCGTATTGGCCAGCGTTACCAAGCACATCAGAACCAGTATTCTCATTGTTTATTCCTCGTCTTGCGCGTCGGATGCCGGGCGGCCGGCCGGCGCGATAAGCGTCAAATTCGGGCTTGCCTGCCCGATGCCGATTATACGCTGCTGCCGGCCGACCCGGCGCCAACTGCCAGTCAAGGCGGTCGGAAACCGCGGGGCACCCTTGCTTACCGCGAGCGGGCCACTATTTCCGGCCACACCGGTACCTGAACTGATACGAATTGTTACAGCAAACCGATAGCTTTCCACCCCAAAACAATTGCACGATACAGACTGTCATCCACTCAGGGCGCGAACAGCCGTGCTCACCATTGGGGAACATCATGCGCAAACTAATAGGCTCACTGATCTTGATAGCGGCAGGATCCACTGCAACATACGCCGGCACACTGCTTGATCAGGATTTCCGACGACTGGCGTCTGAAGAATCCATCAACCTGAATGACGCCTATGCAGGAAAAGTAATACTGGTCGTTAACACCGCGTCAAAATGTGGCAATACGCCACAATACGACGGGCTCGAGAAGCTGTACGAAGAGTACGGCGACGCAGGACTCGTCGTGCTGGGTTTCCCATCCAATGATTTTTTCGGCCAGGAGCCCGGTACAGAACAAGAGATCCAGGATTTTTGTCGTTTGACATACAAGGTGCGCTTTCCAATGTTTGAGAAAGTTACCGTGAAAAAAGATGACGCGCACCCATTCTTTCACCAACTCGCGGCCGAGGCCGGCACCTACCCGACCTTGAATTTTCACAAGTTTCTGATCGGACGAGACGCGCAGCTTATCTCCGAATTCAGCCCGGGCACGCAGCCCTATGACAAGGACCTTGTCGCAGCCATTGAGTCTGCGTTGCAGAAGTAGAGCGACACTGCCGTGCACGCCAAGCCACACCTGCCTCAAAAGACTTGCGTGGCCTGTGGACTGCAATACACCTGGCGTCGCAAATGGGCGAAAAACTGGGGAGCGGTAAAATACTGCTCGCGTCGCTGTAGTCGTCGGAGCGCTTCGCTTGCCGGAAGGTCCTGAAATTCGCCTCGCCGCTGACCAGGTATCGTCTGTGCTGCTGGGCGAGACGGTGACGGCCGTCGATATTAATCTGCCGCAGCTCAAGCGATTCGAGAAACGCCTGACCGGTGCCAGGGTGATGGCCGTCGACACTCGCGGCAAGGCTATGCTGACCCGCTTCGACAACGGATTGACCTTGTACAGCCACAATCAATTGTACGGGCGTTGGTACACAGTGCGCCGTCCGCGTATGCCAAAGACCAGCCGATCATTGCGCGTCGCACTTCACACCGAGCGTCGCAGCGCGCTCTTGTACAGCGCGTCGGATATCGAGGTTCTATCCGACCGCCAACTGTCCCGGCATCCATTCCTCACCCGCATCGGCCCGGATATACTCGACAAGACGTTGTGGCCCCGGGACATCGTCGAGCGACTTGAATTGCCGCGGTTTCGCAATCGAGCGCTCGCCGGCCTGTACCTCGACCAGGCTTTTCTCGCCGGCAACGGCAACTATCTTCGCTCGGAAATTCTCTGGGCAGCGGGCGTGAACCCGGCGGCCAAGCCTGCGGCTCTGGATGCTGGCGTTCTGGAGGCGCTTGCCAGTCAGACGCTGAAGATAAGCAGGCGCTCGTATCGGACTCGCGGTGTGACGGTACCGCCGGCTCAGGCAAAAGAACTAAAGGCGCAAGGATTGAAATACGGCGAATACCGGTTCTTTGTATTCGGCCGGCAGGGACTGCCGTGCTATCGCTGCGATTCGCTGCTTGAGCGGGCAACCATGGCTAGTCGAAATATTTTTTATTGCCCCACCTGCCAGCCGGTCAGCCAATGATGCAGCTTGAATCCTTGTCGAGGAATGCAAACGTTGCGGTCATTGGCGCCAGCGGCGGCATTGGCGGTGCTTTCGTGGAATTGCTTTCCAGAATCGACCAGGTCGAGCAGGTCAACGCCTTCTCCCGTTCTCCGGCTGCCGGTCGCCGCGGCATTATTCACACCCACCATCTTGATTTTGGCGATGAGGATTCGATAGCAGCAGCGCGGGATGCAGCCCTGGCCAAGGGTCCAATTGACCTTGTGATTGTCGCGACCGGCATCCTGCACCGCGGCGAAGAATTGCGCCCGGAAAAGAGTCTGCGGCAAATCAATGCGGGCTCACTTGCCGAGGTGTTCGCCGTTAATTCAATCGGCCCGGCGCTCGTTGCCAAACACTTTTTGCCCGCACTGCGGCGCGATACAAAAACGGTATTCGCCATACTTTCGGCCCGAGTTGGAAGTATCGAAGACAATCGCCTTGGCGGCTGGTTGTCATATCGAATGTCGAAAGCGGCAGTAAACATGCTGGTGCGCACGGCAGCCATCGAGCAAACGCGTACTCGACCTGAGTCCATCGTCGTTGCCTTGCACCCCGGCACCGTTGCAACCGAGCTGTCACGTCCCTTTACCGGTCGCGGCGATAAAGGAAAAATTTTTTCGCCCGCGTATGCGGCGGAGGCGTTGCTTGGGGTAATCGATAACCTGGAGCCAAAAGACTCAGGCGGATTTTTCGCGTACGACGGTTCGGCGATCGAGTTTTGAATCGCACCGTGCATGAAACAGACACTACCGGCACAACAACACCTGCTGGACCCGTATTCGACCGCGAGGCGGAGTACGACCTGCGACGGCCAACGAGCATTCTCAAATACTTTGAGATTCGCGCCATTCTCGAGGCCGCTTCGTTACTGCCTGCCGCACCGCTATTAGCTTCGCAGGCGCGCGGCGATGGCCGCCAGGTCATGCTGTTGCCTGGACTTTTTACCGACGACCGCGCAACGTTTCCATTGCGACGCTTCCTGCAATATTTGGGCTATGAGGCAATGCCCTGGGGGCTGGGCCGCAACCTGGGTCAGCCGGAAAAGGATGTCGCTCGCGTCATCGACAGGATAACGGCCCTGCAGCGCGGCAACGAACCCATAACACTAATCGGCTGGAGTCTGGGTGGCGTGATTGCACGGGGTGTTGCGCTGCTACATCCGAACTCTGTCCGGGAAGTCATCACGCTTGGCACGCCCGTCGAGGGTGGCCCTAAATATACCGCGGCCGGCGATCGTTTCGCGGCGCGACAGGGCATCGATCTCGACGATTTCGAACGTCATGTCCATGCAATCAACCAGCGCGGCGTGACCTGTCCGCTAACTATAATTTACAGTCGTAGTGACGGCATTGTTGGCTGGCGGGCTGCGATAGATCGCTACAATACGCACGCGTATCACGAACGCGTCCCTGGCTCTCACCTTGGGCTCGGGGTCAATCCATTGGTCTGGAGACTGATCGCGAAGACGCTGTCCGGTAAGCGCAAGCGCCGCGCCCGTGCTGCATCGTGAAAGCGATCAGGCGGCAGCGCTAATAGACTTGAATGCAGCGAGGGCACGGTCGCGCGAGTCGGCCCGGTCTACAACCGGCCGCGGATAATTCTCGCCGATAGAAACCCCTGCCTCCTGCAACATGCTGGCGGGGGCTTCCCAGGGATTGTGAATGTACTTTTTGGGCAGTCCCGCAAGCTCCGGAACATACATCCGCACATAATCCCCTTCTGGGTCGAATTTTTGTCCCTGCAGCACGGGATTGAATATCCGAAAATAGGGCGCCGCGTCTGCTCCGGAGCCCGATACCCACTGCCAGCTTGCGCTGTTATTGGCCAGGTCTGCGTCCACCAGCGTATCCCAGAACCAGGCTTCGCCGTGATGCCAGTGCAGCAGCAGATTCTTGACCAGGAACGAGGCGACGATCATCCGTACCCGGTTGTGCATGAAGCCCGTACGCCATAATTCCCGCATTCCGGCATCGACTATCGGGTAGCCCGTCTCTCCGCGTTGCCACGTTCGCAGCGCCGCTGCATCCTCCCGCCACGGAAATCGGTCAAATTTCTTCTGCAGGTTGTCTTCCGGTAGCTGCGGCCAGTGATACAGCAGGTAGTGTGAAAACTCGCGCCAGCCCAGCTCGCTGCGGAAATGGTCCACTTCGGCATGCAGCCCCGGCTGATCCTGCAGGGGCTCAGTCGCGTTCCAGACCTGGTGCGGCGATATTTCCCCGAAGTGCAGGTGCGGCGACAGGCGGGAACAGAAGGCTTTGTCCGGACGGTTTCTGCCTTCTTTGTAATTCCGGATGCCGATTTCAAGAAAATCCTGCAGTCGTGCCCGGGCACCTTTTTCGCCTGGAGACCACTGCTCCGCCATTTGCCGGTACCAGGCAACCTTCGACAGCAACTCGAGTTTCGCCAACGGGATACCGATGTTTGCGTCGGCAAATTCAAGAGCACTCGGGCTGGCAACCGTAGGACGAGGCTCATGTTCCGGAGACAAGCAGCCGTTGCGGTAGAAAGGCGTAAAGACTTTATAAGGTGTGCCGTCCGCCTTGGTTATGCTCTGCGGTTCGAACAGCAGTGAGCCATTGTGGCTTCGCACTGAGACGTCGCCCTCTCTCAATTTCGCCATGATGCGTCGATCACGGGCGATGCGCCATGGCTCATAGCACCGATTCCAGACAACCTGGGTGGCGTTTACCTGATCGACGATAGCGGGCAATAGTTTCGCGGCGTCGCCGCGAAGCAGTCGCAGTTGACCGTCCAGCGACTTGTTCAGTGATTCCAGACTCTGATGCAGCCACCAGCGACTTGCACCACCCATTTTCCAGTCGCCGGCGTTTTCGTCGTCCAGGATGTAGATCGGCAGAATCGGTGTACCCAACTCGGCCGCAGCGACAAGCGCAGGATTATCAGATAAGCGCAGATCCTGACGAAACCAGACGATAGTGGGACGAACCTTATCCATGAACACGACTCAAAACATAAACCAATGCGCAGTATACGGACGCCTGCTTTTGCAGACGTTGCTGAATCGTAAGTATTTGTAACGATATCCGCCGACCAGGAATGATCGGCCTTGAAAAATGCTAGCTTGTTCTCTCAACCCAAGAGGTCGAACAGCATGCGCGTCGCATTATTAGGTGGAACCGGTTTCGTTGGCAGCTACATTGTCGATGCCCTGATTGCTGCCGGGCATGAACCCTCACTCCTCGTTCGCCCTGGAAGCGAGTCGAAAGTCCGCCAGAAAAGTCAATGTCGCCTGATCAGCGGTGATGTTGGTTCCGGCAAGAAAATAGCGGCGGTCATCGAGGGCTGCAGTGCAGTCATATTCTGTATTGGCATCTTACGGGAAAGTCCGCGGCAGGGAATTACATTCGAAGCGCTGCAGTACGAAGCGCTTGTGCGTGTGGCTGAACAGGCCAGTGCAAACGGCGTAACAAGGATTCTTCTCATGAGTGCCAACGGGGTCAGGTGTCCGGGAACCCCCTACCAGGAGACCAAGTATCGGGCAGAGCAGTACCTGCAGTCTCGCCCGTTCGAGGCGACCGTGTTCCGTCCCTCAGTGATTTTTGGCGATCCGCAGGGCGGCATGGAAATTGCTACCCAGCTATACCAGGACATGGTCAGACCGCCGATCCCGGCGGTTGGTTTTTTTACCGGTTGGCGGCCAGCTCACGGCCCGGTATTGATGTCCCCGGTACACGTTGCAGATGTTGCGGCGGCGTTCGTACATGCACTCGAAGAACCGACTACGATCGGACAGACTTACGAACTGGGCGGACCTGCAGCGTTATCATGGATAGAAATGCTGCGTCGAATTGCTGTCGCGACACAAAAGAACAAATGGATCGTGCCAATGCCGATCTCGCTGATGTACCTGGCGGCCACTTTCCTGGACTGGCTGCCGTTTTTTCCGGTTACGCGCGATCAGCTAAAGATGCTGGCAGAAGGGAACGTCGCGGAGCCGGCGGCACTTCAGTCGCTGATTGGCCGCGCGCCAGAATCGTTTACGGCGGAGAACCTGTCGCACCTGAATCGGTAAATGCACATTCGAAATCCATCGCTGGCTGCCGGCGCGCTGATACGAACTGATACAACCACGTACAAATCTGAAAACACTTCTGGTCATGTGCCCGGTAATTTAACCCTCGACATTCATTAACACACTTCGTTCGAGGCACAGACATGACACGCTTATTACCCAAACCACTCTTCGTTTTTCTGGCGACACTTGCCTTTATTTCAATCTCAGCTGCGTCGCTTGTATCACTCTCACCGAATGTAAAGGCCGCACAGGGTGACATCGTTGATGTCGCAAAATCTGCAGGACAGTTCAACACGCTGGCGGCAGCGCTGGAAGCGGCCGACCTGGTCTCGACTCTGCAGGGTGACGGTCCGTTTACCGTGTTCGCTCCGACCGATGACGCGTTCGCGGCATTGCCTGCGGGTACGGTTGATTCGCTCCTGAAGCCTGAGAATCGTGACCAGCTGATCTCGATCCTGACCTATCACGTTGTAGCAGGAAAAGTAATGGCGGCCGATGTCGTAAACCTGACCGAAACAGCGACGGTGAACGGCCGTGATGTCGCCATCAGCATCGTGGATGGCAATGTACTTATCAATGACGCTACTGTTGTAGCGACCGACGTCGAGGCAAGCAACGGCGTTATACATGTAGTAAACAAGGTTATCCTCCCCTGAAAACCTTGTGCGTCTCGGCGGCACTCCTCCCCCGAGTGCCGCCTTTTTTTGCAATCATGGCAACCGGTGAGAGTGCCGACCGATGGTCGTGCCCTTTCCCGCCTCCAGCCGATAAGGCGGCGACTCGTTAAAGAAAACAACTGCGCATCTGTTATTGTCTCTCCAGTGTTAACCAGGCCGGGGAGATGATGACGTCATGAACTTGCGTAAACCTGCAATTGGCGTGCTTTCGCTGCTGGTGTCAGGCGCCGGTCTGGCGGCAGACGACATTCGTTTTACTCCTGTTCAGGAACTCCTATTTGCAGATGCGGGCGGTCAGTCAAACGCCTGGGGCGACTACGACAATGATGGTGACCTGGACTTGATCGTCACCTTTCGCGATGCGCCGGTGCGCCTGTACCGGAACAGTACGACCGGCTTCGAAAACGTTGCCGACGGCACTGGTTTGCCAACTGACGGTGGCAATCCTCGCTCTGTCGCATGGGGAGACTATGACGGCGATGGCGACCTCGATGTCTATATCGGCTACTCCGGCTATGACGGCCCGGCAAACAGGCTGTTTCGCAACAACTTGAATGAGAAGAATAAAGGGTTCACCGAGGTCGGCGAGGCTGTCGGCGTCGCCTTGAAGGGTGCGACACGCCAG
Organism: Woeseiaceae bacterium; assembly: GCA_021773135.1. GTDB lineage: Bacteria > Pseudomonadota > Gammaproteobacteria > Steroidobacterales > Woeseiaceae > SZUA-117. The sequence goes on along the minus strand of JAJFKP010000012.1, from coordinate 43,658 downwards.
GTGTCATTCATCGACTATGATGCCGATGGAGACCTGGACCTTTACGTTGCACTGCGGGCCGGCGTCAATCGACTGCTGCAAAACAATGCCGGCATTTTCACCGACGTCACCGCTAGTAATGGAATAATGGAACCAAGGCGGACCGTTGGCGCATGCTGGTTCGATATGGACGCTGACGGCGACCTCGACCTGTTTACAGCCAACCAGAACGGCGATCGGGACGGCATGTTTCGCAATGATGACGGCCAGTTCAGCGATGTCGCAATCGCACTTGATATGGATAGTCCGCGACGCCCGATCGCAGACGGAGGCGTTGGCTGCGCGGTAACGGATTTTGATACCGACGGCGACCTGGACCTGTACGTTGCCGCATACGGCGATGACCTGCTTTATCGAAACAACGGCGACGGTACGTTTAGCGATGTCGCGCCGGCAATGGGTGTCAACAACGAACATCATATCGTGACGGGTGTTTGGGGTGACGTTCAGCATGACGGTCGTCCCGACCTTTACACGGTCGGCTACGTCAACGGCAAGCCCGGCACACCGGACAATCTGTACATAAACGAAGGCGATCATTTCGAAAACCGCCTGCCGGCAGCGATCGCCAGGAACGATACCGATCATGGGGTGCAGTGGGCGGATTTCGACCAGGACGGAGACCTCGATCTGGCGCTTGCAGCGAACGACCCGGCCGGTTCACATTACCTGTTTCGCAATGACCTGGCAGCAGATGTTGCGGCCCGGTCGATTCAGGTCCTGGTACTCGATGCAAACGGTCATTACACCCGCGCCGGTTCAGAGGTCAGGATTTTCAAAGCGGGCACCGATAATTTGCTTGGCCTGCGCATGGTTGATACCGGAAGCGGCTACAATGCACAGAATGCGAAGCCGGTGCATGTTGGATTAAGCGAGGCCACCGACATTGATGTGCATGTAACCGTGATGACACCGGATGGCAGGAAGACAGAGATTTTCGGTAACGTGGACTGGCGCGAACTCAATGGCAAGCCGTTCATCGTCAAACTGTGAATTTCAGGATCTGCAGCCGCCACGACGAGTCGATTTTCAGGAGAAGATATTGAACAACCGCTGGCTGTTTTTTATTGCGATCGCATTGCTGCCCTACCAGGGCGCGTCATCGCAAAGCTTTGCAGAGGGTACGTTCCCCGACACGGTTAAAGCGATCTATCACAAAAAAGTGCAAATGCGAGATGGCATTGCCCTCGCAACCGATATTTATCTTCCTGCCGCGGAGGGCGAGTATCCGACCTTGCTGATCAGGGATATCTACACCAACGGCTCGACCGCAAATCGCCAGCGTTACGCACAATTTGCAACGACCAACGGGTATGCATTCGTGTTTCAATCGGCGCGAGGACGCTACGATTCGGATGGGCAGTGGTATCCGTATTTTCAGGAAATCAACGACGGCGACGATACGCTCACCTGGATAGCCGAGCAGCCCTGGTCAAACGGCAAGGTTGGCATGTTCGGCACCTCCTATCTCGCATCCGTGCAGTGGCTGGCCGCCCTGAATCGTAATCCAGCGCTGGTCGCGATTGCCCCAGCGATGAGCCCGGGAAATTATTATCGGGATGTTGCCTATCCTGGCGGCGCATTTTCGCTGTTGTCACGCGCGCGCTGGGGAATCGGGCTGGTCGGTGGTCGCACGACTGCCGGCTTCCCGGTCGACTGGATCAACGGGATCGGACATCTTCCTTTGGAAACGCTTGCCGAAAGCGTGGGTTTCGATGTGCGCCATTTTCGGGACTGGCTCGATCATCCGTCTTACGATGCCTACTGGGAACCGCTTAATCTGGAGGCCCGCGCGTCCGAGATGATTGTCCCCGCACTCAATTTCGGCGGCTGGTACGACGTGTTCCTGCGCAGCACGATTGGCAGTTTCAAGACGATGACCGAGGAAGCGGCGACCGAAACGGCACGTGCCGGGCAACGCATGATCATTGGTCCCTGGCCGCACGGCTGGAACGTGTCCACGAAGACCGGAGACCAGGAATTCGGTGACGACGCGGTGCTCGACGTCGAGCCGCTCCTGCTGGAATGGTTCGATTACTGGATGAAGGATGGGCCGGAGCCTGCCGGTGCGCCGATCCGGATATTTGTAATGGGCGAGAACGTCTGGCGGGAGGAATACGAATGGCCGCTCGCGCGAACGGAGTACAAACCTTACTTCCTGCACGCCGACAAATCCCTGTCCAGCCAACCCCCAGCGCGACGCTCAGCGTCACTCGACTATACCTACGACCCGGCGGACCCGGTGCCAACTCTCGGCGGCAATATCATGGAGCCGACGCTGCGTGGTCCCTATGACCAGGCACCGCTTGACAGTCGCAAGGATGTGCTTCGTTTCGTGACTGAACCGTTTGCTGAGCGCACGGAAATCACCGGCCCGATTGTCGCAGAAATCTATGCGTCTACTGATGCAGCGGATACCGATTTCATGGCAAAGCTGATCGTCGTCAAGCCGGACGGCACCGCGTTCAACCTGGTTGACGGTGTGATTCGGGCCCGCTATCGCGAAGGGTTCGATAGGCCGAAACTTATCGAGCCTGGAAAGATCTACCAATACAGCCTTGATATGTGGGCCACGAGCTACGTGCTGTCGCCGGGAGACCGGCTAAGAATTGACGTTACCAGCAGCAACTTTCCACGCCTGGCCAGAAATCTGAATACGGGTGCAGAATTTGCGAAAACGAGCGCGATGAAAAAAGCGCGGCAAACGATTCACATGAGTGACGAGTATCCATCTCACGTTTTGCTGCCAGTCGTGCCGAACCAGTAGGCAGAACAATGATTATTCCGTTTCGACGGGCTTGAGGATATCGTCCCAGCGTTTTACGAGCAGGTCTCTCTTATACCCGGCAAGCGAGTATTGCCAGCCAGAGACACGGCTATTGATCTCGTCCGCCTGCTCACGCGGCGACGGTGCCGCAGTTGGTGCGGTCGTATCAGCGTCGGTAGGCTCGTCAGAAACGTCCGCGCCATCTTCTGCAGGGAATTCCGCGGGCATCAACGCCTGCGCTGCAAACGTTACCCACGTATCGCCGTCTTCCTCGACCACGTCTGCTTCAATTGTAAGTCCATCCCAGGTTTCGAACAGCACCGACGTCGAGGGTTGAACTTCACCCGCCGCACGAACATCCTCAAGCGTAAGGCCTGTTAAAGCACCGCCAATGCCATTGGCAACGGTGGCGTAACTAAGCTCTCGACCTTCGGGGATGCCTACAACAGCAAAATCGGTTTGCGCTTCCTCGCTTTTCTCGATCGTGATCGATTCACCGTCAGCATGTGAAATGCTGACCCGACGGATCCTGCCGGCGGGCACATCAACCAGGCTATCCGCCAGCCATCCGCCGACGTCAGTCGGCAGGTCGGGATTCTGGTCTATCAGGTAACTCGTCGGGTTATCGGCAACTCTTGCATACCGGAAATTACGCTGCGCGACATCGCCAATAATAACCGAGTAGGCGAAATTATCACCGCTAAGCGCGACTTTTGTACCCGAGCCATCGGTGCCCGGTTCGGCAACGCCTAACCGAGGGTAATTGTCCGGATTGGCTGTTTTTTCTTCGACGATCCTCGCGTCCGCCAGTGCGATGATGAGCTGCCGAATCGTGCTGAGCTGCGCCGGGTAATTATCACGCTCGGTAACGACCCAGCTGCTGCCATCACGCCGAATTTCCAGGTTTTCGCCGGCATCAGAGTTGCTAATGCTGATATTGGTAACCTGGTTCGCGACCGACTCGAAGTCAGGCAACAGCGTGCCGCCACCGAACACCGTGGCATCATTGTCCTGTCGCAACACCAGCATCAGCAATACCAGGCCAGCGATGGCGGCTGCGAGAATCAGGACCGTTCTTTTGTTCATGCCTGCCTCCTGCGCCCCCGACGCCAGACTGCGATCAGGGAACCCACAGTCAACAACAGCGGGACCAGCCCAATATTTATTATCCTGAGCCGCGAGCCCAGATCTTCGATGTCCTTGTCGAGACCGCGCTGTACCGCGCGGAGCTCCGTTCGAATCGACGCTCGCTGATCGACGAATCGATCAATCTCGGCCTGCTGCTCGTCTGTCATTAACAGGCTGCCGGAGTCTTCGCGGGTAGATTGCAGCTCGCCGAGGCGTCGTTCCGTCTCTGCGAGATCTTGCTGCAAACGCTGCTCGGTGGCTCGAAACCGGGCTTCAGCATCAACGCGTAGTTCGTCAACCCGTGTGAAAGGACGTGCGAAACTGGCGCGGCTGCGAACCGCAATGAGGTCGGAACTGCCGACCAGATTCTCCAGCGCGTTAATGACAAACGCGCCGTTGCTCGCAAATGCATTGGCTATTTGCTGACCGAAGAAACTTTGCACCTGCACCCAAAGCGGATCACTCAGTAAATCGACGTCGGTAACGATGATCAGGTTGGCAGCTTCGCCGGATTGATCCAGGTGTTCATCTTTCTCTGCCTCAGGCGCGGTTTCAGCGGCGGTTGGCCTGCCATCCGGGAACGCGCTGGGAATTGTGCCGCTGATGCGGGCGGCAATGACATGTGGCTCTCCGCCCGCTACAAATCCGTCCTGCAGGGTGGCCGGATCCGGTAGAAATGAAAATCTCGACGCCGGCATTTTGGTCGACGCAGGGCTGGACATCAGCAGCGGTTCTAGCGTTAATTCACTGTCATCTGCGACACTTAACGCACCCGCCATGGCCGCATTAACCGTGGTGAGTTCCATCGTGGTGATGTCGTCCTGGCTCATGCCGTCGCGGGTAATGCCCAAATAGCCGTAGTGACGTACCGGTCGACCGCCCATACCACTATTGAGCGGCAGGGCGAGTTGCGCATCTGCCACTACTTCATCGGCCGTGAAATTGATGCCCCAGCCCTCAAACAGGGTTGGTATATCCGAGCCTTGACCCATAGGTGGCATACCCTGCGGCATACCTTCCGTCGCGGCTGCGTCCACAGCGGCCATCGGATCGACGAATATCAGTGCCTTGCCGCCAGACATGACAAACTGGTCAATTGCATACTGCGTTTCTGCGGGCAGGTCTTTTGGTTGCACGATCCAAAGCAGGCTGACGTCATCCGGCACGACCGTAAACGTAGTGGTAAGGTCGCGGATCTCGAACAGCTGGCTCGCCTGTTGATAGATCACCCAGGGCTGTTCCATGCGCTGCTGCTGGGGATTGAATTCGCCGGTCATGGAGACCCCGGCTACCAGGCCGATGACATTGCGCTCGGTGTTCGCTAACGTGCTAACCAGTTTCGCCAGGTCGTACTCGAGTGACGTCTCCTTGTCCGGCTGAAAGAATGGAATCGTTTCTTCATCGCCAACACTGTTGGTTCCGGCGAGCCCCAGGTAAACGGGGTCCGGTGTTACGGCCAGCTGCGCCCCCTGCAGACCAAATTGTGCGGCCTGATCCTCTTCTTCCGAGAAGGGCAGCGGGTCAATTACTGCGAGACGAATCTTGCCGTCACTTGCCGCTACGATCTCTTCGAGCAATTCGCGCACTCGACCGGCATAGTCACGAAGTGTTGGTAAACCTTCGGTTGCCTGGTCCGAAAAGTAGAAATAGAGATTGACCGGTTCGTCGATGCTCTCGGCAATACGCCTGGTGCCGTCAGACAACGTGTACAGATTGTTCTCGGTGAGGTCGATCCTTACCCCCTTGAACAACTGGTTTGAAACGATCACCGCCGCGATAAATGCAATCGCGAGCAGTATGAGACTGGATGCGCCGAGTCGTTGCTGGTTCCTGGTGCTCATCGTCAGTCCGCCTGTTTCCAGGCCAGCACAATCGTATTGGCGAACAGGAAAGTGCCGATAACCAATGCAAAATACACGAGGTCGCGCAGTTCAATGACACCCCTGGAAATATTTTCGAAGTGCGTCAGGAAACTCAGGCTGGCGACACCGTCAACGACAATTTGCGGCGCCCAGCTCGCAAACAGGTCAAGCACAAAAGGAAATCCGGATAGCAGGAACATAAAGCAGGCGACGACCGTAAGCACAAAAGCGATGACCTGGTTGCGCGTAAACGCGGACAGGCAGGAACCAATCGCCAGGAATCCCCCGGCCATCAGAAAGCTGCCAATGTATGCCGCCAAAATGACGCCGTTATCAGGGTCGCCCAGGTAGTTGACCGTTAGCCAGATCGGGAACGTAAGGAACAGTGCGATCCCGGCGAAAGCCCATGCGGCAAGAAACTTACCCAGCACCGCCTGCCAGGGCGTTACAGGCAGCGTCATGAGCAACTCGATTGTCCCGGATTTCCGCTCCTCCGCCCAGAGTCGCATCGCGATCGCCGGCACAAGAAAAAGATACAGCCATGGGTGAAAATTAAAGAATGCACGCAGGTCAGCCTGACCACGCTCGTAGAACCCACCGAGGCTGAAAGTAAACGTTCCCATCAGCATCAGGAAAATGACGATAAACACATACGCGACTGGCGTTGCGAAATAGCTTTGCAGCTCGCGCCGAAATAATGCCCTGATCATTGTCAAGATCGGTCCTCCGTTGTCGGGGAAGCATTGCTCGTGGTTATTTTTCGAAAAACCTCATCGAGATCGCCAGCGCCTTGTGCGACCAGGTTTGCCGGCGTGTCATCCACAAGAAGCCGGCCGTCGGCAATGATCATGGCCCGTGTGCAAACCGCTTCGACCTCTTCCAATATGTGCGTTGAAATGACAATGAGTTTTTCCTCCGACATGGAACGAATCAGCTGGCGTACTTCGTGCTTCTGATTCGGATCGAGACCGTCGGTGGGTTCATCGAGAATCAGAACATCAGGATCGTGCAGGATGGCCTGTGCCAGTCCGACGCGACGGGTGAAACCTTTCGACAATGTCTCAATTGACTGGTCGAGCACGGGCCCAAGATGCAACAGCTCGATCACTTCCGTCAGTCGATCCCGGCGACTGCGACTGTCAAGCCCGCGCACGTCCGCGATGAAATTCAGGAACTGGGCTGGTGTCATGTCAGCATAGGAGGGCGCACCCTCCGGCAGGTAGCCAAGCCTGCGCTGGGCATTAAGCTTATCCGTCTGGACGTCGTGTCCGCAGATACTGGCGGTACCTGCACTTGGCGCAACAAAACCTGCCGCCATTTTCATGGTCGTAGATTTTCCGGCCCCGTTTGGGCCCAGGAATCCGAGAACCTCACCCGGACCACACCGGAAACTCAGGTTATTGACGACCAGTTTCTGGCCGAAGCGCTTTGTCAGACCTTCTATTTTCAGCATTGAGTAATCAGCTTTTCCAGTCAGTTTTCAGAGCGAGCGATTTTTTATCAAAATCGGAAATTTCTTGCAAGACCCCTGTGGTGCATCGATTCCAGGGCATAGTGATAGGCTATAATGAAACGACTTACCGGATGATTCGTCGCCCGTGAGGGCCTGCCAGCAATGATCACTGAAAGCCTTATCAGACAATACGAAAATGATGGCGCCGTTTGTATTAAGGGTGCCATCGACCCGCAAACAATAGCATCAGTGCTGCAAAACCTCGACGTGCTTATCGAAAGCGACAACGATCGCTGGACAACGATTCGCGACGGCGGGTTCTCGGATCGTCATCTGTGGCCGTCGATGCCCTGGATGTATGAGTTTTGTGCAACGAGCAAGCTGCCCGAAATTGTCGGCCAGCTTATGCGCAGCAGTGAGGCGCGACTGTACTTCGATCATATATTTGTGCGTGAAGCGGGCACCGGTCAGACCACGCCCTGGCATCAGGACAGGCCTTACTGGCCCTTCCAGGGGAAACAGATTGCATCCGCGTGGGTGGCACTGACCGGCTGCAAGAAAGATGCGAGCGCTTTAAAGTTCGTGCGTGGCTCACACACTGCGGGGAAAGTCTATCGACCGATTCCTTTTGGCAAGGACGGTGGCAGCTCCGAGTTCCTGGACCAGAATGCGTCGCTTGAAGTCATGCCGGATATAGATGGCTCCCCGAACGACTTCGAAATTCTGTGCTGGGATGTCGAGCCGGGCGACGTCATTGTATTCGGTGGTGAGGTTATTCATGGGGCGAGCGACAACACCGGCAGTCTGCACAGAAGAGCGGCGCTCTCCATTCGCTACGTCGGAGATGATGCGATTTGGGATCCGCGTGAAGGAACAGATCCGATGGTGAATGACGAAATGGTGACTTTCAGGGCGGGCGAAGCACCGCACGACGACAAGTGGTTTCCAAAAGTCTGGTCGGTCGGGTAACGCTGCGACGATATCGAAATGTATCGGTCCACAAGGCTCCATCAATCTGCAGTCTCGCACGATGTCGAGTGCTGATCTCGCCGGGTTCGGGTGGGGCCCGCTGCAGGCGCAGGAACTGGCAGCCACTGACTACAAGGGGGCCCGTCCCGCACGCGTGCTTGACCTGCATCGTTCAGTCCTGCACGTGGCAGCACCGGGATACGATGCCCGGCTGCCGCTGCCCCTCAAGCCAGACCACGGACCCGTCACCGTTGGGGACTGGGTACTCATTGATGAATCCGGCCAGCGGATAATTCATTTGTTTGAGCGCTGTTCCGTTTTCAGAAGGCGGGCACCTGGCACGGATCGAAGCGAGCAGCTGCTTGCCGCCAATGTCGATACGCTTTTTGTCGTCTCGTCCTGCAACCAGGATTTCAACGAAGCTCGCCTGGAACGGTATCTCGCCGTAGGCCGTGATGCGGGCGCTATGTGCCTGATCGTACTGACCAAGGCGGATGTTTGCGAGAATGCAGGTGAATACTTACGGCGCGCCAGCCGGCTGGCTCCAGGCCTGATGGTCGAAGCGGTCAACGCATTGGACAATTCGTCATTAAACAGCCTGGACGCCTGGCTCGGCAGTGGTCAGACCATTGCACTGCTGGGGTCGTCGGGTGTCGGCAAATCAACGTTGACCAATTCCCTGCTTGGCGCGGCCCATATCGAGACACAGGCGGTGCGGACTGATGACGACAAGGGTCGGCACACTACAACCGCGCGGCAAATGTATCGGCTTCCACGCGGCGCGTGGGTAATTGACACACCTGGCATGCGCGAACTGCAGCTAGTCGACGTGCAGTCGGGTCTTGACGACGTGTTCGCAGAAATAGCGAAGTACTCCAAGGAATGCCGGTTCGGCGATTGCAGCCACGAAACCGAACCCGGCTGCGCCGTGCTGGCGGCGGTCGAATCCGGTTCTATCGATGGTGATCGCATACGTCGCTGGCGAAAGCTAGTTCGTGAGGAAGAACATAACAGAGAGTCAGTTGCTGAACGACGTGCTCGTGATAAATCGACCGGCAAATTCTACAAAAGCGTTATCAGCGAGAACCAGCGCAGAAAGGGCCGTAACTAAGCACTCCGGAGCATACAATTTGCTTGACGTATGTCACCGGCCGCAGAGTAAATTGCCAGGACGTTTGCACCTGGGTATATCGACCGGCACCTGCACGTCACGATCTGCGCCCCACGCTTCGCAGTAGCGTTGTCTGACTCCCGATTCGAAGTTCGCTTTCGAAATAGTCAATCGTCTTTCGAAGTCCGGTTTTCAAATCCGTTTCCGGCTGCCACTGCATCACGGTTTGAGCCAGTCCGATATCGGGGTTTCTCTGCACGGGATCGTCGGCGGGAGCCGGGCCGTAACTGATCGTTGACGACGATCCCGTAAGGTCCAACACGAGTTTGGCGAGGTCGTTAACCGACCACTCGTCCGGGTTGCCAATATTAACGGGGCCAGGAAATTCCGGCGGTGTTTCGTGCATCAACTTAAGAAGCCCGCCGACCAGATCATCGACGTAACAAAAGGAACGTGTCTGTTCGCCGTCTCCGTAAATCGTGAGCGGGTCGTTCAACAGCGCCTGGACAACGAAATTCGATATGACGCGACCGTCATTTGGATGCATTCCGGGACCGTAGGTATTAAAGATTCTCGCGACCTTGATTTCCAGGCCATGCTGGCGCCGATAGTCGAACATCAATGTCTCCGCGCAACGTTTTCCCTCGTCGTAACAGGCGCGAATTCCGTTCGGATTTACACGGCCCCAGTAGTCTTCTCGTTGCGGATGCTGCTCAGGATCACCGTACACTTCGCTGGTTGACGCCTGCAATATTCTCGCATTCAGCCGCTTGGCAAGGCCAAGCATATTGATGGCTCCATGCACGTTGGTCTTTGTAGTTTGCACTGGATCGGATTGGTAGAAGGGTGGCGAGGCCGGGCACGCCAGATTATAGATTTCGTCAACCTCAACGTACAAAGGGAAAGTTACGTCGTGGCGAATGAGTTCGAAATTCGACGAAACCTGCAGATCGGCAACATTCGACTTGCGGCCGGAATAAAAATTATCGACACAAATTACCTCATGGTCGGCTTCGAGTAGTCGAGCACACAGGTTTGCCCCGAGGAATCCGGCTCCCCCGGTTACGAGAATACGTTGGCTGACAGTTTCTGTTGCCTGTGTCGCTCTATTCATCTCGCTCCCCCAGCATCCAAATCAACGAGACAATCCCGGCACAAAATGTCTGCAACGTCTTAGACCGACTTTGTTGGCAATATCGGTCTAAGTTTCCGAGCATTTATATTGCAACCTATAAATCGAGGCCAGGGAGGCAACACTACCGTGCAACTCAATCAACTGGAAAATCACCTGGATACAATGGTGGCGCTCGCCGGAAAACTGGACGGCTGTTTGTCATCGCGGGAGGTGCGGTTTTTGGCTCTGTGTGCAGCAACGCTTCCTGCTGCACTGGGAGAAGTGCTGGAAATTGGAAGTTACAAGGGAAAGTCGACGACCATACTCGCGAAGTCGGCGGCGCTAAACGAAGGGGGCCGCATAGTGGCGGTCGATCCGCTGACGTTGCCAGCAACGACTGACCCATCGCTGCAGCCAGGTGAGTCGCTGCCGGACGTTTTCGAGCAAACGCTTCGAGACAATGCCGTGCGCGAGCTGGTCGAGTTTCATCAGTTGCGTTCAGAGCAGCTTGCTGCAAACTGGACGAGACCGCTTCGCTTGCTCTGGATTGACGGTGACCACACCTATAACGGCACCAAAAGGGACTTTGAGAATTTTTCCAGGCACCTCCGGCGTGGAGCTGTGGTTGCATTCCATGACGTGCTACATCTGGCGGAAGGGCCAATTCGACTCTTCTGTGAACAGATTCTCCTCAATCCGCTATTTGGTCCGTGTGGAGTTTGCGGGTCAATCGGTTGGGCTCAATACGTGGGCTCGGGCCCCAATGCGCACCTGTATTCGCAGCACAAGATCAAGCTGTATCGAAAACTGAGTCGGCTTATCCAATTCGTTGCGCTTTCACGGGCTTCGCAATCCGCGAGCCCGTTCAAATACAGGATTCTGCGGCCGTTGGTGCCGCATGGTGACGTTGAACCGCGAACCTGGTACTGGGAAATATGCAGAAACCTTCCTGCCCATGAATCATATTTCGAACTCGCGGCAGGCGTTCGATAAAAATGTCGATCCACAGACCAGGTGACTACAGACATGCAACAAAGAAAGCTTATTGATAGTTTTATCTTTTACAACGAACTTTCAACGCTCAACATGCGGCTGCATGAGCTGAATGATTTCGTGGATTACTTCGTAATCGTGGAAGCTGATGTTACGCACGCGGGTAATCGAAAGCCGCTTTTTTACGCCGAAAACAAAGGTCTATTCCAGGCGTTTCATGACAAAATTATTTATTACCTGGTAGACGATATCCCCGAACCTAATGACGCCTGGGGTCGCGAATTTCACCATAGGAACTCTCTCATTCGCGCCGTTGGGCAGGTGCCCGGCATTCATTCCAGAGATATTGTTCTGATGTCCGATGCGGATGAGGTGCCAAACCCGATCTACCTGGATCTGGCGCGCTTTGACGACGACAGGATTTTCGTTTTCAACCAACGGTTGTTCTACTACGATTTTACCTGTGAGAACCCCAACGGGTGGCCGGGAACAACCAGTATTCCCTACCGCTACTTCGACTCGATCGATCTCAATCACATGCGTAAGCTAAAATATCGTTCAAAAGACAAGCGCGTTACGTATATACCGGAAAAAGTATCGAGAAATAACCATGCGGGCTGGCACTGTACCTGTTTTGGTGGTGTGGACCGAATAATTACCAAGCTCGAATCCTATTCGCATCAACGCTACAACCGCCCGAAGTATAAAAACAGAAGGGTCATTGAGCGACTGATCAGAGAGAAGAAGGACCTCATCTTTCGGCGCAAAAGAAAATATCGCCTGAGTGCAAACGATGAAGAAGCAGATCCGGAATTGCCGAAATTTAGAAAGCTAATCTACCAAGATCCGCTGACGAATACGTCGTAGCACGACCGGAATAAAGAGCAACACGTGTCTAAGTTTTCGAAAACCACTTTCGGAGACCTTCGATGACACGATTCAGCCGGGGTACAACCCCCAAATTACGTTCATTCATTGCCTTTCTTGCGTTTCCGGCGCTCGCAATGTCCGCAGGCAATGTATCTGCACAGGCCATTGGCTGCAGCGCAGCCGCGAACGCCTCGAATCTTGCCTGCAACTTTGCCGCCAAAGACGATCTCTTTACGGAGCGGGCGATTTGCATGGACTCGCCCGATGACGATTTACCAACCTGCCTCGACGAAGCGCAGGGAAATTTTGATGAAGTGCTGGAAGAGTGTGCCGCTATCCTGGAAGCGCAAACAGATACCTGCGATCTCACCGATGACGCGGCACACCTGCCGGAGTTTGGCGAAGCTTTTGCCAGCAATTTTATCGACCCGCTTGATATCGGCGGAGCAGTCGAGCCGAACCCGTTTTTTCCCCTGGTCCAGGGAAACACGTGGACCTATGAAGGTACCTTCGACGAAGACGGTGAAACGGTCACTGAGACCATTGTCGTCACTGTCCTCAACGAGACCAAGTTTATAGACGGCATCACCTGTCTGGTCGTGCGTGACGTCGTAACCATCGACGGTGAGCTGATAGAGGACACGGACGACTGGTTTGCGCAAGACGTCGACGGCAACGTGTGGTATTGCGGCGAAGAGGTAAAAGATTACGAAACCTTTGAAGGCGATGAGCCGCCGCTGCCTGAGCTCATATCTGACGATGGATCATTCAAAGCCGGCCGTGACAATGACAAGGGAGGCATTTTGCTACCCAAGGTGCCGGAAATCGGTGCCATCTTTCGCCAGGAGCTTTCAGTCGGCAATGCCGAGGACATCATCGAGATTCTCGCCATCGATGGTGACGAAAATGCGGTCGCTGCCAGTTGCAACGGAAATTGTCTGGTTACACGGGATTTCTCCCCATTGGATCCTGAAGCACTGGAGAACAAGTACTACGTGCCGGGCGTCGGTCTGATCCTCGAAATTGATATTGGGTCGGGTGATCGGGTTGAGCTTGTCGAGTTTGTTGCGCTTTAAGGCATGTTAAATAGCGAAAGGAAAACAGTCATGAACACATCTACGTTTAAAAACCTCGCTTGTATGGTTGCAGCCGTATTCGCGCTTAGCGCCTGTGGCGGCAGCAACAACCCGCTTACGCCAACGCCGCCACCACCACCACCACCGCCACCGCCAGTTACGACGATCGAAGTCACCGGTGGTGTCTACGATGGGCCCGTTGAGGGCGGCACGCTATTTGTATTTGCAGCCGCAGACATAAGTGCAGCGCTTGCGGCTGCAAATGCTGCTCAGGATCGCGCAGCAGCCCTGTCGGCTGCAGGACCGCTTCTGGAGCTTGCCCGGGACCCTGCGGACGGCGCCAGCTATAGTCTGACTGTCCCGGAGGCACAGGCAGGCACGGCTTTATTTTTCGTCTTCGATGCAGAGGGCGCAGAAGACCAGACCTTCGCAGACCGGCCATTCAATCTGGAGGCCGTGGCAGTTGCCGGGGCCGCCGGGAGCCAATTGACGGTTAACCTGACCCCGCACACAACCCTGAACGCCATTCAGGTTCGCGCAATTCTCGATCCCGACGATGATGGCACGGTAATCGACGCTGCCATGATCCAGACCGCGATCGATAATGCACTTCTCAATACCGTGGCAGCCTTCGGTGTATCGTCATTAGGCGAGGATCTTTTCCCGGGCGGCGAGGATCCACTGACGACAGGCGATGTCACCCTTCTCGAAACTGCTTCTACGGATCTGGGGTTCTCGGTTCGGGCCGCAGCGACCCTCGGCGGAACCTCCATGGACGAGGCGCTATACCTGCTTGCCGCTGACATCGCTGATGGCTCTTTGGACGGTCTGCCCGCGATGAGTTTTGAGCTGGATAGTGAGCAAACGGCGGCCCTGGCTGCGATCAATGATTTCCATGCACTTGGCAGCGCCGTTGCGACCGACATGGAATCTGTTTCCTGTGCCAGCGCTGCCAATTCATTGCGGCGGGCGTGCGAATTCGAGGCACTGGATGAATTCTTCATCGGTGTTGCAACCTGTGCACACAATGCAACCGCGGCAGACGCTGGTGTGTGCCTGGAAACCTATGCAGATGATCGCGACGAGTTACTGGATGAGTGTAGTGCCGTAACCGCCGAGCGGCTGAATCTGTGCGTTGCAACCAATGACGCGTCGCATAATCCGGATTTTGGTCCGGGCTTCGTCGCCAATTTTATTGATCCGCTTTTGATTGGCGTCTCTGAGCAAACCAATCCGTACTTCCCGATGACGCAGGGAGCAGAGTGGGTGTTCGAGGGTACTTTCGAGGAGGATGGTGAAATGGTGACCGAGGTAATCACCATTACGGTCACCGACAAAATAAAGCTGGTGGACGGCATCCGCTGTCTCGTCGTTCGGGATATCGTTGAGGTCGACGGTGACCTCATCGAAGACACGGACGATTGGTTCGCCCAGGATATTGACGGAAACGTGTGGTATTGCGGCGAAGAGGTAAAGGACTACGAGACTTTCGATGGTGATGTTCCGGCAATCGCCGAGTTGGTTGCGATCGATGGCTCGTTCAAGGCTGGACGTGACGGCGACGAGGCCGGCATTCAATTGCCGTTCGCACCCGTTGTCGGAGATATTTTTCGCCAGGAAGTGTCATTTGCAAATGCGGAAGATGTTATCGAGATCCTCGCACTTGATAGTGACGAGTCTTCGCCTGCGGTGTCGTGCAATAACAGTTGCCTGCAAACGCGGGATTTCTCACCACTCGATCCGGGCGTGCAGGAAAACAAGTACTACGTGCCGGGCGTTGGCAAGATTCTCGAGGTAGATCTCGAAACCGGCGATCGGTTTGAGTTGATTAGTAGCACGTTATTGCCGTAACGGTGGCCAGGTAATCGACAATCGCCGCTAAAGTCGCTTCTACATCGCGAATCACGATGTAGGAGCGACTTCAGTTGCGACGAATTTTTCCCCGGAAATATGTCAGGTGTGGCGTTAGCCGCAATTAGCAATTCTCAACCCAACAGTGGGAGCGGCTTTAGCCGCGATCGCCCCAGCTGGCTAGACGCTGCGTGTCGCCACCGCGGGTGGCACAGACGCTGCGCGCCGGGCAGGCTCTATGACGGCGAGCGTCGACAGCACCCAGAGTGACACAATGCCAACCGGCAAATAGCGCCAGTCCAGGCGCGGCAGTGCAAACGCCGTTTCCAGCCAGTAGGCAACCACGGCGGTCAGCACAATGCCAAGCGCCGCGCCGGTAGTCGTTATCAGCCAGTTTTCCAGCATGAACTGCCGGACGATATCGATACGTCGCGCGCCAAGCGCACGGCGCGTGCCAATCTGCTTCGTGCGCTGGGTGACGTTAAAAGAAGCCAGCCCGACGATGACCAGCGCCGTAAGACCCACCAGCAACGTGATAACGGTGGCCAGAACAATTGCCATGCTACGGTCTCGCCGGTAGGAATTGGCTGCCATTTCCTCCAGCGACCGCACGTCCTTCACCACTCGCATCAAATTAGACTCGCCGAGCCGCTGCTCAATGATTGGCATGATCTCGTCGCGCCTGCCCGGATCCACACGTGCAATATATCGATTGTTGATAAAGGCAGGCTTACCCGGTTGAATGACGACATTGCCGAGGTTGTCCCACGATACCCATGAGCCATGCATGTGCTCAATGATGCCCACGATTGTCGATAGCTCCATATTGCCCCAGTAAACGGGCTTGCCCAGCGCATCGTCGTCCGGAAACAATTCATCGGCCAGCTGTTGTGTAACCAGTACCGATGGCGGCGTGCCGTTGTCAGTCTCGGGCAGCACGAAGTTCACTTCTTCAGGATAGAAGTTTCTGCCGCGGGACAACCTGACCCCAAGTGCATCCAGCCCTTTTTCGCTCCACTGGTAGCGTCCGGCGGGGATCGCGTCAATAGTCTCATCCGGCACGCTGCGCAACCCCGTCCCGGATCCGGAACCGGTCAACGGTGCATGATTGGATACTGTTGCAGCGATGACGCCCGGTATCGCGCTAATCAGGTCTATATCATTGGCGATGCTGTCTACTACGTTAAAACCTTCGCCAAAACCGCGCACATCGATCACGACAACATTGTCAACGTCGATGCCGGAATCACGATTCATTGTCTCAATACGCTGGACAACGATAAACAGCGAATTGATTACGATTGCCAGCGTTACCGCGATTTGCAGCGCCACAAGCAGCGGGCCCGTCTTGTTGCGTATTAACGATGACAACATCGGTCGAATTCCCACGGTCAGGCTCCTACTGTGTTTTTAGTTGTGCGGCGGGCGGAATTTGACAGACACGCCACGCCGGGTAGATTCCCGCGACGACACTGCTGACGATGGCAACGATTATGGCGACCAGCACCATGACCCAGTCCAGCGTTACCAGGCCGTCTGGCGCGTCATTCAGAATCTTGATGCCCTGCAATCCCAGCCCGGCAAGGCACAGGCCGATCAGGCCGCCAGTGAAACCGATCGCGCCGACTTCGACCAGTTGCTGCTTGAAGATGGTTGTGCGACTGGCGCCCAGCGCGCGGCGCAGGCTGATTTCACCCTTTCTGCCGATGAACTTGGTCAATGTGAGCGCGATCGTACTTAATACGCACACAAGCAGGAACAGGAACGACAGACCAACCAGCACTCTGTAGTCGTCGGCAACTACTGCATGGTATTCCATCCATTCCATCACGTTATGAATGCTGTTGTTAAGAGGCCGAGCGAAGCGACCGAGTCTCTTTTGCTCGTTGACATAGGCATCCAGGTGCGCCACGTATTCACTGCGCTCGCCGGAACTGACGAGCTCAACAAAATACTGGATCCAGACCGCCTCGGAGTTCAGCCATTGCTCAAACGAATTGTTGCTTTCTGCCTTCCAGCCCCAGTCACTGCCAATCGATCCCAGCTCCAGGACCCGGGTGAGACTGAATGGAATGAACATTTCGTTGACGTTCTGGAAGCCACCATTGATCGGGTCAAAATATCGCGGCGTTGGTTCCCAGGTATCGGTAATGCCGACCACCCGGAATAGCATGCCGTCCATGGACAGCTGCCTGCCGACACTGTTCTCTCCGCCAAACAGGCGTTCGTTGAGCTGCCTGGTCAGAACGACCACGGGTTCCATCGCGTCGTCTGCGGCTTCTCCCCAGCCTCCGCCGTGCAGGAAAGGCACGTTGAACATTTCAAAAAAATCGGCTGTTGCAACTCTCGACGTGGCCTCAAATGGCAGTCCTCCATCGTTCGTCGGTTCAATAATCAGGCTTGATTCGAACATCGCCGTCTGCCGTTTGCCCTTCCCCAGCTGCAACAAACGTTCGGCATCGCCAAACGTCAGCTGGTGCGGTGCGCGCTCGGGGTAGTCGTCATCAAATGGCCGCAACGGATCCCAGCTGTCCAGCGTGATGGCAAACAAGACTTCGCTTTTCTCAGGGATAGGGTTACTGGCCATCAGGTAATAGACGGTGAGCGTCGTCATGCTCACGCCAATGCCAATCGCAATCGCCGCTACCATCAATGTCGTCATGATCGGATTGCGACGCATGCTCGTGACCGCCAGTTTCATGTTGTACCCGAACATCCGCGAATTCCCCTTCGTGTACCCGGCACTCACCCAGCCACAGCATCGAGCTATCCTGGCCGGGAGAGCGATATTGGTATTAACTTGGATGCGAGAGGCAGCGAAAAGGTTTAGCGGCGCGAAATGTTTTGTGCGCCTTGCATGTGCGGAATTACAATTCTAATTGGCAGCTGGAGGCGGCTCTCGATCTGTCTGGCCGCCATCCATCGCATAGGGCGTCGCCGGACAGCCCCGGGCCTGCGCATCGGTGCCCGTTGCCTGCACATCCAGAAATGAGGTTGCCGCATAGGTGACGATAATCTCAATGTTGTTCCAGACATCCGTGTCCATATTTGAATGTTCTACTTCGAGTTGAAAAGGCTGCCCTGCGTGCAGTTTCGCAGCCGGAATGACAAATTCACTGGCCGCATAGGTCAGTGCGTCAGGGTTGCTTATGGCGTGACCGCTGTGCTCGATTTCATTGCCCATGCAATCACCCACAATGACGTAAATCATATCGTCAATGGTGCCGCGTGGATCGGCCGATCCTTTGGCAAATTTGCTCCAGCGGACGACAAGGTCATGGTCAGGATCAATTGCCGCAGGATCTGCTGTCGCGCCATTCTGATAAAGATAAATCTCTATCGGTCCGGGATTACGCATTTCCCCTTCATCGCGCCGGAATGTGGCTGGCAAGCCACGCACATTGCCGTCGGGCGTATCGAAATTAAAATGATAGGTCGTATCCGGATAATGCTCTGTCAGCGCCTCGATGCTGTACTGGCGCGTGCCGGCCAGAAACTGAATCTTGCCCTCCGGAAAGCGCAGCCCGACCGCGGCGTCGCCAGGGCCCTGCAGGTAGCCGTTCGTAACCTGGCCATCTTTGGTCAGAAAAATCTCTGCAAAAAACACGCTGTTCAGCAGATTCAGGTCACCTGCCATAGACTGGCGGTGGTTAATGGATTTGCCCAGTACCACGTAGTCTGCGTGCTGCTCCTGCGCATAGCATTGCGGCGCAAGGGCTACGAGAATCGAGAGGCCTGCAGGTGCAAGACGCATAGCGGTGGCATTACGCGGCAGCGGCCAGCGCCTGGTCGAGATCGGCCAGTATGTCGTCAATGTGCTCGATGCCAACGCACAGCCGAATCATATCGGGTGTTACGCCAGCCGTTTTGAGTTCCGTGTCCGAGAGCTGTCGATGGGTGGTTGAGGCCGGATGGGCGGCGAGGGATTTGACGTCCCCTATGTTGACGAGACGAACAAACATCTCCAGCGCATCGTAGAACTTGACACCTGCATCAAAGCCGCCCTTGATGCCGAACGTCAGGAGTGCTGACGGCTTGCCATCAGTATATTTCTGCGCCAGTGCATAATAGGGCGACTCCGGTAACCCCGCATAATTCACCCAGCTAACCCCTGAGTGAGCATCAAGGTGGCGTGCCACGGCGATCGCGTTCTCGCAATGACGCTCCATGCGCAAGGGGAGAGTCGACAGGCCCTGCAAAATCAAAAATGCATTCATGGCGCTCAGAGCAGACCCCGTGTTGCGCAGCGGGACGGTTCTTGCACGACCGATGTAGGCGGCGGGTCCCAGCGCCTCCGTGTAGACCACGCCGTGGTAAGACGCTTCCGGCTCTGTGAGCATGTGGAATTTCTCGGCATAGTCGGTCCAGGGGAAATTGCCGCCGTCTACGATTACACCGCCAAGCGAATTACCGTGGCCGCCCATGTACTTGGTCATGGAATTGACCACGATGTCCGCACCCCAGCTGATTGGTTTTGTGAGCGCCGGCGTTGCGACGGTGTTATCCACGATAAGTGGTACGCCGTGTTCATGGGCCATCTGTGCGAGCGCCTCGATATCGACGATATTACCGGCCGGATTGCCAATCGATTCGCAGAACACGGCCGTGGTTTTCCCGTCAATCAGTTGTCGCATTGCGTCGACCGAGTCGTTAGCCGCAAAGCGGACGTCGATGCCCAGTTTCGGCAGCATATGCTTAAACAATGTATACGTGCCGCCGTATAACAGCGGCACAGTGACGATATTGTTGCCTTGTTCAGCAATATTCAAAATTGCATAGTTGATTGCTGCGCTGCCGGAACTGACACACAGGCCTGCAATGCCACCCTCGAGTTCCGCCGACCGTTTTTCCAGCACATCCAGCGTTGGATTCATGATTCGTGAATAAATGTTGCCTTCGACCGCGAGATTGAAAAGATCCGCGCCGTGCTGCGCACTTTCGAATTCGTAGGCAACAGTCTGATATATCGGGACCGCTACGGCTTTCGTTGTCGGGTCTGATTTGAAACCAGCATGTATTGCCAGCGTCTCGTTTTTCATAAAAGGTTCCTGGAAAAAGTCGGCGAGCGGCCGGCTTGACGTCTCATTGTCGCTGCCGGCGTGAGCATTTTGTTATAACCCCGTGCACGAACTCTTGCAACCTTCGCTGCTTCACAGGCGTTGCCTGGATCGAAGCCGGTTGCGCGGAAATCACCGTTTAGTTTTCGCGGCGGGTCGTTGGCCGCGCCTGGCATCCAGCCGGCATGCGAATTCGCTTCCGCGTGCATGCGCGGAAATTGACACCTAGCTGCCCAGCGACTAACTTGACCCGCAGATGGTGCTCTGCCAATTCGGAGCTAAGAGGGAATCCGGTGCGAATCCGGAGTTGTACCCGCAACTGTAAGCTGGGAGTTGCTGGCCAGTCGAGCCACTAGGACCTAATGGTCCTGGGAAGGCGGCCAGCAATTTTGATCAGCAAGCCAGGAAACCTGCCGTCGTGTCGTTCGCTCGAGGTCGGGTTAACCGTCAGAGCCGGATAAAGAGTTCCCGTGTAACGACAACACATCGGCCCGTCGCGCTGCCTGTCAGCGATGCCGAAAAATGTCGTTACCAGCGTGACCAGACTCGACGGTTGGAATCGCAGGGGAAAATATATGCAAAGAAATGCTGTGTGGTGGTCTATCGCCAGCCTGATCGTGCCCGTACAGGCTATTGCTCAAGGCGCGGATGTCGAAAACAGCGCGGATGACATCGTCGTGTATGGCACGCGCTTGCCGCAACCGGAAACCGATGTCGGATCCAGCGTCGTGGTGATCAGTGCCGATGACATCGAGGCGCTTGGCGTCGATTTCATCGTCGATGCAATTGCCACGGCGCCCGGCGTAACCGTAACCCAAAGTGGTAATTTTGGCGGGTTTGCCAGCGTGCGCATTCGCGGCGCAGCAAGCGAGCAAACCCTGGTCGTTATTGATGGCGTTGTAGTCAATGATCCATCGTCTCCTGGCGGTGGGTTCGACTTTGCGAGACTGGATCCGGCGAATGTGGACCGCATTGAGATCCTGAAAGGCCCCCAATCGACGCTGTGGGGAACGGATGCGATTGGTGGCGTTGTCAATATCATTACGAAGCGACCTGCAACGGGATTCGGCGGCAACGCATTTGCACAAGGGGGGTCTTTTGGCGCATTTCGTGGTGGTGCAGCGGTCAATGGCGCACATGACCGCTATGATTTTCGCCTTACGGTGACAGGCAGTTCAGTGGAGGGGATATCCAAAGCCGATGAGCGAAACGGCAACGCCGAAAAAGACGGCTATGATTCCGCCACCGTCAGCGCGGTTGGCGGCCTGATTTTGCCAGCCGATGCGCGTCTCGAGGCGTCACTTCTCTGGACTGAAGCCGATCTGGATTTCGACAGTTTCTCCTTTGGGGCCGAAGGCAATATCGGAGACGGCAATGAGTCAAGCAAGACCAAAGAGCTAACAGCAAACCTTAAGCTGCAGCTGCCAATGTTTGCTGGCAGGCTCGACAATCTTTTGCTAATAGGCGTCGCCGACATTGAACGCGAGAATTTCTCCAATGGCCTGCCGGCGTTTCAAAGCGAAGGCGAGAGAGCGACTTTTCGCTATCAGGGAAACCTGCTGCTTAACCAGCGGAACCGCCTGGTGATAGGTGCCGAAAGAGAAGAAACAGAGAGCGGCACTAACGACGCGTCGATCGATGGTCTGTTTGCGTTGTACGAATTGCAGCCTCTGGATTCGCTGACACTTACGGCCGGGCTGCGGCGCGATGACCATGCACGCTTCGGTGCGGAAACCACGGGACGTCTGGCAGTTGCCTACAATCCCCATGATCAGGTAACGATAAGCGCCAGCTGGGGGGAAGGCTTCAAGGCACCCACACTTTTTCAGACAACATTTTTCTGCTGTGGCGGCACCGAACCGAATCCGGGCCTGCGGCCGGAAGTTTCTGATGCTTTTGATGTTGGCGTTGTGATTCGCACCGCCGATAATCGCGGTGAGGTCGGCCTGACATATTTCAATCAGGATACGACGGATCTTATAACCTTCTCCTTTGACAACGGCACCTACGAGAACATTGCCTCGGCGAACTCGACGGGTTTTGAAATTGCGGCCGGCTTGCGCTTATCTGAGTATGCCCGGGTCACGGCAAACTACACTAATATTGACACAACAGATCAAAGTGGCGCCCGGCTGCCACGGGTACCGGAACACTCCGGAAATGTGGCGCTCGCGCTCAACCCCGGCGGTGTGTTTTCAGGCAATATCGCTTTGCGTTACAACGGCAGCGAAGAAGATGCCAATGGCACTGTGAGCCCTTGGACTCGCGTAGACGTTGCCGGTCGCTACCAGCTGAGCGAACAAATGGAGCTGTATGGACGCATCGAGAATCTGTTCGATCAGGACTATCAGCAGGTGCTTGGTTACGGTACTCCGGGTGTTTCCGGGCACGTAGGTGCGCAATTCAGGTTTTGACGCAATCGTGTCCCGATTCCTGCTGACATGTCTCTTCGGCCTGGCGGCGTTCGGTGCCGGTCCGGCCATCGCAGCTGACGAACCCGCTGCAAGGGTCGTTAGCCTCGACTATTGTGCCGATCAATTCGTGCTAAAGCTGCTGCCACGCCACCGCATACTCGCGGTGTCGCCCGATGCGGCAGAAAGTTATTCGTACATGCGCGACGCGGCAGTCGGTGTGCGCCGCATTCGGCCGCTTGCCGAAGATGTATTGGCGATCCAGCCCGATCTTGTGGTGCGGTCCTACGGTGGCGGGCCGCAGGCCACGGCACTATTCGACCGGGCTGGCATAGCGGTGCTGCAGATTCCTTATGCCGGCAATTTTGAGGATATTCGCCAATCGATAGTGACGATTGCCGAGCGGCTTAATGTGCCCGAACAGGGCCACGCCATCGTTCGTGATATGAATGCCAGGCTGGGTGCCATTCGTCAGTCGGCGACGAAACAAAACGTTTTGTACATGACATCGGGTGGCGCCACCAGCGGGCCCGGTACGCTCGTGCACGAGATGCTGCTGGCTGCCGGACTGGACAACTATGAGCAGCGCCCGGGTTGGCATTCGATTCCTCTCGAGCGGCTCGCCTATGATCGACCCGACGCGGTGGCTGCGGCCTATTTCGACGACAATGTCGACAAAGCGGCGCTGTGGAGCTCGATGCGCCACCCGCTGGCACAGCGTCAGCTGCGGGAGTTGCCGATTGTCGTGCTGGAGGGAGCCTGGACTTCCTGCGGCGGCTGGTTCCTGGTCGATGCGGTGGAAGCGCTGGCATCGTCCGGGAACGACGTACAATGAGGACTGCCTACCTATACGGTTGGTTGATAACCGGCATCGTTTTGGCGCTGGTGGCTGCCTGTTTGTTCGGTTCGACTCCGATGAGTATCACGCGTGTAATGGCGGCGATACTTGGACAGGCTCCTGCCGGCGACGTCATCGTCATTTGGGAAATCCGGCTGCCGCGTGCGCTGGCAGCGCTCGTGGTCGGGGCGGCATTGGGCATCAGTGGTGCGGCCCTGCAGGGCCTTCTGCGCAACCCGCTCGCCGAGCCCGGCGTGCTCGGCGTCACCGCGAGCGCCGCGTTGGCCGCCACATTTACACTTTATTACGGCCTGGCTGCCGGGTCGGCCTATATTCTGCCCATGGCATCGATTGTTGGCGCATTGGGCGCGACCAGCCTGCTTGCCATTGCGGCAATGCGAATCAGATCGGTTGTCACGCTGATCCTGCTGGGCGTTGGGTTGTCGAGTTTTTCGGCGGCGCTGATGTCGCTGCTGCTAAACCTCGCGCCAAACCCGTTTTCACTTTCTGACATGATCAACTGGTTGTTGGGCTCTGTCGCCAATCGAAGTTACGACGATTTGAAAATAACGACGCCGCTAATACTGGCCGGAATGATAATCCTCTTTGTGACCCGACGCGGCCTGTCGGCGCTCACGCTCGGCGAGGAAGCCGCCAGTGGCATCGGGCTGGATTTGCGCAAACAGCGGATTGCGGTCGTACTTGGCGCCGGATTGGCGACCGGTGCCGCGGTCGCGCTTGCCGGAGCGATCGGTTTCGTGGGTATCGTCGCACCTCACATCGTGCGGCCGTTCGTCGGCTACGACCCGGCGAGAAGTCTGCTGCCGTCTGCTTTGCTGGCAGGCATGATTCTGGTTCTGGCCGATATTGGTGTGCGCTTGCTGCCGACCAACACCGAGCTGAAACTCGGTGTCGTTGCAGCGCTTATTGGTGCACCGGCCTTCATCTGGATCGCTGTTCAGCGACGCACGATCAATGACTAAACAGCATGACTGAACTCGTGGCTAAAAAAATTGCAGTTCGAGCCAGAGACACCTCACTGCTTGAAGACGTATCGCTGTCGCTTCGCCCGGGTGAACTCGTGGCGGTGCTCGGCCCCAACGGGGCGGGCAAGACCACGATGCTGCGCGTGCTGCTTGGGCAGCAGAAGGTGGTAGCCGGATCAGCGACCATTGCGGGTACGCCGGTTGCGGACCTGTCGCCTGCAGAAAGAGCGAGAAACTTAGCCTACCTGCCGCAGCGCCGTCCGCTGGCGTGGCCAAACACGGTCCGGGATATTGTCGCGCTGGGCAGGTTTGCACACGGGGCGACACTGGGTCGACTCGGCCCGGTCGACCGCGCAGCGGTAAGGGCTGCGATCGAGGCGTGCGATCTTGTGCACCTCGTCGATCGTCATATCGACAACCTCTCCGGAGGAGAACTTTCCCGGGTGCATTTTGCGCGTGTGATTGCAGCACAGACGCCGCTGCTTATCGCAGATGAGCCGGTAGCGGAACTTGACCCGCGCCATCAATTGGGAATTGCTCAACTGATCCGGAACTACGTCAATGATGGTGGTGGTGCACTGGTCGTCCTGCACGAAATTGGCCTGGCGGCGCGTATCGCCGACCGACTCATCTGGATGAAAAATGGCCGCATAGTCGCCGATGGATCGCCGCGGGAGACGATGACCGAGGTCCGGCTGGAGGAAATCTATGGCATTCGGTCGCGGGTAGGGCCTGACGCGAATGGTATCGACGTCAGAATTGACGGCGTTATTTGACGAGCCGTTAAGATAATCTCATCGCGGCTGCGCCGCAGCCTGGGGTTTTTCAACCGGGACATCGGTTGTGGTCAGACCTGCGTACACTACAATAGCGTATATCAATGCTATGACGTCACCTGCCGCAGCTGAAGGGTACGAATTCGTTGATACCTGAATTCTGTAAGGGGACACAGTAAGCATGGCGCAAGCGTTTTCGCATGGCAGCGGGTCGAAACAGCGGCGAATGCATAACGTGTTGCGCAGCACTGGTGCGCTCCTGGCGGTCGCGCTTTTACTCTTTGGCGGAATTAGCCGCGCACAGGAATCAGCAACTGAGATTCACGAATGCACAATCGTGCTGGATGCGCTGCGCTTTCAAATTACTACCGGCCAGGCAATTCCCCAAACACTTTCATCGCAATGTGCAGACGGCGTGCTGCGAGTGGAATTCCGATTGCCGGCGGAAAACCGGCACATCGACTTAAGTTTGCTGGCGCAAATCGCCGCAGACAGCTATCGATTTTTCGGGCTGGCTGAGTTTTACGGCAGTGCCCGAGTCAACGTCCTGAATGAGAATCGAAACCTGGACCCGCCATCGGATAAGCGCACCTTTACCGACGGGTCGTGGCTGACGATCACAGGTCGATATAACGTGCTTGGAATTGAGGCACCAGGTGCCACGTTGTCCGTTACTGAAGGCGGGGTGCTATTGGTTTGGCCGCCCGGCACGAACGCTGACGTCCGTTTTATCTTTGGCGAAAAAGAGTCTGTTGCCAGGAAAGAACGCGTATTTGAAGTCACCCGCTATTCACATTTATGGGGCTGGCTTGCCGCGATGTCGAAAGTGGTTGAGAAAGTGCTGGAGACAATTCAAGAGATAACACGAGTGGGCTGGGGATGGTCTATCGTCCTGCTGGCAGTTGTTCTGAAGGTTCTGTTACTTCCGCTGAGTTATATGACGGTTCGCGCCCAACGCAAAGTCGGTACCTACCAACGCAGGCTTGAACCCCAGATCCGCGAAATCAAAGCGCAGTACACCGGGGAACAGGCACACAACCGCATCATGCAGGTGCACAAAGATCTTGGTATTACGCCGTTCTTCACACTGACACCCATGTTGGGCCTGCTGATTCAGATACCGGTCCTGATTGCTGTTTTTAATGCACTCGGGGAAATGCCGCAACTGGTTGATGCCGGTTTCCTTTGGATAGACAGTCTCGCTTATCCGGACTCTGTAGCTTCCCTGCCGGTTGCGATTCCAATGCTTGGCGATGCAATCAATATTCTGCCGGTCCTGATGACGCTGGTGACGCTATTTGCGACGCTTACGTTCCGCAACTCGGTAGCCCCAAACAGCGTTGTTAAGGCACAAAAAACGCAGCTATACCTGATGGCTGCGGCTTTTTTCGTTCTTTTTTACGCGTTTCCGGCTGCCATGGTCTGGTACTGGACGGCGACCAATGGACTGCAGCTGGTGCAACAGACGATCCTGAAGATCTGACCGGGGGCGAGGGAAAATGAGACGTCGGGCACAACCTCGGCGCCGGCACAGCGTAGAATATCAACCACCAAGTCAGTTTATCTGCACCTGCATAACCGGGCACCGCGCCCACAGCATCAAAGGCAAAACATGAAATCGTCAAACCTGATTCTATCGTCGATTATCCTGCTTACGTTCGCGGCACCTGCCATGGCCTATATTGACCCGGGCTCCGGCAGTGCGATCATGTCCGCAATTGTGGGTTTTTTCGCGGCAATCACAATGCTTGTCAAGACCTACTGGTACAAATTGAAGTCGCTGTTCTCATCCAGGGAGAACGAGCAGGATGTCGATACCACGGCCGACGATCCGGCAGAAAACGGTTAGTCCCCGTTTGGCGGCGGTCTTGCAGGGGATTGCAGTTCTTGCAGCATCATCCTCAACGCTGACGCCGTAACGAGACGCGGGTTGTTCCTGACGCGTTGCGGATTGAATCCGTGCTCGACAATCATTTCGATATCGTTCCTCGAACGAATCCCCAATGCACAGAAATTTCGGCTCAGACCCAACGCATCCATCATGTCATTGTAGGCATCGGCTGCAGCGTTCGCATCAGGTTTCCCCAGCAGCACGGCGATTTCAGCAATAGTTTTCTTTACATAGGTCGGGCCCCGGCTGTCGAGACAGTCTGCCCCGGAAACGACCGCGTTGTAGCGCAGCACAGCTGCCAGAATGAGTCCTGTTGCGTGTCCGTGCGGCACGCCAAAATAAGCGGTTATCGGATAGGAAATGGCATGCGGTGCCGTGGTCTTGGTGATGTTGATTGCCTCGCCTGCGCGTTGTGCACCGGTCGCCATTGCCAGGTAGACATCGTCACCCGGATCACCCGCGATCTCATGCAATCCGCCCCAGGTCAGTTCAATTGCGTTTCTCGCCATTGCTTTCGATTCGTTAGTCGAATGAATGGACCAGTACGATTCGATTCCCTGGTTGAGGGCGTCGAGCCCGGCCGACGCCGCAACGGCAGGTGGCACACTTCGTGAAAACGCGGGATCGACGAGTGCTTCGTCCGGAAGCATCGATGCATGTGCTACCGAAAATTTCGTTGTCCCGATATAGAGCACTGCAAAATGAGTGGCCTGGCTGCCTGAACCGGCGGTGGTTGGAATGGCCACGAGCGGCACGGTCGCTGACCTCAGGGTGGCATCGCCTTCGACATAGTGGCGCGGTGGCTGTGACTGGTTGGAAAAAATCTTGATGAGTTTGGCCATGTCCATCGCGGAGCCACCGCCCACTCCGATGATCAGGTCGGGCTGTGCATCCCGAAATGCCGCCAATCCTGATTCAAGTTGCTCAAGCGACGGGTTCTGCTTGACATCGGAAAAGTGAGTAACTTCACAGGAATGCAGCAAATTGGCAAGCGTGCGACCTGCACCAGAGCGCTGCAACGAGTTGCGACCCGAAACCAGGAATATGCGCCTGCAATTGCGCGCATCAAGAATCTTCTCTAAATCAGCTATCGCGCCGGGCGCACAAACAACCGCCATTGCGTCATTCCTCTAAATTCCGCATGAAACTCAGTTTGTTCTCAATTGGTGAAATCGTCGGCCGACCCAGGTCGCTTCTTGCCCCTGTATTGGTAACGATCTCGAGAAGTGCAGGCCCGTCTGTCTGCAGGAGACGGTCGATCGCCTCGTCGAGATCACCGGGCTCTACTATGCGTTCGGCACTGAGATAGCAACATGCCCTGGCAATTTCGCAAATATTGATGTCGTGGCCGGCGGTAGGCTGACCACCGACAGAGTCATGCGCGCCATTGTTGACGACAATGTGCTTGAAATTTTTTGTGCCGTTCGTGCCGCTGATCGCCAACGACCCCATGTGCATGATTAAGGCACCGTCACCGTCGAGACAGACAACCTGTCTGTCCCTGCGCGCCAACGCAATAGCCATGGCAATCTGCGATGCGTGGCCCATTGAACCAACCGTCAGGAAGTCGCTTGCATGACCATCACCGGCCTCGGATCGATACTCAAACAGCTCACGGGCGGTCTTGCCGGTTGTCGCCACGATGGTGGCGGATGTCCCGACTTTCGAGGCAACGCCACGAACGGCGTCTTCGCGCCGCATTTCAAACCCGGAGGAAACCGGAACGTGCGCATACTTGTCAAAAGTGCCATCCGATACGACGATGGCAAACGGCGACTGATTTTCGTGCATGTATTTGGTTGCTCGCAATACGAGCTTTCGAGTTTCATCAGCATCCGTCGGGAGAACCTCGTGCGGAATGCCAATACAGTCCAGAAGTTCGCGAGTAGTCCGTCCCTGTTTTACATGCTGAGGCTCATCGGACTTACCGGGTTCGCCGCGCCAGCCAACGAGGATTAGCATGGGGATCGAGTAGACCCCGGAATCGGCCAGCGATACCAGCGGATTCAGGGCATTGCCCAGACCCGAATTCTGCAAGTAAACCAGCGCACAGCGCCCTGTTGCGAGGTGATGACCGGCAGCGAGCGCGATCGCCGCGCCTTCGTTGGCCGCGATCAGATTCGCGTCTGCTGCCGCATGATCAGCCACGTACGCACAGAAATCTTTCAAGAGGGAGTCAGGGACTCCGGCAAAAAAGTCGATATTTGCGGCACGCAGGCTGGCGTAAAATAATGCCGGCGAAAGCACGCATTAGCCCCCGTCAAAAACGTTCAGAATGTCTTTGATCGACATACATTCTTTTGCGGCTTCATGGCCGCGACCGTGCCGTAGAATGGTTTCGGCAGTTTTTACCATTGCCGGATAAGACGCCCTGAGGAGGTGATTGGCGTAGATCACGACGCGGGCTCCGGCATCGATGAGCTCTTGCTCGGTAATCCGGTCGTAAGTGGTCGGCACGACAACGAGCGGTGCCTGGAGTCCCCTGTTGGTGTATTCCCGGCAAAACTCAAGAATTTCATCCGGAGACTCATTCTTGCTGTGAATCATGATTCCAAATACGCCAGCCTCAATATAGGCAGCAGCCCGCTGTAGAGCGTCTTCCAGGCCTGCCTCGAGAATCAGGCTCTCTATTCTCGCAATGATGACGAAATCTTCGGTCACTCGGGCGTTATTCCCGGCGACGATTTTCTCGCAAAACCCTTCTATACTATCCTGCGTCTGTTGCGCGCTCGTCCCATAAAGCGAGTTCCTCTTCAGGCCGACCTTGTCTTCGATAATAATTGCAGATACACCAAGTCGCTCCAGGCGGCGCACCGTCAGCGCGAATTGGTCAGGATAGCCGCCCGTATCGCCGTCATAAATAACCGGCTTCGTTGTAACTTCGAGTATGTCGCTGATCGTGCTTACTCTCGAGGTCAGGTCGACGAACTCAATATCGGGTTTACCCTTCAACGTTGAATCCGTCAGGCTGCTAAGCCACATGGCGTCAAACTCGCGCGGTCGATCGTCAATTTCAACGCGCGCTTTCTCGACGATCAAGCCCGATAGTCCGCTATGGGCTTCCAGAACGCGTACCAACGGTTTCGCCATAAGCAGACGGCGGAATTGTTTCATTCGAATCTCCGGCGTCGTACCAATTTCTTTGTTTGCGACATTAAGGGCCGTCGAAGAAATTCCCGGCGTATAAGACGGCTCGACGAGCTGGCCGCCCCATTCGGCCAGGGTATCGATTACTGCCTGCCGGACTTCGCGCTGCGTGCCAGTTTTCCAGTCGTCGCCATGAACCACATAATGCGGCCGAACCTTGCGCAGGTTCGGAACATAATCGAGCGTCTCCTGTGCAATTACACGCTTTACGCCCTTGATATTCTCGGCGACTATCTTGCGTTGCTCAAACGACATGAAGGGCAGGCGTTTATAGGTCGCGATTGCCTCGTCCGTCAGCAGTCCTAACGTTACCTCGCCCAACTCCCGCGCAACCTGAATTACATTCAAATGCCCGGGATGGACAAGATCGGCGCTCATCCCGACATAGACTGATTTTTTCTTTTTCAAAGCTCAATTACTCTGCGATTGGACGTCAGATGAGAGTAGCTCGCATAGGTACTGCGCGCCAATTTCACCGGAATGACCGAAGTTGAATACATTCTCTGACCTAAGTCTAACGATTTGGTCCCGATATCGCTGTCGGTTGTTCACCAACTGGTTCACAAAGTCAGCAATATTGTCGATTTGTTCCGGCGCCATAACGATTCCAAGTTCGTTGCGCATACTGGCTTCGAATGGTTCGATGCCAAGTTCCTCATATCGGTCATTGTGGACTTTACGCGGTACATCCATGTACAGAACCGGTCGTTCCGTGCCAAAAGCATATTCAAGCGCAATCCCCGACCAGTCGGTGATCAGCACGTCGGCTGCCAGCATGGAATCGTCAGTGCGCACCGAGCGTTCCAGCTGAAAGCCGCTGTCTGCGGAAAACGCCTGCTGCAGGTCTGTACTCAATTCCGGATAACGTTTGTTGGTTTCCGGGTGAGGTCGAACAATTACATTGAAATTGGCATTCCGTAGCGCGGTAACCAGCTCTATGCCATGTTTCTCCAACACGTTGCTAGCCGCCCAGGACGGCGCAATGAGCACGGTTCGCGGCGACGACGCGTTGATCCCGGCCTGTCGTGAAGACCAGGCAGAATGAATTCGTTCGAGGCGTGAGTAACCGGCCTCAACCAATGTTCGATTTCCAATTGAACGAATTTCTGCATCACGCTGCAATTCCCTGACCTGATAGGGGCCGGTGCAGAGTATCGAGTCATAATGATCAAATGCACCGTGGCGATAAGCCATGTGCGTACTGTTCATTGCGTGAAAAACGTAGACGTAGTGAACCGGGTTGACGGAACGCTGTAGATGAAACTTGTCGAGATCGGTCAAGGTCATGACGAAAACACGACAGTTAACGAATTTCATGAAAAGCGGCAACAGTTTGTTCAGGTAAAAGGCGCGCACGCCTGGACTGTCGGATGTCAGGATCGGGTCGTTGATATCGGAAGTAACGTAGCAGAAGGGATCTGCGTGTTTCGCTTTGAGTGCATCAATGAGGCCATCAAAGTATGCGAAATAACTTTCGTGTTCCGAATAAAATATGACCGCGCGTTCCGGCAGCGGTGTCCGGAAGCGAATCCGCCACAGCGAGACGAATTCCTTTATCAATAACATTGAATTAGATGCACCTTGGCTTCAAAGTCGAGGGTCGGAAGGTGTCAGCCGGGTGCTGGGAGAATTGCCCGCATCGTACCCCGGCCGACAGGCGTGCTGCAAACGGATCGCGTTGCCGCGGTTGACATTAGATTTCTTCAACGACCAGCTTCAGCTGATCCAGAAAGATCTGCTCACGAGACTCGATCGACAGCAAATGTTTTCCCGGCGCCAGCTCCCAGGAGGAGTCAAAAGCCTGCCAATTCCAGTTCTTGGATATATTCATGTGCCAGACTTCGGCTTCATTGTTATCGATCCGAACATAGCTCGAGTTATTGTTGGCGCCCGGTGCAACTAATCGAGCCTGCAGCTGTACAACTGCCGGCTCCGCCAATTCAAAGCGGAACTTGATGCTGCCATTGCTGGTGTAAGACCCATGTGAACCCGGCAGGCGAGATTCGACGGTGGTGTTCTTGGTCATTGTGCCGTTTTCGGCCTCAATAATCTCATTCAGAGGCGCCGGCGCCGCAGCGCTGATTAATATATCAATGTCGACCGCGTTAACCGATAATTGCCGGTCCTTGTCAAAAATCAGGGTATGGCCATCCACCCTGTGCTGCCGTAAAGCGCTTTCGCCAATGGCCACGCTATAGGTTCTTTCGCGTCCGACAAATCCGTCATATTCGTCACGAATGAGCGATAGTCCTTCGTGAGCAAGCGACTCCCTGCCCATAAAATCGTAGACCGTCGGGGCAATATCGAGCAACGTAGCCGCGATTCGTGATTCTTCAAGTGGCTGAGGGGAATTTGCAGAAGGGGGTTTCAGTAACAGCAATGTCCGGTGAGATCGATGCTCGATTTCTGTCAGGTTGGAGCCATCTACAAGGTACCGCTCGCCGTGATCCCCATGAATAAGGATCAACGCGTCATCGTAGCGATCAAGGCTTTTGAGACGCTTCAGAAATTTCGTTACCAGTAGTGCGGCGCATTGCGATTGTGTAATGACATTACCGGAGCGCGATTCTGAACAATCTGCCGCGAGCACGAAAGGGTCATGGGGAACGCCAAGGTGCACAAAAGTGTAGCGTCCGGTCGCCGGCAGATTTGACTCTTCGATGAGAATATTATCGAAACTTAATTTCGATTCGAGCGCGGCGGAATCCGCCAGGAACGTCTGTGCACCCAGATTCCTGATATCGGCCGGGCTGATCAGAAAGTTTCGTTTTGCCATGGCCAGGCTCACTACCTTTGGCATATTGCGATAGACCCACAACGTGGCAAAATCTTCTGTGTCGTCCAGGACTTTAGTGTCCATGTTGTCAAAATGTTCGGTCATGACATCGAACAAGTCGTAGTCAAACTGATACAGCTTCCTGCTGTATGCGACCGTCAGGTAACCCGCGTCACGCACCTCATGCAGCAATGATGACGTGCTGTTGAAGGCGTCGCGCTGATATTGTGCGTGACTTCTTGCGTAATTGAATTGCGTGCCCAACATGACAGAGGGCACTGACCATACCGTCTGGTCATACAGGGCCGTTGCCTCGGAGTACCAGGTGAAATCGGACATCTCAGACTTCATTTGTTCTGTCAGAACCATTGCAAATATATCGCTTTGATAGCCGTCGAGAATGAGATGGTAGATATTGGGCAAATCTCTGCCGCGGTCTGTTAGCACCAGTTCCGGTTCTGGCGTCTTGTCCATCGGCGATGGCTGCTCGATGCCGGATGCCAGTCGATAGGTCTCGGACAAGATAAAGGCCACGCTCAGGACAGCAAAAAAGCTGACGGCGCCGTGCCGATTTGCTCGTGTGGCAAGCAATGCGGCGCCGATAAACAGGGCGGCACCGCCCACAATAACGCCTGCCAGCTGCTCCAACAGCGGCAGCGGAGCCTCTCGCAGCAATGAGTACGCCAGAAAAACGGGTCCGGCCAGGTAGTAGGTGGCCAGCGGTACGGGTAGCGCGCGAGGTTCGGTTTGACGCCCGATGACGGCCTCCGCCACCAGGTAACAAGCAGATGTCAGGGTGAATACGACCAGCGCAGCAAAGACAAACGGATTTATCACGCCAAGGTCGTGATTGAGCTCGGCCTGGCTGGACAAGTACACCGTAATCGACGGCGATATGAATAGCAGCACCGGCGTTCCGGCAAGAGAAAGTAGCAACCTGGTTGTGGGGCCTACATGCATGCATTTTGTTATAGCGGCTTTTGCCAGGGTTGAAAAGGAACGGGTGCGGCAATTCCCAACCCGGGATTCAAGGCAATCCTGTGCCGGCAATCTGCTCAAGCGAACTGTTGCGCCGCGACCAAATGAGACGCGCATCGTGTAGAGTTCACATTGTCCCCCATACCTGATCAGAGCGAATGAACCAGAAGAACCCATCGCTGTCTGTCGAGACCCAGCTGGTGCACGATGATCCCCATGCGGAAGGCGCCATCGCACCACCCATCTACCAGACGTCCCTGTTTACTTTCGCCAGCTACCAGGCAATGGTCGATCGCTATCTCGGTGATGTGCACCAGGCTGTGTACTCGAGGGTCGATAATCCAACCAACTCGGTGCTGCACGACAAGATCGCGACTCTCGAAGTTGGCGAGGCGGCGCTTGCATTCAGCAGCGGTATGGCGGCAATCAGCAATGCGATTCTGAGTATTGTGCGGCCCGGCGACCGCGTCGTGTGTATCAAGAATGTCTATGCAGATACCTATCGTTTGCTGCGTGGACCGTGTGCGCGACTCGATATCGAAACCGTATTTGTCGATGGCACTGATATTGATGACGTAAAGAAGAATCTGCCGGGTGCGAAACTTCTGTACCTTGAAAGCCCGAACACGTGGATGTTCGAAGAGCAGGACCTTGCAACACTGGCGAAGCTGGCACGTGCGGAATCGGTCCTGACCATTGCGGACAACAGCTGGGCTTCGCCGATTAACCAAAACCCGTTACAGCTTGGCGTCGACCTGGTCGTTCATTCGGCAACCAAATATATATCCGGCCACAGCGATACCGTTGCGGGCGTCGTGGCAGGCAGCAAGCAACTGATCGAGCGCATCGATCAGGATGTCAGACCCTACCTGGGTGCATGCCTGTCAGCACAGGACGCGGCCAGACTGATACGCGGTTTGCGCACGTTGCCACTACGCATACAGCGACATCACGACAGCGGATTGCAGATTGCACATAAACTCGCCGAGCACAAAAATGTAAAGCGCGTCTGCCATCCTGCCATACAAAAGCAGGATTTTTCGCCGCTTCGGGGTTACGGCGGGCTGTTCAGTTTCGAGGTAAGCGAAGCTATTAATATTCCGCTCTTTTGCGACGCATTAGCGTTATTTCGTCTCGGCGTCAGTTGGGGAGGCTACGAAAGCCTGGTCGTTCCGGCCGCTGTTTCACACAGCCAGTTTGGAGCAAACAACGCGGCTGTCGATTTCGGCGTACCGCCAGGCATGATTCGACTTTTCGTTGGGCTCGAGGACCCGAGCGACCTTTGGAATGACCTGCAACAAGCATTTGATGCCGCCACGAACGCACCTTCGGGCAACGAGTCATGACGCGGGATATCAGTCTGTTCGAGGCAGTGCTGCCGCTGGCCACGATGGTCATCTGCCTGGCAGGCGGCGCCGCCGTGTTCCCTATGGGCACAGAGCTGCTCATTATTGTCATGCTGATCGCCGCGGCCGTTGCAGGCGCTATCGCAGTTCGACACGGCCACGGCTGGGAAGCAATTCAGGTGTCGACGGGCAGGAAACTCGCCGCAGTCCTGCCGGCACTCTTGATACTGCTGTCAATCGGCATGCTGATTGGCACGTGGATGTTCAGTGGCACAATCCCGTTGCTCGTTTTCTATGGCATCCAGCTTGTCAATCCCGAATACATGATTCTGACTGCGTTCCTGGTCACCGCCACCATGTCGCTGACGGGGTCATCGTGGGCCTCGGCGGGCACCATCGGCGTTGCGCTGATGGGCGTGGCCGCCGCTATGGGCGCGCCGTTGGCAGCCACCGCCGGTGCCGTTGTCTCCGGAGCCTATTTCGGTGACAAACTCTCGCCGCTATCTGACTCAACCAATATTTGCGCAATCGGCGCAAAAGCGGATTTGTATGATCACATTCGCAACATGGTGTACACGGCCGGCCCCTCGTTCGTCGTGGCACTGGTCGTGTATTTCGTGGCCAGCATCTACACTGAAGCCGGACAACTCGAAATGTCCGCTGGCAGCAACCGACTGTTGCTCGAGATTGACCAGATTTACAATCTAAACTGGCTGACTTTCATACCTGCTGTGGTTGTGCTGTACGGCACTTTCCGCAGAAAGCCCGCTGCACTCACGATGGTCGCTTCCTCGCTCGTGGCCATGATTGTCGGCGTCACGTTGCACAACTTCAGTTTCAATTCCGCACTGCTGTCGGCCATATCGGGTTTCAATATGGACATGGTGAGTTCGCAAGTCCTGCAAGCGCCAAGTGAGAGTTTACGGGGTTTGCTGAATCGCGGTGGCGTCAATTCCATGGCGACAACGCTGATCCTGATTATTTCTGCGTTCCTGTTGGCGGGTGGAATGGATGTTTCCGGCGGCCTCGACAAACTGCTCCACACGATGTTGCGTCGGGCCCGTACTGCCTTCGGTCTGGTGCTTGCGACAATGCTGTCCGGCGCAACCATGATTTCACTGACCAGTCACGGTGGCGTTACGGCGCTAATCGTTGGCGGCCTGTTTCAGGATGCGTACAAAGACCAGGGCCTGGCAGCGGAAAACCTGTCCCGCTCAATCGAAGATTCGGTCACGATTGTTGAGCCACTGATGCCATGGACCGTATCCGCCCTGTTCATGGCGACCACGCTTGGAGTGCCTACCGTCGAGTACGCCCCCTGGGCCATTTTCTGCCTGACGGGCCCGATATTCTCACTCCTGATTGCGGCGACGTTCTCGAAAACGGGTTTCGGGCTGAAACGACTGGGCCACCAGGATTCGGTTACTGCATAGGCCAACGCCATGCAGGCGATCCTGGTCGAATTCGGCGGCCCGGTTCCGGGCAGTCCGCGCTAGATTGCGGAGTTAAACTTTTCAATCAGGTACCGGCCTGCCGCAACCGGCGGATATTTCGGCGTTTCGCCGTGCCCCATACAGGTAGGGATGGCAGTGATCTGTGCATCGTCATTGGGATTCATGAAGTAGGCGATCGACTGGCGTCGCGGGGACGGGCTGTCATCACTGCTGCAAGGATCGACGACGCGATGTAACGTCGACACCCAGCGATCATTCGTCCAGCGGGCCATCAGGTCGCCGATGTTAACGATAAAACCATCAGCAACCAGTGGCGCGGAAATCCATTCGCCGGACGGCAGCCGCACTTCGAGGCCGCTTACCATCGGGTCCGGCCTGAGGATCGTAACCGTGCCGTAATCTGAGTGTGCTCCCGCACGTCGCTGTCCGGGTAACCGTTTGCCTGTAACAGACGGATAGTTGAGCGTACGGAGTGCGCTCAGGTGGTGGGTATGAAACGGGACGAAAAAATTTTCGTCAATCCGCAGCGCTGTAGCCAGCAGCTGCATCAGCTGCGCACCCAGCATTTCCATCGCCATGTAATAGTCAATCAGAGCGTGCTGTAGTTCCGCCGGGTTTTGTGGCCAGATGTTCGGCCCGTAGAAAAAATCAAAATCCGGGCCGCCATCGTGGCCGTCCGGCGCTAACAGCGGCCCAATACTAAAAGCCTCCTTGCTGTCGGGCGGTGCCGGCACACCCAACGTCTTGCCCAGCGATTCCTGTTCGACAGGGAAGTAACCTCTCGGGCACGATGAATCCGCCGGCTTTGCCGCGAGCTTCTCCTCGAGTGGCAGATCGAAAAATGCCTGCGCTGCCGACCATGCATTGCTGCAGACCTGCTGTGATATCTCGTGGTGCTCGACGATCAAAAATCCAATCGAGCGACAAACGTCGTCCACTTCATCAGCAATCTGCCGGCGTTCCGTTGAACTGCCATGCAGGAACAGCTTAAGGTCTACCGCGGCAAGCACCCGCCTAGACGCTCGCGAGCTGGCTGTAGTGCCGCGCGATATCCGCCGCCAGCCGGGCATTATTCAGCACCAGTTCGATATTCGCCTGCAGGCTTTCGCCGCCGGTTTTTTCGGCGATGGTTGCCAGCAGGAAAGGGGTCGTCTCCTTTCCTGTAATGCCGCGCACGTTCATCTCCTCAATTGCACGGGCAATCGTGCCGTCAATTTCGGTGGCGTCCAGCGCGTGTTCTTGCGGCACCGGATTGGTTACCAGCACCGCACCGTCAATGCCCAATGCGAATTTAGTGTGCATCGCTTGCGCCGCATCCAGACTTTCTTCGACGCGGTAGTCAACGGGAAAGCCGCTGTTCCGTGCATAGAATGCGGGAACGGTATCTGTGCGATATCCGACGACTGGCACGCCCATCGTTTCCAGGTATTCCAGCGTTCGCCCGATGTCGAGCACAGACTTTATACCGGCACAGACGACCGCCATGTTTGTGCGTGAAAGCTCCTGCAGATCGGCTGATATATCCATTGTCTGTTCAACACCGCGATGCACGCCACCAATGCCGCCGGTCGCCATGACGCGAATGCCCGCCATGGCGGCAACAACCATAGTCGCCGCAACCGTCGTTGCGCCGTCTCCACGCCGTGCAACGACAAAGGGAATATCGCGGCGGCTCGCTTTCGTGATCGCCGGACCCGTACGGCCGAAGTGCTCGATCTCTCGCGCCGAGAGACCAACCTTCAGGCGACCATCCAGAATCGCAATTGTTGCAGGCAATGCGCCGTTGTCTCTTACCGCCGACTCAACGAGATGCGCAGTCTCCGCATTCTTCGGATAGGGCATGCCGTGAGAGATAATCGTCGATTCCAGCGCGACAACGGGTGCGCCTTTATCGAGCGCATCGCGAACCTCCGGAAGAATATCGAGATACTGGTTGATTGGATCAGACACCGTAGTGCGCCTCACAATTCCTGGCAACGGTTGCCGCCGACATCGCGGGGTTTATTGTCGCACGATGTGCCAGGGCGACATGCGCCGCAGACATCGCAAAGCGGACTGACTCTTTGAGTTGCCAATGTTGCAGCCAGGCGTAGGCGATCCCGGCTGCGAATGCATCGCCCGCACCGTTGGCATTCTGGATTTTCCCGGCGGTCTGTTGCGGCGCTTGCAGGCCCTCTGAATTGCCGTCGCTATAGAATACACCTGCGGGGCCCAGGGTGATAAAAACCCGCTGCACGCCACGGTTGTGCAGCCAGGCAGCCGTTTTCGACAACTGCTTGTGAGTCGGTGACTCAATACCGCTCAACGCCTCAACTTCTATCCGACTGGCTTTCAGTGTGTGAATGGTATCCAGGTACGGTTTAATGCGCGCTGCCTTGGCGACGGACACGGTATCCACGAACAGCGGTTGCTGTACACAGGTGCCACCAAGGTACGCCAGGGACTCTTCGCACAGATTGGTATCAACAACAATGATGCTGGCTTGCTTTAGCATGGGTTCATGGGCCTGCAGGCGCTCGGGACGCAGCTGTTCAACAATCGACATATCGTTAATTCCGACCAGCATGTCGCCGGTGTCGTCGAGCACGCTGATGTAAGTCGACGTCTGTTTAGCCTCCAGTTGCAGCATATAACGGGTATCAATTCCTGCCGCCTGTGCCTGCTGCAGCAGCAGGTCGCCGTGGTGATCGGCGCCGATGGCAGCAATCAGTCGGCAATCGACGCCCAGTCGCGCCAGGTTTTCCGCAATGTTGCGGGCAACACCGCCCGGGGATGACGTTACGGTGCCCGGGTTCGAATCATTAAGTCGAAGTCCGGCTGTCGATGTCCCGCAAATATCCATATTGGCGCCACCTATAACGATGGCAAAGGGGGCGTCACTGATGACATAGCCGCGACCCTTGATGACGCCCTTGGCCACCAACCGCATAACATGCCCGGCGACCGCCGATCGGCTGATATGCAGCTTGTCGGCGATTGCATCCTGTGAAATCAGGGCGTTAGCGCGGATTAGCGCCAAAACCTGCTGCTCGCGCTCGGTCATCTGTTAAACATTTGTTTTATTCGTAAACATTTGTTTGTAACATTACCTCGTCACATAAGGCACGATCAAGCGCCAGCGTTACCCGGTCTTCCGGGAATTCGCCGGTACAACCATAATTTCAAAAAAACTGCGGGTTACGGCAGCAAGCCGTAGCCACGCCAGTTGCGGGAGCCAATGCAGTGAAACCTGAGAAAAGGGCCAATCTTCGCCTGGACAGCAAAGCGGTTTATCTACCCCCGGACGAGGCCAGCAAATCGATCAGTGCACCGATATTCATGTCGTCGAGTTTTCAGTATGACGCCGACATCTATCAACAGGTGGTCGATGGTGAACGCAAGTCGGTCAACATCTATGGACGATGCGGCAATCCGACGGAGTACCAGTTTGAAGAACAGATGATGATGATCGAGGGTGCCGACGCCTGCCTTGCGACCGCATCGGGAATGGCTGCCATTTCAGTATCACTTTTCGGCCTGTTGAAAGCCGGCGATCACATAGTCTGCGACTGGACGACGTACAGCTCTACTCACGAAATGCTGGACCACCGACTGACCGACTACAATATCGAAACGACTTTCGTTGACACGGCAAATGCGGATGCCGTTCGCGCCGCG
Organism: Woeseiaceae bacterium; assembly: GCA_021773135.1. Lineage (GTDB taxonomy): Bacteria > Pseudomonadota > Gammaproteobacteria > Steroidobacterales > Woeseiaceae > SZUA-117. The sequence continues at coordinate 3,108 of JAJFKP010000012.1, read as the reverse complement.
ATTCGTCCCAACACCAAAGTCCTGTATTTCGAGACCATCGCCAATCCAACCATGAAGATCACAGCGATTCCGCCGCTCGTTGAGATGGCTCACGAGCGCGGAATTATCGTCATTTGTGACAACACCTTTGCAAGCCCCTACGTCATGCGCCCGCTGGAGTGGGGAGTCGACCTCGTGGTTGAGAGTGCGACCAAGTTCATTGGCGGCCACAGCGACGCCATCGGCGGCGCAATCTGCATGAAGTCGACGTTACTGCCGGAGGATTTCCTGGAGCAAATCCGCTGGAGCACGATGGTCAAACTGGGTTCGCCGCTGTCGCCATTCAACGCATGGCTGTTGCTCCGCGGCATTCAAACGTTAGGTGTTCGCCTGTCCCGTCAATGTGAGACGGCGGCAATACTGGCAAGACACTTTGAAGCGCACGATGCCGTCAGCAGAGTGTGGTATCCCGGACTGGCATCTCATCCGCAGCATGAGATTGCGACCCGACAGATGCCATCCTACGGCGGCATGCTCACCTTTGAAGTCGAAGACGCAGCGGCAGCACTGCAGGTCCTGAACAGCCTCGAACTGGCATGTTTCGCGGCAAGTCTTGGCGGTGTACGCACGACAACGCAGATACCGGCATCGATGGCTTTCCTCGACGTGCCCGAAGAGCAGCGGCGCGAGATGAATATTGCGGACGGCATGATCCGCGTATCAACCGGGCTCGAGGACGCGGATGATTTAATTGCCGATTTTGACATGGCGCTGCAAAGTACATGAACGGCGGGCGTTTACCGGAGCGGCAGTAAATGCAGCTGAAAAAGACGCTTAGCTTTTGGGACGTGTTCGCCATTGCGCTCGGTCAGGTCATTGGCTCCGGCATCATGGTGCTAATAGGCATCGGCATTCAGTTCACGGCGTATGCTATCCCAATCGCGTTCGTCCTCTCAGCAACGCTATCGGTCATCAAACAATTGCCGGTTGCATTCATGGGGTCCGCCATGCCCGCCACCGGTGGGCTGTATGTCTACTGTAAGCGCGTACTTGGACCCAAGACCGGATTCTTTTACCTGGCAATCCTGCTGGTAACGCACATCCTCATCTCGTTATTTGCGCTCGGCTTTGCCCAGTACGCCGTGGCGCTGGTTCCCGATCTCAACGTGAATGCCGTTGCCCTGGGTATTCTCGTCGTGTTTTACCTGGTGAACCTGGTTGGTGTTAAGCAAGCGGCTACCGTGCAAAAGATCATGATTGTCTTCTTGCTGTGCGGACTGTCGGCACTGATTTTTTTCGGCATTCTCGAAGTTGACTACGGTAACTTCACCAGCCAGCGAAACCTGTTTCCCAATGGTTGGTACGGCTTCGGTCTCGCCTGCGTTGTGTTGTCGTTTTCTACCGGCGGTGCGCAGTACATTTCCGAGCTTGGTGGCGAGATGAAGAATCCGCATCATGATTTGCCGCGTGCGATCATCTACGCCACGTTGCTCGCTGCTGTCTTTTTCGCGCTGGTCTCAATCGTTGCTGTCGGCATACTGCCGGTAGAACAGACGGCAGGTAAGCCGCTGTCCGAAGTTGCCAAAGCGATATTGCCGGCGCCGGTGTACACCGCGTTCATTGTAGGCGCAGGGCTTTTCGCGCTGGCAACCAGTATTAATTCGACTTTCTCCTGGGCCACCAAGTCGGTGATAATTGCCTGCGAGGACGGCTGGTTGCCGAAGGGCATTGCGGTCGTGAACAAACGCTTCAATACGCCACACATTCTCCTGACATTCCTGCTGCTGTTTGGCGCGGCGCCGATATTGGCGGGAAAAGATCTTCGCTACATCATCATGCTGGGCGGTGGCCTGGTCTTTATTTATGACCTGATTCCGCTTATTGCGGCCTTCAATTTTGCCAGGCGGTTGCCGGAGGTGTTCGCGCAGGCACGCATGAAGATGTCGGAGCGTACGCTGCGGACCATAAGTGTTATCGGCATCTGTGTGCTCCTCGGCCAGGGTGCACTCTCATTCTCGGATATCGATCGCACCGGCTGGATCCTTGTGGCAGTTTACATTGCGCTGGTCGTCCTCTATATCCAGATCCGCTCAAAACACCGCAATTCGATAGCAAACAGCACGTCCCCGTAATTGTACCAACAGCATCCAGAGGGTGCTTTCTGTTGCAAGGACGATACCTGCCCTGGCGACCGCCGGGGCAATCCCGGCGCCTATTGCTGCAACGATTCGTGACCCAACGCTTACATTTCAACCATAAACGCTCAGATCGCTAAAGATATCAGCAAGGTGGCCGACACAGTCTCACGTAAGTTCTTGATTTTAGTGAGTTCATTGGGTGAAGGAAAAACTTCTAATCCGTACGCTGTCCCTGTGGGCGTCACTGTGGGTTGGATTTTCGTGCGCCTGGGCCGCCGCGGGCTCTGCGGATCCGCCTTTCCGGTATTACTCGGCAGCCGACGGATTGACGCAATCGGACGTCTACGCCATCGCGCAGGATCGTTCCGGTTACCTGTGGTTTACCACTGCACGCGGGCTTAACCGTTTCGACGGCCAGTCGTTCGATCACTACACCATTGCCGACGGCATGCCGCACAACAATCTGACCGCTATTTACGTGGATGCTGACAATACTATTTTCGTTGGCGACACTCGCGGCGGGATAACGGTGTTACAGGGTTCAAGGGTTCTGCGCACGATCGCGCCATTTGCGAATAGCAGCGCCCCGATTCTTGATATTGAAGTCATCGGACAGGCCGTATTTGCCGTCGTTGAAGGGGTGGGCATCGCCCGAATGACGCCCGTGGGGGACGACTACCGGACTGAACAAATCGGCGACGCGTCGCTCGGTATCACCGATCTAGCGGTTTTCGGCACCGACGTGTGGGTCGCGTCCACAACAGGTCTTTACAAATTAACCTTTGGCAGCAATGGCGGACTCACCAAGCTCGACGACAGCATCACACACACCCATGTCGACAGGTCCGGGCGACTTTGGCTCGCCGATTCGAACAATTTTGTCGGCCATTGGGAGGACGGAAATTTCACGAGGCAGACCCGGATTGAATCTGCAAACCCGATCGTTGATATCGTTACGGACAGCGCCGGTGTCCTGTGGGCGGCAACGTCC
>JAJFKP010000011.1 GCA_021773135.1 Woeseiaceae bacterium | reverse complement strand
TTCCATTCCGGGCCGAACGGAGAGAACGACATCGGGGATGCATTGACCTCTTCAGTAGAACTCAGGGTTGCTGCCGTGTGAGTCAGGTCGAGCCCCAGCCCTGTCGAGGAGCGTGCGTCCGGCAAATCGAGCTTGAACCGGGTGTTGACGTCGGTGAGATCCGCCAGTCGCTCGAGGTGCTTGTAGAGCTGCAGCAACTGCGAGCGCGCCCGGCGAATATCCACCGCCGAGTTATCCTGGACAGGTCTTTGTGGTCTGATGCTCAACGGTGCCTGGGAAACCGGTTTGATACGGATAGAGCCAAACAGGTTTTGCAGGTTCTGAATTACCGACATCACGTTCCCTGTTACATGCGGACAGATAGAACAGGGATATCGGCTTCAACGGCAAAAACTTTAGCATCGCCCGGCAACCTGAGTGTTCTCTACTGGAATTTACGACCGTCCAGCGCTGCGGCGATTTCACTCAATCGATCGTAGGTACGAAACGACAGCAGGGCAAACTCGAACACGACCCGGGTAAGCAGGCTGCCGAAAACGAGTGCCATCCACCACGCCCGGTGTTCGAGGGTAAACAACAAGAAAGCGCCGTAGAACGTACCGCCAATGCCGGCCCAGAACAGGATCTGCAGCACCACCGGTGACACCATCGTTTTAAATGTCACAAAACCTGCCAGTTTGTCCATCTGATCAACCTCCACGTTGCTGGTGCAATAATCCATTTTCCAAGCCATGTGGCTCGAAGATAGTCGGCCGTTACAGGCTCTCATCGACCAAAATTCCAGTATATTAGTGAGTACCTGTCCAAACAGCGCCGCGTGGAAATGAGCCAATGTCGTCACTGACTGCAACCCCGATCCCGGTTTTACTTCTCATCATAGGCGGGTTGATGTTCAACCCCGTCAGCGCGCATCACTCACGTGCAAACTACGATATGGAGAAATTCCTCGAGTATGACGGTACGGTCGTCGAATTCGCGTGGAGTAATCCGCATGCGTTCGCGGTGATCGAGATTGCTGACGCGTCCGGGCAGCCAACGAAACTCCTGCTCGAGATGAACTCCAAACCCATCCTGAGTGGCATGGGCTGGACCGGTGACACGCTGCAGGTGGGTGACCGAATCCATGTGCGGGGTAACCCGGACAAGCGTGCGGATCGAAAGCAGCTTTTTGTCGCGTACGTGGTCGACAGGACCGGTGAGCGTCTGTGGTCCTTCGGGCGTCCGCGCGCTGAACGCGAGCGTCAGGAGAAGGATAAGCCCAATCCTATGCGGCAGTATCCAACTATCGGTTCAACAGATTTTTCCGGTGTCTGGAACCGGGCCCGGGTCAGGGGCCAGGAACGCACCCGGCGCGATCCATTCTCCGCGGCGGACCTGCCGCTCACGGCAAAGGGTGAAGCTGCCGTGCAGAACTTCGACCCGAACGATGACCCGTCCTTCGAATGCCTGCCGGCGACATTGCCGCAGACCATCGTTCCGGTCTATCCGATGCAGGTCGAGTGGGCCGGCGATGATCTGCTGACGATCCGCTATGAGACCAACAGCGAAATTCGTGAAATTCATATGGGTGAATCAGAATTTCCGGCTGCTATGGAACCAACCCGCCTGGGGTACTCAATCGGCCGCGTCGAGAACGACGAACTGGTCATCGATACCCGGTTTTTCTCCTACGACCGATGGGGCAACGGCCGTGGCGTGCCCTCGGGAGAACAGAAGGTTGTGCAGGAACGCTATTCGTTGACTGACGACGGAAAACGCATGGAAGTGACCTACACGGTGAGCGACCCGGAATACCTTGCCGGCCCGCCGGTCGAAAAACGCGGCGCCTACGTGTTGCGAAATCAGGTGGTCCTGTCCGAGTATGACTGTGAGCCTGACGCGGCGATTCGCCACCTGACCGGGCAATAGCACCGAACCACGCCACAAATAAGACGTGTCGTTCGAAAAGTGCGCACCGGATCAAGTGGTCCGTGTGACGCCACGCCTATAATTGTGCGCTGAAGAAACATTTTCACCACGCACATGAAAATAAACAACGTCGTTATTGCAATAACATTCGCAGGATTGCTGGTTTCATTCTGGAACCGGAATGACCTGCCCGGCAATATTGACTATATCCCCGAGATGGAAAGCGAGCCTAAGCAAAAGGCGACCCGCAAGAAACCATTCGAGGCCCGCTATAAGGGCGTCAACTATGAGGTCGCTCCGGAATTCGACTATGAGCTGTACGGAACGGTTGTTTCGTATCGACATCATGATGGTGACAGCCGCATGCATATGCGCTCCAACGATCACCTGAACATGCTGGACGTGTGCGTTATCTGGGGCGACAACATCGATAATCCCTGGCTCGACAAGATTGATTTCTGGAATGGAATTTTTACCTGCAACGTAAAGACTCGCGACCAGGCCGCGTGGGACGCCTTTGATATGTACCAGCTGTCGAACAACCACCTTATCTCTGACGATGATGCCATTCGCGACCAGGTAAAGGACTTAAAGATCGGTGATCAGATCCGGGTCAGTGGTTATCTTTCAAGCTACGGCAGCCAGGGCGGCGGCAAAAGAGGTACGAGTACCACCAGGCTCGACACCGGTGATGGCGCCTGCGAAACAATTTTTGTAAGCCAATTCGAAATCGTGCAGGCCGCCACCAGCTACTGGCGAATGTCGATGTGGAGTTTCCTGGCGATGCTTTGTGCGAACCTGCTGTTCTACTTCAGCAAACCCTACAAACCCTACTGATAGCAAATACTTCAACCCGGCAGCGGTGATACGCCTGCAAAGTACGGGTGCAACAACAGCATAACCGCAAAAACTGCGGTACTGATCAGCACGCCCTTCAGCTCGGCTGCGAACCCCGGACTCGCCGCTGGCTCAACGGCGCCATCGCGAGCGTTAATCAATGCTATTTGAACCAGTGCCCAGGCGCCTAAGCCGCCGAAAAGAACCAATGCCCTGGTCGTTCCATTGGTTAACAAGTGGCCAAGTGACCAGACGAATACGCCCATTAACATCGGGTGACGGACAACCCGTTTGATTGCCGTTTTGTAGTGCGACGCACCTAGCAGTACAAATGCGACGAACAGCAGTGCAAAGCCTGTAACTCTCGACCACGGCGGCAGAACGTAGAGAAAATGTTCTGGCGTGGAGCGCCAGCCGACGACGATCAGGACCACCGCCGCAACGATGATCAGTGAGAAAATGCCGCGATAGGGTCCGGGCCCCAACCTGTCGATCAGGCCTTGACGTAGTCCCCTTGCCAACGTGGGCACCAGGTGCGCCGCGATCCAGATCACGACCCCTGCAATCAACATATTCATAGCGACTCCTGACCGTGACCGCCGATTCTCGCAACAACAGATGCGGCCAGCTCCGCGCCACGTTGCAAGGACAATTGAATGCCTGCGCCATGACAGTAACGAGAAAGAAAGGCTGCTGCAAAGGCATCGCCGGCACCCGTCGTATCAACGACATTCTTGACCGGCATGGCAGCGCACTCGAATCTATCGGCACCATGAAATGCGCGGCTTCCCTGTGCGCCAAGGGTCACGACAAACAGTTTCTGGTGTCGCGCCGCGAGTGAGGCGATTCGTTCCATGGTTTCCGTATCGTCACAGGTCAACCCAAAAAAACCGATATCAATTGAGTCCAGATAGTTTTCCAGCAACGCAAAATCCGGGTGCTGAAGAAAATCAGCGAAGTCGATGGCCACCTGTCCCTCAGTCTCGATTGCCAATAAATAACTATATAAATCAATAATTTGCGAGTAGACGGGGGCTACCAGCAGCGTGCTCGACGCGATAGTTTCTCTTTGCTCGCTGTTGAATTCAAAATCCCCCAGAACGCCCTCGTCATAGCGAACAAATCTCTTTTCTCCATCCGGTTCGAGTTCGATGTATTGCATCGGCGTGGTGCCCGGGAGCGCTTCCACATGACTGTTGAAGTCTGTCGCCGCCAGTGCTCCAAGAACAAGCTCAGCGCCCGCATCACTGCCGACGCAGGTAACCACATGAATTTCATCTTCGACAGGAAACTCCGACAGCGCATGCCGTGCAAAATTCGCTGTGATGCCGCCTACCCGCTGTATACCGGAAGGCAGGTAGTGATCGATGCCGCAATCGCCGACACAGACAATCTTCATCCTGGTTTGCGATCCAGGGTGGACATGAGCAACTCGAGTGCATCAAAGTCGACCGACCCGCGTTGCATGATCGATGTGCCGACGATCGCGCCATTGCATTCTGCGAGCAGCGCGCTGGCGTTCTCGGAATCGAAGCCGCTGCCGATAAGCACAGGCACGCCGCAGCCAGCAGCATCCCGCAGGTGCCCGGCCGACGGCGCAGCGCCGCTTTGATCACCGGTGACGACAATGGCATCGGCGCCTTTGCCGGCAGCCAGTCGCGCTGACTCGCGCAGTGGCCGCGATTTGACCATCGCCGCATATTTCACCTGTATATCGGCCAGGATCAAAATATGCTCAGCGCCTATCGATGTTCGGTAAGCGATCAATGCATCGGGGTCGATAAAGAACTCGCCATACCCGGGGCGCGTCATCCTGTCGACAAAGTAGTCGGTGCGAATAAACGCCGCACCCGCAGATTCTGCAACGGCGAGAGATGCCTTTGGATCATTTAGCAAGATTTCGCAGCCGACGACCGCTGTTTCGCTTTCCTGCACGACAGCCCTGGTGATTCGCGTCATCGCGGCAATTGTTTCGGGCGCTGCTTCAACACGGTGTGGCCGATCGTATTCATTCTCAACCAGCACGCCGTCAACACCGCACTCCTCCAGCACATGCAGATCTGCAACGGCGTGCCGGATGGCGTGTTCAATTCCTTCCGCATGCGGATTGCCAGGCAACGGCGGCAGGTGAATCATGCCGATGATCGGCTTCGGATTTTCGAAACAATCAGAAAACCTGGTCATGACCGCTCCGGACGGGCACGGGTAAGAATCCGGTATACGGGCGCGCCGGCCAGTGTGAGTGCAATTCCAATCATGCTGTCGAGCGGGTTATAGACCAGTGCGGCAATCAGGAACAGGCTCATCACGAATATGAAAATGCCGGGGACAATCGGGTAGCCCGGCAATTTATAGGTGTCAGCGGTGGCCAGCCTTGGTCTTAGCCGGAAAATCGATGCCACCATCAATATGTTCATGAACTGGAATGGCACGACGAAGAAGGTCACGATGCGTGAAAACGAACCAAAAAATACCAACGCAATGATGGATATCCCCGCGGCAAAGAGAATCGCACCGGACGGCACGGAATTCTTTTCTGACAAATGCGCGATGGTTAGAAAGGCTGGTGCAATAAAGCTGCCTTTTGCCCGATCAACATACTCGCTCGCCGCGGCATAAAACAGTCTCGGCAGCGTCATGATCAGGCCGCCCAGTGCGCCAAATATCGAAATCCACATGAGTAAACTCAGCGCGATGCCGCCATTTCGGCCAAAGGCCGCTTCGGCAACCATAGGCGCGACAAGGGTCGGATTTTCACGCATTGATTCGAGCGGGACGACCCGCAGGAAAGCGTAGTTAACGACCAGGTACATCAGGGTAATTGCGATCACTCCAATACCCAGCGCAAGCGGAAAGTTCCTGTCTGGATTCCTGACCTCGCCGGCAATGTTGGATGCATCTATCCAACCATCGTAAGTGAACAGGACAATCGCAACACCGAGACCGATGAAGCGCGCAAAACCCAGCAGGCCGTGCTGGGTTTGGTCTGTGGCAGAGACGGAAGTCTGTGCCGCTGGATCTGCGATAAGCAGTCCGCCTGCAACCAGTGCGATGAGCCCGAAAATTTTCACCGCGGTCAGGAAGATTTGAGTTCTTCCGCCCCATTCCGCGCCCCGCAGGTTAATCAGTGCAAACACACCGATCGCGAACACTGCCCAGACCAGCTGCATGCCGGACGATCCGGAACCGAAGAACTGATTGGCCAGCTCTCCGAACAGAATTGCCACGCCTGCGATGGCACCGGGACCACTGACCAACACCATCATCCAGGCCTGCATAAATCCGGCGAACGGACCATAGGCTTCCGTCAACGCATGGTAGGAAACTCCAGCCTTCGGCAGTAGTGTGGCGAGTTCGGCGAGCGTCAGTGCCCCGCACAGCGTAATCAGGCCGCAGAGCGACCAGAAAAAATACACCTGCCACGGTGCCGTTGCGACGGCGGCCAGTTCGCCCGGAGTGAAAAAAATTCCGGACCCGATCATATCGCCCATCACGACAGCCAGCACTGCCGATAACCCAAGTTTTCTTTGCAGGGTCATTGGTCGTTCTTCTTCTTTTTAGTCTCCTGACATTACAGGTCTTGGCGCAAGTGTGGAAGTGCTATCCTCGGCGTCCGATGATTCAACTTGACGCCAAATCGGTCGCCCGGGCATTGCCCCGAAAAGAACTTGTAGAAGCACTCAGAAAAGCGTTCACGCTTGACGTTAGCGTTCCTGCACGCGCGCATCATGAAATTCCCGTCACCAGCGGTACGCCGGGGACCCTGCTGCTGATGCCGGCATGGTCCGAACGTTACATCGGCGTCAAGATCGTTAGCGTTTTTCCGGACAACGCAAAAAAAGGCATTCCCGCGGTGGCCGGAAGCTATCTGCTCATGGATGCGCTAACCGGCGTTCCCGTTGCGTTACTGGATGGCACGGAATTGACTCTGCGCCGAACGGCTGCGGCTTCGGCGCTGGCGTCTTCCTACCTGTCCAGAGCCGATTCATCACGATTACTGATGGTCGGGACCGGCAATCTTGCGCCGCACCTGATCCAGTCACACGCTGGGGTCAGACCGATCACCGAAGTCTGTATCTGGGGTCGTCGCCCGGAGGCCGCCACGGTTCTCGCAAACCGGCTGGCTGACCACAGCTTCGGGGTCACTGTCGCTCGCAGTCTCGAGGAGGCCGCCCACTCAGCAGACATTATTAGTTGCGCAACGTTGTCTTCCGAGCCGCTCATCCAGGGTGGCTGGCTGCAGGCCGGGCAACACGTGGACCTGGTTGGCGCGTTCCAACCGGATATGGCGGAGGCCGATGTTGCGGCAGTCTCGAAAGCCAGTGTCTATGTCGATACTCGCGAGGGCGTGCTGGCGGAATCTGGAGAAGTCATTCAGGCAATCGCCAGCGGAGCGATGCAGGCTGAGGACATAAAGGGGTCCCTGAGGGATCTGGCCACCGGCGTAGTCGCCGGGCGGCATGATGCGCAGGAGATAACGCTTTTCAAATCTGTTGGTACGGCGCTTGAAGACCTCGCCGCAGCGGAACTGGCGCTTGCTGCTGGCACAACCTGAGGTCGGTTAGGCTCAGCCCGAATCCCGGTCCTTGTGATAGCTGAATACGGGTTCGAAACCGCCCATAATCATGCGTTTGCCATCAAAGGGTATGTCTCCGAAATCTTTCATCCTCGGGTCGGACCACATTCCTCTGTGCGCGATAGCGCCCGATTCCCGGTCCGGCCAGATGACCCAGGAAAAGACGATTTTTTCTCCGGGCAGGGCTTTCACGGCCTGGCGGTAATCAGTCAGTTCGCCATCAGGCACCTCTAGCTCCCAGTTCTCGAAAATCTCGAGCGCCCCGAGTTCTTTGGCAACCTCAGCAAAAACACGGGTCATCGCGACATAGGCAGACTTCTTTTCCTCGGGCACGCTCAGGATATAGCCGTTAACGTACATCTGTTTTCTCCCTCTTAAAGGTTACAGGCGGATTGATTCTGCCTGTGTAAACACAAACCTGCCCTCTGCGCTGATAGTAGCTCAACGTGGATTTGGGGGAAAAGTCGCGGCTTGACACGCGCCTGGGCGTAGGCGACCGAAACGGTTAAAGAATTGCGCAGAATAGCCATCGCGATATTCCGCAATTGATCCGAACACGAATTTGCGGTCGAATTAAGGACTACGCTTTCGAGAATGCAGGCAACATGAGCAACAAGCAGGATACACGCGAGCCCGGAGGTATGGACGTCACCGACCTCCGCCGTTCGGCCACAGGCCTCACGCTGGAACGTGAGGAGCTTCATGAAGATCCGTTCAAACAGTTCGAAGCATGGTTCCACGCGGCATGTGACACCGACATCCTCGATCCGAATGCGATGAGTCTGTGTACGGTCGATGAAGAGCATCATCCGTTCTGTCGCACGGTATTGCTGAAGTACTTCGACGCTCGGGGATTCGTGTTTTTCACCAATCTCGCCAGTAACAAGGCGACGCAGATTGCCGGCAACAATAAAGTGTCATTGCTCATTTTCTGGCCGACATTCGGCAGGCAAATCGGCATTCGCGGCACGGCGACCGGGATTCCAACAAGTGAAACGCTGCGCTATTTTCTGACCCGGCCGCGCGGCAGTCAGATTGGTGCCTGGGTATCCACGCAAAGCAGTATTATTTCTTCGCGATCCGTTCTTGAAGCGAAGTTTGACGAAGTAAAACGAAAATTTGCTGACAAAGCGGTCCCGCTGCCGTCGTTCTGGGGTGGGTATCGGGTTGAACCACGGGAAATCGAGTTTTGGCAGGGACGCAAGAACCGGCTGCACGACCGGTTTCTCTATACGCGGCAGGATAGAGGGTGGGCAATCAAGCGGCTAGCGCCCTGAATTCACAGACCCGTCTCGGTTGCGGAATTCAGGTAATTCTACTCCCAGGTATTGGTGCACGTTCTGGCGCGCTTGAATCCAGGCGAAGCTAATCAAGCGTGCTGTGACGTGTTCCGTCCATGTTGACGTTCGGCCCCGTGGTTCCGCTCGTAGCGGCTCAACAGGGTACGGTCATTTGCCCGGACCGAATGCAGGACATCCGCGGTGACGATCACGTTGGAACCAGGCAATGACCGGTGTTCGAGATTTTACGATGGTGAAACGGCCGAACCCTTCAGCCAACAGGTGCTCAGCAGGAACGGTCCGTGTGTCCGCAGCGACGACGGCGATACGCAGTGTTAGGCAGAAATTTGCGGTGCTGTATTCACCGACAATCGCGCCAAAGCCGGGACAATGGCAGAGGTCGGCTCACAGAAAAGTGGTGCGTGGATACATGCCGCGGGTAGCCGGCGACGACAGTGAAATTTTCTGACAGGCCCGATTAAGGGCGGAGAATACGGTCTGTAAAGACTTGCCGGGAAATTGTCACGGCCTGCTCATCGATTAGGTCCGTGGCCGTCGCCTTGTCAAAGCTGAGAGACTCCAGCGACCAGATTTTTTTCCGTTCTGCAACGGAATAAAGTTCGGCAATGAAAGTGATG
>JAJFKP010000002.1 GCA_021773135.1 Woeseiaceae bacterium | reverse complement strand
CGCTGAGCTTGCGTTAGTTGATCGGTTTGGCGGAGCAATATATGGAGTTACTTCCACTGTAAATACGAATAGTCGTACACTGCCGCGTATGGCGAGTAAATACGAAAAGGAACTCGGACTCGATCGTCGCATTACCCGGCGCGATTTTATTCACGGCTCGTCCATGATGATCGGTGGCGCACTAACCGGCTGCGGCACTACGGCGGCACAACCCGACTATGGCTTCGAGGTAGGCCAAGACTGGTACGGGCCGGGCGGGGTCGGTGACTACTCGCTGTCTCATGGCAACACGCCTGATCTTGTAAGGGTGGCGCACGAAATACGGGCTGGCCGCTTCGACGACCAGGCCATGCCCGCCATCGACACCGGTGAAACTTACGACCTGATTGTGGTGGGTGGCGGATTTGCCGGGCTATCGGCAGCGCACCATTTTCGTCGACTTCGTCCTGACGGGCGAGTCTTGCTGCTCGACAACCACCCGATTTTCGGCGGCGAGGCGAAGCGCAATGAGTTCGATGTTGACGGTCATCGTCTGTACGGACCGCAAGGGTCCAATGACTTCGCTATTCAGGCCGAGTCCGGCGATCCGGACGACTATTTCACGTCACTGAATCTGCCGCGCGAATACTCCTTCGCCGAACCTGTTGGCACCGCCGCTGGCATGCGAATTCCGCTCGATAATTACGATTACATGCATTGGCATCACGACACCTACGATGTCGGGCATTACTTTGGCGGTGCGCAACAAGAGTGGGTTACGGATACCTGGAACGCGGGACTGTCCGCAACGCCGTGGAGCAACGAACTCCGCGCCGGATTCCGCAAGATTCGCGAGCTGCAACCACCTGCGGACGGCAAATCAGACGCTTGGCTGGACTCGATGACACTCGAGAACTACTACACCAAAGAACTTGGCCTGGCGAAAGAAGTAAGCGCTTACTACAACCCGATAATGGCGAGCGTCGCCGGTCTTGGCTGCGATGCCCTGAGTGCCTACTGGGGTAAGTATTTCGGATTTCCGGGGTTCGTACGGCCCGAAAGCTACGATTCACCCCCGCTCATGAGTTTCCCGGGTGGAAATACGGCGATCGCGAGGCATTTTGTCAGGAATCTCGTGCCCGATTCGTTTCCGGGTGATGCGTTTGCAGATGTGTTGCGCGAGCCTGTCAATCAGGATGCACTGGACAGGCCCTCGAACAACGTGCGCATACGCCTGCGAGCAACGGCCGTGCGGGTTGAGAACGACACAAACAAGGTCCGTGTTACATACTCCCGGGACGACCAGCTGCACAAGGTTGACGCCCGCACCGTTGTCATGGCGTCCGGTGGCTGGGTGAATCGGCGCGTTATACGCGACCTGCCACAAAGTCATCTTGATGCATACAACGAATTCCAGCACGCGCCGGTATTGGTCGCCAATGTCGCGCTCAGGAACTGGCGTTTTCTGGCCCGCCTCGGTGTGTCGGCCGCACTTTGGTCGGGCGGCTTTGGATTCACCTGCAATATTCGCCGGCCGATGATCGTTGATGGCAATTTCGCGCCGATGGATCCTGACAAACCGGTTGTAATGACGTTTTATGCGCCGATATTCAAGCCGGGTTTGTCGGCACGACAGCAAGGCGCCGTCGGCCGTGCCGAAATGTTATCGACTTCTTTTGGCAACTACGAGCGTCAGATCAGGGAGCAGATGTCGGCAATGTTTTCGGCGAGCGGCTTCGATGCTGCGAACGACATCGCCGGCATCATTCTGAATCGCTGGGGTCACGCTTACCTGGCACCGACACCCGGCTTCATGTTCGGCACCGATGGTAAACCCGCGCCACCTGACATCATCCGCGAACCAATTGGCCGCATCGCCATTGGACATTCCGAACTTCGTGGCCACCAATACTGGACGGGGGCCGCCGGCGAAGGACGTCGTGCGGTTGAATTGCTGATCAATGAGTATTTTTAGCGATTGAGGATCAGGTAAAGGCCGGTCCGTGATTCACAGCATCGCAATTGAATTGGCAATCCGATTGCGGCACTGTCTGAACGCCAGTCGGACATCGCCAGTGGCACCATTCCAATAACCTGGATGCTTCCTGAAACCGGAGAGGTTAACTATGTACGAAACGATAGAAGTCAGTTCGCAGGGAAGCATTGGCACAGTGTGGCTGAATCGGCCGAACAAGCTGAATGCGCTCTCCAGGGTAACTCTACGCGAACTCGCTGAGGCTGCCCGCTGGTTTGACGATCAGGCAGAAGTGCGTGTTGTAATTATTGGTGGCCGTGGAAAAGCCTTTTCGGCTGGGGCTGACGTGTCGACATTCCCTGATGCCGGTGAACCCGGCGCTCGAGTTGCCGCTGATGCCGGTCGGGTGATGGCCGATGCTATTGAAGGTATGCAGGCATTGACTATTGCTCGCGTGCACGGTTGGTGCGTCGGTGGGGCGCTTGTACTGGCGGCCGCCTGTGACCTTCGTGTTGCAGCAGAATCGGCGCGGTTCTCGATACCCGAAGTTGACCTCGGCATTCCGCTTGCCTGGGGCGGCATTCCCCGCCTGGTTCGTGAGATTGGGCCGGCACTAACCAAGGAGCTGGTCACAACTTGCCGGCCATTCGACGCCCGGGAGGCGCTGACCGCCGGCTTCCTGAATCGTGTGGTCGCAGCGAACGAATTAGATGAGACGGTCCAGCAGATGGCAGATATTATCGCGAAGAAACCGGCCGGTCCCGTATTCGCCACCAAACGTCATGTCAATGCGGTCACCTCGCAGATGGTCGGAACGATGCGCGGCTGGTCCGATGCAGACAGCCTGCTCGCCGCAATGAGCGATCCGGAATGCATCAAATCACGCGAGGCGTACATGCAGGCACGCGGTTTGTCGACACCGCTGGAAAGCGACCGATAGCCGCCGCTTAGCGCTCCAATCAGATATAGATAATGATGGTGTTCAACACCGCATCGCAGTTGATGAGGTCAACGCGCTTGCTCTTTATTCTGTAGCCGTCCCCGCTGCGCACGAGCTCGTGCGTGTACTTGCCGGCATACGGTGTCTGTTTGTCGCGGTAGTACAAATAGCAGTGGAAATTTGAGGTCACCGTGCAGTCACCGGTCTCTGCATTTTTTTTCTCAACCCGGATATTGGAAATAATGTGCGAGGCCCGCACGGTGTAATCTTTTGACGCTGCCGCGGGATGCTTGAAGTTCCTGCGCCGCACTTCCATCAGCACACGATCGTCATAGAACAGGGAAATGTGTGTGTGCGGATCCGCCTGATCAGGGATGGCGGGCATCCAGTACGTCCCGTCCTCAGTGTACAGTTCCAGCCACCTGTCCAGATCGGGCCTGTCCAGGTAAGACGCTTCCTCGTAGAGCAGCGCCTCGATTTCCCGAATCGCTTCATTACTGGTAACCACCGTGGTCATGTCAGGCGGCCTCCCCGGTCATGTACTTACGCCACGCTGCATACTGTGTTCGCATGTCGAGATCACTAGTGCCTTTGCCAACGGTTCGGTCACCGAGATTTTCGTCGCGGCCGAAATTGCGATGCATCTCAATCCAGTCGCTCGCCTGTGACTCAAGGCCCTCCTGCATACGGAAATAGGCCGTCAGGTCATCGGGCCCGACCATGGATCCGTTTGAATTGATTAATCGCGAATATAACAGCGTGCGTTTCAACATCGATTCCGGCGCGCCTTTCAGGCGAAAAGACCAGGTTTCAATAATGGTTTTGTTATGCGCGATGGGTCGCACGACGCGAATATTCTGCACCGCTGATTTGATCGTGAGCGACGGGTAGTAAAGCGTGTTGTGAGTGTTGAATGACAGAATTTCCAGCATGCGTTCCCTGCCGTATGCCTTGAGCATCGCTGCCTCATACTCCGGGTCCAGCGTATAGTCGGCGTGAATGCTGGTTTTGCCGCCGTCGTAGTGATGTCCGTAACGAAAGCCGGTGATGCCGGATTCCTCGAAGGTCTCGTAGGACGCGCCAAACGGCGGAATGATTTCGGCTTCGTCCCGGCGTGGAGAATCTTCAGGCAATGTCTCGATGTATTCGAGTGCCGATTCAACCACCGAACGATGCACGATCATCGGATGCATGGTGTCATTCAGATTTTCGAGGAACATTTTCCAGTTGCAGTCATGTTCGTAACGCAGTACGCCGCCCGCGGCGACGACCTCGCCTTCCGGTGCACGATCGCAAAGATTGTCCATGACGTCGGCGGCGCCACCCATCCAGGTCCGAAGATCGGGGGCGTCCGGATTCATGCTGGCGAAAACGAAGCCGCGCAGGCTTTCGTAACGTGCCAGCTTTTGCATGCTGTATTGTGGATCATCCTTATCGAATTCAGTGCCTTCGTAGCCCTGCATATGCGGCACGCCCAGCAATTTGCCGTCAAGACGGTAACGCCAGCCGTGATAGCAGCATCGAAACGCCGGAATCTGCCCGCACGGTCGATCAACCAGCTTGGCGCCTTTGTGGCCACAACGATTGTGCAAGACGTGCACTTCGTTATTGTTATCACGAACCATAACGACCGGCACCTTGCCATAGTTCAGCGTGATGTAGTTGCCCTTATCTGGTACCTGGCTCTCGTGACCGATGTAGATCCACGAATTCGCCCAGATTCTTTTCATTTCGAGATCGAAAATTTCCGGGTCCGTGTAGACGTTTCGGTGCACCTTGGTTGGCTGCACCAGTTCCGCAATTTGTGCTTCGCTATAGCTCATGAATTCATCTCCTATCAACCACCGAGAACTTCGCCTCGGGCTACGGCGATTGCCAGCGCCTCGCTCGGGTTCGGTGGTTTGGCCGCTTTTCGCAATTCCAGCATTTCCTCATTTTCTTTTCCGGCCAGCGCTTCTGCCAGAAACTTGCCGGAGAGGTATTGTGGCGCCCAGTATTGATTCGTGTGTCCATAGTGCGCGGCCGCGCGCAGAACAAGGTGCGGGTCGTTCATGATGGGGCGGCCGAGCGCAACGATATCAGTGCGCCCCGCTGCGACCAGCGTATTCGCCTGGTCTGCGGAGGTGATATTGCCTGCGACAATCGTCGGAATCCCTACCTCGTTCCTGATCTGGTCCGCAAACGGCGACTGGAACATGCGCCCGTAGACGGGATCCTCGTCTTTGGTAACCTGCCCTGTCGACACATTGATGATGTCGAGACCGGCATCTTTCAGCATCCGGGCAACAGCGAGCATGTCTTTCTCGGATAACCCCTCTGCCACCCAATCGGTGGCCGAGATGCGCGCCGACATCGGCTTGTCCGCCGGCCAGACCTCGCGAATCGCCTGGATCACCCGCAGTGGAAACTTCATTCTCCCCTCGATATCGCCGCCAAACCCGTCCGTGCGCTGGTTCGTGACCGGGCTGATGAAACCGGACAGCAGATAGCCATGCGCCAGGTGAATTTCGAGCATATCGAATCCGGCTCGGTCCGCATTTTTGGCCGCCGCGACAAACTGCCCGGTCACTGCATCCATGTCGCTGTTGGTCATCTCGCGTGGCACAGCGCTGTGCGGTAGATACGGCAGCGCTGACGATGCCACGATTTCCCAGGCGTCTTCGGTCAATGGTTCATCTATGCCACCATCCCAGGGCACGCAGGTCGCACCTTTACGTCCGGCATGACCGATCTGGGCGCATATTCTGGCCTGGCTGTTCGCATGTACGAAGGCGACGATATGTTTCCATTTTTCCGTCTGTTCGTCGCTCCAGATGCCGGCACATCCGGGCGTAATGCGCGCGTCCGGTGCCACGCACAGCATTTCGGTATTCAAGAGCCCAGCGCCGCCGACTGCACGTTCGCCGTAGTGCATCAGGTGCCAATCATCGGGCACGCCATCCGTTGCACAATATTGGCACATGGCCGAAAGCTGGAAGCGATTCTCCACGCGCATGTTGCCGATCCGGAATGGCTGGAACACGGGCACCGTAGGATGCGCCGTATCAACGTCGTCGAAGCCGAAGGTCCTGGCGACGTGTCCGGCAAACCAGGCGTCGATGCCAGCGATGAACTCAGGGTCGCGCAATTTCAGGTTGTCGTAGGTGACCCGTTTCGCGCGACACATCATGTTGAATGTGAACTGCTCGGCTTCCTGTACTGCAGCGTACCGATCGATGTGTTCGAACCAGCTGAGGGAGACCACCGCAGTGCGCTGCAGTCGATCTGCTTCGTTCTTGCGCACGTCCTGGTACATCTCCAGCGCCTTGTGCACGTCATTGCCACATTTGCTGAAGTAATTTGCGAGCGCAATCGCGTCTTCCATGGCAAGTTTCGTTCCCGAGCCGATGCTGAAGTGCGCAGAACGCACGGCATCGCCCATCAGCACGATATTCTTGTAATACAACCGCTCGTTCCTGACGACGGGAAAGGTCCGCCAGACCGATCGATTGGTGACAATCGGGTGGCCATCCAGGTCTTCCCTGAAGACTTCCTCGCAATATGCTTTGGTATCTTCTTCAGTCGCATTCTCCATTCCGGCTGCAGACCAGGTATCTTCGCTCGTTTCGACAATCCAGGTGGTAGTGCCCTCTTCGTAACGATACGCATGTACCCACCACCAGCCATGCTCGTTCTTCCTGAAAATAAACTCGAAATCGGTTAGCGGCTTGGACGTGGCCAGCCAGCAGAACTTGTTGGCACGCCAATCCATACTCGTGCCAAATTCATCCTTGTATTTTTCGCGCAGTATCGACGTGATGCCATCCCCTGCCACGACCAGGTCATGCTCATCAGGATGCAGCTGTTCGACACTTGTGATGTCGGTATTGAATTTCAGATTGATGCCGAGCTCATCGCAGCGATCATGAAAAATGTTCAGCAGCTTGAGGCGCGACATTCCGCAGAAGCCGTGACCCTGTGAATTGATGGTCTTGCCGTGAATCGTGGTGTCGATTCCGCCCCAATAGGCGAATTCTTCAACAATTCGCTTATAGCTTGCCGCATCCGCTTCCATGAAGCCGCGCAAGGTATCGTCGGAAAAGACGACGCCAAAGCCCCAGGTCGAATCACGCTCGCCACGTTCGATTACCGTGATGTCGTGTGCCGGGTTCGCTTTCTTCATCAGGATGGAGAAATACAGCGACGCCGGACCGCCGCCAAGACAAACTATTTTCAAGCCCTTTGCCATCGACTTTGCCACTACAGCGCCAGCGAGCCGAGACTCGCTCCGCCACAAACCATCAGGTACTGCCCGGTGACAAAACTGTTATCGGCATCGAGAAAGAACATCACCGCACGCGCCACATCGTCTGGGCGACCGAGGCGCTTGACTGGCAATGATTGTGCGATTTGTTCAGCTTTGTCGCTGTCCTCGGGCACAACCTCGGTAAACATGTCGGTCACAATAGGTCCTGGTGCCACGCAATTGACGGTAATGCCATGCTGCCCGAGCTCCATCGCCCAGGTGCGAACGAGGCCTACCTGTGCCGCTTTGGTCGCAGCGTACGCGGTGCGCGTCTCGAGCCCGAGCATAGCTCGCGACCCGATAATGACAATGCGACCGAACGCCGCTTTCTTCATTGCATCGAGCGCACCCTGGGCCAGCAGAATGCTGGCGGACAAGTGCAAATTCGTCAGATATTGAAGATCTTCGAGCTGCACATCTTCGAGCAGGTTCGGTCGAATCACGCCCGCGTTGTGCACGAGGTTAGTGATCTCGTATCGCGCTGCGAGCTCCGACATCGCTTCACGAGTTGCGTTGACATCCGCAAGATCAACCGGCATATCAATCAGCCGTTCGTGTTTTTCCCCGGATTCACGGCGCGACAAATTGAGGACGACGTAACCGGACGCCAGCAGATGCTGACAAATGTTCTTGCCGATGCCGGCGCTGCCACCGGTCACCAGCGCAATCCTGTCGCTCATGCGGAACTCCGTTCGACCAAAGCCAGCACCCTCAGCGGGCTGCCTGATCCGTTCTTTATTTTTAATGGCGGGCAGACGAGAATTGCGCCCGTTGGAGGCAGCGAATCAAGGTTGGCGAGACACTGCAATCCGTATTTACCGGAACCGTGCAGGAGATAATGGGCCGGATACGGTGGAGAAAGATGCGTGGCCTGGCCGGCGTCGGTGCCAACCGTTTCTGTGCCGAAGCCTGTGATGTCCCGATCTTCGACGAGATACCTGATTGCCTCGCCTGTCGGGCCCGGCGTGTGCGCGCCGTCTTCGCGCATATTCAGGTACTCGGCGCCTGTGCGTTTGGACCAGTCCGTACGCATCAGGACCCAGCTGCCGGCCGGAATCTCCCCGTGCTCGCGCTCCCAATCCTGGATGAATTCAGGTGTCAGCAGGAAGTCTTCGTCTGCCAGTGACTCTTTCGAACAATCCAGCACGCAGACCGGACGAACGAACGCGGCAGCAGGAATGTTGTCGACGGCAGCGTCCGGCAGATCCTTGCCGGAAATCCAGTGTATCGGCGCGTCGAAGTGTGTGCCGGTATGTTCGCTGCAGGAGAAATTGCGCCAGTACCAGGCCGGCCCGCGCTCGTCATAACGCGAAACTTCCTCCACTCTGAAACGCGCACATTGTCCGAATTCGGGTGGCAAAACGATGACCGGAAAATCAGGATCCAGTGTGTGCGTCAGGTCAACGGTTTCAATGCTCCCCGTCGTCAGCGCGTTGGCAAGCAGGTTAAGTGCGTTGGAAGGTTGTTCTTTCATAGTCACATGCCCGGTTGCAGTTGTGTCAGTTCTCGTTCAAGCACGAAGGGATCTTCCTTGTAGCGGCGTACGACGTCCTCGGCGACCGGACCCAGCGTGACGTTCTCGATGCCCTCCGTCAACGCATGGATGACCGTGTCTGCAAGGCGCTGCGGTGTGACCTTCGGCGGTGGGAGCGGCTGCCGCCAAGATTCCTCAAGGGGCCCGAACAGGACGTTGACAACCTTGACCCCGCTGCCCGCAAAATCACCGCGCAACCCCTGGCTAAGCGACAGAGCAGCCGCCTGGCTGGCGGACGTGGTTCCGTACACGGGCCAGTTGCAAAGCGCATATACGGACAGCAGGTTGACCCACGCGCAGGCACTATTATCGCCGTCGGCGCCGCGTGCTTTCATGCCGGGCCCAAAGGCCTGGATGAGGCGCATCAGGCCAAAATAATTTGTTTCCATTTCATCGCGCGCCAGTGTGACTCCGTGACGCTGCATCGGCGAACCGGGTCGCACGTATTCGGCCGTGTTGACCAGGATATCTGCCTTGTCACCCATCTCTGCCGCTAATTCATTGACAGAAATCGTATCGGTAATATCGAGCGGCATGATTTCCACGCCGGGAATTGCGGCCAGTTCCTCGCTGCCCTGAAAGGGTCGCCACTCTTCTGCGACGCCGACAAAAATTCTCGTTGCGCCGGCATCGGCCAGGGCTTTCGCCATGCGCTGACCGAGTTCCGTTCGACCATCGGTAACCAGCGCTCGACGAAATTTCGGACTACAGGTCAACGTTCGCAACTGTCGATCGTCTGCCATGTTTTCTGTCTCCTTTTCGGGCAGTGCCAGCATGACGCCCTGCCCGGATTTATCGGTTCGGGCGATCATTCTTACTCGCTCGAATTCACCAACATCGCCGTGTATATGTGCCAACACGGTCGGTCCGGCATCGAGCTGGACCGTGCCAATGCGCCACGGCATTCGTTCACGGAAATAGGTATTCACGCTGGTGCGCAGCGTGGTTTCAGCAATTAACTTCCCGCCGTCGGGGATGTCGCGCCATGCGAGGTGCATGCACCAGCACTTGGGGCAGGTCTCGCGGGGCGGATAGGTCACATGCTCGCACTCCGGACAGACCTGTAGCGCGAAGCGCCCCTCCGCGGCAGCGGTTGTAAAGGCAACCGCTTTACGACTCCGCGCAAACGGTGGCAGCGTCGGCGACGTGGTGCGCTTCTGCGGATCTTTCTTCGGCGGTCTCTTGAGCGCGTCCGTCATGCGCTCGCCAATATGGCCGCACCGGAACACAGGCCACGGTCAAAATTAATGATGCCAAAGCCTGAAATGGCAGCGTAACGGGCATCCGGAACAGCATTGCTGCCGGCCCCTCCGGTCAGTTGCCGGATGGCCTCCACCAGGCCCAGGAACCCACCCGCGGCACCGGCCTGTCCGACCGACAGCTGGCCGCCGGACGTGTTGTGCGGAAACGAGCCGTCGTAAGTAAACGTATGCGACTGTATGAATTCACTTGCCGCGCCCTTTTCGCAGAAGCCCAGGTCCTCCATCTGCATGGCGCAGATTACGGGATAGTCGTCATAGGTTTGCAACAGATCGATAGCGTCAGGCTCGATACCGGCCATCGCCCAGAACTCATCGACATCAAGCGCCCAGCCGCCGCGAATTTGCACGGGGTCGTCGGGAAACGAGTTGTGCCGTTCAATGGTCGAGAGAATGTGTGCATAGGGAAGACCCTGCGCTTTCGCATCCTCTTCGCGCATGACGAGATAGGCTTCAGCGCCGGCACATGGCATCACGCAGTCATACAGCACAATCGGATCGGCAATCAGTCGGGCATGCATGTACTCGTCAAGCGTCAGCGGTTTCTTCATCATTGCATTCGGGTATTGCAGCGCGTTGTCTCGCTGCGCAACACAGAGCTTGCCAAAATCTTCGCGCCGGGTTCCGTAAGTGTCCATATGGTGGCTGGTCATCAGCGAGAAACTGCCGTTAGGCCCACCGGATCCATAGGGGTAGGACGCATCCTGGGAAAACCGGCTGAAGGTCGTCAGCATGGCGCGAAACGAATCGACATGATTCGTGTCCCCGGACAGGCATGCCACCACATTGGCGTCGCCGGACTGAACCGCCCTGGCCGCGCGCCGTAGCGTTACCACACCAGAGGCTCCGCCCGTTGGCACGTGATCGAGCCAGCGCGGCGTCAGTCCGAAGTGTTGTGTAAGGCCCGCCGCCGTGTCCGGAAACAGGGTGAATGACGACACACACAGTCCATCGATATCGTTCGCGCCCAGCCCGCTCTGCTTGCCCAAATCAGAGAGTCCCCGGGCCAGCCACCAGTGCGCAGGCTCGGGCGAATAGCGTTCGTACGGCACGCTCACCGGTGCCGTTACGACAATACCGTCGTAGCCCGTTCTGTATGCTGCCGCCTGGCTCATTGAATTTCTGGTGCTTCCCGTAAATGGTCTGCGATATTGCTGATTACTGGCCGGTTCTCTTTCTTTTCTTGAATTCCCTTAAATCATCGCACTCGCCTGACGCAATCAGATTCCTGGCGGTTTGCTTGATTTCGCCGCGACTGACTTTCTGCGATGCGGTAAGCGGTATTGTCGGCACGAACGCAATGTACCCCGGAACCTTGAAGTATGTCAGATGCTCCATGCAGTGGTCGAAAATGTCGCGTGTGTCACTACATGTCTGACTGATGATGAATGCGAACACCTCATCGCCACGCATCTCATCAGGGACGGCGCAAACTGCGCAACCGAGCACGTCCGGATGTCGCAGCAGCACCGCCTCAACTTCTACCGCGGCGATATTTTCCCCGCTGCGCCGAATGACATTTTTGCGCCGGTCCACGAAATACAGGCACCCGTCATCGCCCTCCCTGACTACATCTCCGGTATGCCACCAGCCCCCGCGCCAGCCGTCCTCGGTCGCGTCCTGATCCTTGTAGTAGCCACTGAAAAATCGTTTGCGGGGATCATCGCCCCTGGCGCGAACCAGCAGTTCGCCCGGTTCCCCCGCTGCGACGTCGGCATCGCTTTCATCGACCACGCGAAATTCTGTCGAATCGATCGGCTTGCCGATGCAGCGCTGCCCAACATGGCGAGGCTCCTTATAAGCAATGGTCATGCCGCCGGCGCCGGATTCAGTCATTGCCCACGCCTCGATAAGTGGCACACCAAAACGTTGTTCGAACCGGACCTGGTGCTTGGGATCAGAGCCGGGACCGAAACAGAACTTCACCTGGTCCGCGAAATATTCTTCATCGTTCTCGGGCAACGTCAGCAGGATAGCGGTCATGACACCAAGGCAATGAATGATGGTCACCTTTTCCTCACCCACGGTATTCCACCACCAGCGCGGGTGAAACCGGTCCATCTGGATGACGCAGCCGCCACACAGCATCATCGCCGGGAAGGATGTGCAGAGCGCGTTCATATGATTCGGCGGTAGCGGCGTCAGCAGGCGATCGTCCTCGTCCATGCTGCAAATATCGCCCAATTCGTTGTACCAGGTGCCGAGCGCCAGGAAATACTCGTTCGACAGAATGCAACCTTTCGGTTTGCCGGTTGTGCCGGACGTATACAGAAGTGCCGCTTCGGTCGCACTGCTTGTTGCCGAAGATTTTGGCACACCAGCAATCGTAGTAAGATCGTGTGCCGACGGATTTTCTTCTCGCGCAACAACAGCTGCAGCAAGGTCGTTTTCGGATAGGACCTCACACGCAGCGGTCTTGCCGTCGAGCGCGGTTAACCGATCGATGTATTCGGGCAGCGCAACAATGCATCGGCAGTCGCT
Source organism: Woeseiaceae bacterium (assembly GCA_021773135.1). Classification (GTDB taxonomy): domain Bacteria; phylum Pseudomonadota; class Gammaproteobacteria; order Steroidobacterales; family Woeseiaceae; genus SZUA-117. Next base: position 6,816 of record JAJFKP010000002.1, on the reverse strand, counting down.
GTGCGCCACGAGGTGCAGGATTTCGTCGTCGCTGGCCGAGGAATTCAGAGGAACGATGCTAACGCCGATTGCATTCAACGCCAGCAGGTGCAGATAAACCTCGAGTCGACTGTCGAACGCCAGCGCAACGCGCTCTCCAACACGAAGATCGCGGGCGCTGTATGCCGCAATGAGCTCATGTACACGATTTCGGGTAGCGTCGTAGGTGTATTCGACCGCGCCATCCGCATAAGGCGCCGCGCTTTTAGCAGGTACGCGCAGAAAGGGTCGCGGGCCGAAGTCCGTCGCCGCTTTTTCGAATGCCTGGTAGACGCTGTCGTTTCGATCTACGTCAATCACAGTTTCGGCGCTGTCCAGGGCGGCGGCAACAGGCGGCGTTTGCCGTCTGATGAAAGCGTAACACCGGGGGCTTCCTTGTCCTCTCGGTCCCACAGTTCGCAGGTGACCTGTTTGTGACGCGTATCCAGCGCCTCGCAGTAGTTCGAAAAGATGCAGACGCGGACCTGATCGCCAAGACCAAGACGCATCTTGAGAAACCAGTCGGGATCGGCAATGGACTGGCGGGCGGACCCAATAATGTCTGCCTCCTCGTCGCGCAGTATTCGCTCGGCTTCGACAAAGCCGTGCACGCCACCTGCAACGACAACCGGCGTATCGAAACCCGCACTCCGAACGGCTCGTCTGATCTGCGCCGTGGCCGGAAGGTTACGCCCAAAAGGTCCTTTAGCATCTGAAATGTACTGCGGCATGCATTCGTAGCCGCTGCGCCCGGTATAGGGATAGGCAGCGGCGCCGACCTTGGGCTGTTTTGCATCCTCGAATTTGCCGCCGCGCGACAAAGAGAGAAAATCCATGCCGGCTTTTGCGAACTCAACGCCGAAAAAAGCGGCATCGGCCGAAACGGATCCGCTTTCGATAATTTCATCGGCGAGAAACCGGCACCCGACGACGTAGTCTTCGCCGACAGCGTCTCGAACCGCGGCGTATACCTCCAGTGGCAATTTTGCGCGCCCCGCCAGATCGCCGCCGTAGCCATCCGTGCGGGTATTTCTCGCCGACAGGAACGAAGCCATTGTGTAGGCATGGGCATAGTGGAGTTCGATGCCATCAAACCCAGCTTGCTGAGCACGAACCGCGGCAGCGGCAAAAAGGCCTGGGAGCGTTTTCGGCAGGTCTTTAATGTGAGGCAGCGCGATATCGGTGACACGTTCCCGATAACCGAAGGCATAGGCCTCGTACTCTCGTCGGGTCAGCACTTTCGCAAGTGCTTCATCGTTCATTTCCAGGAATTTTGCGCGGATTTCATTGTCATCGAGCTTGTTGTAAAAGTAAGCGCGATGATCGTCGGTTATACGCAAATATTTGCCGAAGTATTTATCGGCAGTCGGGCGGCGATTGATACGCAGAAAATCAATTATCTGAATAAACAGTCGGGTCTCGCCATCACTTGCATCGCGGACAGTCTCGTTAAGTTTCCGCAACCCCGGAATAAAACGATCGTCACCAATGCGTAACAAGGGTCCACTCGGGATGTCGCGTATACCGGTCGCTTCGACAACGATTGCGCCAGGCTTGCCTTCGGCATAGCGCCGATACCAGTCGAGCACATCCTCCGTCACTTCACCGTCATCAGACGCGCGCCATGGAACCATCGCCGGAACCCAGGTTCGCTGCGCCAATGCGAGCGGACCCACTGATACCGGGCTGAAAAGCCTTGCTGCAGCGGCCTCATCTCGGGTCGGCCAGGGACCGGGCTGGGGCTTGTATTTAATTCTTTCCGCGGGGCGCCACATAGCCTATTTCTCCAACTGGGCCGCGAATGCGTCGCGAACATATTTCGGAATCTCGATCGTTTCGTAGTCATTCTCCTGCATATGTACGAAAACGATGACCTGCTCGGTTTCAACCAGGCAGTCGTCGTCACGCACCAACCAGCTCCGGAACGTCATGGAACGGCCACCTATCCTGACCGGTCGAACCAGCATTGTTACAGTATCGCCTGCTTTTGGCAGCGCCTGACAGTTGACCCGGAACCGAACCGTAGGTATGCCTACCCTGCGATCGACGTGCAACTGGTAAAAGGGCAGGTCGAGTGTCGTTTCAAACCATTTTTCAACTGCGACATTGAGCGTCTCGAAGTAACGCGAAAGAGACATGCTTCCCTGCCTGTCCGACATCCATTCGCCGACAGTAATGTCACTCGTCGCAAAGATATTTCCACCCGCGGGTGCGACCTTTGTTGCCGTCAATGAATCAGGCGACAACGGGCCTACGCTGAAGTAAACATCGTCACGCATGCGACCTGTGACAGACCACTCGCGGCGACCCGCTTCGTAATCTGAAACAATATCTAACTTGTCGCCGAGACGGTTTGGGCGACGAAACTCCATGGAGAAAGCAGTCGGCGTATCAAATATTGGCAGTCCCGGAAAATGCTTGTGTAATAACTCGATGTAGCGCGGGTAGAAAACGATGCCGGCATTGTCGACGTGCGGAAAGCGGATCGTAACCGGTATTTTTTGAGCATTCCGTGTTTGCTTCTCCAAGCTCACTGGCGGCACCGTAATATCACCTTTCGTCCCGTTTAGATTTTTTATTGTTAAATTTATTATATATATAAAATAAATTAGTGTAAAAAATTTATTGTTAATTATTTGAAGTTGGCATCAAATCCTTTCCGCGTTATCATCAGCGGCGGCGAGCACGACCGGGATCGCGCCTATCTCTATGTTATTACAGGATAAATCAATGACAAAATACGGGCCGCGCAGCAAAGAGGCCATCCGGACGTGGCTGCGACTATTATCTTGCGAAACGGTGGTAGAGCAGCAGCTACGCTCACTTTTCAGGACCAACTTTTCCGTGACCCTCCCCCAGTTCGACGTCCTCTCCGAACTCGAAAGAGCGGGCAGGAAACTTACGATGTCCGAACTCTCACGTGAGCTAATGGTATCCAACGGAAACGTTACCGGCGTCATCGATCGACTCGAAAAGAACGCATTCGTCACGAGGACACGGGCTGAGCATGATCGCAGGGTCCAGTACATTCAGCTTACTCCCAAAGGTCGCAAGGAGTTCAGTCGAATGGCACGACATCATGAGCGCTGGCTGGAAGAACTATTCTCAGGACTGTCAATGTCAGAAATGAGCAGCCTGCAGAAGTTGCTGTTAAAGATGCGATCGTCGGTAACGGCTTAGTCGTCACTACGCCGACGTTTGGCCATTCTCAGAATTAGTTTTTCTGCGACTCCAGGACGACTCCAGGGACAAATACCGAGACATATTCCACAGCCGTGAGTCTCGTTGAAATACGGCAGGCATTTATCGAAGTCGACGTAGTATTTCCTGGTCCCCCGTACCCACTGTTTTTCTGTCTTGATTGCACCAACCGGGCAGGCGTTGTTGCAGGCCTCACAGTGCATGCAATAGTCATCAACGCCGAACTCACGGCGACTGTCAGCAACAAGGGGCATGTCGGTCGATACGGCGGCGAGGCGAAAACAGGAGCCGTACTGATCATTTATCAGGTTGCCGTGATCCCCCAATTCACCCAGCCCGGCTTCAATTGCGGCGGGGCTCAGTGTGATGGACCCGGCCCAGGGCCCCGCATGCGGCCTCGCGTTGTACCCGTGCCCGCGAACCCAGTTACTTAAAGCGGCCGCGGCCCGGGCGCCCTTATTGTATTTGTCAGAAACCTCCAGCGCGGAGCGCGTGTCGGTATCGGATGAAGGTGCTGCAGCAAACTTCTCAAAATCCATCGCGACGCCGATTACGACGACCCATGGCAATTCCTTTTCGAGATCAAAGCCTTCGAATACCCACTCCGGCTTCAATCTTGCAATGCCGACCAGGTCGCCTTCGTTGCCGAGCGTGAACTTCTTGACCCGCTCCACCCATTGCTCGGGGGCACGCTGCGTCTTCTCGGTTGCAATGTTATCCAGTTTTCGCGGACCGCGGGCGCCGGGTTTTGCGTATACCTCGCGAAACTCCGGCACGGCGTTGAATTTCTGCGTCATCCACGCCTGGACAGGACCATGCGGAATAGTGGCGGGCTTGTGCCAGTAAACAGGCGTCGGCCGTCGAACTTTTCTTTCTCCAAGTCCGTTTAAATCATTACCCGATACGTCCGGGAGCAGTGCCCGTTGTTCGGGACTCGGCTGAAAAGTAGTTTGCTTTTTTTTCGACACGCTAATTCACTGATCGTTACACCGTTTATAGACGGTGATCTCCGTGCACTTGCTAGTGGTGGCGCGGTGCTATCATGCCCGGAAAGTATACTTACTTTCCAACCCCGTTTTTGGCTGATCAGAATCGATGAACATCTGTAACTGGATTGAACGTTGGGCCGAGAAATCCCCGGATAAAGCAGCGCTCGAATTTGAAGAGCAGGTAATTACTTACCGGGACTTCGACGACAGAGTTCGGACGCTTGCCGCAGCGCTGCAAGTCGATTTCGATATCAAGCGCGGCGACCGGGTCGCCTATTTCGGACTGAATACGCCAGAGTTCCTGTACCTGCTTTTCGCATTGGCACGCCTGGGTGGAATGCTCGCACCACTCAACTGGCGACTATCCGCGACCGAGTTGAACGTGCTGATTGAGAATGCTGCGCCGAAAATTCTCGTTCTCGATCAGGCCTTGGATTGCGAATGGACCCGTAACGGTTTCAGTGACTGCACCCTGCTGGACTTGTCGAAAATCGAAAACGGCGGTCCGCAACCGCGACACACTTCGGCGGCCAATACCCGCAAGATCGAAAACTGCGGCGGCGAGGCGCTGCTGCTGGTTTATACGTCCGGCACCACCGGAGATCCCAAAGGTGCGCTGCTTTCGCATACCTCGATTCTCGCGAATGCCAGGAACAGCCAGGCGATGCACCAGCTCACAGCTGACGATAACTCACTCGTAAGCCTGCCCTTTTTTCATGTTGGCGGACTCAACATCCTCACGACCCCAACACTCTATGTCGGTGGAACCGTTACGCTACACCGCAATTTTGACCCGCAGGCGATGCTGCATGCCATGGTCGGTGGTCAGCCAACGCGAGTGCCAATCGTGAGCGCCCAGATGCCCCCGATTCTGAGCCTCCCGGAGTGGCAGCAGGCTGAATTTCCAGGCATCCGCACCGTGACCACGGGCGCGAGCCCTGTTTCCCCGAGCGTCTATGCCAGTTGGCGGGCGAAGGGTGTCGACGTCCTGCAGGTTTATGGGGCGACCGAAACGTGCCCTATCGCTATATGTACCAGCGTCGGAGAAGGCGCGCCGAACATCGAAACGACCGGGCGCGCGGCAGCGAATTGCAAGATCAGAATCGTTGCTGACGATGGCCGTGATGTATCACCCGGTCAACGAGGAGAGATCCTGATCAGTGGCGCCAACGTGATGAACGGCTATTGGCGGAATGAGCGCGCGACCAAATCAGTATTGCATGATGGCTGGTATTCATCAGGCGATATTGGCGTTGAGGACGACACCGGATTCTTTTACATCGTCGATCGTAAGAGAGACGTCATCATTTCAGGCGGAGAGAATATCTATCCGGCTGAAGTTGAAAGCATCCTGATCGAAGACAATTGTGTAGAGGAAGCAGCGGTGATCGGCAAAGCGGATGCTCGCTGGGGTGAAGTGCCGGTTGCCGTGATCCGGCTCACACCGGGGAAAGCTGCGGATGAACGGACCATCCTGTCATCACTGGAAGGCAGGTTGGGCCGCTACAAGATTCCCAAAGCGGTCGTGTTCGTAGACGACTTTCCGCGCAACTCCGTCGGCAAGATTCAGAAGTTTGTGTTGCAGGAGCAGCTGTTCAGGGAATGACCGCGGTTGTCTCTATTTCGATCATTGCTTTGGGTTCTACCAGGTCGGCTACCCCGACCACAGCCATCGCGGGAAAATTCTTGCCCATGATTTCCCTGTAGGCGCGCCCCGTATCTGCCAGGTTGTCGCGATAGACATCGAGATCTTTTATATACCAGGTCATACGCACAACATGTTCAGGGCCTGCTTCTGCCTCGGCCAAAACCGCAACCGTGTTCTTAAGGACCTGTGCAAACTGACCGACGAAATCATCCGCAAACTCGCCGGATTCATCCCAGCCGATCATGCCGGCAACATAGACCTGCGAACCTTCTGCATGGATTCCATTTGAATAACCGCTGGGCCGCGGCCACCCGTCGGGTAGAAGATGCTTCATTGTTGGTATCCCAAATAGGTTTGCCGCGCAATGATGACTTTTTGTACCTCACTTGCGCCTTCGTAGATTCGCAGCGCGCGAATTTCTCTGTACAGGCTCTCGACCATGTTGCCCTTGGTAACGCCTTTTCCGCCGAAGAGCTGCACGGCCTGGTCAATGATGCGCTGCGCCGCTTCAGTTGCATAGAGTTTAGCCATCGCTGCTTCGCGCGTAACTCGATCCTGGTAGCAGTCTTTGGCCCACGCAGAGCGATACACCAGCAATGCGCTCGCATCAATCTCGGTTGCCATGTCGGCAATTGCCGCTTCAGTCATTTGCAGGGCGCTTAACGGCGCACCGAACAATTGCCGGGTGCTCGTATGTGCCAGCGCTTCATCCAATGCGCGGCGGGCGAATCCCAGTGCGGCGGCTGCAACCGTAGTTCGGTAGACGTCGAGCGTCGCCATAGCAACCTTGAAGCCTGAGCCGGGCGTCGCAATTAATGCGTCAGCGTCGACGCGACAGTCCCTGAATGACAGGCGGGCGAGCGGATGCGGCGCGACGGTCTCGATTCGCTCCACGACTTCGAGACCCGGGTTTGCAGCGTCAACGATGAACGCGCTAAGGCCACGTGCGCCGGGTGCTTC
>JAJFKP010000001.1 GCA_021773135.1 Woeseiaceae bacterium | reverse complement strand
GAGTCGACCGCCGGCATTTTGCTGGTGCTGTCCGCCGTTCTTGCATTGATAGTGTCAAATTCACCGCTCCAGGAGCTTTACCGCTACGTACTCGACTTACCTCTTTCCATAGCACTTGGGGAAATGGGCATAGACAAGCCTCTGTTGTTGTGGATAAACGATGGGCTGATGGCCGTTTTCTTTCTGCTCATCGGGCTTGAAGTGAAGCGCGAGTTTCTGGATGGCGAGCTGTCTTCCTGGGACCAGCTGGTCTTGCCGGCGGTTGCAGGGCTTGGTGGTTTCATTGTGCCGGCCGCCATTTACGTTGGCATCAACTGGAATTCACCGCAGACATTGGAGGGTTGGGCTATCCCGGCGGCGACTGATATTGCGTTCGCACTGGGCGTCTTGACTCTGCTCGGCAGTCGCGTGCCCTTGTCACTTAAGGTATTTCTGACAACGATTGCAATTTTTGACGATCTGGCGGCTATTCTCGTCATTGCAGTCTTTTATACGCAGGACCTGTCAGTAATGGCGCTGACCTGGGGAGCAGTCGGCGTGGCGGGCCTGGTGTTGCTCAATCTAGCCGGCGTAACGCGGATTTCAGCGTATATATTGGTTGGGGTTTTCGTCTGGACATGTGTCCTGAAAAGCGGCGTGCACGCGACTTTGGCCGGTATCGCAATCGCGATGGCGATTCCGCTAAAGACTCCAGACGGTCAGGACTCACCTTTGCGCCATCTCGAACATACGCTCCACCCCTGGGTCGCGTACGCGATCCTGCCGGTTTTCGCGTTTGCCAATGCCGGCGTCTCCTTCGGTGGTATCAGTTCCGAAGTTCTCTTTGGTCCGGTATCGATTGGTATTGCGCTTGGACTGTTCCTCGGCAAACAGCTCGGCGTATTCGCTCCGGCCTGGTTATTGGTGAAGCTGGGGTGGGCGCGCTTACCCGATGGCGCTAACTGGGCGTCTGTTTACGGGATCGCTTTACTCGCGGGTATCGGTTTCACGATGAGTCTTTTCATTGGCTCACTGGCGTTCGAGCGCGGCCAGTTTGATTATCTCGCCGCGACGCGGGTAGGGGTCCTTGCCGGCTCGGTCGTCTCCGCAGTGGCGGGTTATCTGCTGCTGAAACGCGCCACCCGACACAATGCCGGGGTGTAACGGTTGCGACACCTGAACTACAGCCATCTCCAATACTTCTGGACAGTTGCCCGGGAGGGAAGCATCGTGCAGGCCGCTGAAGTATTGCACCTGACGCCACAAACCATCAGTGGACAACTAAAGCTGCTCGATGAGGCAATCGGTCAACCGCTATTCCTTCGTTCCGGGCGACGTCTCATCCTGTCGGAGATCGGGCGGGTTGTGTATGACTATGCGGACGAAATCTTCTCGATTGGCGCGGAACTTGCGAATGTTGTACGCGGTGGGAGCCTGGACGGCCCGTCCACCCTCAATGTTGGCGTCTTGAACTCGATGCCGAAGCTTGTCGTCGAACGCATCGTTGCGCCGGCGCTGGTCGGCAAGGATGCGATTCATGTTCGCTGCACGGAAGCGAACCTGGAACAGCTGTTGGCCGATCTCGCAATTCACCGACTCGACCTGGTTTTGTCAGATCAGCCGATGCCAGGCGGCCTTGGCCTGCGCGCATACAACCATCGCCTCGGCGAGAGTGGACTTTCATTCTTTGCGCAGCGAAAGGGTGCTGCCGCACTGCGGAGAAAGTTCCCAGCGTCACTTGATCAGGCACCAATGCTCCTGCCGTCGAGAAACTCCGCGCTGCGGCGTCGTCTTGATGACTGGTTCGAAAACAATGACATCGCACCCGAGGTCGTAGGTGAATTCGATGACAGCGCTTTGTTGAAGGCGTTCGGTGAAGCGGGCGTCGGAATATTTGCCGGACCTGCGGTCATCGAAGAAGAAATCTGTCGAATGTATCGATCGAGCGTAATCGGTAATGCACCGGAAATTCAGGAGACCTTCTATGCGATCTCGCCGGAGCGCAAGTTAAAGCACTCCGCCGTTGTCGCGATTACCGACGTAGCGCGTAAAGGGCTCTTTTCAAATCGCAGCTAGATTCGACTGCGACAACAAAGTTTTCGCGTCAGCCTGATGGTTTTGGCAGATTCCAACGCCATGAAAAAACACTTGAATCACGTTGCCCGGCGGAGCTCGGGAGCACCTGATAACTCAAGAGTTGCAGCGACTGTTGGTCACGACCTTGTCGCGCCCGACCAATTGCAAATTCGGGGATTGCCGCTTCGAATGACCGGGAGTGACCGCCGTTTCCAGCACCTCTGCTCGCCAATCTGGTAAATTACCCTGAATAAAGGACCGGCGACCCAAATACAAATTCTAAATAAGGAGTGACGCCCGTGACCGCAGCCCCTGATTCCACTATTCGACAATCTGTTCGCGTATTCCTGAGCATGATTCTGCTTGGTCTTGCGAGTGCCAGTTTCGGCCAGGACGTCCCCATCATATTGCCGGGCGCCCCGGGCGAAACGGTGCAGCAGTTAAGCGCCGACGAGGCAATCGAAATTGCCAATACCAGCCATTCGCCCGACGACGTGTTGTTCATGCAGGACATGATTCCGCATCACAACCAGGCGGTACAGATGGCCGCACTCGTGGCGGATCGCACGAATCGCCAGGAATTGCTGGATGTGGCCGGGCGCATTGACGCGTCGCAGCTTGATGAGATTGAATTTATGCAGCAATGGTTGCGGGATCGCGGTGAAGAGGTGCCAGATCCAACCGAGCACGATGCAATGCACACGTCTCATACAATGGCCGGCATGGCGTCGCCAGAGCAAATGGCCGAGCTCGCACAGGTCGAGGGCACGGATTTTGACCGCTTATTCCTCGAACTGATGATTGCGCATCACGAGGGTGCTGTGAAGATGGTTGAGGAACTGCTTGAACAGCCCGGCTCAGCTTACGATCCCGTGTTGTTCGAGTTCACGAACGACGTCACCAATGACCAGACGTCCGAGATCGAACGCATGAATGCGATGCTGGCCAGCCTGTCCGGCGATGCCAGGGCGGATCTCTCGCCGGGATTTGAGGACGCGGGCCAGGCGCTGATGAACCTGGAGCTCGTGGCTGCATTGCCCAAGCCACCGGGGTTCTTCGACCCGCAAAATCCTGCCGGATTGCCGCCGGCGAAGCCACCGGAGGATTCCAATCAGTCCACGGACGACGATGGTCAGAGCGTTGATGACACAGAGTGGGGCGAACGGTCGCCGCTCCTGAGTTTCTCCAACACTGATATGGCGTTCTCCGGTGACAAGATGGTCACCGGTAGTTACCACGGTTTCAACGTGTACCAACTGCAGGAGGATGGCTTGCCGAAGCTTTACAGTTCGGTGGTCTGCCCGGGCGGCCAGGGTGACGTTTCAATTGTAGGTGACCTCCTCATCATGTCGGTGGAACAGACACGTGGCAGGGTCGACTGCGGCCTACAGGGCATCAATCAGGATGTTAGCCCGGTGCGCTTCCGCGGCATTCGCATCTTCGATATCAGCGACCTGGCACGACCGATGCAGGTAGGTCAGGTTCAAACCTGCCGTGGCTCACACACTCACTCGATCGTTTCTGGTCCCGATGAAGATGGAAAGATAATTGTTTACAACTCAGGTACCTCTTCGGTACGGGATGGTGAAGAGCTGGAAGGCTGTGTTGGTGAGATTCCCGGTGATGAGAGAACCGCGCTGTTCCGCATCGACGTCATAGAAATTCCGGTCGACGACCCGTCCAAGGCCCGAATCGTTGACAGCCCCGCAGTGTTCGCGGATCCGGAGACCGGACGTCTTGCGGGATTGTGGCAGGGTGGTGATCACGGGGAGGATACCCAGGAGACCAACCTGACCAACCAGTGTCATGACATTACGGTGTTTCCGGCAGCAGGAATCGCTGCTGGCGCGTGTTCGGGCAACGGCATTATTTTCGATATTTCCGATCCCCTGAAACCGACCCGCATGGATGAGGTCGTTGACAAGGGGTTTGCCTACTGGCACTCGGCGACGTTTAACAACGATGGCACAAAGGTGCTCTTCACGGACGAGTGGGGCGGAGGCGCCCGTCCGCGCTGTCGAACCTATGACCCTAAGGAATGGGGTGCGGATGCTATTTACGACATCGTTGACGGCAAGCTCGAGTTCAGAAGCTATTACAAACTGCCGGCGCCACAGGTCGAGCAGGAAAACTGCGTGGCGCACAATGGCTCCGTCGTACCTGTTCCGGGTCGCGACATTTTCGCGCAGGCCTGGTACCAGGGTGGGCTCTCCGTCATTGATTTCACGGATTCATCAAATCCTGTCGAGATTGCCTACTTTGACCGTGGTCCGATTCATGAGGAACACCTGATCCTGGGTGGCTACTGGTCAACGTACTGGTATAAAGGCCTGATTTACGCCACCGAAATCGCGCGCGGCCTCGACGTGATGTCCCTGGTGCCCAGTGAGCATCTCACTGAGAATGAAATTGCGGCCGCAAAAATTGCGAACCAGGGAGAATTGTTTAACCCGCAGCAGCAGTTCCCCGTAACCTGGCCCGACGAGCCAGTCGTCGCGCGTGCATATATCGATCAGCTGGCACGCAGCGGAGCGCTGTCCGATTCCTCGCGGTCCGACCTGAATGCAGCGCTGGACCGCGCTGCGGCGCGCCTCGAAAATGGCGGCAGAGATCGCAACCTTGCGACCAGGCTTGCAACGTTAGCGGCGAACCTGGATGCGAATGGAAACGATGCGCAAACCGTCAAGCGGCGAACGGCTTTGGCCGGGACCCTCGACGGCATTGCAGCCAGAATTCGGTAGTGTCATCGCGTTAGCAGGACAAATAATTGCAAGGGACAATGAATATGAAAAAGTTATTGACGCTCGTGGTAGTTGCATCGATTGTCGGCACGCTTGCCGGCGCCGCCGTCGCCCAGGAGAAAATGCTCGTCGAAGGCTTCCCTGCCGGCCGAGACGTTCCGGGTGCGCACCTGGCGCCGGATCCGAATGTTGAGTACAAGGTGGTGTTCGATCTCGTCGTCGATGACGACAACCTCGACGATCCTTATCCGATGCTGGCACCGATCGCGATTTACATGAATACGCTGGGCAAATTCGGTGTGCCGCCGGAGAATCGAAAAATTGCGGTGGTCCTGCATCGCGGTTCCGGGCTGATCGGCCTGAAGAACGAGGAATTCAAGGCCCGTCATGATGGCAAAGACAATCCAAACATCGAGCTAATCCAGAAGCTGCACAGGGCAGGTGTGTCCTTTCATATTTGCGGCCAGGGCGTAGCGGCTCGCGGACTAGAAGAAGACGACCTCCTCGATGAGATTCAAATCGATTACTGGGCATTGACTACCCTGATCGAGCTGGGCCGGCAGGGCTATGTGACGATTGGCGGCTAGCAATACCCTGAGAGGTCGAACCGCGCTTAAGGTTAGCAAATCCGGTTCGACCCCTTTATTCCTTTATTTTCCTTTTTTTTTCTTGCTGCATCTGCTTAGGGGAATCAACATGAAGAGTTTGTTTAGACTTGCGGTTTTCGCGGTGGTAGCGATGGCCACGTCAGGCGTGGTGGCGGCTCAGGAGAAATTACCTATACCGGGCTACCCGGCAGCGCGTGACGTGCCCAATGCTCAAGTGCTGCCCAATCCAGACATCGAGCACAAAGTGGTCTTCGATGCAGTAATGGCGGCTGAAAACATCGATGATGTAAATCCTATGCTTGTTGCTGTTGCTCGGTACGTCAATACACTGGCGAAATACGGCGTGCCGCCGGAAAATCGCAAGATTGCAGTTGTTTTTCACCAGGCAGCCGGGCCGGTAGTGCTGAAGAATGAAGCCTTCAAGTCGCGCCATGATGGCCACGACAACCCCAACATCGAGTTGATCCGCAACCTGCATGCGGCCGGTGTCGCGCTTCATGTTTGCGGGCAAGGCGTAACCGCGCGAAATTACGACCCGAGTGAGATTCAGGAAGAGATTCAACTCGACCTTTGGGCGCTAACGACGCTTATTGATTTCGCACAGAACGGTTATATAAAGATAGGCGGATAGGGCCAACTGACATCAATGCGAATGGGCAGTAAAGATGCAACGCTCGCCTTGCGCGCTAGTGTTTCGTGTTCACTACCCAATCGGTAAGCGTGCCGCCAGCATCCGTATCGGTCGCCGTAATGCGAATGTCGACATGATTGCTGTCCTCACGCAACGTTACGGTTGATTCGAACAGACCCACCCACGGCGTTTCGCCTATGGGTGGTTCGTCCAATTCGGCAAGGTCCACCTCTGCGCCATCAATATCGACCGTCTCTCTAACGAGCTGCACGCGCTGCCAATTGTTGCCTGCCGTATCGTCATCGTTATTGCGGACGCGAATCTCGAATTGAACTGCGGTGCGCGGACCATAAACATTACTATGCCACAGGCGTAACGTGCATGATTTGCCCGCCTGCGGCGACTGTGGCTCAGTCTCGGCAGTAAGAACCGACTCTCCATCGAGTTCCCAGGATGTTTCCGGTTGCCGGGTTTCCGGCCGTCGAGCCGGCGCCGTAATTTCAATGTCGGCGGAGCTATCAACGCTATCCTGCCACCGGCGGTACTCATCCAGCCTGTCGCCGGGAACTGACTTTAAGTTTGCTGGTTTATGGCCGCATCGCTCGAGCGGGTCGACCATGTCGAACAGGCCGTGCCTGATAGCCGTTGCAATCTGCATATCATCATATTTGTCTTTCGGGCCCAGGTTGAATCCCGCATCCGTTAGTGCAACGAAAAATTCCGGTTCATTGGTAGCAACTACGTCCCCGGAGAGGGGGAAGTCGCGTTTGTGTTCCACTTTCGCCGCATTCAGCCCGCTATCGATCAGCAAGCCAAGCAGCGTGAGACGTTCCCGGCGTTCCTCACCAGACATGAATTTCGGGTTGCACTCCTTGCGCCGAACAGAGGCATTCAGTTCAGCGTGCAGAGCAACCGTTTCGCCGTAAGTAAGGTCGTTTGGACCCGGATCATTGGGAATGGATATCGATGTCGTTGCCGAATGACCGTTCACATGCGCATAGCCTGCAGCAAGTTCTTGCCAGCCAGGTGCCTCATGCATCCATGCGAGACGGGATGTCATTGTCTCAGTGACCGGGTCGGTCATTTGCGTGATCGCAGAGTTGATGTCGAAGCCCACGTGCTGCATTTTCGCAACCGTTGATAGATCGAGCATCGCGCAGGCGAAATTAAACATGAACCGTTTAGCACCTGCGTTCGGGCGTCCATGCGTGATTGCCAGTTCGTAAAGCGCAGGCGAATTGCAGATATTGGCAAGTAGTTCCTCCGTAAAAGGAAACGGCCTGTTTGCGTCGATACATGATTGTACAAAATGCTTCGCCAGGTCGGTGCCGCCCGAACGTATGCACATAGACAGCGGCGTTTCGCCCACCAGGTCTTTGGCATTCAGTCTTGCGCCGCGGTCGATCAGTTGATGAATCGCATCTTTATTCCGGTAACGGCACGCCTGCAAGAGCGGCGTACGCTGCCAATAGGGTGGGACACCGGCCGGCCCAAGCACACGCTGCTCAGCAAGTTCCAAGTTGTCGAGACTTTCGCTGCTATAAATCATCCGCATGAGTCTTACGCTGTCCGTTGGGTGAACTGTCGGCGCAAATTCCAGCGTTTCCGCGTTTTCAATCAGGCTGGTGGTTACCTCTGCATTACCAAACTGAATCGCAACATTGAGAGGCGACTGACCATCGGAATCGATGACGCACGGCGACGGCAGCGCTAGTAGAGCGGTCAAGGCACCCGGCGACCCGTTACGAATCTGGTAATTGAGCGCGTCAATGTCTTCGAGCTTCGTCATCTGCATCTTTTGTTGCATTGGCGCTGGCCAGTGTAGCGCAGGCATTACCGGCGATCGATATCGTTTGGGTCGGACTGGAGCGTCCAGACGTGGTTGCCACATTTGCACACATTCGGTCCGGAATAACGCCAGATTCCACTGTTACAAATAGGTCAAAGCAAACGCAAAGAGGTGCAGGAATGAACACAGAAGGCGGCAACTGGGCACGGTGGAAACGATTCTTCAAGGCACGGAGCGAGCGTCAATTGCCGACGCTGTTTGATCCGGCAGACTACACAGGGGTGCCGGAATCCGTGGCGCAATCACTCGCTATTTTCCAATTGGGAGAGTCCGGTGGGGGTACGATAATTGAGCAGGCGCGCTTGAGTTCCATCGATGAAGTCGACGATCACTATGTCGAAGCGCTGGAACTTTTTGTCAAAGAAGAGCATCGCCATGCGGAATTATTGGCAATCTGCGTCCGCAATCTCGGCGGCTCGCTGATCAACAGCAACTGGACCGCCAGTCTTTTCGTGTTCGCGAGACGTCTGATTGGCCTGCGCCTTAAAGTACTGGTTCTCCTGGTAGCTGAAGTCGTCGGCATCTGCTACTACCAGTTGCTGGCATCCCGGCTACCGGCAGGCCGGCACAGGTCATTACTCGCACAGATTGTGACCGATGAACATGCGCACCTCAGGTTCCACAGCAGCTTCCTGCGAACGCAGACTCAAACCTGGTGGCGCCGTCTTATTTTTACCGGCGCATGGCGTTCCGCAACGGTTGCAGCGGCAGTCGTTGTCTATCTGGATCACCGCGCCGCCATGCGAGACCTCAAACTGTCGCCGGGAACAGTCTGGCGACGTTGGATGTCTTTCAGCCGGTTGGCGGAAGATCTCGTTACGGACAGACGCCAGCCAACCTTTATCGACACGGTTATTCGCGAAGAATGTCGAGGGCCTGACAGCACAGTGCAAATTGAATTCAACACGTTATCACTGGCAGAAGATCGGCCGAGTTGAAACACGGACCGACTGCCTGGACCGGGCCAGTCGTTTCCCCCGATCCGGCCGCAGCTGCCAGGAACAGGATTTCGATTACACGTAACGCCGGTCAGTTCAGCCCCAATCGCTCCAGTAACGGCTCAATCGACGGGTCTTCACCGCGAAAATTCCTGAACAGTTCCATGGCGTCCTGGCTGCCACCCTTGGAGAGAAGGGTGTTGCGAAAGTGATCGCCGTTCTCTCGATTCAGGCCGCCGTTTTCATTAAACCATTGCACCGAATCGGCATCGAGCACCTCGCTCCAAATGTAGGAGTAATAGCCAGCGGAATACCCGCCCATGATATGGCGGAAATAGGGCGTGCTGTAGCGCGGTGGGACGAGCTCAAAATCCACGCCGGCATCTGCCAGTGCTTTCGCCTCAAATTCTCGCACCGCTTCCGCCGGTGGAATGTCATCCGCTTCAAGCTGGTGCCAGGCTTGGTCGACGATCGCAGCCGCCAGGTATTCTGTTTGTTCAAATCCCTGGTTAAATTTTTTGGCTGCCAGCACGCGGTCGAGGAGTTCCTTTGGAATGGGTGCACCGGTTTCATGATGAACGGCATAGTTGGCAAGTACCTCCGGCCAGGTCGCCCACATCTCGTGTACCTGCGAGGGATACTCGACGAAATCCCGGGGCACACGTGTTCCTGAAAAACGCGGGTAGGTAACGGTCGAAAACAAACCATGCAGTGCATGTCCGAATTCGTGGAACATCGTGTTTGCTTCGCCCAGCGTTAGCAGTGTCACCTCGCCCGCCGGTGGCTTGACAATGTTGAGGTGATTGGCAACGATTGGTTGCGTTCCCAGCAAATCTGACTGCAGCACATACGAATTCATCCATGCGCCGCCGCGCTTTGATTCCCGGGCGTAAGGATCAAACAGGAACAGGCCCAGAGGCGCGTCGTCAATCGATGCCTCGAAAACTCGCACGTCCTCGTGGTAGACCGGAAGATCAGTGCGCTCCTTAAAGGTCACGCCATACAGACGCTGTGCAAAATAGAACACGCCATTGTGCAGTACACGATCGATTTCGAAATAGGGTTTCAGCTGGTCGGCGTCAAAATCATAGAGTTTTTGCCGCATGATCTCGCTGTAGTAAAGCCAGTCCCAGGAGGCAATCTCGAAGGGCTGCGCTTCGGTCGCGTTAATCAACGCCTGCAGTTCCGCGGCTTCGCGACGGGCGTTGGCAACTGCACGTGGTCCCAGCCGGCCGAGCATGTCGTTGACCGCGCCAATCGAACCCGCAGTGCGATCCTCCAGTACATAGGCGGCATGGTTCTCGTAACCCAGCAACGCCGCACGTTCTGCCCGTAGTCTGAGAACCCTGGTTACGATCTCCCGATTATCATATTCGTTGCCCTGGCTGCCGCGCGCCATCGAAACGAGCAGTATGCGCCGGCGCAGGTCACGATTTTGCAGGGAAGACAGCAACGGTTGCTGGGTCGTATTGCGCAGGGTAATAACGAATTTTCCGTCCAGTCCGCGCTCGCTCGCCTCGGTAGCGGCGCTCTCAATATCGTTCTCGGACAGGCCTGCCAGGTCAGCTCGTGAGTCAACGACAATCGCGGACGAATTAACTTCTTCAAGCAAATTCTGGCTGAACTGTGTAGACAGCTCTGCGTCCTCGGCGTTGATCTCGCGTAGCCTCGCCTTCTCCTGTGCAGAAAGTTTTGCTCCCGCACGCACAAAATCCAGATAGTAGCGTTCGAGCAAGCGCAACGATTCAGGATCGAGTTCGAGAGTGTCGCGTGTCTTGTAAAGAGAAGCTACGCGTGCGAACAGATCAGGATTAAGCAGAATGTCATCGCTATGCGAAGCAAATTGTGGCGCCATCGACGATTGAATTTTTTTCAGCTCGTCGTTTGTGTGCGCACTGGTCATCGCCCCAAATACACGCCGCGCTCGGCTCAGCAAGTCACCGGTGAGTTCCAAGGCAACAATTGTGTTCTCGAACGTCGCGGGCTCGGTATTCATCGCAATATTTTCAATGTCGCGCAGCTCTTCAGCCATGCCACGCTCGAAAGCCGGCACGTAGTGCTCGTCTTCAATCAGGTCGAATGGCGGCAGGCCGTAAGGTAACGTGCTAGCGGTGAAGAACGGGTTCGTGCGGTCGTCTGGTTGGTTCACAATTTGCTCTGGTGACTCATTGTCGCCGCAGCCGGCAGTCAGAAAGAAAAGCGCCAGGCCAAGAACGAGAAGCGGGGAATGCATGTTGGCATACTCCAGGATGGGTTCGAGCGCTGCATGATAACAAGCCAGGCATTGCCGGACTTGGAGTATTTAGTCTGGATCCACGTTCCCGAGTGTCATTCAAGGGTCGAACGCACTTTAGTTTCACTGTGTAGCGTCCGGTGCACAGGGCAGCGGTCGGCGATTTCGAGCATGCGGTTTCGTTGCGTCTCCGTCAGATCGCCCTCCAGCGCAATCGTGCGGCGAAATTCATCAACTTTGCCATCCGTGGTTTCGCAGTCAACACAATCATCGGCGTGAATTTTACTGTGTTCTACGCGAACGGTTGCCGAGGTGAGATCGATTTTCTTGCGATCAGCGTACATTCGCAGTGTCATCGAGGTGCACGTTGCCAACGCTGCCGACAGCAGGTCGTAGGGCGTCGGGCCAAGATTCGTGCCGCCAACAGAAACCGGTTCATCAGCAACCAGGTTGTGCTCGCCCAGGCGCACGTCAGTACGAAATCCGCCAACTTTTGTTCTGGAGATGACCTCGCCGTCGGTTGCCTGCAACTCATCGGTGGCGGCAGCCGTAGTCAGGTATCGTGACGCCCATGCTGCCAGCACCCGCCCCGCATATCTCGAGTCTTCCGGTTGGCTTAGCAGGTGGTCGGCCTTATCGAGGCTGATAAAACTCTTCGGATGCTTTGCCGCTGCGAAAAGCGACGAGGCGTTATCGATCTGCACAATGTCGTCGAGCGGCGCATGCATTATCAGCAGTGCTTTGCGAAGCGACCCGATTGATGAGCTGACGTTTTGTCGTTCCAGGTCGTCGAGAAACTGTTTCCTCATTAAAAAGGGTCTGCCGCCCAGGCTTATCGTTGCTTCACCGCGTTCGCGCAGATCTTCTTCTGATCCGGCAAGCATACTCGTTACATGCGTAGGTTCAGAGGGAGAGGCGATTGTCGCCACCGCCACCGCAGAATCGATCTGCGCCGCTGCCTGTAGAATCGCCGTGCCACCGAGGGAATGTCCGACCAGGATAGCAGGCGCTGCATGCTCGCGGGCCAGGTAGTCGGCCGCTGCGAGCAGGTCGGCAACATTGGATGAAAAATTGGTGTCTGCGAATTCGCCCTCGCTTTGACCAAGACCCGTAAAATCGAACCGTAGCACTGCAATGCCGGCAGCATTCAACGCTTGTGCAATGTTGCTCGCTGCTTTCAGGTTTTTGGAGCAGGTGAAGCAGTGAGCGAATAGAGCATAACCAACGGTCACACTATCCGGCCGATCGAGAATGCCGGAGAGTTTCTGTCCGCTCTGGTTGTCAAACTCGACTTTCTTACTGTGCATATTGTTATGACCTCTGTTCCTGCTGAAATAATTGTTAGGGCCTGTGCATAAATCGCACTGAATAAGACCTCGCGAAGACGGTCAATATTACCTTGTAAATACCGGTCGTTATGCAGGCGCAAAGGAACGAAGACAGTTACCAGTGACCTGTGCCGGGTTCACCCTTGAACGGGCCAACCACTTCTGCGGTAATCCAGCCGCCATAAAAACGCCCGGCCTGAGGCTGCGCCCGTTCGCCGGCGACGAAGCAGGCAACCCTGCCGGGGTAGAAAGCTACGTAGTCTTTCAGTTTCGAAAACCGGGCCCTCGGTCGCGGGTAGCTCCAGGCAACTGGCGCCGCCGGACTGACAGCCAGCGCCCAGTAAACGGCAAAACCCTTCCATTCGCATACAGAGTTGCCTGGCGTACTCACCAGGAGCTCCCACGCTACGTCCTCTGATGGCAGGTAATAGGTAGGCGGGCTTGCTGTTTCCAATACGCGGAAGCCGCGCTCGGAACGCGCAATTTCCGTGTCCCCGTCCCTGACTTCGATGAGCTTGCTGCAACGCGCTAGAGCGGGCGGACGCGGATAGTCCCATACGGACTCCTGGCCAGGTCCTGGCTCAATCGCAAAGTCAGGTCGTGAGTGACTGGAAATAACAAGCTTCCTTTCTGGTTATGAGTAGGGTTATGCGCACTTTACTGCCAGCCAATCTGCCACCGGTCTGAGTTCGCGAGATCCCGCCACGCGAGTCTGGTTTCCCGGCCGCTGTACACTGCCTCCAGGACGCACTGGCTGGGAAGTCCGGCGAGGTCATGCTGCACCTCGACGACCAGGA
This sequence comes from Woeseiaceae bacterium, assembly GCA_021773135.1. Classification (GTDB taxonomy): domain Bacteria; phylum Pseudomonadota; class Gammaproteobacteria; order Steroidobacterales; family Woeseiaceae; genus SZUA-117. The sequence goes on along the minus strand of JAJFKP010000001.1, from coordinate 21,907 downwards.
AATGCTTCTCGAAATTCGCGGGTTCGACCGCTGTCCACTTGCTGTTCTGCAATTTCTTTGGATTGACCGGATTCACATCGCCTGCCTGCTAAAACACGTAAGCGATCATTGCAAAGCCCTTGACCAGATTCCGGTCTCCGACAATAGGGCTCGCGGTCACCTCACTGCTCAGTCGCTCAGCGGAAATGTTGAGAACAACCTGCCAATCCTCTGAGAGTTCGATGAACGTACCCACGCCCAGTTCAAAACTCGTTGTATTTCCGAGGCGATAGACTGGCCTGTTTGAGCGGCTTGCCGCCGCCGGGACACCGAAATTGTGGTTGCTCATCTCGCTGCTGAGCCAGTTCACGGAGATCTGCGGAACAAACGTGATTCTTCCAATCGGTAAGCCGCGTGACAAACGGGCGTTGGCGAGCCCTCCGCCGATTCTGTCGAGCACATCATGCTGGTAACCGAGATCCAGCTCGAACCCGTTGGAGATCTCATACTGTACGTTTAAGCCCGCCGTGAGCGTGCTTTCGCGATCTCCAAGACCCTGCAACACGTTGCTATCGTCTTCCTCATAGCTCGCAATCCGGTATTCGGCAGCAAGACCCAGTCGAAGTCTGCCGCTTCCCTTCAGGCCATAGCGCAGTGCCGGTCCGAACCACTGCAGTCGCTCGCCAACATAAGTGATGGCGGGTATCGCCTGAGAGGCGGTTTGGGTCGAATCGAGGTAAGGACTGCTTCTTCCGATGCCGCCAATACCAACACCGAAACGTCCGCGCTCGCCAAGCAGTTGGTACATTTGCATGTCGACGGTGTGGCCAGCTGCCTCCGGAACGTCGAACTTTGCACGCGAAAAACTCGGCGGGCCTTTTGGCCGATAGTTGTTTGACAGCGCGAGCGGCTCACGCGGGATACCGATAAAATTCTTGTCGATCCTGCCATTGGCATTGCTGTCGTGATAAACAAGCAGTGCAATGTTCCTGCCGCTGACATTGGCGAGGAAATAGTCGTCATCTCCACTAGCAGGCAAAGTGAAAGATTGTGCAGGATCGCGAAAACCCCGGAACGTGTCGGCAGCATCATAAACCTGGAAAACAAGCGTGCCGGTGTCAGGAGCGTCTGTCAGGCGCACGGTCACCTCGGCAACGACTGGTTGCAATGTAATAAAGGTCAGCAGGAGGGCGAGACTAATTTTCATGATGCCGCTCGGTTAGGGAAATCGACGTTATCACCGAGAAGCAGTGCTGAGAACCCGCATGCTCGCATCGTTACAGACTGTTACCGATTGACGTACCCAGGTTCTGGCAGCGGTTTTGTGGATTGAATGCTCCGTGCCGAATGGCAAGGCTCAACGGGCGGATCAGTTGCGGGGTTCGATACTTTGATCGAGCATTGGCCTGTCGCCGCGAATGAATAACCAGATAACGGCCCCAACGAATGCGAAAATGGCACCCGTGGACATAGCGGTTACCCAGCCAAACATCTTGGCGGTCACGGGAACCAACATTCCACCAATAAAGCCGACAACATTTCCGCCTGTGTTCATGATGCCAGTTGCGGCTGCGGCGTGTTTCCCTGAGATCGCTATCGCTGTTGCCCAGAAAGCGGCCTCGGTAATTTGCGTGCAGGCAAAACAAATGCATAGAAGGACAACAGCGACATACGGATTGTTAGCCAAAGCCCCGGCAACCAGGAATGCAGCGCAAAGAAAGAGGCTGATGCTTGCCATACCACCCGGGCCCCAGCGGAAACCAAATCGACCGATCAGGCGGTCACATGAGAATCCGCCAATTGTCGCGCCGATCGCGCCGATGACCCACAGGGCGGCCATCAGAGAGCCGGCTTCCTGCGCGGCAAATTCTTTTACATCGACCAGGTAGAAAAAGAACCAGTTGAAAAACAGGTAGAAAACATAGTTCATGCAGAAATAGCTGACTGTCAGCAGCAGAATATCCCGGTTTCGAATCACCTGCTTCCAGTCGCCGCGGGTCTTGCCGGCAGACTCGTCCGGCGGCCTTCCGGTGTTGATCAGTGTGAGTTCTTCAGGGCCGACCAGCGGATGATCAGCGGGATCGTTCCTGACGATAAACCACCAGGCGATTGCGAGAATAAATGCGATCGGCGTTGATATCAGCAGTGAACCGCGCCAGCCATACATCTCCATCAGCCAGACGAGAAACGGTGCCGTCGCGGCAGCCCCCAGAGTGAGGCCGGTGCTGGACAGGCCATTTGGTAATCCCCAGCTGCCCACCGGAAACCATCGCGAGATCACGCCGCCGCATGCAACAGGGAAAACCGGTGCATGTGTTGCGCCGACCAGGAAGCGCACAACAATCAGCATCGTTAGCACGCCGCCAATTGATATAGTGTCGCTGCCGGGAATCAGCGCCGTCAGGAGTGTGAGTACGCCCCAGGCGACAGCGGCGACGGTCAGTGCGAACCGCGCCCCGGTCTTCTCACCAAATACGCCGCCCGGGAACTGGAAGATCGCATAGCCTGCAGCGAATGCCGAAAATATCATGCCAAGCTGGATTTCGTTCAGCCCAAGGTCGGTCATCATGGTTTCGCCGATGACCGATACATTGGTGCGCAGGATGTACGAAACCCCACTTGCAAGAATTATCAGCGCGAGGACAAGCCAGCGGATTCCTGTCCTGCGAGGCGTCATTACAAGCTACTCGTACATCTTGCCGAGATTCTTGTAGTAGTCCGGCACGTTCTCGTCTGTGCCCTGGTAAGCGTGTTTGCTCATATCAGGAGAGTAGCGGCTCGCGCCGGGCTTGCGACCTAGTGCTTCTGCCATAGAGCGCACATGGTGCGGACCGGCCCCACAGCACAATCCAAGGTAGCTGATGCCATTGCCATGTGCGTCTTTAGCAAATTCAGCGATCTCGTAGCGGTTACAGACAAACGGATCCAGCGCCGTCGGAAATGTCCCGCTGCCAGGAATGCAGCCGCAGCCTTCATCATTGAGCAACTGGAAGGTGGGTACATTCGGGTTTGTTCGGTAGGGAACCGGCAGGGCAGCAACGTGACATGACACTGCAGCACGGATTTCCGTGACTATTGGCAGCATGGTAGCGGGTCCTCGCGAACAGTTGAGTCCAACAACCTCGGCACCGGCATCGGCCAGCTTGCGACAGGCGGTCACGCCATCTGCGCCGTCATGCAGACCGTCCGCGTCGAGGGCAAACGTGATGACTGCCGGCTTGCCGGTTGCCTGAATAATCTGCAGTGCCGCCAGCGCTTCGTCGACCCAGCAAAATGTTTCCCCGATGATGAAGTCAACGCCGGCATCGACAGCCCAGCCAATCTGTTCTTCAAACATGTTGCGGGCAGCTGCCTGCGTCCTGGCGTCGTCAGGCTCCCAGACGTTAGTGTTGCAAATATTGCCTGCCAGCAGAGCACCGTTTTCAGTAGCGACTTCAGCCGCAATTTTCAACGCATTGCGGTTCATGGGTTCCAGCAAATGCTCCTTGCCGATGACGCGCATTTTCTCACGATGGCTGTAGTAGGTGAACGCTTCAACGACATCTGAGCCGGCGTGAACAAACTCGCGATGAAGTTCGTACACCTTTTCCGGATGTTCAAGCACCACTTCGGGCACAAACGCTCCCGCCTGAACATAGCCGCGGCGCTCGAGCTCAAACAGGTAACCTTCGGCGCAGATGACGGGGCCGGCATCCAGTCGTTCCAGCAGGCCTGGAGACGTGGCTGTTCTTGCTGACATGTTGATCTTCCCCTTTCGCTTTTCAATATGACGTCGGTGCGAGCCTGAGAGTAGCAGTTAGTGGCACAAAAAGAAGCGTGCGCTTCAGGTTGCGAAACGCTGGTTCTGCGCCGGCAATCAATATATCTTGACGTTTCGATCGCTCGCTGGTGCAGTTGACCGGACCGACCCGTTATCACCGAGTTGCAATTCGATCCGCACCCCGGCTGATTATTGGCGCCGCATTGAGAAATAATTAAATGAGTGATCAGTCAATCTACGATGCGGTGGTAATCGGAGCAGGTCACAACGGGCTAACCACGGCATTTTATTTATCTCGGGCAGGCCTGAAAACAGTCGTCCTTGAGCGGCGCAGTATTGTTGGTGGTTGTGCCGTCACCGAGGTTATTGATCCGGACCTTGCACCGGGTTGCCGGGTTTCGACTGCCTCGTATATCGCGAGCATGCTGCGGCCCGAGGTTATTCGGGACCTGCGGCTGGCCGACTTCGGACTGAAAATGGTGGCCTGCGACCCGGGCGTGCAAACCGCAATGCCTGATGGTCGCGTCATCTCCTGGTGGTCTGACCCGGATCGCATGCGCGCAGAGCTGAAGCAGAAAGCGCCAGAGGACGCGGATCGCTTTTTCGAAATTGAAGAAGAGCTGCAGCGACTGGCGGCTTATATACAACCATTTTTTTTAGAGGCACCACCCGATCCCGGGCGGCGGGGTATGTCGCGCCTGTTCGAACTGTTGCGTTTCGGCAAGCGATTCCGCGGAATCAGCGAAACTGAAATCAGCGGGCTGGTGCAATTCATGACCGGCTCACTGGGCAAGTTTCTGGATGACAATTTTAACTCGGAGTTGACCAAGCGATTGATCCTGTCTAACAGCCTGTACGGAAAGCACGGCGGACCGTATCAGCCCGGGACGGCGATGGGCCTGCTGTTTCACCTGCTGGTGGGCGGCGAAGAAGAGCGCCAGGGATTCGCCGGGCATGTGCTCGGCGGTATGGGTTCGATCACCGAGGCAATGGCCAATTCCTGTCGCGCTGCCGGTGTAGATATCAGAACCGATTGTCCGGTGGCGAGGATCAATCAGGTCAACGGCAAGGTTCGCGGCGTAACGCTTGACGACGGCAACACGATAGAGGCGCCAACCGTAGTTTCCAATGCCGATCCGAAGCGTACTTTTCTCGGTCTGCTGGCCGCATCAGGTCTGAGCGATGATTTCCGGCGCGATGTAGAGAACATCAAGATGGCGGGGCCCTGTGGGAAAGTAAACCTGGTGCTCGCGGAAGAGCCACGTGTGCAAGGCATGCCTGAAGAACATACGCCGGCGCAACGTAGTTTATTCACCTTAGCGCCTTCATTGCAGGAGGCCGAAGACAACTACAATGCATCTGCGCGCGGCGAGTTGGGCGACGATTTGTGGGTTGATTGCGTTGTGGCATCCAACGTCGATCCGCAATTGGCAGCGGACGGCCGACATGTCATGACCTGCTTTGTCCAGTATCTGCCCTACGCACTGAAACAGGGAAACTGGTCGCAGCGTCGTGACGAGCTCGGAGACAAGGTTGTCGACATCATTGGCCGGTACGCGCCGAATGTTCCTTCCTCAGTGATCGCCCGAAAAGTTTATACACCGCTCGACCTGGAAGAGACTTTCGGCATTACAGAGGGCAACATATTCCACGGGGACATCAACCTGGCCCAGATGTTTTTCATGCGCCCGCTACCGGGCTGGTCGAGATATCAGACACCAATTGGTGGTCTTTACCTTTGCGGATCGGGCACGCATCCGGGCGGAGGCGTGACCGGCGCGCCGGGTCACAATGCAGCCAAACGAATATTGCATGACCGAAAGTGATGACCATTGCACTGACAAACTGCTTCAACCTGTTTTTTCGGATTGGGTTGAATACCGTTGACCGGGCGTGTCAAAGATCCTCTGGCAGGATTATGCCGAATCGTTTCCTTTCCTGACGCCATAGTGCAATTAGTTCTGCCAGTTTTTCGGGCTCGTCCTGCACGAGGTTTCTTGATTCGCCCGGATCTTCCCGCAGATTGTGGAGCTCAAATGAGGACTCGTCGAATGGCGGATTCAGATTGGAGATTTTCCAGTCGCCCTGCCGCAGGTATGCATGACTTCGATGGAACATTGTCGTCACATAGTCGTCGTCGTGAACGGAATCCGTACGACCGCTAAGAAACGCCACCATGCTTTCGCCGACCATGGGTTCGATTGCAGCATCGATTGGGTACTCTGCGCCAGCGATGTCGAGAAAGGTTGGCGCAATATCCATGACGGTAAGGTAGGTGGAATCAATTACGCCGCGACTGGCGACACCCGGGCCTGCGGCGATCATGGCTGACACGATGCCTCCCTGGCGGGAATAACCTTTGAAACGATGAAACGGGGCAGTGGCGGCTTCGGCCCAGGGCGCATCGTAGGCTACAAATGATTCCGACGTACCCATCTTGTCATAGGAATTGTCGAACTGTGAGCGGAGATATTCCTTGTACGGGCCACGTTCATACTGGTCGCCACCATCCGCTCCGTTGTCTGACATGAAAACAATCAGCGTATTGTCAAACAGGTTGTTTTCCTTCAGGTAATCAAAAAGGCGGCCGATATTATCGTCCAGATTGTCCAGAAGAGCGGCATACAGCTCCATTTTTCGTGATTCATAGCGCTGCTGGTCCGGGCTAAGATCGTCCCAGGGAGTGATCGCGTCAATTCGTGGCGGCAGTTCCGACGTCAACGGAATGATGCCAGCCTCCTGCAGCGACCTGAAACGGCGTTCTCGCAGCGAATCATAGCCGTCATCGTAGTGGCCCGCGTACATGTCGAGATATTCATCCGGCACCTGCAGTGGCCAGTGCGGCGCCGTATATGAGGCAAACGCGAAGAACGGTTTGTCGTTATTTTTGCCTTCGTCAATAAAACCTATTAGCCGATCTGTATACAACTCTGAGGAGAATCGGCCCGTCGGATAAGTCACCAATACCTCATCTTCGCGGAACGAATTGCCCCCCTCTCGAAGTCCCCTGGCATCAAAGTGGCTGCCGCCGCCATCGAGCAACGCAAACGAACGCGTGAAACCGGCGGCGTGCGGGCTTTTTTCAACATTGAGCCCAAGGTGCCACTTTCCGGCCATGTAGGTGTCGTAACCGGCCGACTGCAAAAGCTTTGGGAAGGGCACGATACGATCAGACAGGCTGTTCTCATAGCCACGCACCGGTGAACCGAGCAGTCCGATGCTGAGTTGCCGCGCCATGCCCGCTACGTGATTATTGTTGCCGCTCATCAGCATGGCGCGTGTCGGCCCGCAGGAAGGTCCGGTATGAAAGTGGGTAAACAGCATGCCTGCGGCGGCCAGCGAATCGATATTAGGCGTGTTGATGTCGCTGCCGTACGCGCCAACGTCGGCGTAGCCAAGGTCATCTGCGACAATTAGAAGGATATTGGGCCTTGAGTCTGCTTCCTGGCCGGTCTGAGCCAGGCTTACCGACACCAGTAAGTCGAGCAAAAGTAGCGGTAACAAGCTTGAAAAACGGCGCTTCACTCAAGAAGTCCTAAGAAATCAACGAGCAACAACTCTACCTTGTGTCACACCGCTCGGCCAATCTATCGAGCATAAGCTGGACAGTATTCGTGCGCTGTTACGTAGGCGGCTCGCCAGGTCCTCACCTATTGTCGATTTAGTGACAAGCTGACGCCGGCCCCGTTTACAAACTGCCTGGTTCTATTTTCGGTCGAAAAGCCGTCGCTACGTTTGTTACATTATCAACGTGAATTATGACCAGACCCACTGGGTGCCTGTGCAGCAGCGGCGCCCGCTTCCGACATTTTACTACCACGAGCATTTCGTGGAGATGCTTGAATTTGTCGGAGAGCACTATAAACACGCGTTGTTCGACACCCATATCGCATTCCTGAATGAGTTTAAAGATCTTTCACGGGAAGCGCAGTGTCTCTATGTCCGCCTGGTCAATCGCAAAGGGCGTATTTTCGCCGTCAACCGTTTGCGTTATCCCGAGCTTGGCGAGATCCGGCCGTTACTATCTGAACTGCGCGAGAAAGGCTGGATCGGAAGTCCCACCGTGCTGCATTTCGCTGACGTATTGGGATTCCTGACAAAAAGTGAAATCTACAAGGCGCTGCTGCCGAAACACGCCGGACTGGGCCGCTCGCTCAAAAAAAGTGAATTGCTGGCATTTGTGCGCGAAAACGTTTCTGCCGAGGCGTTCATCGATGACCTCGACCTGTCACGCCTGGTCGTGCAACGGCGCAGCGACGCCACGCACTATCTCTTGTACCTGTTCTTTGGCCGCATACAGGATGGGCTGTCGGCGTTTACCATGCGTGATCTTGGGCTGGTACGAACGCAGAGTCTCAGCGATTCCTATGAACCTCGTTTCGGCGACCGTACCGAGGCCCTTGAGCACTATTATTTCGCAACCCGCATCCGATCACTCAAGGCGACTACCGAGACAGAGTTGCCGGCCTTGCGAGCAGAAATTGCGCAGTGGCCGGAAACGAATTTCCCCGGCAGTGCGGCTCTGCGCGATGAGCTTGCGTGCAAACTCGGGCGGAAAGCAGAACGCGGCAACATGATCGATATCGCTCTGGCATTTTTTGAGCAGGGAGAATCGGCAGAATGTAGCGAAAGAACGGCCAGGCTTTTGCTGGGTAACGACCAGCGTGAAGCCGCAAGGTCGTTTCTCGAAAAATGTCTTGACGACCCGCGCAGCGATGAAGAATGGCTGGTCGCGCGAGACATATACGAGCGAAAATTCAAGAAAAAGCGGACGTCCATGGTGACCGATGCACTTCGTGCCGGCGAATCAATCGAAATCGATGAGTCCAGAAGCGGATCCCCGGAACGTGCGGTGGTAGAACATTTCGAAAAACAGGGAATTACCGCCTTTCGTACAGAGAATCAGCTTTGGCGAACCTTCTTCGGCCTGCTGTTCTGGGATGAACTGTTTGTTGACGCCGGAGCCAGCGTTAATTCTCCGTTTGAATTTCTGCCAGCGGCGCTTACTAACAATTCGTTCTATGCGAGGAATCAGGACGTGCTCGAAGTGAAATTAGCCATGCTGTGCGATCCGGTCGCTACAAAACGGCAGTTGCTCAAAGTGAGTACCCGTTACTACGGTACGCCCAATGGCGTGTTTCGCTGGCGGCAGTCGTTGAACGATGCGGTTTTCTCGTTAATCGATCATGCCGACAGTGATGCTCTCACGGTCATATTGCGGCGACTGTGCCAGGATTATGTCGCCGCTCGCTATGGTTATCCGGACCTGATGGTCGTTGATGACAAAGGGATACGCTTTGTCGAGGTGAAAACAGAAGGTGACCAGCTGCGTCGCAACCAATTGCTTAGATTGAGGCAGTTACGGGATGCCGGCTTCCGCGCAGAGGTTCTGCGCGTACAATGGGTTCTGGACCCGCAACAGACCTACGTGGTTGTTGATGTTGAGACCACCGGCGGGCGCGGCGCCAACCATCGCGTCACGGAAATTGGTGCCGTCAAGGTCAGGGGCGGCAAGGTTGTCGATCAGTTTCAGACCTTGCTTAACCCGCAGCGCAACATACCGTCCAATATTTCCAGGCTCACTGGCATCACGCCCGAAATGGTCGCCGATGCACCGTACTTCGCAGATGTTGCCGACGAGTTTGAGTCGTTTATGGAAGACGCAATATTTGTCGCGCATAACGTCGAGTTTGACTATGGATTTATCGCGGCGGAGTGCAAGCGCCTGGGTCGGTCGTTCCGGCATGCCAAGCTGTGCACGTGTGCTTCGATGCGACGGCTGTATCCCGGTCACAGGTCCTACAGTCTCGCGGCGCTTACGCGGGCATTCGATATTCCACTCAGGCAACACCATCGTGCCCTCTGCGATGCGGAGGCTGCTGCCGAACTGTTGCTGCTGATCAACGAGAAACGCGCGCAGGCCTAGCGATTCCATGGTGAAGGAAAGCATAAAGATGTGCGGACGTTTGCGGTAACCTGATGCCCTGGCGAATATACCGTCGAGAAAGGTAATGACACGACTAACGCAGAGTTATAGCTGTGGCGCTTCCACGGAGCCGATAATTTACGAGACGATCGGCAACTACCTTGACCAGGTAACTGAGCGCAATCCCGAAACGGAAGCTCTGGTCGTTTGCCACCAGGACATTCGCTGGAGCTATTCCGAGTTCAATCAGAAAGTCGATGACCTCGCTGCCGGATTGCTCAAACTTGGAGTCGGCACAGGCGACAGGGTCGGGATCTGGGGGCCGAACGGTCACGAATGGGTGCTCACCCAGATGGCAACCGCGAAGATGGGCGCAATTCTCGTCTGCATTAATCCTGCATACCGGCTTTATGAGCTGGAGTACGCGCTCAAGAAGTCCGGGTGCCGGGCGATCGTCAGTGCCGAACAGTTCAAGAGCAGCAGGTACCTCGAAATGCTGTATGAACTGGCGCCAGAATTACATGCAAGCGAACCGGGTGTGTTGAATTCGGCCAAACTGCCGAACCTGGAGCTTGTTATTCGCATGGGAGACGAAAAGTCAGCTGGAATGTTTAATTTTCCGGATGTCTGCCGAGCGGGCGGCGCAGCAGAAAAGGCCCGCATAAAAGAGTTGAAGCGTGAGCTGCGACCTGACGACGCGATCAACATCCAGTTCACGTCCGGCACGACCGGCAGCCCGAAAGGCGCCACGCTGACGCACTGTAATATCCTGAACAACGGCTACCTTACTGGAGCCGGCATGCAGCTGTCGCCGACGGAACGTTTGTGCATTCCGGTGCCGCTCTATCACTGTTTTGGCATGGTGCTTGGAAATCTCGCCTGCTTTACTCATGGTGCGACCGCCGTGTATCCGAATGATGCATTCGATCCCGAGTCGACACTACGGGCTGTCGAAACCGAGCGGTGCACCGGTTTGCACGGTGTGCCAACCATGTTTGTCACTGAGCTGGGCCACCCAAACTTCGATCAATTCGACCTGTCGAGTTTGCGCACCGGGGTCATGGCGGGTGCGCCCTGTCCGGTCGATGTCATGCAGCGGGTCATAGCCGACATGCACATGAAGCATATTCTGATCGGTTACGGCCAGACTGAGCTAAGTCCTATCAATCACCTGACTTTGCCGGAAGACCCGCTCGAGAAACGCGTGGAAACGGTTGGCAGAGCTGTACCGTGGCTGGAGATCAAGCTTATCGATGCCGACGGTAGGGTGGTTCCTGTTGGTGAAAAAGGCGAAGTATGTACGCGTGGGTATTCAGTCATGCTCGGTTACTGGAATGATGAAGAGCAGACGAGAAGCACAATTGACGAAGCCCGCTGGCTGCATTCGGGAGACCTGGGCGTCATGGACGACGAAGGTTACCTGCGCATCGTCGGTCGCATCAATGACATGATTATCCGCGGTGGAGAAAATATTTATCCACGCGAAGTTGAAGAATTTCTTTATACACATCCCGCAATAGAAGAAGTGCAGGTATTCGGCATTCCCGACTCAAAAATGGGTGAAGAGGTCTGCGCATGGATTCAGCTGGCGAGCGGCGCGTCGCTGACTGAAGACGAGGTGAAATCATTTTGCCGTGGACAGATTACGCACTTTAAAGTGCCGAAACATATTCGCATGGTTGACGAATTTCCGATGACCGTTACCGGCAAGATTCAGAAATTCAAAATGAGCGAAGTCATGGCCGCTGAACTGGCGGCTGCCAGTGAGTAATCACTCAGGTCCGCTCGGACTAATATTCGTCCGCTTATAGCAGACGCCGCCTGCTATTCAAAGGGTGGTACAAACGCCTGCGGAGACGAAACGGTCGCGGCGGTCACCCTGGTATACAGGTCATCCGATCGTGCCTGCTGCACGGCTCGATTTCGCCACGCAATGGTTTGCGCCACTACCTCAGCACTGGCCGTACTGTGCGCTCTGTGCTTTAGTTCTGAATCATCAGGAATGCGTAGCAGAGCACCTTGATGCAACGCGTTAATGTTGCCATCGAAAGCCTGCGGGTTTGCATCGAATAGTGCGATCACCATTTGGTCCAGCGAAAATCCCTCGCGCAAAACTTCCTCGGCGATGCCGGATAAGGTGTCGCCGTAGGTGACCGGACCGTATGGTCGCTCACTGGTTGTACCGGCCAGTCTGACTGGCGAAACATCCGTGCCTCGCCACCGGTCAGTCTGGGCGACCACTTCGGCTGTAGCCGCAGCCGCTGTCTGACGTTGCATCTCTTGTTCGCTCGGGATGCGTAATTTCGCTCCGGCACGCAGGGCGTTGATGTTGCCACGGAACGCCTGCGGATTTGCTGCAAACAATGCGATGGTGACCTGGTTTCGGGTTGTATTGCCGACGAGATAATTTTCGGCGATTCCGGAAAGGGTTTCGCCTTGCCTTACGTTGTGAATGCGCTCCTCAACGTCTGCCGTTGCCAACGTGGGCACCGGGGCGGGTTCCACCGAAATCGGCCGTTCCTGCTGTGGTGAATTGGGGACCGGTCGCACGTTCCGGACGATATGCATCTGTGGCGGCCTGGCTTGCCCCGGAATTACCGTTGATCCAACCCGCAGGATGCGCTCCTCCGAGCCGATGCGAATCCGCACCTCGCGCTCGGCAATAGCCAGAATCTCTGCACCATTCAGAACGTCGCCTTCGCGGAGAACTTTGCCATTTAGCATGGCAGCACGAGAAGACCGGGTGATCAGGATGCCGCGCAGATCGAAGCTGGATGCGGCCTCAGCCGACATTACAGGGTCCTGTGGATAACTTATCCCCGTGTCCTGTGGATAACTTGCTCGCGCATCGAGTCCAGCGTTTTGCTGGCTAAAGGCCACGCCAAAGGCGAGCGTACCCAATAGTGTGAATAGCATAGATTTATTGATCATTTTCCCACTCCCTGCGGCAACCCCTGGCTACCAGGCGGGGCCAGACGCTCGCCGCGTAAACTACCCGGCAAACCGGCTCTGACCACATTTAACTTAACTCATAGCTATAGTCGGCCCGGGTGCGCGTTTTCTTTAGCGTCAGACGGCAGGCGGAAATCACCGAATTGGCATCTGCACACATTATTATTAACAAAAACAGAAGCTTATTCTGAATGCGGCCACTTGGAGCGTGCCCCGGGGCCGGAATTGTTATCAAAAACGTGAACTGATTCACGAAATCAGGCGATGCAACGAGCGCCGCGACGATTGGCTCTCCTTCGCCAGAGTCAGGCGTCTGGCAATTAAGTTTCTGATGAAACATCTGCGCGCGACGGTATTCAGGATAACCAGGCATGCAGCAGGTGCCATCCGCAGGCTTGAGCATCTGCCGGCGATGGTTGACTATACCGGCACGAATAACAGCAAATCTTTCCAGGAGAACACAATGTGTGACGAACTGACCGCGAAAGACGCCGAGAAATACCTGCGCCGCAATGCCATTACGCGACGGCAGTTCAATAAACACGGCGCGGCTGCCGCATTGACGATGTTACTGCCACCTGTTGCGAATGCCCTGGATGTTGTCGAGCAGGACGTCATGGTTGAAACGCCGGATGGCATGGCGGATTGCTATTTTGTACATCCGACGAGCGGCCAGCATGCTGCCGTAATCGTATGGCCTGACATTGTCAGTATTCGTCCCGCTTTTCGAGCCATGGGCAAGCGACTCGCCGAGTCAGGCTACTCGGTACTGGTCGTCAATCCGTACTACCGTACGGCACGTGGCGCTGTCGTGCCGGAAGGCAAGACGTTTCGCGATCCGGGTATTCGCGAACTGCTGATGCCACATGCCCGAACGTTGTCACCGGAAACCTGTGTCAGTGACGGACGCGCGTTCGTGGAGTATCTCGATCAGCAACCATCAGTCGATACCGCTCGCAAAATTGGTACCACAGGCTATTGCATGACCGGCTCCTATGTCATGCGGCTGGCCGCGGCAATTCCGGATCGCATCGGCGCCGGGGGTTCTTTCCACGGTGGTGGCCTGGCAACGGATGAAGATGACAGTCCGCACCTGCTGGCGGCGCAAATGGATGCAGGGTTCCTGATCGCAATTGCGGAAAATGACGATGAGCGCAATCCGGAGGAAAAAGTCCGCCTGCGAGAGGCTTTCGATGCTAACGGCGTTGATGCCGAAATCGAAGTCTACAAAGACACCCTGCATGGCTGGTGTCCTCCCGACTCAGCCGTTTATCACGAGGAGCAGGCAGAAAGGGCCTGGAGTCGGTTACTGGACTTGTTTGAACGCGAACTGTCTTAGAGAAAGAGGACATACTGCTTTATTATTTATATAAATCAACAAGTTACAGAATGGATCAACGATAAAGCAGAATGTCCCCTTAATCAGGACTCATCCGACTGCCAGGGATTAGCGTCGAGGACATCGAGCACCTGCAGCGTTTCGCGATCGATGAGCATGCCCAAATCTCTCTCGATACCGCCAATGGGGAGTACACCAAGATTGGGATGCAGATCTACGTATTCGTCGATTACCTGACGAATGTTCTCGCTTTCCCTCGTCGAAGACGCCTTGATTTCGTCAATTGGCTTAATTCGCTTGCGAATGTCATCGGCACCCGCAGCCCAGGGCTCCCAAAACTCCGCGCGCCTCTCCAGATCCGGTTGTCCCGCCATAATGCTTTCAAGGTAGCGTTGATGGGCTGCGGGACTTTCCGGGAGTCTGGCAAATACCTGGACGAGATTGGCAAAACGCGCTGCGTCGGTCAGTTCGAAGTCAATAGCCGATTCGTCAACTTGCCTGGCGGCAACAAATTCCACTCTATCGATAGCAAAAACCAGGAACTCCGGCCTTTCTTCATAGAGCCTGTGGGAGCCATAGACGAGAGCGGCAATCTGCAATAAGGCGATGACCGTCAGGTCAAATTTGAGTCCCGGCTTGCCGTGCACATAAACGATCATCGTCAGCAGCGGGCCAATCACCAGGTCGACCAATACCAGCAGCCGAATAATCGGAAAGGCACCGACGACTTCGAGCGTCGGCGCCGGATACCAGATCCAGTAAACCATGCCGATCACTGTACCCACGAGTAAGGCACTAATACATAGATGAATAAGAGAAGCTTTAAACCTGCTCATCTTTAATGTCCTGTCTCAGTCTGTCCTTGCGGTCACGATCAAGACGACTTGACAAGTCGCCTCGATGATTCAATTCTGAAGCGAATAGCAGGCTAATAATTCCACAGCAATTCGCGCCCGGATCCAGTGACATATTTCGCACTTTTTGAAATTGGTAACGGGTTGGGATGTAGCCAGAAGACGCAGGTCGCGGGACGCATTGACTCAGGAGTCCAGAGGTTGGTTCAGGACGCCCGTTTTACTTTCTGGTGAGCAGCAATGTGATTATTGGGACATTCTTAATTGTTGATATTTAGAATCGGTGCATCAAGAGAACAACACAGCAGTAAGGCAGCATACCTGCACGGTCAGGACGCATCCAAAGGCCATGGGTTGGCGTCAAGCATATCGAGTATTTCCAGCGTATCTCGATCGATCAGCATGCCCAAATCTCTCTGAATACCGCCGATCGGAAGTACCCCAAGATTGGGATGTGAAGCTCCAAATTCGGCGATTGCCAAACGAATATTCTCGCGCTCCCGGTCAGAGGACACTTCGATCTCGTCAATAGGCTTCACTCGATTGCGAATGGCTACAGCGCCGGCAGCCCACGGCTCCCAATATTCCGCACGCCTTTCCAGGTCGGGTTGCCCGGTCGTGAGGCTTGCCAGGTATCGCCGATGTTCCTCGGGATTCTCAGGAGGCCTGGCAAACACCTGCGGAAGTTTGGCGTATCGCTCCGTGTCGGTTCCGTCAAATTGCATGGCCGACACATCAATCTGCTTGGAGGAAAGAAATTCCACTCTATCAATAGCAAACACCAGGTAATCAGGCTTTTCATCGTAGAGCCTGTAAGAGCCATAAAAAAGAGCGGCAATTTGCAAGATTCCAATTACCGTCAGGTCGAATTTCAGCCCCGCCTTTCCTGGCAAATAAACCACCAGCGTCAGCAGTGGTCCGATCACCAGGTGCACCAGTACCAGCAGCCGAACCACCGGAAACGCCCCCGCAACCTCAAGCAACGGCTCCGGATACCACACTTTCAATATGATGCCGAGCACGGCAGCCACGAGCACTGCACTAATACATAAATGAATAAACGAAGCTCGGAATCTGCTCATCTCTTGGATCCTGTGTTTGCCAAGCCGATGAGTTCACAGGAATTCGTGCGAAAAGCCAATGACAGGATTCGCACTTATCGAAACTGCAGTGTATTGGGCTGTGCCGCAAACACTCCATAGTTGCACAACGCTTTCTTGAGTCGCCGCAAATGGCGGTCCGGAAACGCCGGTTACC
Source organism: Woeseiaceae bacterium (assembly GCA_021773135.1). Classification (GTDB taxonomy): domain Bacteria; phylum Pseudomonadota; class Gammaproteobacteria; order Steroidobacterales; family Woeseiaceae; genus SZUA-117. The sequence goes on along the minus strand of JAJFKP010000001.1, from coordinate 5,840 downwards.
TACTGCTTTTGGTCGTAGCTTACAGACAAGATGGTGAGTGTCTTGGTCACCTCGCCAATCGTGACCTGCACTTTCTCAGCCACACCTTTCTTGTGTAGCGCCTTTGCCAGCGGCGAATCCATGCTGATCGCAGCTTCCTTGCTGTCGGCTTCGTCCGGCCCCACGATTCGATAACTCTGCGTCACACCGCTGTCGTCACAGACTTCGACCAGTGCCCCAAAATAGACGGCGTCGCCGGCTGGGCTGGCGCGCACGACTTTCAGAACGGGCAGGCGCTTCTGGAGGTACCGGATACGCCGATCCAGTCCACCCAGTTCCTTTTTACGATAGATATATTCGGCGTTCTCTGAACGATCGCCTTCCGCAGCGGCGGCGGCAAGGGCTTTCACAACGTCGCGACGGCGCACCCAGATATCGTCGAGTTCCTTCTGCAGGACGTCAAAACCCGCAGGCGTAATATACGGCGAAGATTCCGGAGATGGTGGTCGCCAGCGTCCCATGGAATGCCTCCCGCTTGGCTGATGGAAATCATTGGCTCGGGAGTTGCTCCCGAGCCAACGTCTTCAGCAAGATCTGCCGGCCAGCGCCTACTTGGCCGCTTTGCGTTCCAGCGTCTCTTTGATCACATCTTCGGCAACATTAGCCGGGCAGGGTGCGTAATGCGAGAACTCCATCGAAAACTGACCGCGACCCGAGGTCATCGTACGAAGGTGACCGATGTAACCGAACATTTCCGACAGAGGGGCATCCGCCTTCACCCGCACGCCCGTCGGACCCGGTTCCTGGGACTTGATCATGCCGCGCCGGCGGTTTAGGTCACCAATAACGTCACCCACATGATCCTCCGGCGTATAGACATCCACCTTCATAATTGGCTCCAGGAGCTGGGGTGCCGCTTTCGGTATCGTCTGTCGATAGGCGGCTTTCGCTGCGAGTTCGAATGCCATCGCAGACGAGTCCACTGCATGGTAGGCACCATCCAGCAACGTTACCTTGACATCGAGCAACGGGAAACCGGCGAGCGTGCCTTCTTCCATGCTGACGCCAAACGCTTTTTCAATTGCTGACCAGTATTCGCGCGGTACGTTACCACCGGTGACTTTGGACTCAAACTGATAGCCACTGTTGGTCTCTCCGGGTTCGACTATATAGTCGATTCTGCCGTATTGGCCGGAACCACCCGATTGTTTCTTGTGAGTGTATGTATCTTCGACCGCCTGCGTGATCGTTTCACGGTAGGCAACCTGGGGCTTGCCCATTTGCACTTCGACGCCGTGGGTACGCTTCAGGATATCGACCTTGATGTCCAGATGAAGCTCACCCATACCCTTAATAAGTGTCTCGCCAGAATCGTCATCTGTCTCAACGCGGAAGGACGGGTCCTCCTGGATCATCTTGTTCAACGCGACACCCATTTTCTCCATGCCCGCCTTGTCTTTCGGCGCGATCGCGATTGAGATCACCGGGTCGGGAAATACCATCGGTTCCAGCGTCGCCGGTTTGTCGGGATCACACAACGTGTGACCCGTGCGCGTATTTTTCATGCCCAGCAACGCGACAATGTCGCCTGCCTGAGCTGACTCGAGTTCTTCACGAGAGTCAGCATGCATTTCGACGATGCGGCCGATACGTTCAGTTTTTCCCGTGAAAGTATTAAGAACGCTCGAGCCTTTCTTCAGGCGCCCCGAGTAGATACGCGTAAAGGTCAGCGCACCGTAACGGTCATCCATGATTTTGAATGCCAGTGCGCGCAACGGATAGTCAGGATCGACCAGTGCTTTGCCGCCGGTCGCATTACCTTCAAGATCGATCTCGGGCTGCGGGCTGACCTCATTCGGGCTTGGCAAGAAGTCGACGACAGCATTCAGTACATTCTGCACGCCTTTGTTCTTGAACGCCGAGCCACAGAACGTCGGGAAGAAGTCGAGCGCGATCGTGCCCTTGCGGATGCACCGCTTGAGGTCCTCAACGGAAGGCTCCGTGCCGTCGAGGTAGGCTTCCATCAGGTCATCATCCTGGTCGAGTGCGGTTTCGACGAGCATTTCGCGATACTCCTCGACTTTATCTTTCATGTCTTCAGGGGGTTCGGTGATTTCGTATTTGGTTGGATCGTCTGAGCCGTCCCATTTCCACGCCTTTCGCGTTAACAGATCGACCACGCCAACGAAGTCGTCTTCGGTACCAATCGGCAAGGTCATGACCAGCGGGTTAGCGCCCAGCACATCCTTGACCTGCTTTACGACCCGATAGAAATCTGCGCCGACTCGATCAAGTTTGTTGACAAAGATGATGCGCGCGACTTTGGATTCGTTCGCGTAACGCCAGTTGGTTTCCGACTGCGGCTCTACGCCGCCGGAACCACAGAACACACCGACGCCGCCATCGAGCACTTTCAATGACCGATAGACTTCAATGGTGAAGTCGACGTGCCCCGGAGTGTCGATGATATTCAGCCGATGGTCATCCCACGAACAGGTCGTCGCCGCCGACTGAATCGTAATGCCGCGCTCCTGTTCCTGATCCATGAAATCAGTGGTTGCCGCGCCGTCATGTACTTCACCGATCTTGTGGATTTTGCCGGTGAGTTTCAGAATACGTTCGGTGGTGGTGGTCTTACCCGCGTCTACGTGCGCGAAAATCCCAATATTTCTGTAATTGCTAAGCTCTGTCATGATCTGCTCTTTTAATCGTCCTGTTTAAAAACGCCGCCGCGAATCAGGTCTTTTCGAGGTGCGTCACAAATTCGGCCACGCGCTCACGGGGCGACCGACATCTTGCTCTCAATAGTGTTTGCCTGCTGAATCCAGGCTGAAAATTGGCCTGTCCAAAAAGCCAATCCCGAGGCTACTCGACCGGCCTCACAATCCGGGCGGGAATATTACCAGCGGAACTCCGCCTAATCACCCCGAATTGGTCTAAATATTAGAAAAATCAAGGGCAGGCAGCAGCCACGGGGTCCATGAAAACTAAACAGGCCCGGCGGCTGGCCCTTCCGCGGGCCCAGCCATCCTGCGGAGCGGGGCACGCCACCCGGGTCCACTGCAGGCTGCTTAGTCGACTCGGGGCGCGCGCTGCTGTCCCTGTTGGTGCAATACGACGGCGACAATCCGGTCGTCGGCATCTCTTTCGAAGTGTAATTCTGCGTCAACGACTCGATAGAAAAATTTGTCAGCCGCGAATGGGAATACAGGAATGGACTGTTGTCCGGTCAGCGTGGCATACAGCTGATTGTTTCGCGTCTCTATGGAAATGACGGCGTCCGGCGTCAGTCGATAGCGTCCGGCGTACTGGGCGACGACTTCGGGGTCGAGTGAAATTTCCGTCCGCCGCTGTACGCCCAGGGCATCGTCGACCCGTATCGCCGTGGTGGCGGTACCTGCCTGCAGCAAAGTCAGTTCATTGACGCGTTCATCAGAATCTCGTCTGAAGGTGATTTCTATATTGGCAGCGGCAAAACTGAACCTGTCTGCGGACGTATAGCCAAGGGGGAACGCGCCCTGGCCTGTCGCTTGGCCGAACAGTTCGCCATCGTCGGCAAATATCGTCAAAACAAAATTTTCATCCAGCCTGTATGCGCCCTCGTAGGGGGCCAGATCCACCGCCGGTTTTGGCGCTGCCTGACCGGAGATTTGCTGCAGACCCAGTTCGGTTACGCGCGTATAGGCGGTTGATGTCGTCAGGATGATGACCCCGGTATTCTTATCGGGTCTTAACCCCATAAAGCTTGCATAGCCGCCAGTCCCGCCGTTGTGCCAGACGATGGTTTCGCCGTCATCCGTATGCTGCAAATGCCAGGCGAGACCCGTCGTTCCATCGCCCTGACTGGCCTGGATCTTCTTAATTGCGCCATTGAGCGCATGACCGTCCAGTGACCGTTCGATAAACATCAGCATGTCTTTTACACTTGAAACCAATGCGCCCGCGCCAGCCAATGCATCGAAGCCATCCCAATTCGGCATGTCCGCACCGCCGCTGAAACCAACTGCAAGCCGGCCCATGAAATCCTGTCGCAGGCCGCTGCTGGTGTCTGCAAGGTCCAGTGGCGCCAGCACAGCGGTTGACATCGCTGCGCCATAGTCTTCGCCGGCAGCATCCGCCGCGATCACGCCGAGCAGACCCGCTCCAAGGTTTGAGTATGCGTAGTTTTTTTGCAGTGACTCCGGATCGAATGCGGCAAGAAATGCCAGCAGGTCGTCGCGCCCATAACCCGCATAAGGATTCGAAGGGTTCTCGAAACGCATATTGTCGGGAAGTCTTGGCAATCCGGACGTGTGCGTCGCAAGCTCCTGCAATCGAATTGCTGCGACGTCTGCATTGGCAAACTTGACCTCGGGCAAATATTCGGCGATTGCCCCGTTCCAGTCGAGCCTGCCTGCGTCAACCTGAACCTGGGTTAGCAATGCGGTAAAAACCTTGCTGATTGAGCCGATTTCGAACAGCGTGTCGTTCGCTGGAGCAGCAGGGTTTTGGTCGCTGAGTTTGCCCATGCCAACGACGCGACTAACGCCATTGTCGTACAGTCCGATTGCAATCGCGCGGGCTTCGTCTTTTTCAAGCAGTCGTGTAAATCCGGCTGCAACTTCGGGCATGACTTCAGGTTCCACGGCTGCATGCGCCTGCCATGACAGTGTGGTGGCGAGCGCCGCGAAACCAATAATCCAGATCGGCATCTTCATGCGATCAATCATAAGGCAAAACTGTGCGGAATCGCGACCTGGCTAGCGATCGCCTTTAGTAACTGATTATGTGCGGCCGTACTCCGGATTCGACCTTGCCGGTGCCTATTTCTGAATGCCCAGCAATATTCGTCTCACGGCAAGCGAACATTCCTCGATGGGCAGATTGTATTCCCGCGAGACCAGCTTGGTGATGGCATCGATCGATCGTTTGCCGTCGATGGCAGCCAGAACCTGTGCCGTTAACAGGTGGCTCGATGATGCGATTGACGTTTCCGGCGACATGGGCACACTGAGAGCGGTGTCCCGGAGCCATTCCGGCATCAACGCAGACGATCCGGACTGCGTCACATCGCGGCGTTTTCGTGCTGTAAAACTGGTGATCCGCTCAGAGCGTCCATGTGCACTATGCGGGGATTTCAGGTACGAAATCGTACGGTGATCTATACCTACAATTTCAAATCCGCATTCTTCCACCAGCTCCAGGGTCTCTTTTTCGCTGTATTGACGACAGGGATCGTCGTGCACGAAATTCAACGTACCGGTATTGACCCACAGGCCGCCCACCGGCAATAGCCGGTTGAGTTGCGGTACAAACTCGCGCAGGTCCTGCGGCAGTATGTCGATCAACCATGGCGTGATGACAGTATCAAAACTGCCGTTCGCAAACGGTGGGCAAGTTGCGTCGCCGAGCACAAAGCGGAAATTGTCAGCGGTGCCGAGACCCAGGCGCTTTGGCGCGCTGCAATTCTGCAGGACGGCGCCCGAATCTTCATCGAGCGGTGCAATGGGAAACTCGTAAAGGGATACTTTTTGTCCCTGGATAATTCTCGCACCGACAGATAGCAACAACGGATTGAGATCGAGCAATACCGACAGCTTCGGGGAGAACTGCAGATGCGCGTCGTATGCCAGCCGCCCGGCGCCGGCGCCCAGTGTCAGTACGGCACCGAGCGAATCACGAGAGTCGGCAGCAAGCAGGCCTTCAATGCCGTTCATCAACGCTGCGTTCTCGCCATTGTTCCAGGACCAGTCACGGAACACGTTGTCGGCATAGCTCTGTAACCGCTGGTTTCGCGGCAGGCTGTCCGCGAGGAGTTCGGTCATGGCTGGAACCATAACGTCGGCATCCAGATCGAATGGTGCGAGCAGATCCGATACCTG